>CAZELM010000001.1:0-143532 GCA_964512995.1 uncultured bacterium
TTAATTCGAGAAAATAGCCTGAAAGACAGTCTTATAATGTGACTCTCAACAGAGGGAATGGCTCTCCAAGTCGGTCCCCCGTAATCGCGGTTCTTCTCGCAGAAGCTGATTCGTCGAAGAATGTCTGGTCTCTCATGAGAGAGTCCGATGAAAGACCGATATTTGAAGATTTCTACAGTAGCGGAGGAGAAGCTCGTGGATTGCTCTGTGCGACAGCTCAGGGAAATGGCTCGAAAGGGGGAACTTCCATTCGTTAAAAACCACCCCAACGGAGACTGGTACATCCTTGAGTCTGCACTGATCAGTTGTCTCCAGAGCACTTTTTGTGAGAAGTTAAACTGTCGAATTAGAAAAGGGGAGGTGAGCGCAAATGGCATCGTTGGAATGGCGGTACAGCAAACGAAAAAAAATGGAGTATCCAAGACTCATCGTACAAATCGACGGAAAAAGGTATCGACCGAGGATTCCGGAGATTTATATGAAATCAGAGGCGGAAGACTGGTTGAGAAGATTCAACCAGATGGGGATTGTCAAAAAAATTGAGGTACTAATGGAACTGGGTGTCATCGAAGAAACATCGGATGAGTCTCCAGATGTAGAGCCGGAGCAACTTCTGTTCGATGATGTGGTCATCAAGTACCTCTCCTACTGCAAAAAAACACAGAGAGAAAATACCGTCAGGAAAAAAACCAGCCGATTTAATACTGTCTGGCTACCGGAATTTGAGGGGGATCTTCTGGTTGACATCTTGCCTGCCGATATTCAGGTAATACTCGCGGAGAAGCGAGATGAAGGATACGCTCTGAATACGCTGCACAACGACGCAAAGGAGTTAAAGGCGCTTTTTAACTGGGCAGTTGAGAATGGGTTGTACAAAGGAAATAACCCGGTGGGTAAACTACCCCCGTCGGAGTTACGTGAAATCACCGTGCTCGATGTTAATGATGCCTACAAGTATCTTGAGAAATGTTCACCGGATTACTTCCCGATTGCATCAGTCGCGTTGCTGGCAGGATTGCGAAAAGGGGAGATTAAGGACTTACAGTGGCGTGATATCGACTTCGATGCTCGAATGATAAGGATCAGATCTGAATCTTCGCACAAGAATGCACGTGGACGAAATATCCCGTTGAGGGATGATCTGGCGGCTGTTCTTCACAAACTGACCAGAGGGTCAAGATTCGTGTTTCCCGGAAAAGACGGGATGAAGCAAAAAGTGACATTCAGAAAGTCGCATTACACTGCTCGAAAGGATGCTGGTTTTCCGGACCTCAGATTCCATGACCTCCGTCATACCTTTGCTTCCATTCTCATCAGCGGAGGTGCGTCCATAACGGTGGTTAGCAAGCTCATGGGTCACAGCTCCGACAGAGTGACACGTCGGATATATTTCCATCTGCTGCCCAACAAGGCGGTTGAGGTAATCAACGGTCATCCGCTCAATTTGCCGGGGGATCACAAGTTTTTCAGTGTACCCAAAAAACGTACCCAAAAGAAAAAAACCACCTTTTCAGATGGCTCGCAAACTAGCTCGCAACCCTTTGTACAAAAAAATGGCGGGGACGACGAGGCTCGAACTCGTGACCTTCGGCGTGACAGTGTAAGACCAAGCATTCTCTGTAAAGGCTGTAACACCACGGAAATACAGAATTTGAAAGGGATTGTGAAGAATTTACCTCTCGCCAGTTACGCCAGGAAAGCCAGTTAAAATGGTATTTTTCAAATGGAGTGGTATCTAAATGGTATCTGGTTTTTGATGCTGTCTCTGCCATTCGATCCATTTATGTATGGATAATTGGGCGCGGGTCGTTCAAAGACATTTTCTAACTCCTCACCTTCGATATCACTAAAGCTCATAGGGTGATACCTATCTGGTACCCAAAAACCGCGATGAATATTTCCACTGGAACCGTTGGCACCTGATTGGCACCTGTAAACTCTAATGAAGTCTATTGCAGGATTTACTGAGGATCACTCTTCAGTATTTTTCAATCAGATATCTTTTCTGGGAACTTGAATTCTTTCGACTCGGCCAGTGAAAGGCTTCTTTATCTGCTCTTCAAAGTCTACAGCAATAAGCAGATATAATATCGCACTCCGCACGAGTTTCGCCAATTCGAGAGTTTGTTCCCATAATGATTCGGAAGACATATTTTCGGCAGTTTCTTCCTCATTAACTTGACCAACTCGCATAAAGCGATGTGTAAGTGCATGCCTGATTTTTTTCAAAAACTTGAATCTATGGCGATCACGCAAATCCGTGTAGAGGCTAAACAATGCTAAAAGTCCTTTATTCTTGCTTGTCAGAAAAAAGTGGTTCAGCTTTTCTTTATCCTCATACCAAATACGTGCGAAAGATACATCGTCATCTTTCATCCCGACTTTCCAAAATTGGTTTATAAATCCAGCAATTTTGTCGAGGACATCATACATCCCTTTAAAAGCCGTCTTCAGAAACTGTATTCTGATGTCTGTTAATCTTCCGTCGAAAGTTTCAGCACTGTGAAAGTGTTTAAACACAAAACTATAATCAGCTCTGTCATCTTTACTCAAGGCTATGAGGAATCGGGAAGTTACGAATTCTTTCTTGATCTCCTCTAGAAACGTTGAGAACCTGACGTAAGGATTGCGTATTGTAAGCACGTCTTCTGATTTCAAATCTTTGTTGGAGACAGTTAACGTTTTTATTATAACTGTATCACCGATAGCAGCTTCACATTGCTGACAGAAGGAACAGAAATTCAAATAAAGCCGATTATGAAGGCATAGCTTTGTGAGATGAGATTCCAAATCACCTGTGTCTTGCAGTTTAATACCTGGGTAATGGGGTGGATTATTAAGCAATTCTTTTTCAGTAAAGCACTGTTCGATCATGCAAAGGTAATGTAAAAAATATTGTTTTGATTCAGAGGTAACTCCAGGGAAAGCCCGTATAAGGTTATGATAAGCTTCAAGAATATAGGTATTGGGATGCCATGTAAAAAATGCCAAGTTATAGAGGGACACTCCGCGATTTGCTAATGCCATTGGATGGTTAGGTACTAGACGTAGTGCTTGATCATAACAGTCCAATGCCTCAATACTTCGCCCCAAATAATTCAGGTTGATTGCCAAATTTATATAGACTTGCGCTCGAAACGCATGATTCAGGTCCAGAACATTCTCGTAATGAGTCCGTGCTTGATCCAGCCATTTTTTGTAATGAAGAAGATCAGCATTAGTTGAGTTCTCAGAGAAACTCGCATTGATCCAATACTGAGCAAGAGAACCGTATCCATTGCCAAGATTGTAATGATACTGTGGAAGCAGACACTCTTCTTCATACTTCATCAACTCATCGCCTCTTTTTTCGAGTAGCTGAATCCCTTGTTCAATTAAGTCAGGTCTTCTCATTGGCTTTCCAAGATCATTAAAGATCGAACCTACAAGAAAATCAGTGAGAGGTTGCTGTGGTATCATTCGCATTTCTTCGGTAAGTTTATAGGCGTTTTGGAAGTCTCCTTTGTCAATCATCTCAATTACTTCTTTGTATTTTTCTTGTAGCTTTCCCACAATCGATCCCCTTTTTTTTACCACGATAATATCTTTTCAGCTCAGTCACTTTTGCATGTGAAACAACACCAAATTTAGTTTATGGAAGAAGTCTTCTTAACAACGATGATGCAGGCTCATCATTGGGGTCTTGAGGAACTAATTTTCCTCGAAACGCTTTGGCAAGGATGGGTTTCGATATGTGAATCTGTGGGATAATTGAGCGTTTCAACCTCTATAATAACATGGGATTTTAGGATGTTCAAATAATATCGATATAAAATTATTTCAATCTTTATATAACTCTCATATTTATTATACGCGCAATAGTATTTACTAATTTTCTCACGAGAGAGTCAGTTTTTGATTATGGACCAGTATAATCTCGGTCAACAAGTCTGCGAAAAATTTTTCAGGAGCTTGTTGAAAAATAAAGACTGAACCGTCACCAATAAAACGAGCCCATGATGCTGTCTTCCCAGTGCAATCCTTCGTCAAATGACGGAATATAGGGAAAAGAAGTCTACTTCTATCAACAGTGTTACCGAAAATCTGCTTCTGATGTTTCGGATTCAAATAGAATTGATCAGAATAAAGCTAAACTTATTTAAGATTTTGAGCTAATTCTGGCAAAAGCAATGTGGCATGTTTTGTGATTCTTTTGATAGAGGGCTTTTATTGAAGTGGTTTCATGGGTCTGTATATTGAATTGAAGGTAAAAGCAATTACCTTATAGAATGCTTCTGTAACCTCATTAAAGGATTGAATTTTCCCTCCAACTGATACCTGACCATGACAAATGGTCGAAAAAGCTCCATTGGGAGTCATACCGAGCAGTAAAGAACCCAAATACATATAGACAAGCTGGAATACAACTAGATCATATTGGTAGGCGTATTCAATTTCCTCAACCATTTTGTTGTCGCCATGTGAAGCTTTTTGGACTATCGAAGTAAAAAAAGAGGGTTCCAAAGCCCAAACTTTTTTCCCAGAATTCATCCAGTTGACTAAATTGGGCATGACTGTATCTCGCCTGTAATTTTCCTTGCAACTATTTACAAAATTCATTGACTGGTAAAAATCTTGAAATTTGGATGTATCAAGGCAATTTACAACAGCATCAAAAGTGCCATTGGCTGTATAAGCTTCGTAAAATAAATTCTGCACAATTTTTCCAGGATATGTAGATTTGTCATACCTGTCCCTGAACTTGATAAGCAGTTCCCTTGGCATAGAGATCAATTGCTGTATTTCATCGATGAACGCTGACATTTTTATCCTCCTTTAGTGATGCAAAAGATTCCTAACTCCAATTAGTTGCTTATAGCTTCCTTGAAATCAATAGTCAAGATCAAAATTGCTATTTAAAAAATAGCAATAACTTTGTTGATATATATGAGTCTCAAATACTTAGGTTTTTTATGAAGCAACAACCTAGGAGAATTAAAAACTATTGAAGGAGTAGACACTAGGGATGCGAAGGGATGATCATCGGAATCCTATGCTGCTAAGCCCTATAAGCATGCATTATTAAATAACAACTGTACTCAATGGTTCGGACACTTTTCGCCATGCAGTCAATGAAGTAAAACTTTAATAGGTTATAAAATAAGCTTTTTTTGATTCATTATTTTTTATGAAACTTAAAACAGCTTCAAAATCGGCCTGAAATTGAAAAAGAAAAATTAGATGGCTTTACCTTATTGATTTTCCATGAGTTCAATACTCCAAAAACTGTCCGAAGTATTGTGTACTATGAGCCACCCTTTTTTTTAGTTAACTAAGCATTATAATCAAGTGTCGTTACATCGCTGTAACAATTAAATAACATTTTCCAAAGATTCCAATAACTTATCGAGAACAGACTTAGCCTTTTTAACTGACTCAAGAAAGTCTTTTGATTTAGTGAGATTTAGATTAGTAAAGTCGAATTTATCAAATTCAAAGCTGCTGATTGATTCGAGTGGAGCAAGAAATGGATTGAAGGGATCAGAAACATTACTTTGTAACTGCTTCTTTCTCCCAGCAGAGAGTCCCCTTTGTCGCATGAAACCATCTTTAATTAATATTTTTGTAAAATCTCGGCATGAGATAGAACCTGAAATGATTTTCTTAGCATATGAGACCTTCACTTTAGGGTCTTCAATGTGGAGAAGCAGTATTTTATGAGAGTCAGTCAATTGAGGTGAATTAACTTTAACAAGAAATTTTTCTTGTGCCGCCAGGTTAAAGGACCTTGATAATGTGGCAATCGAGACATTCAGATCAGGACGTATCGCTAATTTCCTAAGTGATATTCCTTCCTTCCTGCGGCCTCTTGCTCTGGCGAGATCGATATCATCATTATAAAAATTTTTAAGTAAAAGATTTCCTATCTCAATCAAATTCCTGCAACTGGAATTCCACTTTTCATTAATAAAAAAAACGGAATCATCAATAATCTTCTGTTCTTCCTGAGTCAGAGTTTCAACCTCGCCCTCTGATACTTTAATTTCTTTTAAATCTTTCTTCTTTGCTGCCATATTTTCTCCTTAAGGTTAGGTAAAAAATCCATTATTAAAATAATGAGTAACAATGTCAATATAGCAGCATATTATAATAAATATAGTGTTACCCAGTGTCTACCTGCTCCCCAATAATAAAAATCAATCCTGGGGCATTCTAGCGTGTTTTAGAGTGGTTATATAGTGGCACTTTAGTCACTATATTTAAGTAAATATAATAATTTTTAAACATTGCGAAAGGAGAAACTATGTCTAATCTTTCCAAACATTACAAGATTTTTCACTCTCTTAAAAAGTATTTGGAAGAGTCATTTGAACTGCGTATGTATGTTTTAAATGAGGAATTTGGATACGTTGTAAGAGACTTGGAAAATGGAGAAGTCAATGAGAGAGAAATATGGAACGGTTACTTATTTCAAAGTCTTGAGAATGATTTCACAGAATGGACATTTCTTCATTATGCAGTAGATGATGGGAATTTTGAGATTGTAAAGTATTTAGTTGAGATGGGAGCAGAAATTAATTCTTTATCTCTTAACAAAGAGACTCCTTTGGATATTGCCTTACGAAAAGACTTTAAAGAGATTTCAGAGTTTCTGATTAAAAACGGCGGAATGAGTAGTCGGCAATTACGGGATACTACAAAGTAAAATTTGAATGCAACTAGGGGAGTGGGTATGTGCTCATTTCCCTAGTTGGGAATGTTGTGCCCCCGACCGTATAAAAGATCCAGAGCAACCCTGTAAAAAAAGCTAGTTCTTTGCTAAAATGCATATGATGGCATTTGATTACTATTCGGATTTCAACTCCTCGCTCAGCTTTGCACCTTTTGATTTGAGATAAGCAGTAATATCAGAAAAATCTTTTGCACGGGTCGTATTGAAACCTTTGGCCCGAGCGATATCGAGTGGAGTATCATTACAATCGTTTTTTACATTCAGGTTGGCACCATTATCTACAAATAATTCGATTATTTCTTTTTCACCTCTCGCCACTGCCAAGTGCAACGGCGTGCTTTCATATAATCTGGAATTGACATCAGCGCCTTTGGAGAGAAGAAACTCCACCATTTCCTTTGAACCGTTTCTTGCTGCGAAATGTAGCGGTATTTGACCATCCCAGTCCATCGCGTTGACATCCGCTCCATTATCAAGGAGCAGTTCTACCATTTCACATGAACCCTCTGCTGCTGTGCAGTGGATCGGTTTTACCCCGAAGCCATCTGTTGTATTAGCATCCGCTCCATTGGCAATGAGTAGTTCCAGCATTTCCCTTGAACCATTTGCTGCTGTTAAATGGATCGGTTTTCGTCCATGCATATCTATAGCGTTTACATCCGCTCCATTGGCAATAAGTAATTCAAACAGTTCCTTTTTGTTTATATTTGAAGCAGCATGCAGAGGAGTATTACCATGAATGTCTCTTATATTGAGATTGGCACCTTCCGAAATAAGCAGCTCGACTATTTTACGTTCATCAGCCCATACTGCAAAATGCAGTGGAGTTTGACCACGAAATGTTTCTTTGTTGATATCATACCCCTGATTTATGAGGTTCTTCATTTTTTCAACGTCTCCAGCTTTCGCTGCTTTGTGCAACTCATAAGCATTTATACTATTTGCCATCAATCCGAATACGACTAACGACAACATTATCGCTGTTCTTCTAAACATCTTAACCTCCTTCCTTAAACTCCCATCTCCAGAGAGTTTTAGGAGTAAACATTTTTCCTATTAGCTTGGCAGAAATAGTTCTACAAAGTCGGAAAATTGTCCCTAAAGAATAGTATACTGGAAATTTCATACACCTCCAAAAGGCATATCATCCATGTGTACTCTACCGTTTCATTTTGTATCAAATATCATGAAGCGGTTTTATTCAATAAAATTAATCTATTGAGTTTGGTGTGACACCGTGACGCTGATTTCAGTGAAAGATGGAGTTGAATTCACCCTATATGAGGTTAATATTCAATCATGTATATTGAAATGGGCAAGAGTAAATTGGGAAAACTATTGAGGACCATAACTCCAATTGATAACATCCCAATCCCCAATAATCTCTGTCAATTCTGGATTCAGCATCGCACCCCAAAACCATAAATTGGATACTTGATCAGTTCCCGTATCAATCCATTCAAATAAACGTACAATTTCAATATTTGTAATACCTAATGGGATATTCAAAATCTTATAGTCGATGTCGCCATGACCTTCGGCGTTGTTGTACGACCAACTTGGCCAGTACCAATAGGAGCTATACATTTGAAAAATAAAAAAAACTGGGATATCTTTCAATGGTGCTATTGAATTGATCAATTTGCCAGTAACCCAGAATTTTTCACCTGGATGAATATAGTGCGGCATGTCAATCATAACTCCAAGCGTCATTATGGGAGTCGGAGTGGCAGTCGGACTTGGAGTTATTGTGGGAGTTGGAGTAGGTGTTGCATTTGATGACGAGAGATAATGAAATCCCATATCAACTCGACCAGTATCAGTGATTTTGTCTGTCCTTGTTGTCAAATCAGACATACAGATCTGATTCCCCAATACTTCCAAACAAACATTTATAGACCAGTCACTTCCTATATCTAAGCATGGACTGTTCTGGGATTGTCCTGCATCAATTTGACTTAAATAAAATGCGCCATTGGAACCAGCTATAAACATCGGATCTGCATCAATATTTCCTATTCCTTCGTAATATCCTTGGATATCCGAATATGAGATCAACGGATTTCCATCACCACAAATTTCTCCATTGTTATCCCAAAAAATGCAATTTAAAACTATTGGAAATGCTATGTCTGACAGGAATAATCCTGCACACTCCAAATCTGAATAATTTCCTGAAACAGTGCAATTGACAAGAATAGGTGAGGAGCTATCAATACAAGCTATCGTGCCACGGCCTGTATTTGAATAAAATAGACATCCAAAAATGAAAGGTGAAGAGTTTGCTCCGCAGCAAATACCGCTTCCAATAAAATATTCGGCTGCGTTGTATCTGATTTCGCAATTAGAAATCTGAGGATAGGAATTTGTATTGCAATATATACCACCACCTGCCAACCCAGCGGTATTTTGTACGATTTGAGAATGCATGACATATCCTGTGGAACGATTATTGAAGTATATTGCTCCGCCACCCCACCCAGCATAATTCATTGAAAAAGTACAATCTGAAATCGTGGGTTCAGAATAGTATGTACAGAAGAAACCTCCTCCGTCCGAGTCTGCATGATTATTCGATATAATACACTCTGCAATAGTAGGTGAAGTATTATAGCAATAAATCCCCCCTCCAAACTCCGCACACCCTTGCTGAACAGTAAAGCCCTTTAAAATAGAACTCGAAATTTCTCCGTTGATGAATTTCACTACAGAAGATTCTCTGCATCCCCCATCAATAACTGTTTCATAAGCCCCTGATTGACTTGCTACGATTATTGATTTGCCTACGAAATCCAAACATTCGAAATAAGTTCCTGCTGCCACAATTACTGTGTCTCCGTTTACAGAGGTCTCGATCCCATCTTGAATTGTCGGCTGATCAGAAGGAACATGGATAACAGCCGCCAATATATTATCGGGTAACACAGCTAACAATATCCCGATGATGAAGATGATGATACTATTTTTCATGATAAAATGCCTCCCATATGATATGAAGTTATCATATAGATGAGAATTTGTCGAAATTAAGAAAATTATTGTTGAGCCTTCCTATCTCTCTCCAAAATTAAAGTCACACTGTCACACTGCATATTCCGATAAAGAGATAATCTGAATCCGATGAATTGCGACATGTAATCCGATAGGCGCGGCAGGGGGTATAAGCCTGTAGGATAAGTTGTAAAAATACTACAACAAAATCAGTCAATTAATCCAAGTGTGACACCGTGACGACGATTTCATAGAGAGGGAAGGGACTTGTAAACAGCTCATCCAGAGATTATTCTCATCTTAGATAGACATGCTGATGTTTTCTTTTTTAATGTGAATTTGGAGGTAACGGTGATGAAAATATTAGGACCTTATAAAACTACTGTCACAATAGAGTTTTTATTACGGTGGGCGGAGAATAATCCAAAAATTGTCGTTGGTGGCCCGATCTCTGCGGCTGATCTGGAAGGTCACCCACTACTCGGCCTGCATACAATGTATGTTATTGAGTCGGACCATACGATTACTACGAATGAAATACTCACTTTTTTCGAAGAAAATAATCTGAAATCTGCGGAAATAGATCACCTTGTTATTTTTCCACGGCTGGAGCATCCCGAAGTGCAGTTTCCAATAGTTGTTCTGCGGAAATACGATAGCTGGAAAAATTCTGATGGAAGCCATAACTATCCTATTGCAGAGATAACCCCTGACGGTCGGGATTTAATGCTCATTGCTCACCCGATGAATGCTTCATGGGAAGGAACTAACCGATTTTTAGCACTCCCCAAATGAATACTCATGAGATTCTTTCCTGTGCCAATGTGATATTTTACAGCAACACATATTTGTCAACCCCAGTCAAAGCCCAAATCCAGAATATATAATTTTTGGAAATACCACATTTTTGTCTGGAGTAGTGACTCTGGATGTATATGGATGTTTAAGGGAGTCCCAACTCCAAGGGTCCCATAAGCATGCTTTTTTTAATTTCAGCAATCTCTAAAAGAGACTCCTTTTTTGTAAATTCAAAATACTAAGTTCGTTCCCTTGTGGTTACTCAAAAACCGCAAAGGGAGTCGTGTGTAAAAACACTTTTAACTCAACGAAAGGAAAAGTTATGTTCTTACTCATTGGAATCTCACTACTTCTCATCTTCTTAAAATGTATTGAGAAGATCATTATTCAGGCATTTGTAAAATCCATTTCAAAACGTGTTATCAACAATCTCACAATTAAGGAGAAATAACATGACAATGTTACATCCCCATGTCTCTGAAGCGTTAAATAGAATCATAGAGCTATTTAAAACAGGAGACGTTCCCCAGGCTATCTCATATGCCACTTTCCCACCCTTCGACGTTCCTTCAAATGTATGGAGTCTTCCCAATCGTATAATAATGATTTTAAATGGAACATCCGACGCCAGAGGGTTCAGACAATGGAATGAAGTAAACAGATATGTGAAGAAAGGTAGTAAAGCGTTTTATATTCTCGCTCCCTGGCTTGTCAGAAACAAAGAAAAAGAGAATCCCAATGAACCCACTGATATAAAAACATTTTTAAAAGGATTTCTCGCAGTGCCCGTATTTAAAGTCGAAGATACGAAAGGTGAAGAACTTGAGTATGAGAAAATTGAGTTACCCGACATTCCCTTACTTAATGTCGCTCAATTATGGAATATCGACGTTGCTCCCGTCGCATTTCAAGGTGGCTGGTATGGCTATTACACTACTAAAAATGAAAAGATAAGATTAGCCACTCCCGAAGAGAAGACGTTTTTTCACGAGTTGAGTCATGCGGCACATAAACGAGTAAAGGGTAATCTCGAAAATGGTCAAAACTGGAAACAGGAAATTGTAGCAGAGTTAAGTGCTCAAACATTATGTCATATATTCAGTAAGAATCCTGGAGCTACAATTGGCAACTCATACGACTATATTGCTTACTACGCTGAGAAAGTGAATAAGAATGTTGCGTATGTTTGTATTTCCGTATTAAGCGACGTGGAAAAAGTATTGGAACTTATTATTAATACGTCTGCTTTACTTGCCATAAGATAAGAAGAGTATATTACTTTGTTATCATAGTTGGCAGGTATCAACACCCTCCCGAACTATAAAAATCAATTGTAGGGCATTGTAGCGCGTTTTAGAATGGTTTAAACGCAATAACTTTATAAGGCCGTAGTGTGTCTATTCACATTGCGGCCTTTTTTTTAAGGAGAAAAATCATGACAATCTTAGTGTCTCTTCAGACTCAGTTAGCCCATGAGATACGGAACAGTCTGGAATATTTAAGAATGATAACTGAGCAATTAAAAATAAAATATTCAAAAAATTCTGAATTAACAGAAGAGTTAGCGAATGTAAATTTAATCAGCGACAACATTGAAAAACTTGTATATGCACTAAATGATGTTTATTGTGCGCCCCGAAAGAGAGAATTCAATCTCTGTGAAATAATATGGGAACAGGTTTCAATTTTAGAATCAGTAATGGAACTAAAGTCTATTAATTTCCACTATTCAGGTTTAAATAATCCCATTTACATTATCGCAGACCCCAATCAGATCGGCAGAAGTCTAATAAACTTCATTAAAAACGCATATGAGGCATGTAGAAGATATGATGGTATAAGCATAAATGTTACGGCAGATAATGTAAGAGCAGTAATAGAAGTAAGAGATACTGGAATCGGTATGACTCAAGAAGTGAAAGAATCACTCTTTACACCATTTTTCACAACGAAGGAAACGGGAACTGGTATTGGTGCTTACATAGCGAAAAGTATTATTGAAAATCATGGTGGGAGTGTAGAGGTAGAATCTGAACTCGGGAAAGGAACAACTATAGTCATTCGTTTGCCATTATGAGAAGTGAATAGATTTGCCTCTGATTGGTGCAATCATTTTATAACATTTCAAAGAGTGAATAATCATTCCCGCTGCTGAATTAAACAAATCACCAAATTTTAACTTGCTCATAAACAATTCCTTTGAGACCTCCTGCTGTTCTGCTAATATAAGGTGGGGAATTGGCAACATGCTGCAAATTTCAACTGAGAGGAGAACATGATGAAATGTCCCAGGTGTGAATCAGTTTTTTTAGAAGAACGCGACCGAAATGGAATTACTATCGATATTTGTCAGCAATGTCGAGGTATCTGGCTCGATCGAGGTGAATTGGAACGCCTTATTTCTGTTGCGTTAAATGAACAGGAAATAATAACACAGCAATACGATAACGAAAATCATCACCCTAAAAATTCCAACCAAGAATATCGTGATAATGACCATCGACATCCTAATCGACCACGCCGCAAAGAAAGCTGGTTTGATTCTTTAATGGATATTTTTGATTAAAAAAATGTGGACCACGAACAGGTGAACGAAGATACATTAATCTTAATGTTCGCATAGTTGAAACATTGGAAGCTGTCTCTGCATAATACTTGAAAAAGTAGGGGACTTCTCATCATCCCTTACAAATACTGGCTCAAAGTGTTGCAAATACTATTGAAACGCTCCGAAATACCTGCACACTTTAAAGATATCTCCCCAATATCTCATTAATGCTATAAAACTTAGCCTATAATTTAAAAGATAACAAATACAATAAGTTATATCATTTGTAAATTATAGTGTTAATGTAAGCAGCACTATCACTCTCTAAAATAATAAAAATCGATTGTAGGGCATTGTGGCGCGTTTTAGATGCATTATAGAGACATGTTTATGCATAATATAGTTATAGTTACATTGTAAAAATCCCCAAAAACTCATGCTGATAACTCAGTCAGCTTTCTTCAACACAGCCGTAGTGTAAATACATTACGGCTATTTTTATTTGAAAGGAATGTTATGGAAACGTTAGTCATGACTCAACAAAAAAATCTCATGGATACTGAAGCGAGAGTATTGAATTATCTTTTCAATTGCGAACTGAAAAACGCAATGAGTATTTTCACCAAAGAACTCAATTACCTCAAATGCTGCCCAGAGTTCATGTCGAAATTCAATGTTTCAATGGAACTATTCGAATTCGCATATGAGAGACTGGAGTATTGTATCGCCGCAGTTCAAGAAATATCGTCTCCCATTTTTATGGAATGCGTATGTCTCAATGAGATTATTACAAATGAATTAGACAATCTCAAATCCACTATCGAAGAAAAAGGAATTAAACTAACAACTGAATTCAGAAACGAAATATCAATATCTGGAAATCCCTATACATTGGGAAAATGTTTCCATCACTTACTCAACAATTCTCTGGATGCCTGTAATGATAATAATTCTCTCAATATCAAAACCTGGAGTGAACATACTACCGCTTACATTGAAATTACAGATACGGGTATCGGAATGACGCCAGGACAGAAAGAATGCATGTTTACTCCCTTCTACTCGACGAAAAAAGACAGAAGAGGTCTCGGAGCCTATATTGCGAAATCAATTATTGAGAATCACAAAGGCACAATAAACGTATCTTCAATGAAAAATAACGGCACGACTCTTTTAATCACACTCAATACACTCAGTTAGAGTGTAACAGTCAATAACATACAGGGATATTTATTCCCTCAAACAGCAGACGTGTATTTAAAAAGGAGAAAGACATGAAGAAAGAGATTAAAACGATTCTTGAAACGCCCTTTACGGGAGAACAGATTAAGCAGAGAAAAGGACTCTGGGGTAAAATGCTCGATTACATTGAAGGTCATAGTGTCATTCAGAGACTCAATGACGCATTTGAAAGTGAATGGTCATTTGAAGTTACAAGATTTGAGATTTTAGATGAAGAAGTCATTGTGCTCGGTAAACTGTCAGTGGGAGACATTGTGAAATTTCAGTTCGGATCGAGTAACATTACACGCGATTCAAAGACGAAGAATACGTTGTGTATTGGAGATGATCTCAAATCAGCAGCTACGGATGCTCTCAAGAAATGTGCGAGTTTGTTTGGTATCGGTTTACATCTGTATGGGGACATTGTTATTACAAATCCTGATACTGGAAATACAGTAAAACCTCAGACTCCATCAACTCCCCAGGCTCCTACTCAATCTCAAGTTCCTCAAAACACTCAAAAAGCTACAGAAGAAACTCTGGATATGACGATTACACCGAAACAAATGAAGTATTGTTTTACTCTGGCGCGCCGTAAGGGTATATCCGATTCACAAGTCGAAGAAATGGCAGTGAAATTGTTTGGAGTCAGATTCCATCAAATCTCCAAGCTCCAGGCATCGGAACTCATTAATCAACTGAACGCATAAGAGTTCATATTTTTAACGTAAGGGTCAGTGGGAGATACATTCTCACTGGCCCTTTTTTTATTCAGGGAGATAAAACATGAATAATCAGGAAAAACGCCATGTGAGTTATTCTCAGCTCTCAACGTATTTAATGTGTCCCCTCAAGTATAAGTTCGCGTATGTGGACTGTCTGGAACCAGAATTTACCCCATCTGCTCTTACATTCGGAGGAACTATTCACGAAGCGATTGGCTGCTTTTATCGGACAATACAGAAAACCCAAACGAAGCCTGATCTCGATGAAATACTGCAAATCTTTAAAAATGAATGGTTTCTGAGATTGGATATCGACAAGAAAGTTAAGTTTGACGAAGACGAAACGGATCAGTCTCTGTATCAGCTCGGTCTTAAAATGTTGGAGACGTTCTACAAAAATGCAGTCGTGGGTCAGCCGATCTGTATCGAGCAGGAATTTAGATTACAAAAAATGGATAAACAAAACGGAGAACTCTTACCCATTCCATTATTCGGGAGAATCGATTTGATCGAACGAGATATGAATGGACGAATCGTTGTTGTTGATTTCAAAACTGCATCCAAAAAATATGCTCCTTCCAAAGCGGATGAAGACTTACAATTAACAATTTATACTTGCGCTCTATCACGCAGCTCTCTTGTAAATGGAGATAAGACATTTCTTGCCAGATTCGATGTGATTACAAAAACAAAGAAACCTGAACTCGTATCTTATCCCACTATGAGAATAGAATCTGATCATAACCGCATGATGAAGCTCGCAAAGAAGATTATTGATGCAATAGAGGCTGGAATCTTCTATCCCAATACGGGATGGCAGTGTTCTTCATGTCAACATTCCCAATCTTGTAAAAACTGGTAACGGATTCTTCTCTGGGAGGGAAACCTCCCAGAGAATTTAAGGAATAATATCATGACAATGTTAAAATCATTCAAAGCGACAATGGAACAGGAACAAGCAATCGACTTATTCAAAACAGGAGAATCGCTTAAAATCAATGCATTTGCAGGATCGGGTAAGACATCTACTCTCAAATTTCTAGCAGATACGTCGACTCATTCGGGACTCTACTTGGCATTTAATCGAACACTTGCAGATGAAGCCAAACTCAAGTTTCCATACTGGGTGACATGTAAGACATCTCATTCCATTGCATATTCTTTCATACAAACAAAATACAAATATACGAAAGATAAAATGTTTGGGACGATGAACAGCAATAGAATAGCAGAAGTGTTATATCTCGAATCTCTAAACTTAAATTCAAATATTGAACTGACTCCCAGACAATGTGCATCTCTGATACTCGAAACTGTCAGAAAATACATGCAGAGCGATGATGAGAATATAGATGTTAAACATGTGCCCGAGTGGGGATGTTTGAAATTACAGAATATCGAATCACTTAAAAGAATCATTGTTAATTATGCAAATACGTTATGGGAGCTGATGGTGGATGCGAAGAGTGTTATTCCTCTTGGACATGATGGTTACTTCAAACTCTGGGCGCTGAGTCATCCGACTATTCCCGTAAATTATGTATTGCTGGATGAGGCACAAGATACGGCTCCCGTTATGTTGGGAGTATTGAAAAAACAAGAGTGTCAAATCGTATTAGTGGGAGATAAATACCAACAAATATACGAATGGCGTGGAGCAATCAACGCAATGGATACATTGAAGACGGATAACGAAGCAAGCCTGACGCAAAGTTTCAGATTTGGTGATTCCATAGCAGAAGCAGCTACGAAGTTACTGTCTTTACTTGGAGAACTGAAATGTATTAAAGGTAATTCTTCCATTATAAGTAAACTACAGTGTCATGATCCCAATGCAATTTTATGTAGAACGAATGCAGGTGTAGTGGATTATACGATCAAATGTCTGGAGGGAGGAGTAACACCTCATATTCTGGGAGGTAATGGAGAGATCATCCGATTCCTGACGGCAGTGAATAGATTAAAATCGGGAGAACATACAGAAATCCCTGAATTCTTTGGATTCACGAGCTGGTCGGAAATAATCAGCTATTCAAAAACAGAAGAGGGAGGAAACTTAAAGACGTTAGTAAAAATTGTGGAGAAATATGGCGTGGATAAGTTATTGGCAACACTAGGAAAAATGAATGCATCGGAACAGGACAGTAACTTAATTGTTTCGACGGTTCACAGAGCCAAAGGCCGACAGTGGGATAAGATATTGGTAGTAGATGATTTCTCTTTAACGGAGAATGGAGAATACAATAAATCTGAATTGAATTTATTATATGTCGCCATGACTCGCGCTCGAAGAGAAGTGCAATTACCCTTTATCATCATGTCTCTGCTGGGAGTCAAGTAATAGGCTTTAGCAATATGGGGGGTGAGATATTTATCATCCCCCGTATTCATATATTAGTCATTTGAAATATCAAACACACTTTTTAACTTCCCTCTATTTTCTCAATAAAAAATGATAATAAAATCAAATAGTTAAAATATTTGAGTATTAAAACAGTGGAAAAATTATAGATTTATATAGAATAAGGATTATAAATTTATCATTTTAGAGAGAGTAGAAAAAGTGAATAAAGCCTCGCTTAAGCCACTTGACGAATGGATGAAACGAAAACCTATAAAAAAATCACCACTCTGAGGTTAGTGGTGATTAGGATTAAGAAACTCTTGTTTCTGTAGTGGTCATAAGGAGAAAGAAATGACCAAATTTAATTTTAATAATTTCCCGAATGAATTGAAAGGTTTAAATCAATGGGTTACCTGGAAAAGTAAGAAAGCAGTAGGGGTCGAGAAACATAAAAAGATTCCGTGTGATCCCAGAACAGGCAATCCCATAGACTCATTAAAACAATTGTATTCTTATACTGAAGCTTGTCAATATACCGATTGTATTCAGAGAGAATAATTATATTGAAAAAATATGGAGGATTATGTAACTATGTGAACTAATATGAGGAGTAATGCAATGAGTAATTCTAAGCATATAAACAGAGACTACGCAAAAAATTCAACAGTTACAAAGGGTTTTAGGAAATTACTGCTGGAACTTTATCCTGGACTAAACAAAGATGCCTCATACAGGAAGTTTATTGCTGTCTTACTATTTTCAGAACATCTCGATAAGGATACTAAAGAAGTTATTATTCCTTATGATGTCATTGCCGATATTGAAGGGAAAGAAAGTGAATATGTTAATAATAATTACAACTCGGAAAACTTCTTAAAGAGATTTCAAACTGAGGTAATGACTCCAACAACATTCACATATTCAAATTACAGTAAAAATGACAAAAAAGCCCGAACAGCCAGAGTCATTTGGAAAGACGAAATAATTACTGCTTTAAAACTTGAATTACCCTCACGGAAAAACAGAACAATTACGAAGGTGTTAATCTCTACTGGGGAGAGCTATACAGCTAAAAAACGTAAAAAAGACTTTGAAATGCAGCGTAGTGAAGCATTTCATCTAATATGTAAAATGGAACCCGCCGCCAAAGAACTACTGGATTACTTGAAAAGCCGATCTCACAACATTTACACAGTGAAATTCAATGAGAATATTGATACTGTTATCGCTGAAGTAGAAAAGATACAAGATTGTAATAGTAGAAATTATCATGAACGTATTTTGAAAAACATGTGTGATAATCACACTACTCCCATTTACAGACCCAGTAGAAAGGGAATGACAGACAGAATATTCACTGGATCATGGATGCTTTTAAAAAGAAAATACAGGGAATTACTTACAAAAGGTTGGAATTATTACGATTTAAAATACTCACAAGTAGCAATATGTGCCGCGCTATGGGATATTGAAGTCGTAAAAACATTTTTAGCGTCAGGTGGTCATATATGGAGAGAGTTATTTAGCTATTTGGGATTTAATCATGATAATTTAAAATCCACAGACAGGGATACATTTGATGAAATAAAAAGTGTTTTAAAAGACGAACTCTATGCACTGCTGTTTGGTAAATGGAAATCTGCTATTGAAAGAGACTTAGAAACTGGATTAGTGGAGTTTAATTGTGCTAAATCCCCTAAAGAGCTATTAAACAATTACATTATGCAGGCGCTTTATAATGCACGGGAGAAGAAAAAGAAACAGATAATTAGAAGAGGTTATATTGATACTTGTTTTGGACGGAAGTTAACATTGAAATATGAATCTCCTCGAAAAAATAATGTAAAAAGACTAATGGCGCTACAAGCGCAGGCTCTTGAATTACAAGTATTACTGCCAGTAGTCAGACTCGCTAAGGATACGGATGAATTTCAAATAGTGTTGTGGGGACATGATGGATTCTATGTGGCGTACAAAGATATGCAGAGAGAACATACTTGGTCGGGGCGCATTAAACAAATCGTTTTAAGTGAAACCCAGAAATGGAATGTATTAACGGAACTTGAAGGGGAGTAATTCTCTATTAATACAAAAACCCCCCCTCCCATCTCTTTCTCTCCCTAGTATAGTACGCACTATGTTGAAACACATTGATTTTATTCACTTTGTTTATTCTGCCTCGGCCAAAACTTTCCTACTTGTAGTAAAATCAATGAGTCTTGAGTATCCCCCAATGTTAACATACAGTCTTTTCCAGTATCAGTTTTCAAAAGGAGGATACATGCCGAATTATCACATGAACAGAATAGACAGAGAAATAAGAAATACAGAGGAATTATCTCGTATTTTAAAAAACGGGAAGTATATAACAATAGCGCTATGTCGGGATAATGAACCCTATATCGTTACGCTGAGTTATGGATACGACGAGAGAAATTCCTGTTTGTATTTCCATGCAGCTTTAAAGGGACTAAAGCTTGATTTCATTAAAGCAAATCCCAATGTATGTGGTACTATCATTCAAGATTTGGGATATATAGTTAGTAAATGTAAGCATCATTTCAGTTCTTTAGTTTTATGGGGTAAAATGATGATTGTTTCCGACGACAACGAGAAGAGAGAAGCTCTTAGAGTTTTAATACGGCATTTAGAGCCAGACCCAGAGCCAATGATAGACAAAATTATTGGTGATGAAAACGCTTTCTCTATCATTACAATACTCAAGTTAAATATTGAGAAAATGACAGGGAAACGTGCTGAGTAATAAATATACTTCATACGTCTGCGGCGGCCCATATAATATCTTACTTGTGTTAATACTAAAAAACACCCCTTACACATAACCATCTCTCCCTAGATTAGTACACACCCCATCAAGAAGCCTTGTATTTACTACATTTGAATACAATATCATTTTCAACATCTTCCTAAATTAATAATATATTCCCAATACACTTTATCAAAATATACTCTTCCCTTTCATTTACATTACTAAAGCACAGCCCCCTATCGTTTCATATAATCACCCCCAGATTAGTACGCTCCCTTACATAATATATTGATTTTACTAGCTTTTGCATATTCCGGGCGCGAGCAGCCACTAATTCCAGTGAAATGTACGCAGTGATTCCTGCCTCGCGAGCAGCAATCCGGGGGGTGCGAGCACCTCTATTTCTGGGCAGGAATAACCGATCCAGAAGAATGAGTTTTTCGCATTCTGGATTACCGGATGGGCAAAGCATAAAATGGGCAGAGACTGACTCCGCCCATCCGTATAATCACCTGCCCCGGCGCTCAGGTTGCACTCCTGCAGAGCCCTATCCTCCGGACAGGCACAGATATTATACAACCCGAACATCTGGAAATCGAATCTATGCCAAGCAAGGTTTGGAGATAGTGGCCGCACCTATTGGATTGCATTGCCACGATCAAACGGAATGACCGGCTTTGTTCCTTCGGATTCACATCAGAATATGAACACTGCTCGCACCCCCGGGTTAGTGCTCGCAGACAACCGGAACGGGCGCTCGCGAGCGCCCGGATTCGGTGGCTCTCTCCTGCCGGAATATGCAGCTTTCTTACATTTCCATTTTTTCATTATCTTCCCAGAGTAAAAGTAAGAATACACAATGTACACGCAAGAAATTGAGGAAACTTATATTAGTCTCTTATTATCCTTAAAATACTTAATGTTACGTCTTAAAGTATACTCGTATAATACCTCTAAAACGCTCCAGGATGCCCTACAACGCATTTTGTTATAGTAAGAGTATAATCAAGTCTTATTTTATGCATACTTATAACAATTCTTAGTGTGGATAGCTAAGATTAGATGTTGACAGATATGTCAAGTATGTATAAAGTTAAAGTAGGGCCGATTTCCCACCTTTGCCCTGATTAATTCAAACACATTGAATTTTTGGCTTGTAAGAGTCGATATAAGCCACTCCACACAAAGAGTATTTCTCTGTCTGGGGTACACATATTTTTTTCACTTATTGTAACGACTACGGCTGGAGAAAAATGGACTGATAGATTCCCTCTGTAATGCGTCAGAACCAACGCAAATCCAATCTTCCTGCTGATTTTTGCAGGTATAGCTGTAGAAGTCGGTTCAAAATTATAAGGATTTCAAATGGATAATGGAGGAATTGCTTACCGTTAAGGAGATCGCTGTCTATTTAAAACTCGGCACTTCAACTGTTCGTGAAATGGCAGAAAAACAAGATATTCCCATGTTCAAAGTCGGGAGAGCATGGCGGATACGCAAAAGTGTATTCGAAAATTGGATTTTCAGAAAGGAGGAGTCAAATGGCTCAAGTGTACGAAAGGTTTCCAGGGAAATGGTATCTGAGATACTCCAAGAAAGGAAAGCAGTATCTCAAACTGGTAGCAACCACAAAGTCGGAAGCAAAGGCCGTATTGCGCGAATTTAAAAAGCGCAACGCGTTGGATGACCTGGATCTTCCTGATCTGTTGAAGAAGAAAAAAGTCCGTATTCTTTTTGATCGGCTGGCAGAAAAGTACCTTGATCACTGCCAGACAGACAAAGCACCTAACACATATATCAAAGAACTCAGCCGAATCAATTGCCAATGGCTTCCAGCGTTCAAGGGGAAATATCTTGATGAAATTACGCCACTGGCAATCATGGAATGGAAAGAGAAGCGCTTGAAGGACGGAATCAGCACGAACACCCTTTACAATGAGTTGAAAGTATTGAAGACGATGTTTTCGAGGGCGATTGACTGGAAAATGTTTGATGCTGAGAATCCCGTCAAGAAACTTCCAAAACCAGGGAAAAAGGACGTTCAGTTCCTAACACCCATTCAGGTTCAGCAGTATCTGGACTGTTGTTCAAAACGTTATTATCCAATTGCTGCCACACTTGTATTCACAGGTGTCCGAAAGGGTGAGCTTCTACAGATTCGTTGGGAGGATATCGACTTCAAAAGGAATATGATTAAGATACGTGCGGATTCGAGTCTGAAGAATCCCAACAGCCGTGAGATTCCAATCAACAGCCAGTTACTGCCGATCTTAAAATCTCTTAAGCAGAAATCGAAATCGGAATGGGTGTTCACAGGTCCAGATGGAATATCGCGCATGACAACGTTCGACAATTCGCATCGCGCCACTCGTAAAAAAGCAAAGATGCCCAATCTTACAATTCACAACTTCAGACATACCTTCGCAAGTCTGGCTTTGCAGTCTGGATCGGATGTGGGAGCTGTATCGAAACTTTTAGGTCACAGTTCAATCCGCGTGACAATGGAAATCTACCATCACTTGAATCCTGATCATGCCAGAAATGTTATCGAGAACCTACCAATAAAATTGTCAGGTAATGAAGATTCTGATTCCCAGGGAGAGGAAGAAAACTCGGAATCTTCTGTTCAGAGTGGTATCTAAATGGTATCTGAAATAAAAACGCCCACTTTTCGGAGTGGGCGTAACTGCTTATAAAAAAATGGCGGGGACGACGAGGCTCGAACTCGCGACCTTCGGCGTGACAGGCCGACGTTCTAACCAAACTGAACTACGTCCCCGCACTTAAAATCGTTTCGAAGATTCTGCCAAATAGATGGGCGGAACAGGATTTGAACCTGCGACCCTCGGCTTGTAAGGCCGATGCTCTCCCGCTGAGCTATCCGCCCAGTGTCACTGCCAGGAGAGCCCCCGAAACGCAGAGTGACCATAGCAACAGAATAATTCCGTGTCAAGAATAAAATTTTCAGTGCCGCGATACCCCGCTCCCAACGCCATCTCATCCTTTCCTCAATCTTGTCAACCCACCCTTCTCCCACTATAGTCTCTCTCCGGGATTCACATGAAACAAACCCAGCCACCATAATCAGGGAGAGAGATATCCATGGATATAATGACCATACAGAATACACTTCGCCATGAACAGCTCGACGGATGGCTGATCACGGATTTTCAGAACACCAATATTCCCGCGCTCCAATGCCTGAATCTGGATCCGCACCGTCACGCAACCCGCCGATGGTTCTATTTCATTCCAGCCGATGGAAATCCCGTCAGACTGGTCCATGCCATCGAACCCCATCTCCTGGATCAGCTCCCCGGAGACCATCAGACCTATTTTGGCTGGAAACAGCGGGATGCTTTGCTCGCTTCCATCCTGCCTTCCCACGGACGCATCGCCATGGAATACTCCCCATACGCCCGAATCCCGTCCGCTTCCCGCGTCGATGGCGGCACTCTGGATCTGATCCGCAGTCTGGGAGTCACCATTGTGTCCTCCGCAGATCTGCTTCAGTCCGTCACCGCCCGGTGGACTCCCGAATCAATGGAATCCCATCACCAGGCCGCCGCCTTTCTCCGCAGGACCATCGATGAAGTCTGGGAGTATATCGGTCAACGGCTGCGAACCACCCCTCCCACAGAATACGACATCCAGCAATTCATTCTGACGCGATTTCATGCGGCATCGTTCCAGACCGATTCTCCGCCGATCTGCGCCGTTGGTGTGCATTCCGCGGATCCCCATTTCGATGTTCCATCCGAAAACAGCGCGGCCATATCATCCGATACGCTGATTCTGGTCGATATGTGGGCCAGGAAACAACAACCGGATGCCATCTATGCCGATATCACGTGGATGGCGTATGTTGGTGACACGATTCCGGAAGACGTTTCTCGCGTATTCGAAATTGTATTGATGGGCCGAGACGCGGCGCTTCAGGGTGTAAAACAGGCATTCACCCGAAATCAAGCCGTCACGGGTGCGGATGTCGACCGGCTCTGCCGGGATGTCATCGAACGGAACGGGTTCGGCTCTCAATTCATCCATCGTACCGGCCATTCTCTCGGACAGACCGTTCATGGGCCGGGAGCCAATATAGACAGTTTGGAATCCGAAGATGATCGTAAAATTCTGCCAAGCACTGGATTCACCATCGAACCGGGAATCTATCTGCCGGGCAGGTTTGGGGTTCGATCGGAGATCAATGTTGTCATTTCAGCAGAAGGTGCCGTGGACGTATCCGGGTGTCCCATTCAGACTCAATGTGTAAAAATACCGGTTTACGATTGAGATTGAATCATCGGGGAGATGTATTTCCGGGTTCCCAGAACAACCAATCCGCCATAGATCACCATACTGAGATTGAACAGCATGGTGTTCTGACTGATATGAAGAAACGGTCCGGTATTGAGCGTGAAAAAGATGGATTCGATCGTTTCGATGAAATGGACCGGAGTCATAGCCGTCATGGCGAGGATTAACCGTTCGTTGACCGGCAGCAGGACGCGTGAAATGCTCATGACAATCCCGACGCTGATCGTTCCGAACAGCAGAAAAAACAATTTGTAAAAGATCCATTCAAGCAGAAGCATGGTCTCGAACATGACAAAAAGGAGAGCCGTCGCGCTGTGCCGGTACTCCCGCAAGATATCTCCGTTGATCATCAGATTCGCCTGGACGATATTTTGATACGGAATTTCGATGGGAGCATTATCTTTATTCACAAAAAGCACCTGGTTTTTCCGGAATATGAATCCGTATTCGTAGAGCGGGTCGATCTGAACCTCTTCCTGCGAGGTATCTACAATGATCTGAATCTGCTTGCCGGCATAACTGATCCGGCGATCGTTTGGAACGAGCAGTTCGCCATTGTAAATCTCCATCGGTGGAAAATGCTGATCATATATATCTGCGATTTCGGCGTATTGCGCATGACCCCGGATCGTCATGGCGATGGAGATCACGGTGATATTGATCAGGATCGTCAGTATAAAATATCTGAGGCAACGGGATTTGGTGATAAAGCGCAGAAACAGATAGGAGTACGGATCTATGCTGCTGAAGACCCATTTTAAGTAAGACACAGATTGATCGTTTGCCGTCATGCAAAATCCCTCTTCGCAGTATTTTAAACGGTATGGATTTCCGATACAACATATTATCCTCTGCGCTGGTCGGCGTCGGAGATTCTGGAATGGAACCGTTTTGCATTCACGGAGGAACTGAAATGAAGGTCATGCTCATCGTACCCCCCTGGACCATATGGGATATCCGCGCTCATGATACTCAGGGAATCGCCGGTTTCTGGCCGCCGATCGGAACACTGTATATCGCTTCTGTTCTTCGGGAGCATGGATTTCAGGTCGTGTTCCGGGAAGGGGGATTCTACTCCTCCGATGAACTTCTTCGTCAGATTGACGATGAGAATCCGGATGTATTGGGAGCGTTTGTGATCGCGATGTTCTGGGAGCGGACCAAAACATTGTTCCACCAGATCAAACAACGGCATCCCGGTATTTTCCTGATGGCAGGAGGCCATGGTCCTTCCGCATTCAAGCGCCGGGCGCTGGAGGAACTCCCGGAACTCGACGCAGCGGTGATCTCCGAGGCCGAATACACGGTTCTTGAAATCGTTCAGCGGATTTCCCGGTCGGAATCACTTCGGGGCGTGACAGGATGTGTTGTCCGTGAAAATGGAGAGATCATTGAAAATCCACTCCGGCCGTTCATTCAGAACCTGGATGAACTTCCATTCCCGGCAATGGATCTGGCGGAGTTGAAACGGTATCGACCATCCTATGGTCAGGTCATGCGGACGCCGTCCATGCAGGTCATATCAAGCCGGGGGTGCATGAATGATTGCCTGTATTGTTACCGGCTGATGGGCCGGCATGTTCTCCGATTCCGGTCTCCCGCGAATGTGGTGGATGAGATCGAGCTGTACGTGAAGAAATATGGCGCACGGGATATCAAATTCTGGGATGAATCATTCACGTATAACCGGGACCGGACCATCGGGATCTGCGATGAACTGCTCCGCAGGAAAATCAATGTCTCGTGGTGGGTGTCGGCCCGAGCGGATTGCGTGGACCCGGAACTGCTCCGCTGGATGAAACGCGCTGGATGCTGGTGCATCAATTTCGGTGTGGAGTCCGGTGTGCAGAAAAATCTCGATACATTGCGAAAAAATCTCACCGTGGACCAGATCACCCAGGCGGTCAGGATGGCTCACGAAGCCGGCATCAAGACATTTACTACCTATATTTTCGGGATTCCCGGAGAAACATTCGAAGAAGGGTTGCAGACCATTCGGCATGCCAAATCACTGAACTCCTATATCACCGAGTTCTTTCCGATTTCTCCATTTCCAGGTACCGATCTATGGGATCTCGCCTGCCAGAGTCAGGGATTCACCCGGGATTTCACCAACATCGGCCTGCTCAAAGAAGAAATCATCTATGCGCCGGATACCATGACTCAGGCTCAGGTCAGTGAACTCCGTCGCCGGGCGTTTCGGGAGTATTATATCCGTCCCCGATTTGTCTGGAGGTATGTGACCGGCATTCGGTCCTGGTTTGAGCTGAAGGCGTTGTTTGCGGGAGCGTTGACGGTCTTGAAGTTTACGCGCAAGCGGGATACTGCGTGTCAGTAATCGGATGCTCATACGCACGGGATTCGGTTCAGAAAGAGCGTTTCATTCCGTCCGGAGATTTAACTCCAAAAGAAAACCGCAATCCATGTGATCAGACCGGAACTGAGCGGTGTCATGATCCATCCGATACCGATTTTGGCGAGGATTCTGAAATTGACAGCTCGAATTCCTCTCACCAGTCCGATACCGATCACGGCACCGACGATCGCCTGAGAAGATGAGACGGGCACGCCGATCTGTGTATAAATGTGCACCGTAATCGAATGAGCCAGTGTGGAGATAAGTGCTCCCAGTGGTCCGATCAAGGTGATCTTGGCTCCCACAGTATAGATTACCTTTTTGGAGAACAGAATCGCTCCCAGGGCAATGGCGATTCCGCCATACAATGCTGCTGGTCTGGGATCGAGCAGGCCGGCATTGACATAAACGCCGGTGGAGTTGGCGACGTTGTTGGCTCCCAATGCATACGATCCGTAACATCCGGATATCAGAAAAGTGATTCTGACGAAGTTTTCAAATCCCCGGATCGATTTGATATAACGGGATACCAGAAAATCGGTGAATCGGTAGATGAGATAAGCGATGATGGCCGCTCCGATGGGCGTGAACACCCAGCAGATGAACATCTTCAGGAGCTGCATATAATTCGGAGATCCGTCTACCAGCATCGACCCGACAATCGCTCCGACAATCGCCTGGGATGTCGATGCAGGAATCGCATAGATCGTCAGGATGATCATGGTGATCGCAGCGGCCATTGTGCAGATAAACGCCTGATTTAAATCCAGCGCACCCAGTTCACCCAGGCTTTTCATGCATTTGGGTCCTTCCAGAACTGCTCCGAGAACCACGAAAATGCTGAGCATCACCATTGCATTCCGGAAGCTGATCAGTTTGGAAGCGATACCGGTACCGAAAATATTGGCGGCATCGTTCGCTCCCAAACTGCCGCCCATCAACAATCCACTGATGATTCTGAACATGTCCGTATCTTCGCTCGAGATTAAAGCTTGTGTTTGGCGGCGATGATTTCCACCTGATCGGACACATCTTCGATGAGATTCGAGATGATACAGATCTGGTCAATAAAACTTTTCAGGTGGAATTTGTCGAGTTTTTCGATGCTGCTCTTAAAAATATCCCGTGTGGCATGGAATTGCAATTCGTCGATTTTGCTTTCCATCAGACGGACGGATTTGGCCAGTTCGCTGATTTCCCGTTTGCCCGAAATGAAATTGAGGAGCATTTCTTTCAAAGGGATATAATTTTCAACGGTAAGCTGGATCATCTCCACGATAGCGGCTTCAGCGAATTCCGGGATCTCCGGCCGTGTCAATGTCACGTAGTCACACAGATGTTCCGCCTGATTGGCAATATTGTCAACACTCTCGATCAGTCGGAAGTAGTCTTCCCGGTAAATCGGAAGAAACGCACCGGAACTGAGCATCTGTCCGATTTTTCGCCGCAGTTTATCCGCTTTGTGTTCCAGCCGGTGAACCTGAAAGGATTCCTGTTTGAATTTCTTGTTATTGTGTAAATAATCATGCAGCATATTTCGCATTTCTTCCAAAACAATTTCGATCTGATCGAACAGCTTAAACATCATTTCTTCGACTACTCTGGCTTTTTTATCAAAAAACATGAGCTCCTCCCTTGAATTTAGGAAAATGCAGGACCATTGATAACACGGCGTCCCCGATCAATCAAGTTCCAGATGAATGAGTTATCTGGGCAGACGACTCATTACGTTTCCTTTTCATGGCGATCGTGATAGATTACATTCGGTCGTGTTGGAAAGGAGTTACCTATGACGGCTCATGTTTTGGATGTTCGCGGACAGCCGTGCCCATTGCCGGTGGTTCGGACACGGAAAGCAATGGACACGGAAACGGAGATGATGGTGCTTGTCAGTACGGATGATCAGGCGGGTAATGTCAGTCGGATGGCGGAGCGGTCGGGCTGGACAGTTCAGACGGAGAAAAAATCGGATCATCTCCAATTAACTCTCCGGAAAGGGGAGACATCTCAGGAACCACAAGTCGTTCCGGAAGATCTCGTCTGCGCCACTCCACAGTCAACAAAATCCAAAATTGTCGTGATCACCTCGGATTGCATGGGCAAAGGACCGGAAGATCTCGGCCGGATCCTGATGCGGTCGTTTCTGGGTGTAATGAAAGAGGTGGACAGGAAACCCCATCGGCTGATTTTTTACAACAGCGGAGTTAAACTGGTGGTGGAGGGCTCGCCCGTCCTGCTGGAGATTCAGGAACTGAGTGATCGGGGAATCGAGATTATGGCCTGCGGCACGTGTCTGGATTTCTTCAATATCAAAGATAAACTGGCAGTCGGCCGCATTTCGAACATGTACGAAATCGCGTCCAATATGCTGAATTCCGATAATGCCCTGTTTATCTGATCGGGAGTATTCTTGTCGTGACGGAAAACAGACGATTGACTGAAATGACCTGTGCCGCCGGGTGAGCGGGCAAGCGTGGCCCTGAGGCCTTGGCTCGTGTCACGGGTCATCTGAAAAATCTGTTCCCCAAGATGGATTTCCCTGAGATCATCAGCGGGTTGGGGGAGTCCGATGATGCCGCTGTGTACAAAATATCCGACCAGTCGGCCATGATCTTCACCACCGACTTTTTTACGCCGATCGTCGATGATCCATATGCATACGGCGCTATTGCTGCGGCCAATGCGCTGAGCGATGTCTATGCGATGGGCGGGAATGTGATCATGGCGCTCAATATCGCATGTTTCCCCAAAACAATGGATGAAGACATCATCCGGCGGATTCTGCTGGGTGGCGCCGAAAAGGTTCTGGAAGCGGGAGGCGCTATTGCGGGTGGTCACACCATTGACGATGAGGAACCCAAATACGGCCTGGCGGTTGTCGGCCTGATCCATCCGGATCGGCTGCTGGAAAAGCACGGAGCGCTCCCTGGGGACCGGTTGATACTCACGAAACCGATCGGAACGGGTCTCATCACAACAGCGCTGAAAGGTGGAATCGCAGATCCGGAGCATATTCAACGGGCCATCGAATCCATGAGCCAACTCAATCGACAGGCTTCGGAACTGGCAAGTCAGGTGACCTGTCATGCGGCGACCGATATCACGGGATTCGGATTGATCGGACATTCTTTGGAGCTGGCTGTACACAGTCATGTGACGCTCCGTCTGAACATCCAGCAAATCCCCTTACTCCCCGGCAGCCGGGAGTATGCCGAGCAGTGGTTGTTTCCCGCTGGAGCCAACCGGAACCGGGACGCTTTTCATCACATGGTATCGTACAGTGGACAAATTTCGGAGGAGACACAATTGATGCTGGCCACTCCGGAGACGTCTGGTGGTCTGCTGCTGGCTTTACCCGATGATCAGGCACACCGATATATGGAGTTATGCCGGAATTCCGGTCAGCCGGCCTGGATCGTGGGGGAGGTTCTCGAAGGAGCTGCCGGGATCGAGTTCATATCCTCATCGCCCATACTGTGATCTCTGCGGATCAGGATATCGTTTTTTTGAAACTGGCGACGTGGTTGCCTTGTGTCAGATGCGATTTACAGAGTGTCAGACATGATTTACATGGTGTCAGATGTGATTGGCACCAATGTCAGATGCGATTTACAGAGTGTCAGACATGATTTACATGGTGTCAGATGTGATTGGCACCAATGTCAGATGCGATTTACAGAGTGTCAGACATGATTTACATGGTGTCAGATGTGATTGGCACCAATGTCAGATACGATTTACAGAGTGTCAGACATGATTTACATGGTGTCCGATGTAATTGGCACCAATGTCAGATGTGATTCACAGAGTGTCAGACATGATTTACATGGTGTCAGATGTGATTGACACCAATGTCAGATGCGATTTACAGAGTGTCAGACATGATTTACATGGTGTCAGATGTGATTGGCGCTAATGTCATTAGATAGTTTTCGGATGAGGGCTGGAATTCGGCTGCGCTCAGTTCAGGAGGAGTTTTACTGCCATCGCCACCGTGGCCACAACCAGGACCCGTTTGATCCATATTTCGCCACCTGCCACCGCTGCAAGGCTTCCCAGCCATCCGCCGATCGCGTTGCCGGCTGCCAGCACGATTGCCAGAGACCAGATCATCCGGTCATAGGCGATAAAAACAAACAATGAAATCACCGTGATGATGCCGATCACAAACACTTTGTGAGCATTGATTTTCACCAGATCCAGTCCGGTGATCCGCTGAAGCGATCCAATGATCAGAAATCCTACTCCGGCCTGAATGAAACCCGTGTAAAATCCGATTCCAGCAAAGGCCAGCATGGCGAGTATTTTCTGTGAGGCATGCAAGGATGACTCCTCGATCCGGTTACCGGATGATCCGGACCGCTTGGTCAGGATCAGGATCAAGACACCGATCATCACCATTGCGAGCACTTTGCGAAACAACGCATGGTCGATGGTGCTGGCATAGATGGCTCCAAGTATCGCACCGGGAATCGCGGGCAAGACCAACAACATGGAGAATCGCCAGTCACCGACTCCACGGGATTTGAATCCGGCGACTGCGGAGATGCTCTGAGCCACAATGGACAGACGGTTCGTTCCGTTTGCGGTTGCGCCGTCGCACCCGAGAAAAATCAGGAGCGGGATGGTGATCAGTGATCCGCCTCCCGCAAGAACATTGGTGATCCCGGCAAAAATTCCCACAGTGAACAGAAGGAGCAATTTCCAGGGAGCATCGGAGTGAAGCATCATTTCCATGGAATAAAATACCGGTCAACCTGCACTTGATACTCCCGCTTGCCGTCCGTTCGGGTTTCCGAGATCAATTTCTGGAGTTTCAGGAATTTGAGCATTCGTGCGAGTTCTGCACGCCGGTCCGGTGATCCGAACAGAATCTTACACGCCTGGGGGAGATTGGTGAGTTTGGAATCGTATTTGAGAATGTGGATCAGCCACAGGCATCGTGTCCAGTAAATCGTCTTGTCGCACCGGTAATGAGCGATCGGTGTCGTATAGGATGTCAGCCAGCGATTCCGGAAATCCTTGAAACTGCCGATATACATCATCATCCGGACCATATCCCGTACCATGGATTTATGAATACGGACCTTGTCTCGCTCATAAACTTCAGCAATTTCTTCAATCATATCGTTCAGGATCAGGCTTTGATTATCCCGGGGTTTTTTCAGAAGGGAGCAGATATCTTCAAAAATGCGTTTCTGAATGTCAGCGGGCATTGGCCGGAGCCCCACGGAATTCAGGATGGTCAGATAGTTTTCCATGTTGTTCTGTTCGGATTTGTCTCCATTTTCAGGGCTCAGGTCTGCCGTGGGTGGAGCGGATACTTCCAGTATGCCGGTTTTGGGTTCGACATCCAGATTGACAAATCCTTTCTGAGCGGCGACTTTCAGGAATCCCGAGAAGCTGTTGAATCCAAAGTTCCCTTCGTGGAAGTCGGGCCGTTTGCGTAACATGGATTTTTTGACGAAGGAGGCCTGGATACGTTCTTTACCGTCCCGATGCAGCGAGTGAATGGTATCGACCAATAACTGGTAGATGTTTTCGCGATCCAGATCGGATGTGAGCCGGCGCGATTCCACCAGATTGTTGTAATAGATAAACTCGTCGCAATTCTGAACCAGCAATCCACTGGTGCTCTCCCGGACACCGATACCGATCACCTGAAGGTTGTGTTCGCGGAGTTTGGTGATTAGGGGAAAGAAATCCTTGTCTCCCGTGACAATGGCAAAGGTATCGATATGGCTCATGGACATGGCGATTTCCATGGCATCGACAACCATCTTGATATCTGTCGAATTTTTATTGACCGGCCCTCTCTGTGGCAGTTCGATCAGGTCGATGGCAAGATCCTGAATCTCAAACCGGTAGACATAGTGCCGGTTCCAATCGGCATAGGCGCGTTTGATGATCAAACGGCCTTTGTCTTTTAAGACTTCGATGATGGGATTGATCTGGAATCGGCCGAGGCCGAAATTTTCCGAGGCATAAATGATATTGTCCATATCGATGAGCAGTGCAATTTTGGCTTCTGACATAATCTGTTCGTCTCCTGAATCCGGATTGAAAAGGATAAATGTGAATGGGGCAGGCGATGCACAACTCCGGAATAAAATGACTCCGATCGATCAGGTGCAGCGGAAACTCCAGAACGGATGATAGCCATTCTTTGTATTTTTTTAAAGCGATATTCATGGAATATTTTTGATTTCGGGAATATCTTTGAAGAGAATGATAGGGGATTAAAGATGAGCCGGAACGGATCATGGGCAGGGGAGGCGGATGGAAGTTCTATGGGATCACGGGCATGAACACGGTTGCATTGATTGAGGAAACTCGGCAAAAACTGCAATCCCTGGTGGATGTCATCCGGAGTTCCGGGCGATTGCTGATCCTGACGCATGACAATCCCGATCCCGACTCCATGGCCAGTGCATGTGCCTTGCAGCACCTGATCCATCGTATGTGCAATAAACCGGCGGCTGTCGCCTATGGCGGTGTTGTTGGCCGGGCTGAGAACCGGGCGATGGTCCGGGAATTGCGTCTCCACATGATTCACATCCATTCAGTCAGATGGGATGAGTATGATGCGTTGGCACTGGTGGATCATCAACCGCGGAAGGGCTGGATTCGATGGCCGGACCGGCTTCATCCCGCGATTATCATCGATCATCATCCCCTTGTGAAACAACGAATGGCTGTTCCGTTCGCGGATATCCGCAAAGGATTCGGTTCCAACTCGTCTCTGTTATGGCAGTATCTGAAAGCGGCGGATATTCCCATTCCGAAACCGCTAGCGACCGCGATGGTGTATGGGATTCAGTCGGATACCCAGGGTTTTTTCCGTACAGCGTTGCCGCCTGATCTGGATGCGTATATGGCAATGTTTCGGGATTGTGATCATAAAAAATTGCGCACCATTACGCACCCTTCGATTACATCGGAATATTTTCAGAATTATTGGGATGGGATGCGGCACGCCGTGAGTTGGGGTGATACGATCACGTCGTTTGCCGGCGTGGTGGAGGTCCCGGACCTGATTTCGGATATTGCGGATCGGATGGTTACGATCGAAGGCGTTCGATGGTCAATGGCCAGCGGGTTTCATGACAACGTGCTCTATATCTCCGTTCGGGAGCATCATGAGCGACGGGACGTCGGCCGGATCATTCGTCAGGTAGTCGGCCGGCTCGGTTCTGCGGGTGGTCATGGATTTATGGCCGGAGCTCAGATTCGTAATGTAAAAACCGTAGAAGATGCCGAGACATTATCCAAAAAACTCCAGTTACGCTTCGTAAAGACTCTCCATCCCAGGGAATTCATGAAATTACATCCGGTCAGTTTGCTGAAAACGGCATAACCGTAACCGTTAGTGAGTGGTCTGAAACTGGAAGCCCACATTCCCACATCCACTCGGTCAACGATAGCAAGCGCTAATCCGAACCGTTTTCACAAGCACCGTGCGATCCCATCGGCATGTCGCCCTCACCCCGCTGGTCAGGTCCAAAACCGGGCGCGATTCCCTCACCCCGCCGGTCAGGTATAAAACCGGGCGCGAAACCGACGGATAACGCGATTCCCTCACCCCGCCGGCCACGTTAATATATTGATCCATGCTGGATCGGCCAGCGACCCTCTCCCGGTCGCTGCGCTGGGAGAGGGTAAAGGAGGCCCGTACTAACCACCCTTTCTTTCCTCCTTCTTTCCCCCGGTAGAAGGATCGAGGATGAGGGTGGCAGGCGTCTGTGATGTGTATCCATATTGAAACAACCCCGCGTCAAACAGAAAACAGGGGCACATATTTTAAGGAATGGGCTCTCCTTATAAAGCAAGGAGGCATCAATATGGAAAGATCGATCGTATTCAGTGTTTTCACACGAATGATTCGACTCAGAGCGAAGATCACAACTCTGGTTTTTCTGTTCGCATTATGCGGATTGGGTTCGGCTTCGGATTTCTATATCTCACCAAACGGATCAGATGCAGAGGGTGATGGTACGTCTGACAATCCCTGGCGGACCATCACCTTTGCAGTGGTCACGGTCGAGGGAACCGAAACCGATCCGACGGTGATTCACGCGGCAGCAGGAAATTACGGCTCCGGTGAAACATTCCCGATCCGGCTCGGCAATTATGAAATACTCAAGGGCGATTACCCTGAACCATCGATCATTCATCTGGAGTTCGCAGAATCAACGCTTTTTGTGTTCGATGGAGTTGAATATGCATCGATCGAGTTGCTTCAGTTTGAGATCGGAAATACAGTTCATTACCTTCCCGTTGTTGCCGAGATTACCCGTTCTTTCGTGGAAATTGTTTCCTGCAAAGCATGCGCTCTGGATATATCTCCAATTACAGGATTCTCAGGCGGTCTGGTTCGCATGACAAACGGGACGCTGATCATCGATCATTGTGAATTTTCTGACAATGCCTTGTATGGAATCGAGAATGCGGATATCAGCGGCAGCATACTATATGCCTCCGACAGTGATATCGAGGTGATCCATTCCAGGTTTATCGATAACCGGCTGACATCGGGATGTGGGTATGGGGCAGGAAATTGCAGGGGTGGTGTCCTGGATTTGGTGAACTGTCATGTCTCAATAAGAACCTCATTGTTTTCAGGTAATGGTGCGGATGCTGCCCACTGCTATAATTTCGGTACATTCACCGGAGACGCAAAAGGCGGCGCGATCGCCTTGACAGCCTGTTCGGGTAACATCCAACAGTGCAGGTTCATCGGAAATGAAGCACGGGGTGGTGGGTTTGAGGAGCACAATGTGCATTTTACATTGGTTGGAGGGAATGGACAGGGCGGTGCCGTGTATTCGGATTCGGTGAATCTCATCTTCCGGGATTGCCGGTTCGACAACAACCTCGCAAAAGGTGGAGATATCCGTATTTTTGAATATGAAGCCATGGGCGGAAATGGAGAAGGCGGTGCCATTTATGGACGCGCATCGTTTTCTAACAATCTGTTTACTGGGAACCGGGCTGAAGGCGGAGTTGGAATCTGTGATGAGCCGGATTTGTGTGAAGCATATTTATGGTGCAGTTATGGTGGTTCAGCCGGCGGAGGTGCGATCCGGTTGATTGAACAGACAGATAATGCATTCAATACATTTTATGGGAATACGGCTGCTGGAGGAGTCGGCAGCAACGGATCCGGTACAATGGCGGGAAGCACCATCAGTTTCGGTAACTGGAAACACTGTATCGTACGCGGCGGAGATGCGTTGACTGCAGAAGCAACATTCAGTTACTCGAATCTCTCATCTTGGAACGAAGGTGAAGGCAATCAGACGGAAGATCCACTATTTACTTCGGGGCCTTATGGATATTATTATCTGTCTAATACTGCTGCTGGACAGACGGCCAACAGTCCCTGCATCGACGCGGGCGATCCCGACGACCCGGCTCCGGAGGGTACCACGCGAACCGATCATTATCCAGACAGCGGTTCCCCCGATATCGGATTTCATTATTTTGAGCCGGATACATCTCCGACACCGTATCCGACTAAAACACCTGATTACACCCCCACACCAACGCCTGCTCCCACCCCTGTGTTGTGGCGTGGCGTGAGACTGATTTGTCCGGATACAGAACTCACGGGTGGCGACCAGTTCCAGCTTCGAGCGATGTGTATGGGTGATTCGGAACAGGCAGCAGCGGATCTGTATGTGATACTCGACATTTACGGTTCCTATTGGTTTTATCCGGGCTGGACAGTTCTGCCCGGACATGAAACGATCGAGCTGAATCCCCTATCACCCGTTGACATTTTCATTCTGGATTTCACATGGCCGGATGATGTTTCCGGTTGCGCGGACGATCTGAAATTCTGGGGAGCTATTCTGGATTATGAAACCGGTGGACTCATCGGTGACTATGATGTGGTGGATTTTGAGTATCATTAATGGATTCTTTGACAGAAGAACCATATCGTGGTCTCGTTCAAAGCTAAACTGAAAGTTAGGGTGTTTTCAGAAAATTACGTAAACTCGACCATCTTATCTCTGGATGAACACCTTTCCTGTTTGTTCCGCCTCATCTGTCCGATTGTCGGATTTGTCACGCTGGCGCAGGCATTGGTTGATGGCATCACATCTGTAGTTGTAGTGCTTTTTGTCCATCGTTCCTACATAGCGGAGTTTTGGTAATCGCAGGAGTGGGGAAAGGTCACCATCTTCAACGTTGGTTTCCACGAAAGAAAGGAAATCAAGCTGGTTCAGCCCGTTGGTCCAATCCAGGTTCGGTATTGGAGCGCATGCTGAGAGCTTCAGCCGTCGCAGGCGGCGGAGAGCGGCAAGTGGCTCGTAGGATGAGATCTTCTTCGCGTTTTTTATCTCCAGTTCGCGAAGCTCCATTTGCCCAATGGCAAAGGCATCGAGCGATTCGAGTTTCGATGCATATGCGATTTCGAAATACCGGAGGTCCTCCAGTGTTTCCAATCCAGCGAGAGATGTGATGCTGGTCTGAGTGAGGGTCAGCCATTCCAGTCGCGTTATATTGGCAAGTTCACTGAGATCCAGCGATTTGGGTTTGAATTGCCAAATACGCAATTGGCGGAGTTCCTGACAACGATGAACATTGGTATTGTCGGCATGCCAATCACCGACATACACCTCCAGTTCAGGAAAGCATGAGAAATCGATTCCCGCACCGGGCGTTTCCAGGTGGAGTCCACGAAGATTACCGAGTCCGTCCAGGTAGCGTGTATTAACCCGCTTCTGGTCAACAATCTCCAGGTACCGCATGTCAGGCAGGTCCGAGAGAAAACGCAAGTCCGCGATCCCCGAAACATGCAACCCGCTGAAACAGTTCACGCTGAGACAGTTCTTGTTGTCCGCGAAGGCCTTTAGAGCCAGATTTTTATTCTGTGGGTTAACGCAAACAAGGAATTTGCAGGACGCAGCGCGAAATGACCTCTGTGTCAGAAACGACGTGCGCACTTCGGTGTTGTTCAAACGGAGTGTGCTCTGATGTGTTTCAGCCAGCGTGTTGTTTTTTTCGAATGGCGTCGATGCAGCTTCGCCACGGTTGATGATACGCATATTCAATATCCTCCGGATATTCACCGATCACCGGTTTCCCGAGACAATACCGGATCACATCCACCTGATCCCGGTTCGATAGATGCCATCTCCCAAAGTATAGGAATTAATCTCATTATTGATCTGGCGTTCCATTTGAATTGCTGAAATGTGCAGAATAAGGGGTTCTCAACCGGATATGTAAACAACGCATCCACAGGTATATCATATCGTGTGGATGTTTAAATCAGAAATCGAAAGACCAGGATTTGTCGGAGCGGGGTTTATCCCCTACATTGTCTGAACCGCAGATTAAACGGATGGCTCTGATTTCTCAGATTATCCTGATTGCTGTTTTCACTTTAACAAGTGTCAAAATTTTATATCAACCCGATCGAGCAAACGTATCAACCATAATCCCGGTATCTCCAATCTGTGTATTCAAATAATCAGTGATACCAGCGGTTCAGGCAACTATCCAAAGCTCATATCAAAGATGATGCTTTTCTGGATGATGTGTGACGGTGTCCGGATCATATGTGACGGTGCCCGGATGATATGTGACGGTATCCGGATGATATGTGATGGTGCCCGGATGATATGTGATGGTGCCCGGATGATATGTGATGGTGCCCGGATGATATGTGACGGTGTCCGGATCATATGTGATGGTGCCCGGATCATGTGTGACGGTGTCCGGATCATGTGTGATGGTCTCCGGATGATAAGTGATGGTCTCCGGATGATATGTGACGGTGTCCGGATGATATGTGACGGTGCCTGGATGATATGTGACGGTGCCTGGATGATATGTGATGGTGTCCGGATGATATGTGATGGTGCCCGGATCATATGTGATGGTGCCCGGATCATGTGTGATGGTGCCCGGATCATGTATGACGGTGTCCGGATCATGTGTGACGGTGTCCGGATCATGTGTGATGGTCTCCGGATCATATGTGACGGTCGCGGAGAGATCATCCATGGTGTGTGCGAGAAACCATACGATTCCGATCCGTGGGATGGTCACCCTCATTGATTCGTATAACCTTGGGTGGAGCCACCCACCCATTGTGTGTATGGGCCGGTTTCAAACCTGCACCAATGTCTGGTGTGGATTGTAATGCAATCTGCAGGTTTGAAACCGGCCCCTACATGCCCGCACATATCGCACATCCCTACATGCCCCGCATACCCTCTGCTACAATCGCTCTGCTTGTAACCGGCCTCTACATGACCTGCGATCGTATCTCTTCCTCTGTCCAGCGATGGGACGCTTCGATGATCTTGTGTGTCGCATCCGGATGCTTCGTCAGAATCTCCCGGAGATGTTTTTCCATCTCATTCCGTGTCTTCCCGAAGATCACAGAACAGGGGGGTGGGGGCGGAGGCAGCGGAAGTCGGTTCACAAGATGAATAACCTGCGCTTCCGTAATCCAGGACAATGGTCTGACCAGAAGGATTTCCCCATGAAAAAACGACAGAACCGGTGGCATGGTCTCCATCTTTCCATGAACGACCAGATTCATCAGAGCCGTGACTGCCAGATCAAATGCCGTGTGTGCCAGAGCAACAATTTTTATTCCGTGTTCCCGAGCAGCCTTGAACAGTGTTTCCCGCCGCCGCCATGAACATCGAAAACATGGTGGGAGCCTTCTGTTGAAATTTCCATCACCGGTCGTGTGATTGGAAGCAGGTGTGATCAAAACCAAGGGGACGTCCATGTGTTGACAGAACTGGGCGAACTGGTCGAGATCCGTCTGATTATGACATGGTGAGTCCGGATCGATCACCCGGAATGCCGTTAAATTCAGGCCATCCCGGAAGGCCGTCTGGAGCCGCGCCAGTATGTATAACATCAATGTCGAATCTTTTCCGCCGGATACTCCGAGCGCTACCCGATCCCCGCTCCGGAACATCTGCTGCCGATGGATCGTGCGGAGCACAATGCGCTCCATTTGAGACAGCGACAGCGGATTCATGATACGACTCGATCATTCCGTAGCACGGCGACAGAAATTATTCCTTTGAATCCGGTCCCGGCTCGGATGGATCCTCCGCCATCTCAATCGCTGGCAATGGCATCGCCGTAACATCGAAGATGACCTGATCGGATGGTTCGACTGTAAACATTTTCCAGAGTGTCAGCCAGTCGGAATACGCCGCAGCCGGAATAATCCGGTTGGGAATGGTCAATGTCCGCTCATAGATCATCGAATGATCACGCGTCGTTATCCGTCGGATGCAGGAGCCAAACTCTTTTTCAAATGACCGATCGGCGGGAAGATGCGCGATTTCCCATTCTTTCGGATATTCGATTTCGATCCGGTTGACCTCCGTGCCGGCTGAATTCAGAAAAACGGGATTCACTCGGACGGGATTGCCGCTGAATTCATAGTCCTGTGATGAAAATCCATTGGGACAGTGGATGAGGGGCAGTGTTTTCAGGTCATCCGTGAGATCTTCCGGCAGCAGGCGGCCTTCAAACCGGCATTGGAGATGCGTGCCATCATCTCCGGAAGACATCGTCAATACATCCAGTGATTTGATATTGGGTTTTGATATGAATGGAGGAATCTGGGATTTGATCCAGTCGGTTGTCTTGATTCGAGCGGAGGTGAACGGATTGAATGCGCCTCGATATACCAGATCCATCGTTCCGTTTGTCTTCCCCTTGGTGTCGATTTTCAGGTTCAGAGTCATCTGACACGTGTCGATGTCCGGGTTTGTTTGCGGGATTTCCAGCCACCGCATCCCGGATCGGCTTACCGCGATCCCGCGCTGACCGATCAGATCTGAACCGGCAAATCGGGGATTAGACAGATCGATCCCCATCGTCTCTCCATTCAATGTGATCATGCCAAAAATTCGTGGTAATGCGCCAAGACACGGGACCGTCTGGGACACCCGGTCCATGTTTCCGGAGAAACACAACTCGAACCGGCCACCGGCGCTTTCGACAAGAGCTGCCAATAGCTTCATCCGGTCCAGACTGTAACCGTATCCGGTTTCCAGAATCCGTTCCGGTGTTCGCGTCCGGTATGAAAACCGTCGGGGTTCAATATCGGTCGAATTGACGTTCTTGCTTACGAATGACCGCAATGCGTTGATTTTGTCCGCGTCGCTGACCGCGTCTTTGAGGAGTTTTTCCGTGTGGGCTTTTATCGTGGGAGATGTGGATTCAAAATCAAAAAATGTCTTTCTGAACTCGGTAATCCGTTGTTCCCATGTTGGATTTTTCCCCACAGCAATCACCAGGATGGGATCCTGATAATAGAACGGTCCCGCATACTGTTCCGGCACAATCGGCTGAAGGTTTTCGAATGTCCATGTCAGTGTCCGGGTGCCGTTCTCCGATGTTTCAACCGGAGCGTTTTCCATTCCCAGAAGCTGGTACTGGATGTTCATGCCGGATGGGAACGATACGGTCAACTGCCCGTTCTGGATCGGAAAATAATCGAGGATCGAGTACATATACTCCACGATGGTGTCTTCACCGGGCTGTGTGGTTCGTTCGACAGAGGAGTGAATGTGTGACCCGAATTCCACTCCCGTAAATGAGACAACATGCGTAAAGAGCGGGTGATAATCGGGAGCTTCGGGCGCATTGGAATCCAGTGTGATGTTTTTCGCCGTATCCGGCACATCGATCCGTTTACCGGATGGCGTTATCGTGTAGTTTTCGCCAAATGAAGCCTGCTGAAATGCGTGGTTCACCACATAGGGCTGATCCGCAAACCGGCTTCTCCCATCTTCATTATAAACGATCGATTCTGACTGGAACCGCTCCGTTAATTCGCCGTTCGACTGGATCGACAGATGGAGCTGACGGTTCTTGATCTCAGCACCATGCGCCGGCAATGTGTCGCTTCCTTTGGGAATGGTTTTGTGAGCTTTCAATGGGTGTGGATTTTTAGGCGTCTTTCCATCCGGCACCAGAATGAATGTTTGTTCCCGCAATTCCTGCATCTTTTCGATCGCCTTTTTCAGATCGGAATATTCTTCGGGAGGTGTGATTCGTTTCTTGATGCGGATCAGTTGATCGATCTGCCAGGTGGTCTTGTTTTTTTCTGTCACGGTAAACTGGAGATCGATTGTCGGTCCTTCGATTTTGACTGTCTCCGGTTTCTCCTTCAGGGAGTATCCGGACGGAATCGTCAGCGTCTCGTGGAATTCGATCTGCCGGGTGCAACTGAGCGCCATGTCATGGGTTCGCTTTTCGAGTTCATCTGCTGCATACAGGTATTCGCTTTCCCATCGCTGGTTATACAGATGGCGGGTGAGTATCGGTGTCAGATAATATGCGTCTTTGACTTTCATCGCAGTGTTCGGAAATTCCGCGACGATATGGAGTTTCATGGGTTGATGGAAATCCCGCGGATCGCTGAAGGAATAGTCCTCCAGTTTCACGTAATCTGCAACGCCTTCCAGAAGATCCCAGAATAGTTCAGTCCGGCCATGGGCATTCCGAAGTGTCAGAGGCGACCGGAAATCGCCATCCGGGAATCCATCGGTTTCGATATACATCTCGGTCCTGGCATCGCCATTGAGATCCAGGGTGGTATTGGCTGTGATGATGAACGGGCTTTGCTCGGGAGCGGCATAGGGGACATGCATCAGATCACTGCCTTCGGGCGATGCGACCAGAACAGGCTGCTCCTGTTCCAGATAATTGAATAGGGGGCGGTTCTGGGGTGCCCACGTCGGATCGAGGAAGAGCCATTTGTTGTCTTTCTGACGGACCGCGACCACCCCATGATTGAACTTATCGTCTGCGGGGATATCCAGTGTCTGCTCCATGGCCAGTGTCATGACAAAATAGCTCTCGAAACCTGCTGCCCGGAGCATGCTGACCAGGATGGCGGCTTTGTCTTTGCAGACTCCCGCCCGTTCCTCGAAAATCTGATCCGTTCGGTGGACCATGTGGCCTTCACCCTCTCCCATGTCCAATCCGAGATACCGAATTTCCTCGGCGGTCCAATGGAGGAGTTCGAATAATTTGCATTCGTCATTCTTGCAGTCAGCGATGATCCGGTCGACTTCCGCCTGCATCTCGGGGCTGATGACAAACTGGGGTTCATTGTGGTGATAGGACCATTGGGATTTCATCTCCCAGGACGGATGAGTAGCGACTGCCAGTTTAAGGGCTGCTTCATTGAAGTCTACCGAAAACGGTTCTTCGACAAACGCTGGTTTGTCTTTGACCTGAAATGTATAAATCCAGTCGGTTTCCGTGAACCGGACGGAGACATCCATTGTGCCGTTATCCATGGCAAACTGGAGCGGGCGGGATCGGGGACCCTCGATGACATACGTTTTTTCGAGCAATGGCAACTTGTCCTCAAAGTAAAGCGTATCCATGAAATACCCTTCGTGAGGCGGCACAAAGTCCTTGTCGCCCAGTGCCGGTTCGTTTTCATAGAGATACGCCAGATTGAGTCCACGACGTTCGATTCTGTAATACAGTGCATCGCCTTCCTCAAACCGGGGTAACGGGCAGATAGCGATATCGAAGTTCCAGAAAATGGAGTCTGCGGGAGCTTTCGCCGTGATGACATCCGTCAGCGGGATCGATTGCACCGTATGACCGGCAGCCCTAAACACGCGCACATCGAGAAACCGGATGAGGGCGGTGCGGGGATTGTAATCATATTTCAATGACCGGTAATCGGCATCCACGTTTTCTTTGCGAAAATGGATCACCATTTCTTCCTGAGTGACAGCCGCTCCATTTTCTTTGTAACGGGTATTGATTCGGTCCAATACGATCACGGCCGGATCGTCCGGGAATGTCTCGGCCGTTCGTTCAATCAGTTGCCAGATATCCTGGTCGCTCATTCCAGGTTTGGCGGCGGATTCGGGAGATGTCTGAGCGTGCAGACTGCCGGCAAGCGACACACACAGCAATACGATCCATAACGTCATCTTTGTTTTCATCGCGGCTCCTCTGAAAGGGAAATTGATCGGGCAGACCCCAAAATCGATGGTGTCATTCTAGCGGGATCGATGAGAAAATCAAAACCGAAATAACGGGGGAGAGGCGGATGCGGCTTTATCGGGATCTGAAAAGGTTCCGAGATTGATCCTGAAGGAATATAAAATCCCATGGTGTGGATTTGGGATTGACCTGTTCAAAGGAGGTTTCTGTCTGATTCCGGCATCGGTCGCAGGCGTTCCATGGGAGGATCCATGCGATTGTATATACATTCCGGCCGCTTCCAAAGTAGGCTTCGGATTGGATCTGAAGCACGCCATGACACTGATCGCAGAATGTGAGGGTTTCTTTTTCGGAATCGACGATGCCCGTGGTGTCATAGAAGATGCGCAGATCTCTCGTATATGCATGCTGGAGATCGGGATAGGTTTTATGACGGAGCGTGGAGCGGTTCATATATGCGGTAAGAGCCTGGTGGCCGATATCATTGGCCCATTTGAGATGGTATTCGGATTCCTGAAACGGCTGCCCTGGAGCATCGGGTTCTTTGATCACTGATTCGCTCAGGTCAGCCATCGCAGAAATAATCGCCAGATGAATATAGGGGAGAGCGGATTCTACGGCATAACCCCCCTCCAATACTGCAATGTCCGGCCGGATGATCCGCATCAGATCGGCATAACCCGCTGCGGTGACTTCCATGGAACCGAGCGGATCTGAAAAATGGCAATCCTGACCGGCTGAATTGATGACGATGTCGGGTTTGAAATCATCCAGAATCGGCCGAATGACTTCCTGAGCCAGATACCGGTAACTGGCGTCACCGGAACCGGGTGGCATGGGCAGATTGATCGTTAGCCCGAATGCATCGGGGCCTCCCAGTTCCGGGAGAAAACCCGTTCCGGGATACAATGTCCGGCCATCCTGATGAATGGAAATGAACAGGACGTCGGGATCGTGCCAGAAGATGTTCTGAGTGCCGTCTCCGTGATGAACGTCGGTATCGACAATGGCGATGCGCCGGACGGAGTGGTTCAGACGAAGGTAGTTTGTCAGGATGGCGACATTGTTGATATCGCAGAATCCGCGATTTCCATAAATGAGTCGGCACGCATGATGCCCGGGTGGCCGAACCGCTGCGAAACCGTTCCGGATGCGTCCGGACATGACAGCGTCTCCCATCTGCATGACACTTCCGGATGCGATCCGATGGGCGGGAAGGAGGATGCTGCGGATGTCCGGGATGCAGAAATGGGTCTGCAGGATCTCCGAATCAGTGGCTTCCCGTGTTTCGATCAATTCAATATTGGGCAGATCGGCAATGCCTTCTTCCATGAGCAGATCGCGTGTGTAAAGCAGACGTTCCTCTCGTTCCGGGTGGTCCGGACTCAATCCCCAGTCGAAGGCAGGGAAAAAAACGAGTCCACTCGGTTTGGAGGCGGCTTCCATTTTCGATTCCTCACTGGGTCTATCATAAAAAGCACGATTATGCTGCTTCGTTCGATGTTGTGAATGGAAGAGTCTATCGTTGAGATGGTTTGTCAATGAGGCTCCCGACGCCAGTCCGGTATCAATCCGCTGGAATTGATATATTGAACATCGATGATCCGTTCGGACAGGGTGTGTTCCTGAAGTACATTGAACTGCTCCCCGAGAACACGCTCGAGATCCAGTGATTCGGGTTCGATTTTCATATCCTGAGCTTTTCGGATTGCCCATTCCCTGCAGATTTGATCCGCTTGAGGCAGTTTAAAATGATGGGTATTGGGTAGCGGCTCCCAATGATTGATCTCCAAGATGGAATAACCTTTCTGGCGGGTATCGGCATGGAGCGTGGTGGAGAATGTCGGTCTGGACAAGGCAGCTCCCAGTGCATTGGCGATATCTCCGTTTTCCGGGACCATGAGATCACCCGGAAAGATTTCCTGGATGACGTGCTGGAGGTACTGTCCACCCGCTCCCAGAAGGATGAATTGCCGGGGCGGCTCCGTTCTGCGGTTCCGGAGTTCCCAGATGCGGTATGCCGGTTCCTGCTGCCAGAGTCGTATCAGTTGGTGGATCGAATCCTGAATCCGTTTTTGAAATGCAGCGACAGCTCGACGGGCGATATCTTCGACTGATAATCCAGTAGAACTGGCAATGGTGGTGAAGGATGATCGAGCGGTCTCCGGGGAGCCGGAGTCATGATAGTTCAGGACACGGGCGGCATCGGTCAGGGTTGGGGATGCGCCGCCCGATACTGCCGGCGGACCGTTTCGCTGACTGGACAGATAAATGAGATTTCCATCATGCTGAACCGGGCTGTCGCCACCGCAGGCAATCGAAGACAGACAGAAACCATGAATCGGAAGGGCTGCGCCATTGATCCGCAAACCCAGCTTGGAGATCAGAGGTCTGTCATCCAGAATCAGGCCGATATCACAGGTGCTGCCGCCGATATCGATGAAGAATGCGGACAATCCGGGAGGAGTCAATGCAATGCATCCCATAGCACTGGCGGCTGGTCCGGAGTAGATCGTTTCCAGAGGATGATCGAAAATACCTTCGAGCGGAAAAGTGCCTCCGTCCGCTTTGAGGATTTCCACGGGGCATTGGATTCCCCGTTGTTGAAGCTGATGCAGCAGGTTGTGGAAAAAGTCCCTGACTGGTCTGCGTACTGCAAGAGACAATGCCGCTCCCATGACTCGCCGGGGGAAATTCAATCCATTCCAGACATGATGCCCTGTCAGAACATTCAGTGTGGGGAAGTGATTTTCGATGATCACCATCGCCTGGTGTTCCAGTTCCGGATTCCGGTTGGAGAATTTCGACACAACAGCGATATTTTGAATTTGCTGGTGCTCCAATTTTCGGACGGCATCGATCAGTCCGGTGATGTCGAGCGGTCTTCGGACATTTCCGCGAAAGTCGACATATCCATTCACAGGTATGGATGGAAATGGGAATGAACAGATTCCTTCCAGCCCGATCTTGCTGGAGATGAGGATGATACCGACTGGATCAAATCGGCCGGCTGCGATCAGATTCGTTACCAATGTTGTAGAGAGTATGAGTTTGCTCAGATGGTGTGATTCGTCTGGAGTCAGGGAATCGATGATTGAGATGATCGATCCTGACAGGGATGGCTGGGATGGAAGCTTGACACGGCGAACCAATGTTCCATTCGCCAGCAAAGCTCCGTCTGCAAACGAACCACCCACATCGATGCCAAGCCGATACTGTAGAATGTTATCTCTCCTTAGAATTAGTGGGAAATCTTTTTGAGTTGAGTGAGAAAATCCGGATCACGGTTCAGATCGTGGATTATCGGTCATCACCGCCCAGAAATCCCAGGCGCAGCAGCCAATACAGGAGTTGCTGGACCGCTGTCACGGCACCGGCGACATAGGTCAATGCAGCGGCGTTCAGCACGGCTGCAACCCCTTTGGATTCATCCGGAGCTACGATGCCGTAAGAGGACAACATTTGTTTGGCTCGGGATGATGCATTGAATTCGACCGGCAGCGTGATCACGGAAAAGGCGACGGCTGCACCGAATAACCATACTCCCAAGACAGCCAGATCTTTGGAGGCAAGAAAAATGCCCAGTGTAATGAGAATCCAGGCGAAGTTGGATCCGATGGAGGCAACGGGAACGAGCATCGTACGAAGGCTCAGTGGTGCGTATCCGGTTTTATGCTGCATCGCATGACCCGCTTCATGGGCGGCAATTCCCTGCGCGGCGATGGAAGCGGAGTGGTATACTTGAGATGATAACCGGAGTGTCCGGGATCTCGGATCGTAATGATCTGTCAGCATTCCCTGGACAGGCTCGACAGGGACATCGAGCAATCCGTTTCGATCCAGTATCGCACGTGCGACCTGAGCGCCGGTCAATCCGGATCGGGAGCGGACCTGGGAGTAGCGTGCGAACGCCGTTTTTACTTTTAATGATGCCCATCCAGCCAACAGTAATCCGGGCAGCATGAATATCAAATAGACAGGATCAAAAATCATCGTCACTCCTCTCTGGAAGATTGCGTTTCTTCCATTGTATCAGAAGGAATCGAAACCAATACTTTAGCAGCCCGGAGCAGTGTTCCGCGGAAAAGATAGCCTGGCGTCACCACCTGTACGATATGATCTGGTGGTACGGTATCGCTCGGAACCGTCAGCATGGCATCTGCAATATCCGGTTTGAAAGGTTTATGGAGAAGATCGAGTCGTTCCAGGCCCATTCGTTTTAACTTGTCCATTATCTCATTATAAATCAGTTTCATGCCGTTTCGGAAATCCTCCGGGGATTTCTTTGTATGTTCGTCAAAGGCCAGTTCGAATGCATCCAATGCGGGCAGCAATGTTTCAATGACCATCGATTGATGAATATCGGACAATCGCTGCCGTTCTTTTTCACTGCGTTTCCGGAAATTATCGAACTCCGCCTTCAGCCGTTGTAAAGCATCCAGATACTCCTTCGCCTTGGATTGTGCTTCTGTCAATGGGTCGGTCTGCAACTGGTCCGATGCATCGGGTCTGTCTGAATCCGGATGATGTTCTGTGTCCGGATCAGGGTGAGCATCTCCCTCAGATTGATTGGATGTGGGGATTGGATCCAGAATATTCGATTCCGTATGGTCAGTATGGCTTACCATCTCAGCGTCCTCATTATGGGTATTGCCTTGCATTGCGTTTACGTTCACGAGCGTCCTCCAACATGGTTCATCAACAGAGTATCGAGCACTCCGTTTTTCTACAATTCAGTTACCGTCGTGGTTCCAGGAAAATGGATCTGCTCGAATAGCACTCGGTGTAGTTGCACGAGACGTGTCAATGAAATCGGTCAATGGTCATGATAACAGATTCCCGGTGGATAAGTCTATGCTCTGGTACGGTCAGTCTGATTTCGATGCATGGCGGCACTTGACCGGCCAGGACCAATGTGTTTTATCCATTGGTCCGGTTTACAGGAGATTATGCGGTCCGATGTGGGCTCAGGTCAGAACGACAGTGCCTTGAATGAATGGAACCGGATGTGTTGAACTGGCATTGGTAATGACACGCCAATACCAGATCCCTCTGGAAAGCCGAATCAGAAGAGGTTGGGGCAGGAATAACTGCGGCTGCTGGACACGGGCGGCGAATTTATCGAAAAATGTGAGATCATTGGACAATTCAAAGAGATATTCTGAAACATTCTGATCTGGCCACGAAATGTTATGATCCCGGTCTGCGGAAACGGAGACTGGATCCAGGATGATTCTGCGATTCGCTCTGCGGATGAATGCATCCACGAGCTTCAGTGATCTGAGGAGCCATGCCATGGGTGCACCGTAGTGTTTCTGGATAAACAGGGCAGGTCCTTGTTTCCAGGAGTAAATGGTTTGGTCGGGTGCGTCCGGGAGTTTTTTGGATTGTCCGAACAGGTGGATCAGATGAGCGTCGGGTACGATGTAAATTTTTTTCCCGATCCGTCGAAGTCCTGCAGCGAGATCCGTATCTTCGTATCCCATGAAAAACCGTTCGTCCAATCCTCCCAATTGTGTTATCAGAGATCGCCGGACAAAAAATCCAGCCCCCCCGATTCCCTCGACCGGAATGGGTTCCCGGCAGTACCAGAGGGATATATCCTGTTTCCAGATCTCTTCCAGGATCTGCTGACGCATCGGGAATGGAATCTGTGTAAATGCGGCGATGACCCGTGCGGGGGTCAGAAGTTTCAGAGTGCAGACCTCGAGTGTTCTGGCATGGTCCAGGAATGTTCTGGGTCCGGCTGCTCCGGCATCGGGAACCGCATCCATGAAATTTTTCAGTGTCAACAGGGTATCCGGAAACAATTCCGTATCGGGATTGAGCAAAAAAATGTAGTCTCCTCCGGCATTCTGCAATCCTTGATTATTGGCATATGAAAAACCTGTATTCGTCGTGTTCTGGATCAGAATGACATCCGGAAACTGAGATTGCACCATTTCGCAACTGTCATCCTTGGAGTTATTGTCGATCACAATCGTTTCATAACAGATCGGTCCGGAACTGACATAAATTGATTGCAGGCATTTTTTCAGGAGTTCTGATGTATTAAAATTGACGATGATGATGGATATGTTTTTTGTCATGGTTTTTGTGGTAAACTCCCTTGCTGAATTCCATTCGACCGGCGAGGAACCGGTGTAAGGTAATACTACATGAAAGATGGTCTGCTAAAAAACATTGATGGGTATCCGGTGGAGCGAGAACTGGGGAGCGGATCAACTGGAACCGTCTACCTGGTCAGAATTCCCGGCCGTCAACGGTTTGCGGCTTTGAAATTGCTGAAAGAACGAGTGGAACCGGGAGAAATCTTACGTTTCAAGCGGGAATTCGGCGCGATTGCACGAAGTAATCATCCTGGGATCATTGGTGTATATAGCATTGGTGATTTCGAGGGGAGACCATACTTTCTGATGGAGTATATCAAAGGGACAGATTTTGTCTCAGAGATTCGCCGTGGTGTCCGTCCGCATGCGCCACTCCCTATCAATGCATTGCCCAGGATGGCCGCGATTGGTGAAAAGGTTCTGGAAGCGCTGTGTTATTTACATAGCCGGCGGATTGTTCACCGGGATATCAAACCTGCCAATATTATCGTGACCGAATCGGGCGATGTGAAATTGCTGGATTTTGGATTGGTATGGAATGCCGGGGATGCAGCCGGTCATTCTGCGGGTGGGGGCACTCCCGGATATCAGGCTCCGGAACAGATTCTCAGGCAGACTCCCGATCCAAGAAGTGATTTGTATTCGTTGGGAGTTTGTTTTTATGAGGTATTATGTGGGATACACCCGTTTGGCGCATATTCAGATTGGCAACAGCTCATCTCACGTCAGTTGTCAGGAGCGATGGTTCTTCCGAGTGCATTGCATCCGGAGTTGAGTCCGGATTGGGATCATTTCATTGAACGGATGGTGGCGGTACCATTGTCATCACGCTATCAGACCTCCGGACAGGCTTTGATGGCGCTCCGCAGAATCGCATCGCTCGAAACCAGAGTGACCAGTGAGCAGCTTTCGAAGCCCTGGGGATTGCTTCATTCCATCTGGATTGACCCATTCCGGTTACTCGATGAGATCATGGAATGGACCGAATCCGACGCGCCGAAATTGCTTTGTATTGTGGGTCCTCCCCGGTCCGGTCGAACCCGGATACTGGATGAGATCGAAAGCCGTTTTCCGGCGACGCACAGGATCATCCGGTTTGATTTGAGTCAGGAACGGGATTCGCTTCCATTTCTGCTTCGTTTGTATGAAAATATCATGAAACTGACGCATGAGATTTCTCCGGATAGCGATGCAGATATTGCAGAAGATGATTTCATCAGTGCTTTTTTGAGAAGCAGATATCGATCCAATGATGATTCTCCCCGGGATGTCCGGCGTCGATTTATCGATGAATATGCAAGAATAATCACGCACCGTTCATATCCTGTTCCAATTGGACTCCTGATTGATAATCTCGACCTGGCCGGAGAACTGGTCCCTCCGGTACTTCAGGCGATGGCAGTCCAATCTTCGGACAGACTGATGATCATCGGCACTTGCTCGATGCGACCACCAGAACTATCGGGTGGAAAAGTGGTCGATATCTCTTGTTTAAATGCCCAGGAACATCTAGCAGATGTTTCACGTTTCATCACGTCCATTCTTGGGATACCCACCATTTCAGAGGCAACTGCGACCCGGCTCATCGAATTTTCCGGAGGGTTGCTGGGGGTGGTCCGGGATATCATGGAAGCATGGCTTCATGATGGCTCTCTGACGTATTTCGATGAGCAATGGTATCTGGGATCTCCGGCGATTGAACAACATGTTCTGTTCGGATCACCGGAACTTTCTGAATATCTAAAACAAGCGCCATCTCTGATTCGGTCACTGCCTCGTGACGACCGGCTGGACCGTGAAATATTGCGAACCCTCGCGGTTTTTGATCATGCATGTCCATTTGGCTTATTGAGCGGTATTTTTGCTGCAAGAGAAGAGTTATTGCTTGAGGTATTGGATCGATTGATCAAAAATAACTGGATTGATGAAGAAGTTCGAGACGATGAGGTGTACTATCGGTTTCATCGCCGCGAATATCAACAACAGATCTATCAAACAATCGCTCCATTTCACCGCAGCTATATCCATCGGAGACTGGCGGATATTATCGGTCGAAGGAAAAGCTGTTCCGAGTTGATAGACTGTCTGGCATACCATTTCAGTCGGAGCGATGATCCGGAGGCTGGTCTGAAATATCTGGAAAACGCGGCAGATGCGGCGGCCAGCCGGTTTGATAACACCACAGCGCTGCATCAATACGAACGGCTCAAAATCCTGCTTCGATTGATTCGCAGGAACAAAACATCCGTATTACCGGGCCCGATGGACTATGCGGTCCGGTTTGACGGTCAATCCTGCAACAACCTTTATGATGCCTTTCGGAACAGCCAGGTGTTTCTCAACAAGGAACTTGAATTGAACTGGCTGTATGCCTCGATGGAGGTTGGGCGAATCCACATCCGCATGGGAGAATACGGTCACGCACTGGAAGAGTTTCAACGGATGCTGGCAGTTGCACGCGATGTTTCATCATTATCCCACGAGAGTTATGCCTTACGATATATTGGCACGACGTTTTATTATCAGAAGAAATGGGAGGATGCGGAACGATATATACAGGATGCACTGGACGTGAGGAAACGGATCGGTGATATGCAGGGAATCGGAGATTGCCTGAATGCATTGGGAGCGATTGCCCAGAACCAGGAAAAACTGGACATCGCTGCCGATTATTTCAATCAGGCGGTTGAAATAAAAATGAACCTGAATGATCTTCGGGGCGTTGCTTATCTGCAGAACAATTTGGGAAACATTCATTTCCTGAAGCAGGATTATGATAAAGCCATTCGCCATTTCAATGAGAGTTATACGCTGCTCAAGGAGATGAAAGATCAGATCGGGATGGCCTATTGTGTTCATAATATCGGAGGAGCATATGAGGCGTTGGGTTGCCATTCCGACGCGATCAAATCGCTCCAAGAAGCGGTAGCCATCCGTACGCAGATACAGGATAAAGGAGGGATTGCTGAAGGATTATGGAGTCTGGGTGATGTCCATTGTGCAACCGGCAATTATGAAATGGCACTGCAAACTTTGCAGTCTGCTGCAGATTTATTCGAAGAACTTGGGCGTATTGAGGAGTCAAAGCAGTGTATCGAACAAATCGATTCCTTGAAAAAGAAGTTGAATAACTTTATCTGAAACGATATAATCCATTATCGGTTTGGAGTATCTTTGTCAATGGAAGCGATCAACATACCGGTAATCCCATCACAAGGCACAAATATTGCAAAAATATACGGCTGAGGGAGAATTTATATGGTGTATGGGACGCGTCAAAATATCATTGTTACGGCAATTCTGACGGCGAGTCTTCTTTTTTCCGTGAGTGCTGTTTTTGCATCTACGGATGAGAAACCCCCTTATCTTGTCAATCCGATTCCGGAGCCGGGATCGTTTGATAATCCGCTCATGTGCTGGGTAAAAGTTGGTATCGTCGATGATATCTCTGGCGTTGATGACAGCCAGCTTACAATGGAAATCAATGGTGGACCTCCCAAAGTGCAGCCCATTATCGAACAATCCTATAAAGGTAAGGGCGTCAATATTTATTTTTATCTGGAAGCTCTCAATCCAGGGGAGAAAATTACGATCGCCATACACTGTTCAGATTATGAGCAGAACTGGCTGGATGATTCCTGGCATTTTTTTGTAGGGGAAACCAGCTATCGGGAGCGTTGTGTCCCGATGTATCCCCGGGATGCATCGTATCTGTTGTATGATAAAGAATTTGGTTCCGCACAGTTTACCTGGACGCAAGGACATCAGACTGGATACTACCGCATCCGTTTCGATGTTGCTGGGAGTGGTGGATGGATGGATATCGGACCGGATGAGTTTATAACGAACTTTGGACTTGTATCCATTGCGCTGCCGTTGACCCTGTCGGATTGGCTTAAATTGAGTTCACTTGGGGAAATCAGTTGGCAGGTCGCTCCCATCGATCAACCGAATGGGACGATCATGGATCATTTCTCCAAAACACAACGTGTTATTTATAAGGGAGAATCCCTCTCGGTCCTGGAGTATCCGGAACATAAAGCAGAATTGAAAAGTCAAATTCCTCCCGAGTTCAAATGGTCAACCGGTGATGATATCTCGGAAACACTGCTCATTTTCGTGCAGTTGGATCGCCAAGGCAACTATACCAATGTATCCAAGGTATATGAACTTCCGTGGTTCATCAACGCCATTCCATTCACTCCCAGTATCTGGGATGAATTCCCGGAAGGCCAGTGGGCATGGACCGTGATTGGTATGCGAGCGGATGGGAGTGTTACAGATTATATGATCAATCAGTTCTGGAAACGATCATCAGGAGGATTGGAATAAGGGGTATGGAGTGAAACAATTGATGAATACGATGCTCCATCAGTATTTTTCAATTTTGATTATATCCATTGTGTTTCTGATTCCTGTCATTACCCCAATGGCGGAATCCAGTTCTGATCAGACTCCGCCGGAAATTGATTCCGTTTTCCCATGGGATGGTCAGACCTGCGTCAATCCTTATGTAACAATAGAGGTCGCTGTGTTTGATCCGGATCCGGTGTATGGCACACCCGGTTCAGGAATTGATATTGATTCCATATCTTTGACGTTGAATGGCGAAGATGTTCCCATTTTTATTGATCAGTTCGACAGTGATGGAGCTATGATTTTATCCGATTGGATGGGCCCGCTCCCCGAACAGACCTGGATTAGGATGGAATTTTTTGCCAAAGACAATGCGGGTAATGCCATCACGGGGTTTTCCTGGAGTTTTTTGACTGGGATTATTCCGGATTCGTCTCCTCCTGAATTTGCTGAACTCAGCCCCCCGGATCACTTCACTGATATTATTCCAACTGCACAAATTTCCTGTAAAGTGATGGATCGGCAGTCCGATATCGATATCAGCTCTGCCGCTATGGCGATCAATGGGATATTTGTCACTCCCGATTTACGCAGGATTTCCAAAGGAATACATATCAGTTTTACACCACCTCAGCCATTTCCTTATGGTCAATGGATCAATGTTCGGGTTTATGCGACGGATTTGGCAGGGAATCCCGGCGAGGTGGAGTGGTCGTTTCAGACCGAATCAGCGCCTCCGGTACCGCCACGACTGTCCTGGCCCAAATCCAATGCGTTGCTGAATTATCAGATTGAGAGAGGTGTTGTTCGTTTTGAATGGTCACATGACTCGGGTGATCAGTATTATCGACTCTATCTGGTCATTTCGAATACCCGGTCTTTCGAGATGCTGGATCTGGGACCGAGTGACTATATCCTTATCGGCGATATGGTACGATTGAATTATCCGATCAGCGAACGCAACTGGCAGGAGATATCCCGATTGGGATCGATTCTGTGGCGAGTAGCCAAGATTGATGGATATGGTGGTCGTCTGATCACGTCCTATTCGGTTACCTCCAGTTTCAATTTGGCTCCTCCACGTGCGGTTGTTCTTCGGACACCTCATCAAAACGCATTGTTTACGTCCGGTGACACGTCTCCCGTGTTCACTTGGGATCCTTTCAACAATGCTTCCAGTTATCTCTTCGGCATGATCCGTATCGGGAATGCTCAGGAACTGATTGACGAAGTCATCGTTCGAAATCTATCCTTTACAACAACATCTTTTTCATTTCGTCCCGAATATTGGAGATCTCTGCCTTCAGGCCGGTATATCTGGACGGTCGTGGCGTATCTTCCTGGCGATTTCAATTCAGATTTCATGAATTATACGTTTGATAAAACAAATACGCCTTTGGTTGAGAACCAGATCACGAACCATTGATTTTATTCTGAAAATCCAGAAAACCAACCCATCCGAGCAACCGGAAGAATGGATAAACCTCTCATTCCAATCGTTCTCTAAGCGAACAGATCAGACACTTCTATAAGCCCTATGCTTGGATTGCGTGGCTGGATGTGTTAGAAAGAGTGGAGGAGGGCATTCAGGTGAATACCAGTAATGATATCCATGAGATCTCCGGGCTATTTCTGGAATTAGACGGTCACCTGATTTCAGGCGAATTTCAAAAATTTGAAGATAATGTTAAAACATTGGAACGGTTGAAACTTTCAATGGAGGACAAACTGAGACTGGAACGTGCCAAGGTGCGACGTCTCTGGGCGAACCGAGATTACGAAAATGCCCTCAAAAAACTGAAGCTCATCATCAAGAAATCCAGTTTACCCATCGGATCCAATGCCTGGGCGGAGCATTATCTCATGTTGACCGCTTTGAAGGTCAGTACGGGGGGATCTCAGTCTGCGGAGAATGATTTGCTGGCCATCCTGGAGAAATTGGATGACGATTCAGACATCAAACCGTGGATACTGTTCGATATCGCTTGTGTGATCCGGGATCAGGGGAAATGGGATCAAGCTCGGAATATCATCCTCAACATCCTGAAAATTCCGGGCACATCGCTCGAACTGGCTTCCAGAGCATCTCTCTTCATGGCACAATTACTTCTGGATCTGGAACTCGTTGGGATCGAGCAATGGACGGCATATGTCATCCAGAATGCGCCGAAATGGGGAGGTTGGGAGCTGGTCAAACTGGCGCAGATCATTGAAGCCATGCATCAGTTTCGGGCTGGTGATTATGGGAATGGATTGAGATTGCTGACGCTCCATCTCCAGGAAGCGGATCAGATCGGGTATTCAAATCCACGGTTACGAGTCAGACTGGCGATCGCCGAATCATTGATCATTCTCGGAGATTATACGGCTGCACTGGAATATCTGAAAGAAGCGAAAGACATTCTAGATACACTTGGAAACAGTGGATTAAAAACCCTCCAACCTGTTGCTGAACTGCTATGGTTCAGAGCCAGCACGGGTCTGGAAGACTCATTGGATGTGATATGGGAGGCGATCGATCGGCTGGAAATCATCCTGGCGGTCATCGCAAAATACTCCCGTCCACCCGGAACAGCTCCATTCTGGCTTGAATTGGGACATCTCCAGGCCCGGACCGGGTCATCGGATGTGGCGCACCGTGCCTTCCTGAGGGCTCAGACCGAAGCCGCTGACGCCAAATCCGCAAGCTGGGAAGGATTGGCCTATTTTACCCTTGCGGATTTTGAGTGGAAAACACTATCTGAAGAACTGAAACAACGAAGTGGTGACCGGAACCGTATCCTGGCGTGGACATCCAAGGCATTGGAAGTGATAACCGGGATTGATCTGCCGGAATTGGAGTGGCAGATTCATTACTTGCGTGGCAAGATATATGCTCAATCAGGTGAACAATATCCTGCAAATGGCGAAATGGAACTGGCTGCCAGGATACTGATCCGTCTGATCAGCAGCATCCGTGATCCGAGTCTTCAGAAAACATATCGAAGTGTTCCCCATCGGAAATCTGCGTTGTTCGAATTACAGCCTTATCTGGCCAGACTGGAGAGCATCGCTGAGGGCGAGAGCAGCTTTGTTGTTCCCAGAGAGCGAGTCGTGGAAGTATCGGATCAGAGTGAAGATATTCGAAGATTACAGGCTATGTTGGAAGCACTTTACGAGATCCACTCCTCAGCGACAGAGGAGGATCTGATTCAACGGTGCCTGAAAACAGGGCTGCAGATTTTCAAAGCGGACCGGATTCGGATTCAATTGACTGGGATCCCCTGGATGGAAAAGAAAGTGTTTACGCTTACAAAATCACGGAATCCATCCAAAGAGCAGTTTCCCATCTCGATGGAATGGATTCGTGAGATAGACGCGAGCCGAAGTGCGATCATCTTTCAACGGGATCCCGACGAAGAGGATTCCGAAACCCGTTCCGTGATGATGGCTCCGTTGATATACCGGAATTTTAACTGGGGGATGGTGTATCTTGACCGGCTTGTTCGAGAATCCAATTTTGAAACGGATGAAATGGATTTGTTACGAACCATCATTCAGGCATCGTCGATCGCATATTCATCTATTCGCATGCGCCATCGTCTGTCAGAGTTGACCGCACAATTTCGGAGGGACATTATTCCGCAGTTCCCGCGGTTTGTCGGTGAAAGTGATGCGATGCGGGAAATATTTATTCAAATACAGAAAGTGGCTTCCGCAGAGATCCCGATTTTGATTACCGGAGAGACCGGCACGGGTAAAGACATCACCGCTCGAACAATTCATGAAATCAGTTCCCGGGCCAATGCGCCTTTTGTGCATCTGGATTGCTCTTCGATACCGATATCCCTGTTGGAAGCGGAATTGTTTGGTATTGAACGGGGAGTTGCCACTGGTGTTGAATCCCGGATTGGGTTGCTGGAGTATGCGAATGGGGGTACGATTTTACTCGATGAGGTCGCTGATATTCCGCTGAACATCCAAGCCAAGCTGTTGCGGGTGCTGCAAGAAAGAGAATTTGAGCCGTTGGGATCAGACAGAACGGTACGGATCGATATTCGAATCCTTTCCACAACCTCTCAGGATCTGGAGAGTTACATTCAGGAAGATAAAATGCGCGAGGATTTTTATTATCGTATCAGCGGTGTGGTTATCTCTTTGCCGCCACTTCGGGCACGCGTGGGGGATGTTTTGCTTTTATCCCGAGTATTTCTTCAAAAATACAACACAGAGTTCAAGAAAAATGTGCTTGGATTTGATCCGATCGTACTGGATACAATGGCTGTTTATCCATGGCCTGGAAATGTCCGGGAGCTGGATCATCGCATTCGTAAAGCCGTGCTGTTTTGCCAGACAGACCGGATTTCAATGGCGGATATCGGATTATTGGTCGGTGATGCGCGTAGTGTTAGTCTGGAGCAAGCGCTGGTGGAGTTGGATCGGGAGGCTGTGCTGGAGGCATTGGCGGTATGCCAACAGGATATCAGCAAGGCATCCGAACGATTGGAAATATCTCCTGATCATCTGGAACAGATCCTGTCGCGTTCAGATGATTCGATCAAAAAGCCGGAAGGAGTATAAGTGGCTGTCATGGATACTGTGGCCGGAGAAAAACTCAAACTGCTCATCCGAATGGTCGAGAGCCTTTCGGAAGTGGAAAAAGATCATGATCTAGTGAAGCTTCTTCTGATGAATGCCTTGGAATTCACTGGAGCAGAGAGAGGATTTCTGATCCAGAAAAAAGAAGATAACTCCTTGATCTGTTTTGATTCACGGGGAGAACACATTGATCATCCTTTGATTTCTCTGAGCTCGATCCATCAGGTATTTATGACCGGCCAGTCACTGTGTCTGATTGAAAATGCGGATGGCGAAACATTACCCTCCACAGCCAGTATCCTCGCGTTGGATTTGAAAACGATCATGTGCGCTCCTCTGTTTAAACATGGTGAGAACGACCGGGACAGTGTATTTGCCGTTCTCTATATCGACAGCCGAATAGTTTCACGGCCATTTGACCGGAAAGATTTGGAGTTTTTATCGGTTTTGACGAGACAAGCCGCTGAGGTATGGCATCATCTCATCCTGAACCGCCGTTTATCTGAAGACTTCAAGTTGTTGCATCAGGAAGTTAAAGCAAAATATGACTACCACAACATTGTTGGCCAATGTGATGCCATGAAGGAAGTATATCGGATTCTGGAGCTGATACGCGATACTGACCTGGATGTGATGATCACCGGAGAAACAGGGACGGGAAAAGAACTGATCGCCAAAGCCATCCATTATGCCAGCCCAAGATCCGGATCTCCTCTGAAACAGATCAATTGTGCGGCATTGCCGGAAGGATTGGTGGAAGCGGAGCTGTTTGGGGTGGAACGGAATGTTGCAACAGAGGTTCGGAGTCGCCAAGGGAAACTCGAACAGGCAGATGGTGGCACTCTGTTTTTAGATGAAATCGGTGATATGCCCATACGCATCCAAAATCATTTACTTCGTTTCCTGGAAGAACGGAAATTTCGACGCATTGGTGGCAGAGAGGAGATCGCTTCGAATGCACGGGTCATAGCGGCCACAAATAAAAATCTTTCGGAAGAGATTAAAGCAGGCAATTTTCGGGATGCTTTGCGTTATCGGCTGGAGGTCGTAACGATTCATCTCCCGCCACTGCGGGATCGGAAGGATGATCTGGAAATCCTTGTTGATTTCTTTCTCAAGGAAGTGGTTGAAAAACACCAATTGATGATCCGGGGATTTACCAAGGATGCCTGGGATATCATGCGGGAATATCGCTGGCCGGGTAACATACGGGAGCTAAAGCATCGGATTCAATCTGCTGCATTTTTGGCCAAAAGTCATCTGATCGATGTTGTCGATCTTGGTTTGAAGTCGATTCAACAGAAGATAGAGATCAAACCATTGAAAATACAGAGAGAAAAGCTTGAACAGCAATTGATCTCGGACGCGCTGTCACGCCATGAACATAATCTGACACAGTGTGCAGCATCTCTCGGAATCTCAGCAGATATACTGCAAGAAAAAATCATTGTTTACCAACTCGACGCCCAGAACGATCAATAACATCCAGCAGTTTTCATTCCCGTGAGATGAATCTCAATCAGACAATGTGTGCTCGATGGGATTGGATTCATTGTGAGTTGTTGTTCTGTGGTTGACGGCGCCGGAGAATAAAACCCAATATTATTCCGATACAGGCAAAAAGACCCAGGTTGATCAGCAACCCTTTGACGCTATCAATCCCGAAATGGTCGGTGATCGCGTTGTACATCAACCAGAGAAAATAGATGAACGAGCCGGAGAAGCCGATAAAAAGTCCCCGCAACGTTGTACGTTTCACCTGCCTGGTAAAAGCTCCCACAACAACACCGATGAGCAGACCAAGGCTTGGAGCGATCCAGGATAGCAGCAGAAAAAATGCATCCAGCCGCTCCTCGACCAATATGAAATCCAGGATATTTTTTAACACACTCAGTAACTCCACAGATCGAGAAATAGTGGTTTCCGAAATGACTCCCATAGATGAAAATACCATAGACAATGCAATATTGCACTCGGAATATCACTAAAATGGGTATCCAAGCAATGATCATCTGGTATATCATAGATGATAGAATAGATGGAAAAAGATCAGACGTGTGGAGTGATTTTCAAGGAGAGATATAGTTAGGAGATGAGTATGAGCATCATTACAGACAAACTGGTTGCCATAATCGGCAAAATGCCCGATGCACTTATCTGGCGGTTTGCACAACGATACATCGCCGGTTCGGAATTGATTCATGGCCTGGAAGCCATGAGACAGTTGCACGAGAGAAATCGGCTGATAACAATGGACATCCTGGGTGAGGATACACGCTGTGATGACGATGCCGAGCATGCGGTATCTGAATATCTGGAACTCATCGATGGCATCACATCAACGAATCTTTCTGCAAATATTTCCGTAAAACTGACCCAATTGGGATTGAAATTGGATTACGGCCGGACATTGGAACGTGTCAGGAAGCTGGCCAAATATGCCACTGAGAATGGCTTTTTTTTCCGTATGGATATGGAAGACTCAACAACGACAGATCAGACATTCCGTTTGTACTGGGATTTGCGGATTGAATATCCCAGGACAGGAACCGTGGTGCAGGCCTACTTGAAACGCTCCCTGGATGATGTAAAAACATTACTTTCCGGAGGTCATACAGATCTTCGAATATGTAAAGGTATTTACGTGGAATCACCGGAAATCGCCTACAAGGATTATCAGCAGATCCGGGAAAATTATCTGGCGATCCTGCGGATCATTTTAGACGGGAACGGATACCCCGCGATCGCAACCCACGACAGATGGCTGATTGATCAGGCATTGAACGAGATCAACGCTCGAAAACTGGACCCCCATGCATATGAGTTTCAGATGCTTTATGGGATCGGAGACCGGATTCAGCAGGATTTGATTCGAGCTGGTCACCGTGTCAGAGTCTATGTTCCATTCGGAGCGGCATGGAAGGCGTATTCGATGCGGCGATTTCGTGAAAACCCAACTCTGGCATGGTATGTATTGAAGAATTTAATTGTCCCGGTATGAAGCGATTCAACCAGGATGGTTTGTCGTCCAGAAACCGGAGGGGGATAGTGAAACAGAAACTGGCATTGTTACGGAAATTGTCGGAAGCCTTTGGACCATCCACTGTTGAGGATAAGGTGATTGATATTATCCAATCGGAACTCGTCCGAGATTATTCGTTTCTTAAAACACCGCACAAAAACCTCATCGCCTATCGAAAGCAGGAAAAGTTTGATAAAACGATTATTTTTCAAGCGCATATGGATGAGGTCGGATTCCGGCCCTTTCGATATCTTCCGAATGGATTCATTGAGCTGACACCAACCGGCGGTGTTCCCCGTGATGTCACAAATCAGATGGTCGTTTTTCATCCTGCTGGAGTGCATGGTGTTTTAGTCATTTCCGAAGTGGACAGGCGGCCGGTGTATTTTGTGGACATTGGTGCCAAAGATGCCAAAGAAGCCTTGAAAATGGTGCCTCATCATGCCAATGGTGCCTATATGGAAGTTCTGATGGAGGAGAGTGCCACTCAGATCAAAGGGAAAAGCTTCGACGATCGAGCCGGTTGTGCCGCCATCGTCAGTGTATTGAAGGACTGGCCATTGACAGCTCGAAACAGAGTGATCGGCGTCTTTACAGCGCGAGAGGAAACCGGCAACTGGCCGGTCACGGAGCTTTATCGGGTGTTGATGGATCACCGGCTGGAGCCGGACCTGATCGTCAATGTTGAATGTTGCCCTGGTGGACCGATTCCAGGCGAGCTGCATGCACTGGCCAATATTGGAGATGGTATTGTCCTGGTGAATATGGACGCATCATATGAACCCGATCCGGATATCTGTCGTTTCATGGAAACACTCGCTCAAGATAAGAAAATTCACAGCCAGCATATGGCCGTCCGGGATGGTTCCGGAGAATTAGGGCGATTGGCGTTGGGATTCGGTGTCGCGGGTTATCCACTGACCATCCCATGCCGTTACATGCATTACCCGCATTCGGTGATTGCTAAGAATGACTATATTGCCTGTATCCGGATGATTCAGGAGATCGCTGAGATATATCACTGACGGAAAAGCTGAAATCAACAGCAGTCGGACACCTTTAGGATCTGAAATGATCCCATCCTGCGTGTACGAGTTGATATGGTTTGTTGCTTTTATGGAGATGAACCGTGTTTCCTGCGACGATCCGGCCAATCGTCGCAACCCGGGGGGCTCCCGCTAGACAGGCAGCATGGGCAGCCGCATTCGCACGATCCGGGGAAACGGTCCAGCAGAGTTCGTAATCTTCACCACCTGACAGTGCCCAGAGCACGGGATCTGCACCAAGCTTCCAAGCAGCGAGATGCACTTCCGGCAGAATGGGTACCATGTCAACATCGACGGATGCACCAACACAGCTTCGCTCACAAATGTGACCTAAATCCTGAATCAATCCATCAGAGATATCGATCATAGCGGTAACTCCGGAAGTTAGCGCCAGTGCTTTCCCAACCGCGGTTCGGGCTCTGGGATCAAAATGGGCTTGCATCAACCTGGGATATCGATCGAAAGAATGATTCTGGAGGAGAATGTGGAGCCCTGCCGTTGATGCTCCCAAGTGCCCCGAAACCTGGATCAGATCCCCGGGGCGAGATCCGTGTCGGGTCAGATACTGATTGGAGGGTGCTTCCCCGAGAAGTGTAATATTGAGAACGATATGTTGCGCTGATCGAGTGGTATCACCTCCAACGATCGTGATCTGGTTTTCTTCTGCGATGTCCTTCAATCCCAGAAAGAAATCATCGAGATAAGTGATATCCAGGTCGGGTGGTATCGCCATGGACAGCAAAAAGTATGTCGGGGTTCCTCCCATCGCAGCGATATCACTGACATTCACGGATAATGTTTTGCGCCCCAGCATTCTGGGGGGGATTCGTTCACGGATAAAATGCGTATTTTCCACCAGCAGGTCGGTTGTTATCAGGAGCACCCGGTTGTGGCCGGTTTCGATCACTGCACAATCATCTCCGATTCCTTCGATGACATGCGGATTGGAGGATGGAACGATTGGGAGGATGCGGTTGATCAGGCCGAATTCACCGAGATCGTTGAGCTTCATCGTGTGATTCTGACCGATCGGATGGCTTTTGCAAGGTCGGCTGCGGCATCGGCTGGATGATCGGCGGAAACCACCCAGGAAACAACTGCCACTCCATCCGCTCCGGATAAAATGACATCCCGGACATTGCCCGGATGAATACCGCCGATTCCGATCACAGGGACCGAACTCATCTGAGAAATTGTCCGGAGACAGTCCAAACCCAGTGATTGTTCGATGTCCGGCTTGGTCGCCGTCCGGAAGACACCCGATACGGCTATGTAGTCAGCGCCGTTCTCGATCGCTTCCTCAGCTTCTTCGCTCGAATGCACAGATATTCCGATAATTTTGGAATAGCCCAGATATTTCCGGGCTATTGCGATGGGAAGATCGTCCTGACCCAGGTGGAGGCCATCTGCATCCGAAGCCAGAGCCAGATCCAGACGATCGTTGATGATCAATGGAATTCCGGATGCCCGGGTGACTTGCTGGATGGTGCTGATCGTTTCCAGCATATTCCGGGTGGATTGTCCGCGTTTTTCCCGGTACTGGATAATGGTCGCGCCTCCGTTGATGGCCTGTCGGATGATATCACTGGAACGGCGGCCCCGTGACAGGTGATCATCCGTGATCACGTAAATCGAGTAATCGACACTGGTCTTATTCATAGTTTCCGAATGTTCACGGTCTGTTGAACGATCGGGAGCTGGATATTCTGGAGCGCATCGAACAGCTCGACCTGGAAAGAACCGGGGCCTTTTGCCAGCCGGGCTGCTTCCATCCCTGCGATGCCATAATATGCCAGAGCCTGCGCGGCAGCATGCACATAATCGTTCTGGACAGCGGCAAAACAAGCGACGATGGCAGATGCCGCGCAACCAGTTCCGGTAACGTGTCTGAACATGGCATCGCCACCTCGCACACCCAAACACCGGGTGCCATCGGAAACAATATCTTCAACGCCTGTCACGGCAATGACTGCATTCAGAGTGGTGGAAATCGCTCTCGCATGGTCGATCAGATAATCTGTATCCAGCAGAGAATCCACTCCCCGGATCGTTGATGTATGTCCGGCCAGCGCGAGAATCTCCGCGGCATTCCCTCGAATGATACTGCAATGGACTTCATTCAGGATTCTGTGAGCGGTTGTTGTCCGGTAGGTGGTGGCACCCACTCCCACCGGATCTAAAATGACGGGTATGTTACGCCGGTTGGCTGCTTTTCCTGCGAGCAGCATGGATTCGATCCAGGCAGATTCAAGGGTTCCAATGTTCAGAACGATCGCACGAGCGTGACCGGCCATTTCTTCCACTTCTTCCGGAGCATGCGCCATCACCGGTGATGCTCCCAATGCCAGAATCGCATTTGCAGAGGAGTTCATGACGACAAAGTTGGTCAGATTGTGAATGAGTGGCGGGTTTTTCCGGATTTCACGCAGCGATTGAAAAATCTCATGTGCCCAATCAGTCATACCTTTTCCCTTTCTTTTGATATGGCTCAAGGTGAAACGTTCATTTCACATCTCCTCACTACGCTACCAGTTTTGCAAATCATTTTAAAGAATTTCGTAATGGGGAGACGGAGGATTGCCGTAGTTCCATCTGGCGTATGATGTTCCGGGACCGATGTTCACACCTTCCTTTTACGAATTTATTATGGGTAGACTTATCCCTATATAATCCTTTAGAATGAATTTATGGCTATGATAAAGGAGGAGCTTTAGAGATGAATCCAAGACCGATAGAATTTACGGATACGATGACAGGTCGCAAGCGATTATTTGAGTCTTTGGAGCCGGGGCATGCGAAGATATATTCTTGTGGCCCGACGGTCTATAACTACGCTCATATCGGTAATTTCAGAAACTTTGTATTTGTGGATGTTTTACGGCGGGTGTTGAAGCTTTTTGGATATCAGGTCACCCATGTCATGAATATTACGGACATCGATGACAAAATTATCCGGGACGCCCGAAAGGAAGGAATCAGCACCACGGAACTGGCTCGACGCTATGAGCAGGCATTTTTCGATGATTGCAGATTTTTACGCCTGGAAAAAATGGAATACCATCCGCGAGCGACGGAGCACATCGAAGAAATGAAAGAATTAGTTCAGCGGCTGATTGAGAAAGGTGTAACCTATTCATCCGGAGGATCTGTGTATTTCCGGATCGGAGCATTCCGGGAATATGGCAAGCTGTCGCGGATTGATCTGAGCAGTGTCAAACAGGGAGCGCGTGTAGATACGGATGAATATTCAAAAGATGATGCGCGGGATTTTGTGTTATGGAAAGGAAGCCGCGACGGAGAACCATCCTGGGAAACGCCGTTTGGAAACGGGCGGCCGGGATGGCATCTGGAATGTTCTGCGATGAGCAGCAAATATCTGGGTAACACATTCGATATCCATACGGGAGCGGAAGACCTTGTTTTTCCTCATCACGAAAATGAAATAGCTCAGAGTGAAGCGGCGCATGGCGTGCCTTTTGTCCGGTATTGGCTCCATTGTGCATTCCTGAATATGAAAGAGCAGAAAATGTCTAAATCCCTGGGTAATATCATCACCGTGCATGATCTGTCCGAGAGAGGCGCGAATGCTGCGGCGCTTCGCTATTTTCTTCTGTCTGTTCACTACCGGAAACCATTGACATTCTCGGAGGAGGCGATTTCGGCGTCTGCTGCCGCTGTGGAGCGCATTCAGGCATTTCATGACAGAATCAGAACAGTTGCCTCTCTGGAGCCGACCGGTGCAACCGGACAACAAACTGAAAAAATTTTACAGTACCGGGAGGATTTTATGGCCGGACTGGCGGATGACTTGAATACGGCTCGATCATTGGGTGTGTTGTTCGAGATGATCCGGGAGATCAATCAGGTGATGGATCAGCATGATCTTTCTGCCGATGATGCACGCATTGGTTTGAATTTTCTAATGGAAGCCGATTCGGTTTTGGCCATATTAAATGTTGATCGGGAGATTCTGGCGGAGGAGATCGAACAACTCATCGCTGACCGTCAGGCTGCCCGAAAGGCTCGGAATTTTGCTGAATCGGATCGTATCCGTGATCATTTGAAAGCGATGGGTATTGTGTTGGAGGATACCCGGGAAGGAGTCCGATGGCGAAGAGGATAACATCGACCGTTGTGAACCATAGATGGCTGATTTCTGCTGTGAGTATCGTCATCCTGAGTGCTTTATTCGCTGGGATTGTGGTTTCCGGAGAAGATGTCGGGAATGGGGAAACGGATCGAAAGACGCCTCATGAAATCTGGATATTACCTGTAAAAGATGCCATCCACCCGATGATCTCTGAATTTCTGACCGAGAATATTCACAAAGCAGAAGAACGGCGCGTTCACTGTCTGATCATTGAACTGGATACTCCGGGTGGACTGATGGAAACAACCCGCGAAATTGTAAAGCTTGAAATGAATGCCGGAATACCGGTGATCGTCTATGTGGCTCCCCGGGGGGCTCGAGCTGCGTCAGCGGGGATGTTCATCACTATCGCAGCGCATGTTGCAGTCATGGCTCCGGCAACGAACATTGGAGCAGCTCATCCTGTTTCAATGGGAGGTGGCGATCGTCCGGAACCAGCGAATCAGGATATCCCTCCAGGTCCACAGGAACCAGATCGACAGGATATCGGGTGGTCTCCCAAGATTGTCCAGCAATCAGATATCATGGAAGAAAAAATCATGAATGATACCTTGGCCTGGGCTCGAACAATTGCAGAAAAACGAGGCAGGAATGTGTCGTGGGTGGAATCTGCGGTGGTTTCGAGTGTTTCTGCGACAGAGCAGGAAGCATTAAAGGAAGGGGTGATCGATCTGGTCTGCGGCTCTCGGTCAGACTTGTTTATCGCTCTGAATGGAAGAAAAATCGAACTGGCAAACGGTGAGATCGCAACGCTTGAAACACAGAACATCCAGGTTGTTGAAAAGCAGATGAATTTTCGGCAACGGCTGCTTTCTGCCATCATAAATCCCAACATTGCGCTATATCTGTTGATGTTTGGCATTATGGGACTGGTTTTTGAGATCATGCATCCTGGAGTGATTTTTCCGGGTGTATTTGGAGCGATCTGCCTTATTCTCGGTCTGTTTGCTCTGCATACGCTGCCTATTAATTATGCTGGATTGTTTTTGATATTGCTGTCGTTTGGTTTCTTTGCTGCGGAGATCAAGATCCCCAGTTATGGCATCTTGACCATTGGAGGTGTTGTGGCGTTTTTATTAGGCGCATCGATGTTGCTGGATTCAGATATCCCCGGGCTGGAGATCTCGATTGCTGGTCTATTGCCGTTGCTTGTGTCCATGGTGTTGATCACGTTTTTTCTGGTCAGCCTGGTACTCCGAAGTCATCGCCGGGAAGTTCGGACAGCGGAGTTTGGGATGGTTGGCCTGACAGGCAGAGTCACGCAGCCGCTGTCTCCATCCGGCACTATTTTTGTCCATGGTGAATTATGGCGTGCAAGAACAAAAGATGCTATGATGATTCCTGAGGGAAGAATGGTCAAAGTCATCGCGATGGAAGGATTATCCCTGATCGTCGAACCCATTTTGGAATGAAGAGGAGGTCATGATGATATCACTCCCACTGGTACTCACTCTATTGGTGTTGGCGTATTTGATCAACAGCATCAAAATACTCAACGAATATGAGCGAGGAGTTATCTTTCGACTGGGGCGGATTCTCCCCCAGCCAAAAGGTCCCGGTATCATATTGGTGTTCGCTCCGATTGATCGCATTGTCAGAATCAGCACGCGGCTTGTAACCTATGATATCCCTCCGCAGGATATCATTACCCGTGATAATGTTTCGGTTAAAGTGAATGCCGTCCTGTACTACAGGGTGATGAATGCGATCCCGGCGGTGATTGAGGTAGAGGATTATCAATATGCCACATCCCAACTAGCCCAGACAACGCTCCGCAGTGTGCTCGGGAAACATGAATTGGATGATTTGTTATCGAACCGGGAGCGAATCAATCAGGGTTTACAGGCGATTTTAGATGATCACACGGATCCTTGGGGGATTAAAGTGGCGAATGTGGAGATAAAACATGTGGACTTGCCGACGGAGATGCAGCGAGCGATGGCGCGACAGGCCGAAGCGGAACGGGAACGTCGAGCTAAAATTATCGCGGCGGAAGGGGAGTTTCAGGCTTCTGAAAAACTACAAATGGCCGCTCATGTGATCGCTCAGGAACCCATCGCGTTGCAAATGCGGTATTTGCAGACACTGAGTGAAATTGCGACCGAAAACAACTCCACAACTATTTTTCCGATTCCCATTGATTTGTTTAAGATATTTTTTGACAAAAAGGAGAAGTCCAATTAAGTTACATGGCTGAATCATATGAAATCACAAAACATCAATTATACATTCTGATTATTTCGGGTGTTTGTTTAGCGGTATTATTTATTGTTCTGGGTTTTGTTCTGGGTCGAAATGTGCAAATACCGGAACCGTTTCCGTCTGTTGAAGAGATAGCGGGAAGTAGTGATGAGAATATGAGTCAGTGGACGGAGGTGATCCAGGATGTGCCAAAAAGCACCAAAGACTCGTCCGAATCCCCGCATATTCCCAATGAAAATCTGACGTTTTACGACCAATTCTCAAAAAATACTCCCCCCCCTCCAACTCCCACTGAACCCCCTCAAACATCGACTACTGTCGAATCCTATGCTGCTATGAATGCCGCAAAGCCGACTGTTGCAGCAACCGCAGTTCCTGAAATCCCGCCAACCGCAGCAATAACGGACAGTGCGGTGGGTTTCTCCGTCCAACTTTCGGCCAATAAACGGAAGGAATTTGCGGATGAATTGAAAGATGGTCTGGTTAAAAAAGGGTATCCGGCCTATGTATCAAAGCAGATATTCAAGAATAAAAACGTGAGCTATCGGGTACGGGTCGGTCCCTACAGCACAAAAGCGGAAGCCGAACGAATTGCGAGCCAGCTTGAGAAGAATGAACGTATTGTTCCGTGGATCGTTCAGGTCAGCAAAACCGATGAATAGCCAATGGATCAGTTCTTCTGTGTTTCTTGTGAGCGGATCTTACTGGATTCCAGAGACATATTTTGCTCGAAGCTGGGAGACGGCTGCAGATTATCTGAGTGATATTGGTCAAATACCGTATCAGCACAGTATGATCACGGAAATTTTTATACACAATCTGATATAAGGAATTGAGGAGGTTGATTGTCGATAAATCACAGATCTGCTGAGGATTCGTTTTCAAGTGGAGTAACATTAACAAAAATCAAGGATCTTCAACAATTTTTCGGATCCTACGATGAACATCTTGGTATTCTGGAAAAGGCGTTTGATGTGGAGATTTCTGCACGTGGCTCCAATCTGTCGATCAGTGGAATTCGGGAATCAGTTCTCGCTGCTTCACAACTTCTGATAAATCTGGAGGAGATGGTTTCTGAAGGGTATACACTGACACGATCGGAATTCCAGACTGCGGTTCGAGTTGCGCAGAAAAGTCCGGATGCCACGATTCACCTGCGTGATCTGCTGCTCGGAGGCAGCATTATCACCAGCAAACGTAAAAATGTATATCCCCAGACTCCGATGCAGAAGCGATACATTGATACGATCCAGAATAATGATCTGGTGTTTGCCATCGGTCCGGCAGGAACCGGAAAAACATATTTGGCAGTGGCCATGGCAGTTACTTCGCTTCTGAACAAAAAGGTCAGTCGGATTGTATTGGCACGGCCGGCTGTTGAAGCAGGAGAGAGCCTGGGATTTCTTCCCGGTGATATGTATCAGAAAGTAAACCCCTATCTGCGTCCATTATATGACGCCCTGTATGATCTACTGGATGTGGATCGAGCGAATCGGATGGTCGAGCGGGGTGTTATTGAGATTGCTCCGATTGCCTTTATGCGGGGCCGAACGCTTAATGATTCGTTTATCATCATGGATGAGGCTCAGAACACAACACCAGAACAGATGAAGATGTTTTTGACACGTCTGGGATTCAATGCAAAGGCGGTTGTGACTGGAGATATCACGCAGATCGATCTAGCCCCTGGAAAGCGATCAGGACTTGTTGAAATTCAATACATCCTAAAAGGTATCCCATCGATTCAGTTTGTCTACCTCAGTCAGGCAGATGTGGTGCGATGCAAGCTGGTTCAAGATATTGTCAGAGCCTATGACCATGCAGAAAATAACCGTGCGAAGAAAGATCGACCCATGGATCACTGTTCAGATCGTTCCCCGCAGTGACCGGTGCGGTGAGCATATGAACGCACAGCAATGAAATTAACTCCGTGAAAAAGAAATTTCGTAATTATTTCGCCAGTGTCCTGCAAGGGAAAGTCGTTTCCAGATGGGTGAATGCAGCTCTACTTATGGGGTTGTTCATGGCTACTGCATACATACTTACGCCAAGTCCTCAGGGATCGACGACCAATCTTGAGATCGGTGAGAAAGCATGGGAAGACGTCAAATCGAATTTTGATTTTACGGTCATTGATGAAGTGACCACCAAACGACGACGGCAGGAAGCAGAGAATGCGGTGTTGTCTGTCTATGATTATGACAGCAGTTTACGGGATAAGCTATACCAGCGCTTGGCAGAGATTTTTGGGAATTGGCGACAGAAGCTCAGGGAACGGCGAATGCGGGAAACACTCGGGAGCACAAATCTGCCACTGGCTCCTCTGTTTATCACGCCGTCCAATTCGGCAACGCCCACTCCACCATCTGAAACCGATGATTATGAACAGTTCTTAAGTGAAACCGGTCTCAAGATCTCACAGGAAGCATTCAAAGCACTCCAAACATTAAACTTTTCGATTGATGTTGAGCGGGGCGTTCGCAGTATTCTGGATCAGATATGTAACAATGCCATCGTAGGTGATCGGAACATGCTGTTGGAGCAAGCGAATGGAGGCCTGACCCAACGGGATCTGGCCAATATGGAAGAGAAGAATATTTATAACCTGGTTTTGATCATCTCGCTGGAGGATGTATGGAGGGAAATCGATGCGCTTGCTGCGAAGGTAGTCCCTGATAATCAAAAAAAAGATGAACTGATCAAGGATTTGGTGGCAGAAGTTTCACGCGCCTTGATCCGGCCCAATCTCACGTTTAATATGCAGGAAACCCAGACTCGCCGACGGCTGGCCAGGGATTCTATCAAACCGGTTTATTTCAACGTGACTGTTGGGGAGGTTATCGTCCATGCAGGTGAACGAGTTACTCCAGAAATAAAAATCCGGTTGGATCAATTGAATCGAATGGGCCAGGAGAGCCGCATCAGTGTCATATTTATCGGTAATCTGCTTCTGGTTGCTGTCTTGTTTCTGATAGCGACCATCTATATTAAACGCTTTCATCGGAACTTGATATCAGATCGGAGCCGGTTATTTTTAATCGGATTGATTACATTACTTCAGGTGATACTGGTAACAGTGTGCTGGAAATTGGCGACATTTATTCCGGATCTGATGACACAGTACCCGTTCGATCTGAAAGCGCCATACCGATTTGCAGTTCCCTTTGCCATTGGATCCATGCTCATGGCGCTTCTCGTCGATGTTGGAACCGCTGTTCTGTTCAGTTTCATTTTTGGTATTCTTGCCGGGATATTGGGTGAACGCGATTTTTTTATTGGATTATATAGTATTATTTCGGGGTATTCTGCAGTATTTGCCGTGACGCAATACAAGCAGCGCACGATGATTATCCAGGGAGGATTCCTGGTCGGACTGGCCAATCTGACTGCAATCGTATTACTCCATTTTATCCGTGGTGAACTGGCTATTATGCCGATGGCGTTGTCTGGATTGGGAGCGATATTCAGTGGTCTTCTTCTGGCGATTATTGTGACCGCTATACTCCCCGTTCTCGAATGGCTTTTCAAAATTCCGACGGATATCCGGTTGTTGGAGTTATCGAATTTCAATCAACCGCTTCTGCGGGAACTGGCCATGGAAGCTCCCGGAACCCATCACCACAGCATCCTGGTTGGCGATCTGGCGGAGTGTGCTGCGGAGGCTATTGGTGCGAATTCGCTTCTCGCTCGGGTCGGAGCTTATTATCATGATATTGGAAAGATTTCCAAACCAAGTTATTTCATTGAGAATACATTCGGGAGAAATCCCCATGACGAATTGACTCCCAACATGAGTGCCATGATCATTCGGAAACATGTTAAGGAAGGTGTCGAATTGGCGATGAGGTGGGGATTGGGAAGAGATATCATTCACATCATTGAGCAACACCATGGGACATCGCTGTTGACTTTTTTTTATGACAAAGCAGTATCGATCGAACATAACGATAAAGAAAATATTTCAGAGGATGTTTTTCGATATCCTGGACCAAAACCTCGTAGTAAAGAAGCCGCGATTGTGTTGATTGCGGATGCGGTGGAGGCGGCTGCTCGCAGTATATCATCACCATCAACATCCTCCCTGAAATCGATGGTGAGTAAGATAACCTTGTCCAAATTCCAGGATCATCAGTTTGATGATTGTGAATTGACGTTCAGGGAGTTGACTATTATTGCAGAAAGCCTTTATCATCGCCTTCTCCGGAATTATCATAGTCGTATAAAATATCCGGGTTTTGATTTTGACCATCACCAAAAGGACGGCACAATCAGTGAAACGAAACCAAGAAACGGCCAAGACTCATGACTGTTGACCTTAGTGATCATCGTGAACATGGAACGATCGACATAAATTTGGATAAATTAAATAACATCCTGGAACAAGTCGTTCGAATTCTGGAGTTTCCATCCGGAGATATTGAAGTGACTCTGGTGGATCCTGAAACGATTCGGGAGCTGAACAGACAATATCGAAATATTGATTCTGTAACGAATGTGTTATCATTCTCCCTTCACCTCGACCAATCGCCACAGGTCACCTCCGATCAAATACACGATTTTTCCGAAATCGTACCCCCCAATCTGCTTGGGGAGGTTATCCTTTGTGTTGAAAAAATCCGGGATGATGCCAATCAGGCGGAAGTATCGCTGGACTGGGAGCTTATCCGAATGAGTATTCATGGAATGTTACATCTCATCGGCTTTGAGCACGATACGGATATGGATTATGAGAAGATGAATAAGCAAGAGATGATCGCTGGCAAGTTCATTGAGACCATGGATTACCGGGTGACCTGATATGGAAGTTCCGTATATAAATAATTTGTTCTTGGTCTTTTCTTTTTTATCAGCAACGTTCCTTTTATATTATTCTTCAGCGCTTCAACGCTTAAATTCCGCTCAGATTGAAAAATTGTTCGACATCCAGGATGACGAGTATTTCCGTGGAATACGTGTAACTCTGGTCGTGTTGAGTGTTCGATTGGGTGCTTTATGCATCGAACTGCTGTTTTTATTTTTGCTGATGATCAAGATCATCAGCAGTACCGGATGGAACTGGAGAACGGGTCTGGTATTTTTTTCCATCGGATTGGGATTTCAGACGCTGAGCCGGATCTACTTGCCATACAGCCTTCCCCTGAGAGAAAGAGAATCCCTGAGCACTCTTGAAGTCAGCATTTTTCTACTGTGTGCGTATGTTTTTTTTGTCCCATCCTACATTCTGGAAAAGACCGCGTTTCGGTTGCTGGTGATGTTATATCCCAAAACCGATGATGAACGCATCGCTGAGGCGGAAGAGACGATCAAATCCATTATCAATACTGGAGAGAAGGAAGGGATATTCAAAGAAGAGGAAGGTGAGCTGTTGCAATCGATCGTAGATTTTTCCGAGACTATTGCCAGAGAAGTCATGACGCCCCGCATCGACCTGCAATGTATTGAAATCACCTCTTCAATCGAACATTTTCTCAAACTGGTCATCGAAACAGGATATTCGAAAATTCCCGCTTTTCGTGAACGGATTGATAATATCGAAGGCATACTCTATGCAAAAGATTTGTTGAAATTCTGGCGAAACGACGATCAATCTGTGCCATTGGTGCAGATCGCTCGACCGGCGTATTTTGTTCCGGAAACAAAAAAAGTGAGGAGTCTGTTGCGGGAATTCCAGCAGGAGAAGGTCCACATGGCCATTGTCGTGGATGAATATGGTGGTGTTGCTGGTGTTGTGACCATTGAGGATCTTCTGGAGGAAATCGTCGGAGAAATCCATGATGAATATGATACGGAGCAGGAAATGTTGCATCTGCTGGGAGAAAACACCTGGATCGTCGATGCCAGAATGGATCTGGATGAGCTCTCTGACATGATCGATGTGGAGTTTCCGGAAGAAAGTTATGAAACATTGGGTGGCTTTTTATTCGATCTGATCGGCCGCATACCCGCTCCCGGTGAAACTCACCGATATAAAAATCTGAGATTCGAGATCAAGGAAGCGGATGCTCGCCGCATACGAAAAGCAATCATTTATCGGGAATTAGTTTCTGATGAAGAAACAAAGGAAAGCAAAGGCAATGAACAAAACTAATCTCGAGCCATTTCGAGCTGGATTTGTTGGTTTACTGGGATGGACAAATGTCGGGAAATCGACGTTGATTAATCAACTGACTGGCATGCATATTGCTATAATAGCCGACAGTCCCCAAACAACCCGGCACCGTCTGATTGGAATTGTACAGGGGAACCGATATCAGATCGCCTTTATCGATACTCCCGGTATTCACGAACCGCGTCAGGAGCTGTCTCGCAGGATGATTGCTACAACATGGTCGACGATGGACAATATGGATGCCATAGTCTGGATGGTCTTTCCGGATAAATCACCGGAGATGCAATTTCGCCAGTTTGAAAGAAAAATCCAGGCACTGACGTGTCCTGTCATTGTCGCGATCAATAAAGTCGATACTATTCCCAAAGACCAATTATTACCGCTTCTCACTGGCTTCCATCGGATTACAAATGCAGAGGTCATCCCAATATCTGCTTTGACAGGTGAAAATCTCTGGCGATTAATGGACTTGCTGGTAACGCAACTCCCCGAAAATGAGCCGATGTTCCCCGAAGATCAGGTCACCGACCAGCCAGAGCGAATCATTTCGGCTGAGATGATTCGGGAGCAGGCCATTTTGATGACGTACCAGGAAATCCCGCATGTGCTGAATGTGGAAGTGGAGTCGTTCAAAGAAGAGACAGAGAGAAACATGATCACGATTTCTGCGGTCATTTATGTTGAAAAGATCAGTCAGAAAGGGATTGTCATTGGAAATCAGGGGATCATGCTGAAAAAAATCGGAACAGCCGCTCGAATGAACCTGGAACAGTTTTTTGGAGCAAAGGTCAATTTGAAACTCTGGGTGAAAGTTTCTCCAAATTGGAGGAATGATGAGCCGGCTCTCAAACGATTCGGTTTTTTATAATTTCATGTCGTCTGACAGTTCCCTGTAGATTATTGATTTTCAGGATTATGTTCCACTGCATGGCCGAATAGAATTCGTGATATTCATTGTGATGCTGGATTGATGCTGTGGCAAAATTAACCGTTTTGGTAGATAATCGTCCAATACAAAATTATCGTATTATCGATAAAATTACCATCGGTCGAGATTCGAATAATCATATCCAGTTGTTGGACAATAAAGTATCTCGACGGCATTCGATCATCGAACATATCAAAGGATTTTATATTGTCAGGGATCTGGGCAGCCGGAACGGTACCTTCCTCAATGAAGTCCCCATTTGGGAAAGTGAATTAAATACAGGGGATCGTATTCGAGTCGGTGAAACGCTCATTTTATTTGAAGAAGAGATTCCCTGGGAATCGCAGGATATACTGAACTCCCAGGATGCTGATACGATCCTGTCGGATCGAAGCATCTTCGTGCCATCTCCCGTTGATATCCGAAATCTGGCGGAATTACGAATCGGAGATGAAACCATACCGAAAATGAAAGAAAAAATCGCTGGCCTTGGCGTTTTATTGGAGGCGTATCACAGTTTCTGCAAAGCGGATACCTCGCATCGGCTACTCTTATCAGTGGTTCATCAGATCTCAAAGCTGTTTGCTGTCGATCATATCTCGATTTTGATGAGAGATGATAACTCTCAGACATGGGTACCGGTTCTCTCCCGGCATCACGAAGATAAAAAAAATGCGCCGGATTGCCCTGGCATTCTTTTGAAACGAGTCCTGACAGAACGAATCTCGTTGCTGCTTTTTAATTCGCCCAAACAGGATCGCTCAACGAGCCTTCACCAATATGCTGATGAGCCATTGATTGATATCGGTGTCCCATTACAGGGCCGTGAATGCATTGTGGGTGTCATTTATATGCAGATGAAGAGCACTCAGAAACTGTTCACTGAAGGAGTTTTGGAAATTCTGACCGCTATCGGTATGTCTGCCGGAAATGTGCTGGAAAAGCTCATGCAATGGGAAAAAGCGAAGAATATCCGTTCTGAATTGGTCAAGACCATGGTGCCTTATCTGGAGCTATTGATGACAAAATCAAAAAGACATTCTCTGAGAGTTGCAGGTCTGGCCTCCAACATTGCATTGAAGATGGGAATTTCCGGGATCGAGTTGGAACGATTGGAACTCGCGGGACTGTTACACGGAATTCACTCGACACATATGAACAATACTGTGCATCTTTCTTTTGCTGGTTTGGATATCGATCCAGAACTGCCAGCCGACAGCGATTCCCTTCGACATATCGATGGGATCTCCGACATCGCGCAGATGATCCGATATCAATCAGAGAACTTTGATGGGAGCGGTGATCCGGACCACCTGAGAGAAACGGAAATTCCATTGGGCAGTCGAATCATTGCGGTGTCATGTGCATTCGATGAGATGATCCATGCTGCCGAGGCATCCATCCAGCAAAACGCTATTGATATAGCCATGAGAGAAATCATGAAGCGGAGGGGAACACGATTTGATCCGGAGGTTGTCAAAGCGTTCCAGGAATGTATGATATCAGGCGGGGAGAAAGATGCATGATAACCTCCCGGAGAATCAGATGGTGCGCCGGTGCTTCGACCATTACGAGTGTGGGACTCGCCGGTTGCCTCGGGATATTGACAGGTTTCTTGAGTCACGATTGAATTCAATCAATTGAAAGAGAGGGGAATATGACAGCTAAATCGATTTTGGTAACCGGAGGAGCTGGTTTTGTGGGATCACACCTGGTGGATAAACTCGTTTCTCTCGGTCATAATGTCACCATTTTTGATAATCTGGAGCCGCAGGTTCATGGTGGGAAACTGCCTTCATATTTGAACCGGGATGCGGAATTCATTCAGGGTGACGTCCGGGATGAACAGACATTGGCTGACGCGATGCGTGGGAAGGAGATTATTTTCCATGAAGCAGCTGCTGTTGGCGTCGGGCAGTCCATGTACCAGATACGAAAATATACCGATTACAACTCAACAGGTGGAGCCACCCTTTTGGAAATTCTTGTGAATCGTCCGGAGATTTCGAAAAAAGTGGAGAAAGTCATTGTGGCATCATCCATGTCGATTTACGGAGAGGGAATGTATCAGTGCGCCGATTGCGGAATTGTGTATCCAAAACTCCGGTCAATGGCTCAATTAACCCGAAAGGAATGGGACATCATCTGCCCGACATGTTCGCAACCTGTTGCGCATGTCGGAACAACTGAAACAAAACCACTGTTTCCGACATCGATTTATGCCATCACTAAACGGGATCATGAAGAAATGTTTTTGGTCACTGGCCGAAGCTACAAGATTCCGACTGTTGCTTTGCGGTATTTCAATATTTATGGCTCTCGCCAGGCGCTTTCCAATCCATATACTGGAGTGGCTGCAATTTTTTCATCCCGGATACTGAATCAGAAACCACCGGTAATCTATGAGGATGGATTGCAGAGCCGTGATTTTGTGCATGTGTCCGATATTGTCCAGGCGAATATATTGGCAATGGAAAAACCCGAAGCGGATTATGAGGAGTTCAATGTGGGGACAGGACGTCATTTTTCCGTGAAGGATGTCGGGGAGATGCTGTTGAAGCATCTGGCTCCGAATAGCAATATTCAACTGGACATCCAGCATAAATTCCGGGAAGGCGATATTCGGCACTGTTATGCAGATATCACAAAAATCAGTCAGCGTTTGGGATATAAACCCTGTGTAAAATTTGAAGATGGCATTAAAATACTGACCGAATGGGTTGCCACTCAACAGGTTGAGGATGGCTTTGAATCGGCACGGGCAGAGTTGGAACAACGTGGACTGGCGACATAATTATTTATGAAATCCACCGATCCTTCTACTGGCTCCGTCCCGGTCTTATTGACCGAGCAGCTTAAAAAGTGTGCCGTGAAGCATGGAGAAAAGACCGCTATCTATCATTTGGAACAGCGTATTTCCTACATCCAACTCGATCACTGGGTGGACAAACTGGGATCTGATCTGGTGGCACTTGGGGTTCGTCCAGGTGATCGAGTTATCCTGTCACTCCATCGTAAACCCGAGCTGATCGCCAGTTTTCTGGCGGTTTTTCGAGCGGGTGGCATTGCGGTCCCCATCGATTTTCGGTTGTCCCTGTCAGAAGCAAACGAGATCTATCAGATGGTCAGACCAAGCGGCGCGATCATGCATCAGGATATTTTCAATCAGATTGGTATTTCTGACGCTTTTCAATGGACGATCATCCACGATTCTGACAAACCGGTTCAGCCGATGCAATTGCAGAGCCCATTCTCCGGAAACATGGCATACCCGTTTCCGAATCTTTCGGAAAGTGATCCGATATATCTGAATTTTACATCCGGTAGTACCGGCCGGTCGAAAGCGGCAATCGCAACACACCTCACGTTATACGCCAATACAAGCGCCTGTGTTGATGTGTTTCATCTGACATCATCGGATGTACATCTGCCGTTATTCGGTGTCATGACGCATCCACATGAAAATTTCTGTCGAGCGCTCTTTACGGGAGCTTCCGTTGTCCTGCTGGACAATCTGTATCCGCGCTCGATTGCGCAGGCGATCCAGACATTTCAGGTCACGTGTGTCATGGCGGTTCCACCGGTCTATGAGTTGCTTCTTCCGTTTTTAGACAACAAGGCATTTGATTTTTCCAGTTTACGGCTGGTGGAAAGTGGCGGGATGGCAACTCAGGAATCTTTGATCATGCAATTTCGGGAAAAAGCTTTGGTTCCGATCCTCCCGGTGTGGGGAAGTACGGAAACGATGGGTGTCGCTTTTGCTACGGACTTGACCGGAAAATCTCCTGCCGGTTCAGTGGGGAAGGCACTACCGGGATATGAAGTTCGAATCGTCTCTCCGGATGAGGGTGATCATCCTGCGGGGGATGTGGGTGAGTTATGGCTGAAGGGACCATCTGTAATGAAAGGTTATTGGCAGGATGAATCTGAAAACCAGCAGATTCTTGGCGATGGATGGTACAAAACCGGCGATTTGTTCCATTGCGATGACAAGGGCAATTATTATTTCCGGGGTCGGAAAGATGCCTTGATCAAAGTGGGTGGTTTGAAAGTTTATCCGGCAGAAATTGAAGCGGTATTATTTTCTCATCCATTGATACGAGAAGCGATTGTGATACCGTTCAATGACCGGTTACGAGGCTGGGTTCCACTTGCTGCGGTTGTGATCGAACCGGGTGAAACATTGACGGAATCACAATTGCGGCAGTTTCTGAAGGAAAAACTGGCCCGATATAAGCTGCCCCGGATCATTCGGTTTCTGCCTGTCCTGCCCCGAACACCCGCTGGGAAAATCGACCGAAAAGCAATTACTCTGACTGCCGGTTCCGATGATCATCCTCCGGATCTGTCACTACGTCTTCGGCAGAAAGCCATTGATCTGAAGATACTACATCTGTTGAATGAACGTCTGAAAATCAGTCTCGAACTGGAGAAAATTTCATCGATGACTGGATTTCAACCGGAGCGCATCCAGGAGACGGTCCGGATGCTGAAGGAATTTAATCCAGGTCCGATTCATGATTCGATTATTGAAGAGTTGTTTCAGCGTATCCTGTCGATTCACCAGTTTCTATAAGTGATCCCAATGAATACTCCATCTCAAATCATAATCGAAATGGACGATTTAACGGTATATCGGGATGATCGGCTGATCATTGCCGGACCGTGTAGTGTCGAAAGCAAGGAACAGCTTTTCTCATGCGCTCAAGTGGTGAAAGATGCAGGATTGCATTTTCTGCGTGGAGGTGCATTTAAACCGCGTACCAACCCATACAGCTTTCAGGGGCTGGGCGAAAAAGGGCTGGAGCTTCTGCGAATGGTAAAGCGGGAGTTCAAGCTCAAGATTGTCACTGAAATCGTAGATGCATCACACGTTGAACTGTACCGCGATTCCGTGGATATCCTCCAGATTGGCGCTCGGAACATGAGCAATTTTCAGCTTCTGAAATGCCTTGCCAGAATCGATAAGCCGATTCTCCTGAAAAGAGGCTATGCCGCGACCATCGAAGAACTGTTGCTGGCTGCCGAGTATCTGATCGCCGGTGGGAATAAACGGGTGATCTTATGCGAACGTGGCATTCGAACATTTGAACCTTACACTCGGAGCACGTTAGATCTCTCGGCCATCCCGATTGTTAAAAAGCTTTCCCATCTCCCGATTATCGTCGATCCCAGTCACGCGTGTGGTCGAAGCGACATTGTGATTCCGATGGCGTTAGCTGGTTTGGCTGCTGGAGCGGATGGATTGATTGTCGAGATCCATCCAAATCCACAGAAGGCGTTGTGTGATGGACTGCAATCCCTTGATTTCATCAGGTTTCATCAGATGATCATGGAAATCAACCGACTCAAAAAATTTTTGACTGGAGACTAGAGGAGAACTCATGCGGTCACACCAGGTTCATGTATTAAAAGTAAACGGACTATCCGGATCCCCTGTGTCCTTCATGCCTTCGGATATTCAGGTAATCAGGAAGGCGCTTGATCAAACCCTGGGTCTGCTCGGAATAACAGCATCTTATTTTTCCGGGAAATCAGTATTGATTCATCCCAATCTCGTACGGCCAAACCCGGATACGATCCCGGCCAGTTTTACTGATCCCCGAATCATAATCGCGTTGGGGGAAACCGTGAAAGATCTTGGAGCAGCTCGGATTCTGGTCGGTGAAAATCCCGGTTTTGGCTTTCCCAGCCGAAAAGCCTTTCAGGAAGCGAACCTCATCGAACCGCTTCAGAAGCGTGGTATTGAGATCTGTTTTTTTGATGAGGAGAAGTGGGTGGAGGTTGACAATCCACGTGCGACGCTCTATCGCACGGTAAAAATCGCAAAATCCGTCATGGAAGCCGATGTGTTCATCAATGTTCCGAAGTTAAAAACGCATATGCTCACAGAGGTTTCTCTGAGTATCAAAAATCTGTTGGGAATCATTCCGGACTCGCAGCGGATGCTGTATCATCGAAATGATATCATTCATAAAATCGTTGATCTGGCCATGGTGCGGCCACCGGATCTGAATATCATCGACGGAATCTGGGCCATGGAAGGGCAGGCTCCATTCCATGGCCGTGCTGTTACGGACTTTAATACCATTATTGCGGGAACCGATATGACGGCGGTCGATAGTGTGGCTGCGGAATTAATGGGTTTTGAGTTATGGGAAATTCCGCATCTGATGGTGGCGAGGCAGCAGTTATGGAACAATCAATTACACCAAATACAGTGTACGGGCGATCCCGTTGATCAGGTGAAACGACGGTTCCATCGCCCAGTTCTCTCCAGTGCCGCTCAGTTTCCATCTGTAACCTGTATTGAGTGTGGAGTCTGCCGGGGATGCTTGTCAGCCATCCGCCACAGTCTCGACAAGTTGAGATACGAATCTGACTTCGTCAATATCCCCGCAGTTACAATCATTTCCGGAAGACCCATGCCGAATCGGGCTACATTGGACTCATGGAAAGGTCAACTGGTGCTTTTCGGGAACTGTGCGGCAGAATTTCAGTTTTATGAACCTGGAATGCGAGCCGATGCATCGTGGATACCCGGATGTCCGCCACATGTCCTGGATCTGATGAATTACCTGAACCAATTACGGAAGGGACAATGAATCAATTGAATGTATTTCAGATTTTTACATCGATTCAAGGCGAATCGACATTTCAAGGACTTCCGTTCACATTCATCCGGATGGCTGGATGCAATCTGCGATGCCACTGGTGTGACTCATTGGAAACTCAGTCTTCAGGCGGACTCAGGATGTCGGTGAGTGAAATTGTCAATTATGTGGATGTTCTTGGCCTGTCTCATGTCTGTGTGACCGGAGGAGAACCCTTGGTGCAGCCAGATATTCACCACCTTTTCGATGAGTTGGTGAACCGGGATTATATCGTGACATTGGAGACCAATGGCAGCCTGGATATCTCAGGTGTCAATGAAAAAGTAGCCCGGATTGTCGATGTAAAGTGCCCATCGAGTGGGATGGAACATTGGAATTTCTGGGATAATTTCAGGAACCTGAGAGATCGGGATGAACTGAAATTTGTTATCGCTGATGAAGGTGATTATCAGTTTGCAAAAAGAATATATTATCAATATTTTCAGAATTTTCGAGGTCCGATTCATTTCTCGCCTGTCTGGAAAAGCCTGTTGCCATCGGAGCTTGCCAAATGGATAATATGTGATAAAATTCCTGTTCGTGTACATTGTCAATTTCACAAAATTCTGGGTGTACCGTAATGAAGATGTGTGTCGGAATGGAAAGGATGATCTGCGATGGAACATGAAGCGTTATTGGAGAGAACACATTATTGCGTGGAAGCTGGAACCCTGGAACCGGGTACACAGATTATTGTCGCCGGGTGGGTGCGGAAACGCCGGGATTTGGGTAATCTTGTTTTCATTGATCTCTATGATCGATCAGGTCTATTGCAGGTTGTCTTTGATCCCGATCGAACACCGGAATTGTACCGTGATGCCGCTGCCTTGAAACGGGAGTCTGTCCTGACGGTGAAAGGAACAGTATCGCTTCGTCCGGACAATGCCATCAATCCGACCATGGAAACCGGTCGAGTGGAACTGGTCGCGGATCAACTGACAGTACATAACAGCTCCAAAGTACCCCCATTCCATCTGATTGGTGGAGCAGAGGCAAATGAAGAATTGCGGTTGAAATATCGCTATCTGGATTTGCGGCGACCGGAAATGTTCAGAATTATTAAAGCCCGTCATGAAGCCACTCAGATCATTCATCGGTTTTATTCCAGCCAGGGGTTTCTGGAAGTGACAACACCGCAGTTATTGCGATCCACTCCAGAAGGCGCACGGGATTTTTTGGTGCCCAGCCGCTTGCATAAAGGCATGTGCTATGCTTTGCCGCAGTCTCCCCAGATGCTCAAACAATTACTGATGATCAGTGGTGTTGACCGGTACTTTCAGGTCGTGAAATGCTTCCGGGATGAGGACTCCAGAGCGGACCGGCAGCCGGAGTTTACTCAGATCGATGTGGAGATGTCATTTACGTCAGTCGAGACCTTGTTCAGGATTCATGAGCAGCTCATAGTGGAATTGTTCGGATCCATCATGAATCGCAGTGTCGTGACGCCATTTCAGCGAATGACCTATCAGGAAGCGATGCTGAAATATGGATCGGATAAGCCGGATTTGCGATTTGGCATAGAAATTCATGAACTGAGCCATGTAATCAGCGATTGTGGCTTCTCCGTGACGGATAATGTATTGGCGTCGGGTGGAATTATTCGGGGACTAGTTTATCCGGGTGGGAGCAAATTATCAAGGAAGCAGATCGGTGAGCTTGAAGATGTTGCCAAACATCGGGGTGCGAACGGATTGATTGCTTTGAAAGTTATAGAATCCGGGGAATTTTCAGGAAGCCCATTAGGTAAGTTATTGAGTTCTGAAAAGAAAGCCATGCTCCTGGCAGCAATGTCGGCCGTTCCTGGAGATTTGATCTGCATGGTTGCAGGTCCGGAATCCCTCGTGGCATCCACTCTTGGGGATATGCGTTTGGATATTGCCCGACGGGAGAATCTCCTGACCGACGAATTGCGCTTCCTTTGGATTACGGAATTTCCGCTCTTGGAGTTCAATGCGGAGGAGGGGCGGTATCAGGCAATGCATCACCCATTTACGTCACCGGTTCCGGAGGACATCCCGCTTCTCCAGACAAACCCAGGCCAATGCCGCGCTCAAGCGTACGATCTGGTTCTCAATGGTGTGGAACTGGGTGGGGGAAGTGTACGGATATACAACCCGGAGGTTCAGTCCATGATGTTCAAGGCGATTGGCATCACTCCCGCCGAAGCTGAATCACGATTCGGATTTTTCCTGGAAGCGCTCGAATATGGCACGCCTCCACATTGTGGGATTGCATTTGGACTGGACCGAATCATGATGCTTCTGGTTGGAACGGATAATTTGCGGGATGTGATTGCGTTCCCAAAAACATTACAAGCCAGTTGTCTCCTGACTCAAGCTCCTTCGCCTACGACGGATGATCAATTGTCCATACTCGGATTAAAAATAAAAAATTGATTGTTCGTCCCAATGCATTAAAACTGCAACTATTGCATGTAAAGAGAAACTGGAATTTTACATATTATTCCGAAAACCCGTTTATCCGCTTATTATTATATCTCAATTTAACATGCTCATGTCAGCCTTCAATATCAAGGAACAGGCAGTATGCTGTCTGTCAGTAATTCCGTCGAAAGAAGGAGGTTTGGTCAAAGCAATCGAGGCCACAGGTGAAGAATTTTGGTATTAACTTGAAATTTGTTCAATGGCACCAGGTATGCTTTTCAAGAAATGGACAAAAAAGAAGATTATTGATTTATATAACAGCAGCGGCTCTGTTACAGAAGATACGAAGTATTCTGACAGATCGCTGTCCAATAAGAATCTACGTGTTATAATATCAGATATTTGTAAGTTGCTAAGGTCATAACGAGCCGGTTCAATTGAACAGAAGATCCAGAATACAAATGTTGAACGAAGTGACAAACCGGCAGTAAGAATCTCCTTCCACCATTGAACCAGTCGATTTACATTTTTTTTAGCTTGACAACCTGAAAGATTTCAGATTATAAGTTCAGAGAATGCGATTTTGATGGTTATCTTCCAAAAAAATGCATCTTCACGGTTATTAAATTCTATCTGTCTTATATTTCTGCCAATTTTATTCCTATCTTTTTGCCTGATCGCGTGATCATTTGCGAAAAAATAAAATTCCAAAGCCTGTAAAATCCATTTCGGTAAGGACGGGTATTGGGTAAAGGAGAGCCCTTATGATAATGAACATCACTGAGTTGAAAGAAAAATCGATAAACGAGTTGCATCAGTTGGCATCAGAATTCGGTTTAACCTTATCTACGACATTGCGAAAACAGGAACTGATTTTTAAAATTTTGCAGGCACAAGCAGAAAAAGATGGGCTGATTTTTGCAGAAGGTGTTCTGGAGACATTACCGGATGGTTTCGGCTTTTTAAGGTCGCCGGATTATAATTACCTTCCGGGTCCCGATGATGTGTATGTATCACCGTCACAGATTCGGCGTTTTGATCTGCGTACCGGAGATACCATCTCCGGCCAAATTCGACCTCCGAAAGACAATGAGCGGTATTTTGCGCTTCTGAAAGTAGAAGCTATAAATTTTGAAAGTCCGGAAGTATCCAAAGACAAATGCTTTTTTGACAACTTGACTCCATTGTATCCGGATCGTGCGTTTGAATTGGAGCGGGAGCCCATGGATTTGTCGACGCGGGTCATGGCATTGCTGACGCCGATTGGAAAAGGACAGCGAGGCCTGGTTGTTTCCCCACCACGAACTGGCAAAACAATGCTGCTCCAATCAATTGCGCATTCCATTACCAAAAATCATCCCGATGTGTATCTCATCGTGCTCCTGATCGATGAACGTCCCGAAGAAGTGACGGATATGGAACGGAATGTGAAGGGGGAAATCATCAGTTCGACATTTGATGAACCGGCTCAAAGACACGTTCAAGTCGCAGAAATGGTCATTGAAAAAGCCAAACGACTCGTCGAACACAAACGAGATGTGGTCATCCTATTAGATTCGATCACACGGTTGGCTCGTGCCTACAATGCGGTCGTCCCTCCATCCGGAAAAATTCTCTCCGGAGGTGTTGATTCCAACGCCTTGCACCGACCGAAACGCTTTTTTGGAGCAGCTCGAAATACCGAAGAAGGAGGAAGCTTGACCATCATTGCGACAGCATTGATTGATACCGGAAGCAGAATGGATGATGTTATTTTCGAGGAGTTCAAGGGGACAGGAAATATGGAACTGCACCTCGACCGGCGGCTTGTTGATCGACGGGTTTTCCCGGCCATCGATATCAAACGTTCCGGCACTCGGAAAGAAGAGCTATTGATCGACAAGGATACTTTGCAGAAAGTGTGGATCCTGAGAAAATTGCTCAATCCCATGGGTGTGGTGGAGAGCATGGAATTTCTGCTTGAAAAAATGAGCCGGACGCGCAATAATGGCGAATTTTTAACTCTCATGAATGCCTAAAACTGCCACATTCTCGATGGAAAATCGTTCGCCATTCAGTCAATATTTGCCAATAACATGCTTGCTTTTAAGAATGGCTGTTAATATAATTGTTACCTTTGGCGGGTTAACAGATGCAGTCTGTGGCTCGTTCTGATAGACGAGGATTTTTTTCATAGTAATGATAAGAGTTGGAGGTTTATTGTGAAAAAGGGTATTCATCCAAAATACGAACCGACTTCGATCACATGTGCGTGTGGCAATGTGATTGAAACACGATCAACACGCTCAGACCTGAAAATCGAAATCTGTTCCAAATGTCACCCGTTTTATACTGGGAAACAGCGAGTAGTTGATACGGCTGGCCGCGTCGAAAAATTCCTGAAAAAGTATGGACTGGAAAAAAAATAACTGCATAATCGTTTTAGGTTGAGGAATTGGTATGGCAGATGTCCTTGTCGGTGGACAAGCTGTTTTAGAAGGTGTCATGATGCGAGCGCCTGGCATTATGAGTGTCGCTGTTCGAAGGCAGGATGGATCAATCCAGATCCAAAAGAATCATTTAGTCTCCATTGCTGATCGTTGGCCGATATGGCGAAAACCATTTTTTCGGGGCTTGCTGGCATTGGAGCAATCTTTGGTTCTTGGATTTAAAGCGTTGAATTTTTCATCTGCTATTGCGTTGGCTGACATGGCTCCAGAATCGGATTCCAGGAGTTCGGCTTGTAATCAGGAACCGGATCGTTTATCTGCCTGGTCCATTGTTGGTGTGATTGCGTCAACATTGGCGATTGGATTTGGTGTATTCTTTTTCTTGCCTTTGTATTTTACGGAAATTCTTGGAAAGTATCTCCCGCTGATTCGCGAGAATATTTTTTTGTTCAACGCAGTGGATGGGATCATCCGGGTATTGTTCTTCTTGTTTTACATCATCGCAATATCATTTCTCCCGGATATCCGTCGTGTATTTCAATATCATGGAGCGGAACATAAATCGATCGCTGCATTCGAGGCAGGGAGACCATTGATCCTGGAGAGTGCGAGAAAATTTTCTTCGTTGCATCCGCGTTGTGGAACCTCATTTTTATTGATGGTCATGGTCGTCGCGATCTTTGTGTTTACACTTATTCCATCTGAGATTTCCATTTGGGCGAAAGCACTCTCACGAATTCTTCTGTTACCGGTCATTGCCGGATTATCGTTTGAACTGATCCGCAAAGCAGGCGATTCCTCCAGTTGGTACTGGCGCTTATGGATCGCTCCCGGACTATGGTTACAGTTACTGACAACCCGTGAACCGGATGATCTCCAGTTGGAAGTCGGCCTGGAAGCTCTGAAATCCGCTCTCGAAAATTCAGATAACTCAAAATTCGATCTCATTATATAGAAATTCAACAGATATGGAACTCTCTAAACGACTCGAACCCTTTGTCTCCAAATACAATACCCTGGCGGAACAACTGGCAGACTCCGAAGTGTTGAATAATCGGGAAAAATACCTTTTATTAACCCGCCAGTATGCTGAGTTATCTGAAATCATCGATTTTTATCACAAATGGACCCGGATGGATTCGGAATTTCGGGATGTCAAGGAACTGGTACGCACAGAATCAGATCCCGAACTGAAAGCTTTGGCCGAAAGTGAGATTGCCAGTCTGGAGAAGAACATGAATGATCTGGAGAATGAGATCAATCTTTTGATCAATCCTCCTGATCCATTTGACGGGAAAAATGTGATTATTGAAATTCGTGCCGGTACCGGTGGTGCGGAAGCTGGATTGTTTGCCGCTGATTTGTACCGGATGTACGCACGATATGCTGAAAATAAAAAGTGGAAGCTGGAAGTTCTCAGCCAGTCCGCAGGAGATCTCGACGGTATCAAAGAAGTTATTGCGCAGGTATCTGGCAAGCGGGTCTATGGTGTATTGAAATATGAGAGTGGTGTTCACCGGGTCCAACGGGTTCCGGAAACGGAAGCAAGTGGCAGAATCCATACCTCCGCCGTCACCGTCGCTGTTCTACCTGAAGCGGAGGATGTGGAGATCGATATTGATCCGGGAGATCTGAGGATTGATGTGTTTCGATCCAGTGGTCCCGGAGGACAAAGTGTTAATACAACGGATTCGGCAGTGCGCGTAACACATCTCCCGACCGGTATGATCGTTTCCTGCCAAGATGAAAAAAGTCAGCACAAGAACAAAGCGAAAGCGATCAAAATATTAAAATCCCGATTATTGGATAAAGCGCGGCAGGAACAAGATGAAAAAATCGCCAGTGAACGCCGGCAGATGGTATCGACGGGAGATCGAAGTGCGAAGATCCGGACTTATAACTTCCCCCAGAACCGAATCACAGATCATCGGATCAATCTCACTCTCCATCGACTGGCTCAGGTTCTTGAGGGTGATTTAGATGAAATGGTAAATGCACTAAGAGATTTCTTTCACGCAGAGGAGCTGAAAGCGCGCACTGAAGCGGCAGGTCGTTAAGTGAATGAAATTTGGACTATCGGTCGTTTACTGAAGTGGACAACAGATCTTTTTACTTCCCGGCACATTCAAACACCACGGTTGGATGCAGAGATTTTATTATCGCATTCATTATGCTGTTCCCGATTGGATCTGTATCTCGATATCCTCAAGCCGGTCACTGAGGAAGAACGAGTCACTTTCCGGAAACTGGTCAAATTACGAACGCAACGGATGCCGGTGGCTTATTTAACCGGTGTGAAGGAATTCTGGTCGTTGGGTATTTCCGTGAATCGACACGTCCTGATTCCTCGACCGGAGACAGAAAAACTGGTGGAAGTGGCACTGGATTATGCCAGACACATCGAATCCCCGGCGATCGCTGAATTAGGAACCGGATCGGGATGTATTGCCATTGCATTGGCTTCAGAATTACCCGGAGCACGTATCTGGGCGTTGGATGATTCCGTTGAAGCTTTAGAAATTGCAAAGCAGAATGTGGTGAAATTCGACCGGTCCTCGAACATTACACTGATCAATGACTCATGGCGAACATTTTCATTCGATGCAAGGATCCCATCGCTGCATGCATTCATTTCCAATCCCCCATACATCCCAACGGCTCAACTCAGGCAACTGGCACCCGAAATCACTCGTTTTGAACCATGCCACGCATTGGATGGTGGTGAGCATGGTCTGGACAATTATCCTTTTTTGTGCAGATTGGCGATGGAACAATTGGTTTCCGGTGGATTGATCGCTGTGGAGATCGGAATGGAGCAGGGGAGAGCTGTTCAAACAATTTTCGAAGATCATGGATTCGAACATATCCAGATTGTTCCGGATGAAACGTATCGGGATCGTGTAGTGATCGGGTTTAAAAAATAATGAAGATGAAAGGATTTGTTGATGGATGAGTTGATGATTTGGGGTGGAAAACCACTTCGTGGAACGATACATGTTTCCGGCTCTAAAAATGCTTCATTGCCTGCGATGACTGCTGCACTCATAGTTCCTGGAAAAACGCGTCTTCATAATGTTCCGGATGTTCGTGATGTCAAGGTGATGTGCGAGCTTCTCGAGCAATTGGGTGCAAGTTGGCGTCGAGATGGCGGTATGCTGGAGATAGACGCCACTACCATTCACTCAATCGAAGCACCATATGATCTCGTTCGAACCATGCGGGCGTCCGTACTGCTTCTCGGACCGCTTCTCGCACGCTGCAAGCGTGCCAGAGTTTCTTTGCCGGGAGGCTGTGCAATTGGCACTCGACCCATCGATATCCATCTGAAAGCACTTGCGGCAATGGGTGCAGAAATCAGTCTCGATCATGGAATGGTCGATATCCGGGTGGATCAGTTGAAAGGAAAAGAGATCTATCTGGATTTCCCGACGCATACCGGTACAGAAAATATTATGATGGCAGCGATGGGAGCATGTGGAGAAACGATCATTTACAATGCTGCACGGGAACCCGAAGTGTCCGATCTGGCTAATTTGTTAATCGCAATGGGAGCCCGGGTTGAAGGAACTGGCACCGAAACAATCCGGATTCAGCCACCCCAATCACTTCACCTGGAAATTGATCATCGGGTGATTCCCGATCGGATCGAGAGTGGCACCTATGCCATTGCGGCTGCCATGACGAAGGGATCCATTGAGATTCATGGCGCAGTTGCAGAACATCTGAAGGCGGTATTGGCAAAGCTGGAGCAGACTGGAGCTGAGATCGATGTGGCTTCACATGGTATTTGCATTCACGGTCATGAAACGATCCGGTCGGTGGATATTCAGACTGCCGTCTTCCCTGGTTATCCGACAGATCTACAGGCTCAATTCATGGCAATGATGTGTATCGCAGATGGAGAAAGTGTTATTACTGAGACAATTTTCGAGAATCGTTTCATGCACGTGGCTGAATTACAGCGGATGGGCGCGGATATTGTGGTGAGAGGCAGAAATGCCGTTGTTCGAGGTGTTTCAGATCTTGTGGGCACCCAGGTGATGGCAACAGACCTGAGAGCCAGCGCATCTCTCGTACTTGCTGGATTGGCAGCACGAAATACCACCCAGATCCTCCGGATTTATCACCTGGACCGAGGTTATGAGAATCTGGTCGAAAAACTTGTCTCCGTCGGGGCAAACATCGAACGTGTCAAGGGGAAAACAACGTGAATGACCATGCGTTGAATGTACTGGAATATCCGCAGCTCCTGAAGTTTTTATCCTGTTATACGCAATCCGAAACATCTCAGCAGCGTATCCTGAGTCTGAAACCCGAAACAGAATATAATCATATCCTCGTCATGTTGTCAGAGGTCCGGGAATTTCGAAGCATGATTACAGCGTCCCATCCGATTCCTTCCTTCTCAGGACCTCCAGACCTGGAAAAAAGCCTGGATTATGCCAAAACGGAAGGCTGGACATTGCAGGCAGAAAAAATCGCCGCAATCGGGCGTATGATGGCGCAAGCTGAAGCTCTCAAAAAATGTATAATCACTGCTCCGAATGCATCGCTTCTAAAGGAAAAAGTTCGTTTAATCGTTGATCATCCGGAACTGCAAAAGGAAATTGGTTCCGCGGTCACTGATAGTGGAGACATTTTAGATACAGCATCCAGCGAATTGATACGAATCCGGCGAGCAACCCGTAAGGCTCAGGACCATATCCGGACGAAGCTGGAAGAGATGGCTGGAGAGTTTTTTAAGCTTGGGATCGCTCAGGAAGCCTTTGTGACGATCCGCCAGGATCGGTATGTCCTTCCCGTCCGATCCAGTGCGATTAAATCTGTTCCTGGAATTGTTCATGACAAATCCTCATCTGGTGCGACGGTTTTTATCGAACCTCAGTCGATTGTCGAAGCCAACAACAACATCACCCATCTCAAAGATGACGAGCGGCGGGAGATCAAACGGATTCTCAAGCGATTGACATCATTGATCGGCAGACATGCTGATTCTTTGAAAACAACAATGGAACTTCTGATCGATTTTGATCTGATCCAATCCAAATCGCGGATGGCTGAGGAATTGCGTGCGCAGGATATAGAGATCTCGAAGAAGCCGGTTATCCACTTGATGAATTGTTATAATCCATTGCTGATGCTGCATCGTCACTTTTCACCGGAACCGGAAGAAAACCGCAAACCAGTCATTCCATTGGATATCTCGATTGGAGATGGTAATACGGTGCTGGTCATTACGGGTCCCAACACGGGTGGCAAAACTGTGGCACTCAAATCGATCGGATTGACTGTTATGATGGTTCAGACCGGTATCCCTCCTGTTTGTTCTCCGGATTCCACGATTGGTGTATTCCGGGATATTTTTGCAGATATTGGTGATGAGCAGTCATTGGAACAGTCACTATCGACATTTTCTGCTCACTTAAAGCACATCGTTCATATTGTGAATCATGCCGATGAATATGCCATGGTTCTTCTGGATGAATTGGGTGCTGGAACAGACCCTGCTGAAGGATCAGCTTTGGGAATTGCGATTCTATCCGAGTTATTGCGAAGAAATTGCATGACCATTGCAACGACCCATCACAACTCCATCAAAGCGTTTGCTTTCACGACTGCCGGTATTGCAAATGCAGCGATGGAATTTGACATGAAAACGCTGCAGCCGACTTACAGGATCCTGATGGGACAGATCGGTCAGTCCAATGCGTTTTCGATCGCTGCTCGTTTGGGGTTTCCAAGGTTTTTATTGGAAGAAGCTGAAAAACAGATGGAAAGCCGACCGGAGGACCTCGAGAAAATGTTGGGAATTGTCGAACAGGAACGGGAGAGCGCCAAGCGTCATCGGGTCAAGGCAGACAAAGAGCGGGAACGTGCCAGAGAATTGCGATTGGCAAGAGAAGATGTGCTCCGGAAAGCGGAGTCTGATGCAAAAAAAGTCGTACAAAAAGCGATCGAGGAATCCAAAGCGTTGCTGGTGGAAATTCACCGGGAACGCGATATACTCAAAGAAGAACTGAAAAGGCTCAGGCAAAACCAGAAAAAAAGCGATCGACAGGATTTTGAGACGAGTCCGTCTATGAGTGATGGAGAGAGAATCCGCACACTGCAGGACAAGATTTCTGAAGTGCGAGAGAAAGCCATGTTGACTCCAGGAACGCCTTTTCATGATCAATCTCCGGTAAAAGGTTCCCATGTCTGGGTTACAGCGCTGGAAAAGGAGGGGATAGTCATCGAAGCATCAGCCAAGGATCAGATATTGGTTGATGTCTCCGGTAAACGAATCAAGGTTCCGGTAACGCGATTGCGTCGAATGGTGAACTCGGATTCACCCGAAAAAACATCATCCGATTCAGATATGGTTCGGTTTTATTATGAGGACAACGACGAAACGCCTCCCTTGCGATTGAATCTGATCGGAAGGACGGCGGATGTCGCCACCGATGAACTCCAGAAATATCTCGATCATGCGTTTCGGGCGCGAATACCGATCGTTACCATCGTTCATGGCTTTGGAACGGGGCGATTACAGGATGCAGTCGTGAGAGCATTGAAAAAACATCCATTTGTATCGAGGATCAGACCCGGAAATCCCGCTGAAGGTGGCGGGGGAGTTACGATTGTGGAATTAGTTTCGCAATCCTGATCAGAAAAGCATTTCGGGATTCTGATGATATGACAGGCAAGATTACTCCAGAACTTCTCGAGCGTATTCGAGACCGGGTCGATATTCAACGATTAATCGGTGAATATGTACCCCTCAAACGTGCCGGCAGGACGTTTAAAGGTCTCTGTCCGTTTCATAAAGAAAAAACACCATCTTTCATCGTGAATCCAGAACGGCAGATTTTTAAATGTTTCGGATGTGGTGAAAGTGGAGATATCATAACGTTTTTAATGAAGTATGACGGCATCCCGTTCATGGAAGCCGTTGAGCGGTTGGCCAGAATGGCGGGTGTCACACTGCCGAATGAAGATACCGTTCCCAATCAGAAGAAATCACAGAAAAACCAACTGATGAACCTGCTTCGGGATGCGCAGAACATTTTTCATTCCACACTTCTGAGTTTCGATGGTAAGCATGCTCGTGAATATCTGGAACGCCGAGGACTCGATGATCGGCTGATTCGGGAATATCAATTGGGTTTCGCTCCGGATGAGTGGACGTTTCTTTTACCACGATTGATGAAAAAGAATGCAACGCCCCATCAACTCGAATCGGCAGGACTTGTCGTGAAAAATCGGGATGGTGATGGATACCATGATCGTTTCCGGAATCGGATCATTTTTCCGATTCGGGAACACCGGGAAGGGCATGTTGTCGGTTTTGGGGGAAGGACACTGGGAGATGATCCTGCCAAATACCTGAACACACCGGAAACCGAGGTATACAAGAAAAGCAAGATACTTTATGGTTTATGGGAGGCTTTACCCGCGATCCGTAAAAGCCGGGAAGTGATTATAGTGGAAGGATATTTTGATCGGATATCACTCGATCGTGTTGGTGTGAAAAATTGTGTCGCGCCATGTGGAACCGCTTTGACTTCTGATCAGATTCGGATATTGAAGCAGACGGCGCTGAAGATGATTCTGTTATTCGATGCGGATTCTGCTGGAATCAATGCGACTCATCGGGCATTGGAGTTGACTTTGGGGGCCGGCTTGGAATCCGTTGCGGTACCTTTGCCAGTAGGAAAAGATCCCGATGATGTCGTTAAGGAAGTCGGCTTATCGGGGATTCAAAACCTCATGACGAGAGGAAAACACGCATTGGATTTTCTGATTAGTGTGAAACAACAGCAATTTTCAGAGAATACGACTCATGCAAGACGGCGTATCATCGAAGAAATGCTCCCCTTTTTGATGGCTGTTGATAATTCGATTGATCGAGGAACCTATATATCTCGAATTGCGGAATTAATTGGTGTGCCTGACACCTCGATTGTGGAACTGCTTCGCAGGAGAAGCATGAAAAAAAATTCGCCTGGAAACGCGATTCCATCTGTCAGAACCAATAATGAAATGCCGGCAGAGCGCTTGGATCCCCGAGAAAGAGACTTCTTTATCTTTCTGTTGTTGAATCCAAAAATATTGGCGCAGGCTTATCATCTTGTCGCAACGCACATGATGATCACGAACCAGGGAAAGATGCTGTATCAAATTTTAATCGATCATTTTTCTCAGGGAGAGCCGATTAAAGGATCCAGTTTGCTCGACCTGATTCCAAACCAGAATCTGAAGGAAGAAGTATCAACGCTGATGATGGATTCATCCGCTGGTCAGAGATTGATTTCATCATCTCCTGAAATGATTCTGGAAGCCCTGCATTCGGATTTTTTTCGATTCCATCTCAAAGCACAACTGGGAAGACTAAGTGAGGAGATCCGGCGTACGGAAAGTGACGGCCGAGATATCACGCCGCTGTTGACTCAGAAAATGGATATTCTTCGTCAATTGAAGAGCCTTGGGGAATCACGGACAAAGCTGACATTGGAATGAGCGAGTCCGAACACGGGCGATCACCTGGATTTATATCAGCACAGTCGATTGAATCTTTCGGCATACATTGACGGTATTGGCACAGAAAAATAGAACGAGATTATTGGAGACAACGCAAGGGAACTCATTATGAGCCTATTTGATTCTTGACTCGGATCATGCATCATGATACTCTCTATTTCCCTCGGGCCCATAGCTCAGTTTGGTAGAGCTACCGGCTCATAACCGGTTGGTCGTAGGTTCGAGTCCTACTGGGCCCAAACTTTTTTTAGGAGGCAGTAATCGTTGATTCTACTGATCCGGGAAAGTTCCATCATGATCAATGGTAAGGGTGTATCAGCAGTGATACACCCTTTTTTTTTTGATAGAAAGGGGATATTTTGGATAACATCTTGGATGATCTGATTTATAAACAAAAACTCGATCTGGAAATCGACGGTCGAGCCCGGAAATGCAACAGCATTCCAGTGGAAATATCTACATTGGATCGCCAATTGGATGATGCCAAACAGCGGGTTGATAAAATTCAATCTGCTATCCAGAGCACGAACGAAAAAATCCGAAAAAATGAAGGTGCAATCAAGGAGTGTAAAGAGCAGCAGGAAAAATATCGGGGTCAATTATTCAAGCTCAAAACCAACCGCGAATATCAGACAATGAATAGTGAGATCCAGTTGCTGAATGAAAAGATATCCAAATTTGAGACGGATATACTGGAGTTGATGGAAGAAGCTGATCGGTGGCGGCTGGAACTGAAAACGGCAGAAACAACTCTTAGCCAGGAGAGGTTGACTGTATTAGAGAAAAAAAAGGAACTTCAAGAGGTCCTGGAAACTGAAAAGAGACAATTGTCGGATATCGAGCAGTTGCGTGAGGCATTGGTATCACGGCTGGATGTTGAGGTTATGGAAAAGTATGCCAGAATCCAGAAAAAACGCGGAACTGCGGTTGCAGAGATTGTCTCGGGTAATTGTGGCGGATGCTATGTAAAAGTCCGACCTCAAATTGCTGCACTGGTACGGGCGAATGATAGTTTGATAAATTGTGAGGAGTGTGGTCGATTTCTGTTCTGGTCTGATGTTTCAGATAAGAATTAAAAAGGTTCTTAATATGGGTCCGCTAGCGTGAAATCCATGATACTGCGATCCATATCCGCTAAAACTGCCTTGACTCGGACAACGACCCCGGGTGCTAAAATTACTTTTCGATCTGGACTGATGAGTGCCTGTCGCACTGGATCAAATCGAAAGTAATTTTTTAACCGATGGGCGGGAATCAATCCATCGATAAACGGCTCATCAATCTCAATAAACGCACCAAATTTTTCAACATGTGTGATAGTGGCTGGAAATGTATATCCGATTTTATCAGCCATGAACCGAATTTTCTGTATTTTTATCGCTTCCCATTCTGCTTCCTGAGCCAATCGTTCACGTTCTGAAAGCCATTTCCCACGTTCCTCGAGCGCAGAGGCGTTTTGGGGGTGATACCCAGGCACTCCCAATGCTGCCTTTACCGACCGATGAACTTCCAGGTCGGGATATCGGCGGATCGGAGAGGTGAATTGAGTATATGTTGAAAGTGCGAGGCCGAAATGCCCTCGTTTTACGCCGCTGTATGTTGCTCGACGCATGGCTCGCAGGATTTGATATGAGGCGATGGATCGAACAGGTCCGGAATCGATCTGTTTCAAAAATTCACGAACTTCGGTGGGATCCAGTGGATTGTTGGGTGGTGCCAATCCCAATCCTGCCAGCGCTGATTTCAGGTCATTGATCTCTCCATAATCAGGTGGTTCGTGGACACGACGCAAGTATGGTGTCCTGGATTCATCGAGAAATCCGGCCACGACAACATTGGCTGCGATCATGAACTCCTCGATAGTCTGCTCGGCAATACTTCTTTGCTTTTTCAGAATGTTGATGATTGTGCCACGGCTGTCGAACATGAAATAGGGTTCCGGCATGTCTAAATCCAAAACACCCCGCTTCACTCGTAAAAGCAGGAACAATTGGCAGAGTTCTGCGAGAGATCGACAGAGTGCCTGAACGTCCATGGGAATATCCGGGATCACCTCCCCTTTGGAAGCTCGGAGGAATTGATCATAGGTCAGGCGGCATCGGGATCGGATGATGCTCGGAGTGCATTTCCCGGAAATGATCTGTCCTTCCTTGTCACAAGTAATCCACACTGTCATGGCCAGCCGATCCTGATCTGGGGTCAGGGAGCAGATATCGGTTGCGAGACGATCCGGTAACATATGAAATGCACGGTCCGGAAAATATACGGTTGTTCCCCGGATGTACGCTTCGTGATCGATTGCCGATCCTTCGCGTACATAATAACTCACATCTGCAATATGCACACCGAGCAGGTACCCTTCCGGAGTGGTTTCCAGAGAGAGCGCATCATCAAAATCCTTTGCGTCCGGTGGATCGACTGTGATGGTTATCAGATTTCGCAAATCTTCACGAAATGACGATTCATCAGGAATCTCCTGAATTGGCACTTCCAGGGCTTCCAATTGGGAAGTTTTTGAGGAGCAGGTATGAATCCGGTACTTCGTGGCAATGATCTGGGATTGAACACCCGGGGCATGTCGCTCACCCAATACGCCGATGATGGTCCCGGTGAGTTTACGGCTGTTTTTTTGGGGAGGATTGACAATCACGGTAACAACCTGACCATCGAGGGACTCTGATGAATCGGATATATTCAGCTTCGGAATGTAAATCTCCGATGATGTACGAGGATCCAACGGAACGATCATTCCATTTCCGTTATTATGGAGATAATAACCCAGTATGGGATCCCGTCGGCGCTCCAGGACTTTCACCTGATACTTTATAGCGGGATGCCGGCTATGTCGCACCGGTATCATTTCGATGTGGTCACCATCCACGAGCAAGTCTGCATCAGATTTTCTGATTCTGATTTTGGAATTGTCGATATCGGATATCATATCGCCGGATCCTGAAAATTTTCGTTTAAAAATACCTGTTTGGCGATTGGTCTTCTGCTGAAGTGCAAATGTATGACGGTCTATCCGATGGGTGATCCCCTGATTTTCGAGCCTTCGCAATATGGTCCAGACCAGATGGCTGTTCGAGGGTTGGATATTGAGTTGTTGAATGATGGCGGATGGCGTTGTTCCATGGAGTGATCGGCCGAGGATACCTACTATTTTTTGAACCAAGGTGTCTGATTGCTTCTTTTTTCTTGACAAATTGCCCTCCTAACTATCAATATACTTCTGTTCCGGTTTTGCCGAAGTGGTGGAATTGGCAGACACGCTAGGTTCAGGGTCTAGTGGGCGCAAGCCTGTGGGGGTTCGAGTCCCCCCTTCGGCATTAAAACATAAATAACAAGAGAATAAATTCAAACTATCTCAGACCGAAGTCTGCGAGTGGTGCAACGAACGGCCCATTGATATCCAGTAATGTGGCATCGGTATCCTTTCCGGCTTCCAGTAAATATCGCTTCGCTTCCTCAGCATAACCAGCCCGATGTGCAGCGATCGCTTTTAAATAATTCAATGTTCCTTGATTTACACCAACATTCGATTCCAGTGTGCATCGTGAGAATCCATCGTCGATTGCGAGTTTCGGATTTCCCAGCGCGAGTTGGCATATTCCCATGTTCAGCCGGACAGCCGATTCAATTTCTGGAAACACACTCATTTCTTCCAGTCGAGCCAATTGAAGGTTATACAGAACGTCAGGATCTGACAGAGCCAGCATTCGTGGCAGGCGTTTCCCCGTTATAGAGGAGGTAATTGATTCCGAACCTCGCTGAGCAATCAGTGTCAATTGGACAGGTGTTCTGATATCACGACTCACCGAGTGGAAATCATCGATGGTTTTCACCGGACTGTCACCGATCCCGATGATTCGGTCACCCACTCGAAGATTACTGTTCATCGCAGGACCTTTCGGATCGATATCAATGATTAATAATCCATCGGTTCTCTCGATCAATTTAATTCCAAACCATAACTCGGAAATGGCCATGGATCGTCCAATGGTTTCCTGAATATTGGCAGACATGTCAATGGGTGGCATCCCTTCGGGAAGTTCGATGATATCGGGTGATGTATGACTGGGATGAATAAAGAAAAGAGCGCCTGGCCGGAGAGAGCCGGGAGCAGTCAGAAGGGCAATGGCGTACAGGTTTGCCTTGGATTCTCCCAATGAAACCGGTAATGATTCCATCATCTGATCCCATGGAATGGAAGAACTCGAATAATCCGTCACTTGCTCCAGAAGTTTCAACACCTCCGGTTTGATCCGATACCGATTCTGCTCTGAAAGAGAAGCCATGTTGAACCAGCCTTGGGAACGGAGCCAGTTTTCGATTCGTATCGTCCCTTCGCTGACTAAGGACCGGTCTTTGGATGCGCATCCCAGAAAGAGTAATGTAGGTCTCGGACGAGCATGTACCATGGTCATCTCATTTTCTGCGACATCGATCATTTCGAACCATCCGGAATGTGAATCCATATCAACTCGCAAAACATGACTTCCTGGACAGACATTATCCAGTTTCAATGGTGCTACTCCGATATTCTGCTGGTCCAGAGTAACCGATAATCCGGGAGGTTCTGAATCAACGGATAACTTCCCAAAGGCGGTTTCCAGCTTGATTGGCGGTAATATGAACTGACCGAGTTCAACGGTTATCTTGGATTTGACCGCTCGATGGCAGGGCTTTGAAAAACCCAGTTCGTGTTTCCCGAGTTCGATGTAATCGATGAGGAATGGAGCAGAAACTTCTTCGGGTTTCAATGACTGGTCTGTGGCCAGATATGCATACTCGTCCGGGAGAACTCCAGATGTCGTGCCCTGTTCGATCTCATCCAACAGGACGGTGACTCCCGGAGGAGACGTGAAAAGGATGCAGCTTCCAGATGTTTTTACCAGAGACACCGATAGTTTTGTTTCTTGTCCGGCTTTGATTGTGGCCGAAGTGGTGGTTGATTCGAATCCGCGATGCGAAATTTGTATTGAAATCTCTCCCGCGAGAGCATAAGCGCTGATCAGTGGTGTTTGGCCAATGAGTTGGTCACCGATATACACGTCCGCTCCAACGGGATCCGAATCCATTGTTAGATATCCCACCATCTGTTCCCGAAGGTTTTCAAAATATTGCGCGAGCTTGGGTGTGGCCACATTCCCGTCCAATGTCGCGGATGGAGATCGTTTTATCAGATTGACAAATGCCTGTCGGGCGGATTTTTGATTATCATGGTAAAAATAGATAGATCCCTCCACCATATCCACCATATCCTCGATCTTGAGGAGGCGCTGGAGAACAGAGGCATCCCCCGTTGAAAACTCCGCTCTCTGCTGTTCTATTTCACGCCGAAGGTCACTGAGATCCGCTAAAACAAGGTTCAGGTCGGAATGCTGAATATTCTCTTCCGTGATCTGAAGCCGGCGTTCCATTTCTGTGACAGTCATGACTTGAGGCAGATACTCCTCTTCCACTGTGGAATCAGCCGCTGATACCAATCCATAGAAAATCAGCACTATGCTCACTGAACTGAAGATGAAAATAAACCTAATGAAATCGATAGATTGTATGTGTCTTTTTGTCAGCAACGTAAATACTCCCATTTGTATCGGTGGTCAGAGATACCGGAGATTTAAATTTCATATTTGGCGCATTCAATGAGAATGTCCGTATATTTTTCATCATGTGATTGAATATATAAATCTGCTTGGCGGACTCATCCAGAACATAAAGATGTCCGAATTGATCGGTTGTCATATCTACGGGTTCCCGCATTTTATATCCGGGTCCCTCATATTTTAATTCCGTAAAGTCAACTCCATTCGCTTTGTGAAAGATGATTCGCTGACTGGCGGGATTTAGAATCCATGTGCCGCCATGAGGGCAGGCCAGAATCGTTTCATCCCCCTTGATAGACAATTTGCCGCTTTCTTCCAGAAACTGAGTTTTTCCGTCATAGCGGAGCACGCAGCGTGCGTTCCGATCCAGAACCCAGTATTCCCCGGGAGTTGTCCATGTGACATCGACGATCTTCTTCAGTTCCTCGTACCCGGTAAATTTTTTAGGTGCCAGATTTTCAAAAACTGTTTCCTCTCCGGTTACTAGTGTATTCCGAAGATATCCATAATTGAGCCGGCTCGCGGATTTCACGGTTTCGGTTTTTGACAATACGGATGCTTTAATCGTATCGATCGTGAACAACTGATCTGATTTGTCGAGAACAAGTAATTTTCCATCTTCAGCCAGGATCATGTCGACGGGGGATTTCATCTCATCGTTTACAATATGGAAGGTGGGATCTGGAGTTAGTTCATGAGATGTCTGGATATACAGCCTGATCAACAGATTCAATGCCGTTTCGATCTCCGCGATGAGTGTTGTGTCTTTGGAGATCGATTTGGCTCTTTGTAAGGCCATCATCGCCGGGATGGGCTGTCCCTGCATGATTTTGACCTGTGCGTAAAGCCGTAATGCATCGGTTAAGCTCACACCGTGGTTCAAATGGATCATGACCTGTGTGAGAATCGCTTCAGCCGCCTCCAATTCACCGTCCCGGATCTGGATACGAGCGAGCCCGACTCGGGCAGCATCCGATACTTTGGAGTTTGGAAACACATTCAACACCCGTTCGAACTTGGCCTTGGCCGCATCCCGGTCTGCCTGTTTCAGGGTTTCCAGGAGTAAAATGCCCATATCAACATTGGAATAGGCCGCTTCGGCGCTTCCAGGAAACTTTTCTATCAATTCGTCCAGCGTTTTGCTCGCAGATTCCCGGTCATGGATCTGCAGATAATAAGACGCAATATGATATAACGCTTTGGACGCTTCAGGAGAACCAGGAAACGATGAGACAACGGTTCGCAGATCCCGAATCCCTTCTTCAATGCTGCCGTTCCGGATAAACTCTTGGCCACTGAGCAAATACCGAAGCGCTACTTCCGGTTTTTCCTTTCCATCCGCGAATCCATTCCATGACACGATTCCGCATAACAGGATTGCGATAGTCAGTGAAGCCATGGATCGAGCCGAATACACACGATTGGTCATAGTCATTTGCATCCCTCGACTTTGGGAGATTTTTTAGTCTGACGCGATATGATTTTTACCCATTGGCTTTTTTTATCGCCACATGTTTCCCATACAAAGACGACATTATATAACCCGGGAGCCAATGAAAATTGACCGGGTGCCGTACCAATGGTCTTTCCATCAATGGATACATTGCATCCGGGTGGGTCTGCCTCGAGAATGATAACACCCAGCGGGTCGACATTGAACGTGGATACCTGGTTTTCAAGAATCGTAAATTTTCTTGAGATATCCAAAAAATATTTCTCATTGACAAACCTTAACATCAATGTTTCGGCAGGTAATTCCAGTGTTTGTTTGGTAACGCCGGATGCAATCCGCTCTTTCCCGCGATAGATGTCAACAGGATATGGAGCAGTGATCGCAAGAGATCCCAGGATAACCTTGATCTCGGGGGTCGGTGGTTTTTTGAAGTTGAATCGAATCGGTGTATTTGGTTTTTTCAGATCCGGACTGTATGTGATCTCGATCGGCTCAAATCCCGCCTTTTCTGCACGGACAACCGCTGTCGTACCATTTGAGAATGAAAACTCCATGGGAGTTGTTTTTCCGGTATCTGTGGCATCAACATATATTTTTGCGCCGGATGGTTCGGAATCGATTTTTACCTTCATATACTCCGGTATCATCTGAACGGAGAGCGAATAGCCGGCACTGTTTTTCCCAAGTTTGACCTCCGGAATTTCAGATGAATGAAGCACAATGTCATCATTATCGGATTGGGGAGCAGAGAGAATAATTGTACCGGTCTTGTATGCAGGATGTGAGAGCTTAATAACATGCCGGGAGTTCAGAACCCATTGGATACCGATCTGGATCGGATTGCCTTCCCGTTTCACATAATCCAGCTCGATCTCTGCATCTTTGGGTTCCACAGAAATCTGAAGAACAGTATCAAAAATGGGAACTGCAACTCCCAAAAGCCGAAGAAAGCTTTTTTTTCCCAGATACAAGTAGGATCCGCCAACAGCGATTGTCAGCACCATGAGAATGACCATCGAGAATCGTATCTTTTCCCATATCGAAGAATGGGTTGGATGGAGTTCGAATTGAGAATTGAATCTGCGTCGGCGGGTTGCACGGAGATCGTCCTGCTCATCATGCATTGCCGTTGTATCATTACCTGTGGCAACTGGCTGCCTGGACTGAGAAGGAGTGGGATCGGTGGTTTCTTGAGACAGATCCACGCTGATCAGTTCATCGATGTCGACTTCTGATGGAACTGTCGGCGATACCGGAGAATCCTGGTCAGTCGATTGTTTGAGAGTCGGAATATCAGAAGCATTCCCTTGTGAAAACACCGTCGGACTCTGAGATTCTCCAGGTATCGGAACTGAGTCCGGTGTCGGAACCGATAATCCGGTAGCTGATTTTGCGGTTTGATCGATGTAGCGCTCCTGTTCGATGTTCGACGGCTTATGTCTGTGAACGCGAGATGGCCGAGATTCCGGTTCTGAAGCATGATCCATGGACGGAGACTGAATCGGTTTCTGGAAACTTCTATTGGCAATCTCGCTCGCACCGACCGATTCCACAAGTTCACGGAATTCCGTCTGGGAGCAACGGACACCGCTTTCCGCTTCCAGACATTCCAGATCGATCCGGATTTCCGCTGTACTAAAATATCGTTCTTCACGATTTTTGGATAAGCACCGGAGTATCATATTGCTGATTACGAAGGGAATCGACGGGTCGATCTCGCGGGGGGGCGGTGGGTCCACTCGTTCGATATTGCGGAGGATTCCATAATCCGTGTTGGCCATGTATGGCTTGATCCCGGTTATCAACTCATAAAAAATAATTCCCAATGTGAAAATATCCGCTCGATTGTCCAAAGGTTCAGACCGGATTTGTTCCGGTGTCAGATACGTGATTTTGCTCCGCACAAATTCCTGATCGACATTCCGGAGATACTGATTTTCATTGAGTGTGATCCCAAAATCCATCACTTTTATGTCGCCTTCAAAGGAGACCAGAATGTTTTTGGGATTGAGATCCCTGTGGATCAGTTCCATGGGACGGCCCCTGAAATCCGTCAGAAAATGAGCATATTCAAGCGCAGAGCAGATGCTTTTTATGATGAAAACGCTTTGGGTTACGCTGATCTTTTTCCCCGAATCAGCCAGAAGAAACATAAAATCATTCAGATTCACGCCATGGATGTATTCCATGGCAATATAGTAAATTTCATTGATATACCCATAGTCGTATATCTGAACGATGTTGGGGTGTTGAAGTTGAGCGCTCAGCCGAATCTCAGCGGATAATGCATTGATGAATTCTGTGTCAGTGGAGAGCTGTGGAAGGATTCGCTTTATGGCAACGATTTGCTCCGGACCCTGCGGTCCGGTTCGTTGTGCACGATAAACTTCGGCTGTGCCGCCCTGTCCGATTTTCTCTAGTAGCTGATATCTGCCAAATTTCACATTTCCCATCAATTATCCCAACCACTTGAATAAGTATCATTTTTCAATTTTTCAGGCAAGAATCCGGAGCTTATCCTTACAGTACCGGTATGTGTCAATCGAATCGTAGTTTGCCACCTGTGAGCTGATCAGTCAAACAATATCGGACTCCACATGAATAACATCTTTATTTTATTGTAAATTTTCACATAAGACGAGAGGGAGTGGTGAATTTGTCGAGTCATGGGATAAGGCGGCATAAAGCAGCCAGGACGGGAGTATCGTGGATACATTCCTCGCGTGATTCACATCCGTAACGACGATGGATCTGAGCGCGTATGTACGAATATCATTTTATACTCCTGATATAGACTGTTTTGATATTGACAAATTCCCGTATGCCGAATTCTGATAATTCCCGGCCAATTCCACTCAATTTGATACCACCAAAAGGCAATCTCGGATCCGATTTGACGAATGCATTGACAAAACAGGAGCCTGCCTGGATGCGATGTTCGGCAATCGTCTGCCCCCGTTGAATATTCTGAGTGAATACAGAAGCTCCCAATCCAAATTCAGAGTCATTGGCTACATGGATCGCTTGTTCTTCATCATCGACGATCATAACCGATGCGACCGGACCGAATAGTTCCTCCGAATACGCCGGCATCCCTTTGCGGACGTTGGTGAGCAATGTGGGTGGGTAATAGTAGCCAATGCCGTCGGGAATCACTCCCCCACACCAGCACCGGGCTCCCTGACTGATGCTGTCTATCACCTGCCGATGAAGCTCCTCTCTGAGATCTGCTCGCGCCAGTGGACCGATCGTCGTTGTTTCATCTCTGGGATGGCCGATTGTGTGATTTCGGAACGCTTTCAAGAAATATCCGATGAATGGCTCCGCTACCGATCGCATGACGATGAATCGTTTGGCAGCAATACAACTTTGTCCATTGTTCAGCAACCGGCTGCTCGCACAGATTTCAGCAGCACCCGGAAGATCAGCATCCTCCAGGATGATGTAGGGATCACTTCCTCCCAGTTCAAGAACACATTTTTTAAGATGGCGCCCGGCAAGTTCTGCGACGGATTTTCCGGCCGGCGTACTCCCGGTCAGCGTGACCCCTCGTATCAATGGATGTTCCAGTATCGAGGGGATTTCCGTACTGGGAATAATCAGGGAGCGGAAAAGGGCGGCTGGGACCCCGGCTTCATGAACAATATGTTCGATGCACAATGAACACCCCGTGACATTCGACGCATGTTTCAGGAGTACGCCATTGCCAGCCATGATTCCTGGAGCGATAAAGCGAAAGACCTGCCAGAACGGGAAATTCCATGGCATGATCGCCAAAATGACTCCCAGAGGCTCAAATGCAACATAACTGAGATCAGCGTCTGTCGGAATCGGTTCAATCTGGAGAAACCGTTCCGCATTTTCCGCATAATAGTCGCATACCCATGCGCATTTCTGGATTTCACTGCGGGACTCCCGGACCGGTTTCCCCATTTCATCGGTAATGATTCCAGCTAGTCGGTCCTGGTCTCGCCGCAAAATTTGAGCGCACGTTTTGATGAGTCTGGCGCGTGTGGAGAAGGTCGATTTCTGCCACTCAAGAAATGCTTGATGGGATTGTTCAATGAAATCATTGATCAGGGGACGAGTCATGATGGGATATTCAGCAATGGGTTGCTCCGTGGCTGGATTTATTGTGATTATCGTGCGCTGATTACTTCTCATTGCGTCGCCCTCCATTCGATTTTTGATTTGTGCAAATGCCGATGGGATCGGTCAGCCATTCAACGGGCTGTTGTTCAGACGTTTTGTTTATATTGTCTGTGTGCTCGATGATCAGGTCATCATGTTGGGGATTCATCGATCGGTGTTTGTTGTTGGGGTGGAAGCTTGGGTGCTTTACGGATCGGATGGGCTCCGAGATCGGGTTTGGAAATCGGGAAGGCGTGGAGTTGGTTCAGGATTTCGCGAATGGCTGTCTCCAATTGGGGATCCCGACCATTGGCTGCGTCCTGGGGAGTGATTTCGATGATAATATCGGGTTCTGCGCCGTGGTTTTCCAGATTCCATCCAATATCATTCATGTAATGATAAAATTCGGGCTGGGTTGTCAGTGTGTTGTCGACGAGGAGATAGTTCGAGCTGATGCCGACGACGCCTCCCCAGGTTCTGCGGCCGATGAGCAGACCCAGTTTCATCTGTTTGAAATTATGGCTGATGATATCGCCATCTGATCCCGAGAATTCATCACAAAGGGCTATGATCGGCCCCCGGACGCAATACGGTGGCGATGGTTCAATACTCCCGTATCGGGGAACAGCATATCCGAGCTGCTTGCGATTGAGCCGTTCCAGGAGAAGTGCCGAGACATGTCCGCCACCATTGCCACGAACATCCAGTATCAATCCATCCCGCTCCACTTCGGCCAGAAAAGCCCGGTAAAATTGAGAAAATCCGCGCGGTCCCATGTCGGAGGCGAAAATGTATCCCACTCGGTCGTTTGTTTTTTCATGAACGAAGGCTGTGTTTCTATTGATCAACTCACGAAGCCTGGCATCACGATCGGAGGTCAGCGTTTTAATGGTATAGTCCTTCTGATCTCCGGATTGATGGATTACCGTGATCGTGACTTCTTCATCAGCGAACCCGATAAGACATTGCGCCGGTGGGGTGTGTTGATTGAGTGGGGTGCCATTGATGGCAACAAGACAATCTCCGGGCTGGATGGGGACACCCGGCTGATTGAGTGGTGAATTGTGTGAACAATCCCAGGAATCACCTTTTACAATGTGGGTAAACACATATCCATCCGTTGCTTGGTCATACCGGAAGTCAGCGCCGAGGCATCCGATCGTGCCCCTCGGTGCCGGTGGATAGTCGCCTCCGATTTCATAACAATGAGAGGTTCCCATTTCCCCTCCCAGTTCCCAGAGCACATCGGAGAGTTCGGATCGGGTGGAAATGCGATCGAGTAAGGGAAGATATCGGATTCGAACAGCATTCCAGTCAACCCCTGCCATATCCGAAGCATAATAATGATCCCGTAATAATCGCCAGGTTTCATGATACATCTGCTTCCACTCGATCCGGGGGTAGATGGTGACTCGGATGCGATCCAGATTGATCCAGCCACTATCGCGATTGGGTGGACTGGCCGCTCCCCCTTTATCCGGTTTGGTGGAGGATTGAACGGCTCGGAGTTTCCGGCCGGCATTATAAATGATTGTTCTGCCATCTCTGGACACTTTGAAATCGGAAATATCCGTTACGAAGATGTCATGCTTTTGCTTTATCAGATCGTAATATTCGAGGGATGCCCGGGACTCGGGTTCTTCGCTGAGCCATGGACGATGTAATGTTCCTTCGATGGGTTCGGCCAGGAAGAAAACCTTGTCCGACGATGCGTTGATTTTATAATATCGGCCATCCGGCACAGGGAATGCAATCACCCGATTCTGGATATCCGCCAGATCGATGACGATCGGTTTCGGATTGTCTGTCGAAGAGACGGAGGGATTTTTATCAACTGGCGTCCCCTCCAGGGATTTGGGAGTGGGAATGAATGGGGATCGGAGGGAATTCTGGAGTGTGATGAGCATTGGCTGGATTCCCTTGGGAAACCCATATTGAAAGTCAAGAGTATCTCTGACAGGATCAAAAATACGACGGGATAAGAAGTATAGGTACCGGCCATCCGGATCGAATGCAGGAGCAAAATCGGTCTGTATGGGATCTGTGATAATCCATGATTCGCCTGAGGATAGTTGAAAGATTTTAATTGCGGATCGATTGGGAGAAATTCCAAAGTCATAGGCAAGCCAATGTCCATCCGGAGACCAATCGACGTGATGGATGGCGTGCCAGGGATTGATATCCAGTTGCTTTTTCTTCCCGGAGTTCAGGTCAATCCATAACAGCTCATGTTTGATGGTAGTTAAAACCACTTCGTCACGTGTCGGACACATGGCCAGTCGATGAATGTGATCCAGTTGAAAAGGAAACCGCCGACTGTTTTTGATGCCGTGAGTGCCATGGATTTCAAGCCTATCTTCTCCACCCTCATCACTGACAGTGAGTATGTGATTCCCGTCATTCATCCAGGAAGTCAATCGATAGCGAACCTCCCCGGTCGGTATTCCATCCTGCCGGACTGCTCCTTCCCAGAGTCCAAAAGTAACTGGTTTTCCCCTGACAGTCGCGGCGATGGAATGACCTTCGGGGTGAAGATCCCATGACTCCAGATACCGAGCGGCATCGATGATTTTTGAGTTGCATTGTGATCGAGGGGAGTGGAATTCTATGTCAATCTTCCGGGTACGCTGAGAAGCCGGATCAAAAATGAAAAGATCACCCCCTGCATGATATATGATCCGTTTCCCGTCGGTTCGTGGATTGCGGAGATAAAAATCATCATGATCTGTATGGCGTTTGATATCGGAACCATCGAGCTGGCAGGAGTATAAGTTTCCGCATCCTTCATGGTCTCCCATGAAATAAACCCGGTCGCCGATCCACATGGGGAAGGTCAGGTTGGAATCGATGGAAAGAAGTTTATGAAAATGACCGTTTCCCGTTAGATCGATCCAGATTTCTCCCATCAGGCCACCGCGATATCGTTTCCAGTGTGCTGGTTCTCGGCCATGACGGCCCAGTACGATACCTCCACCCGGACCAAAGGAAAGACTCCGACCCCAACCATATGGCAGCTTTTCAGGTAACAGGCCATTTTTATCAACGCGGTAAAAGAATGAGAGGGATGGATGCGGTTCACCAGCGGATGACGTAAAGATGAGATAGGTTCCTTCTGGAGACCATGTGACATTCCGGGTAGACGGATCTCCCAGGATGGTCAACCGTTTCAGATTGCCTCCGGTAGCCGGTATGGAATAAATATCCGGCATTCCATCTTCTTGTGCTGTGAAGGAGATACATTTTCCATCGGGTGAGAATGCGGGGTTGAGTATGAAACTTCGGTTTGTGGTCAATCGGTGAGCAACTCCTCCGTCTACAGATGCGATCCATAAATCATCATCACTGATGAACGCGATCGTGTTTTCATAAATTGTGGCTTCTCGATAATATCCTGACAATGACATTTGCAGTACTCCCAGCCAATAGTTTAAAAATCCTTCGTTATCCAAGTGCAGAAATATAAGGAAAGCAAAGCCAATGTCAATGAGGACCATCGGGTCTGGTCGGGATGATATGTATGCCAGATCGAGCACAGAAGAGCGCGATGATTTAGAATAAGTTAAGCGGTGAATTGATACTCCGAGAGTGTTGAAAGTGATTGGTTTGTCATCTGCCCGTATCAGCGCACTCTCGATTTCTGACAGCAGATCTTTGTATTCTTGAAACTCCATGAGGTTCCGTTCGATGACGTTGTCAGACTGCTGAAGTCGGCTGTCAGACTGCTGAAGTCGGCTGTCAGACTGCTGAAGTGCGCTGTCAGATTGCTGAAGTCGGCTGTCAGATTACTGAAGTCGGCTGTCAGATTACTGAAGTCGGCTGTCAGACTGCTGAAGTCGGCTGTCAGACTGCTGAAGTCGGCTGTCAGATTACTGAAGTCGGTTGTCAGATTGCTGAAGTGCGCTGTCAGACTGCTGAAGTGCGCTGTCAGACTGCTGAAGTCGGCTGTCAGATTACTGAAGTCGGCTGTCAGCTTGCTGAAGTCGGCTGTCAGACTGCTGAAGTCGGTTGTCAGATCGCTGAAGTGCGCTGTCAGATTACTGAAGGACGGGTTATAAATCGAGTTCACACTGCCGGATTCACGTTAATGGAATTTCAACTTTTTGAAAAAATACTTGACATAGAAACAGGAGTTGGGTAGTAATAGGGTCGGTTGCAGTACTTTTGATGTGACACGAGTTGATCAGGAGTTCTGAAGGCGCGTAGCTCAGGGGGAGAGCACTTCCTTGACGCGGAAGGGGCCAGGGGTTCAAATCCCCTCGCGCCTATGCATGTTTTTGGGGGAAACTCCAAAACGATCGTGTCCTGAAAATAATCATGAGACATGAGGGGCTCTGGCAAACTTCGTAAATCGGAGGTTTGTCCATAGCCCTATTTCTTACAAGGGATAAATGAACTGGGGGAAACCCCGAGGTGATCATGGTGGATCAGATACAAATAAAAATCGCGAATGGCTCTGAGATCCCGGTTCCCAAGGGAATATCAGTCAATGAATTCATCAAGAAGGCATTTTCCGGAGAAGCAAAAAAAGTCTATGCGGTCCTGTTTAACGGCGACGTAAAGGATATCCGGGAATTTCTTGAAGTTGATGGAGAGGTGGAGTTCATTACTGAAGAACATCCGCAGGTATTGGATGTTTTGCGTCACAGCGGCTCACATATTCTGGCTCAAGCGGTATTGCAGTTGTTCCCAGAAGCCAAATTGGGCATAGGACCATCGACAACTGATGGATTTTATTACGATTTCCTGGTTCCGAAACCATTTGAACCATCCGATCTGGTGGAAATCGAAAAAACCATGCTCCGGCTGGTCAAAAAAAATATGACGTTTGAGCGGCAGGAAATGAGCAGTGAAGAGGCGATCCGGTTTTTTGAATCGCGGGGCGAAGTATTCAAGGTTGAATTGATTCGTGATCTGAATGTTGATCATGTCACAATTTTCAAGCAGGGCGATTTTGTGGATCTTTGCCGGGGGCCTCATGTCTGGCATACGGGTCAGATAAAAGTCGTGAAGCTGTTATCGATAGCGGCCGCTTATTGGAGAGGCGATGAGTCCCGTCCTGTGTTGCAGCGGATCTATGGTACTGCGTTTCTGTCACAGGAAGATTTGGATAAATTCCTCGAAATGCGGGAAAAGATCAAGCAGCGGGATCATCGGAAATTGGGCAAGGAATTGGATTTCTATTCCGTTCATGAGGATGTGGGAGCCGGGTTGATTTTCTGGCATCCCAAGCTGGCGATGGTCCGTCATCTGATTGAGAATTTCTGGCGTGAGGAGCATCTGCACCGGGGATATGGGTTTGTCTATACGCCACATATCGCTCGGGAGCGTATTTACGAAACATCCGGACATCTCCAGAACTATTCCGAGAATATGTATTCGGCATTATTGATCGATGAGCAGCCGTACCGGCTGAAGCCGATGAACTGCCCTGGCCACATCAAGATTTATCAGACACGTTTGCGCAGTTATCGGGATCTGCCGATTCGATATTGTGAACTGGGAACAGTTTATCGATATGAACGCAGTGGTACATTGCATGGGATGCTGCGAGTTCGGGGATTCACGCAAGATGATGCCCATGTATTTTGTACACCCAGACAAATTGCTGATGAAGTGTATCAGATTCTTGATTTAGTGGATACATTGATGCGTGCCTTCGGGTATACATACAAGATTTTCCTGGCAACACGCCCCGAAAAATACCTCGGCTCTGATGAGGAATGGGAATGGTCGACGAATGCATTGCGAGAGGCTTTGGACCGTTGGGGACAGAGCTACGAAATAGATGCGGGTGGAGGCGTCTTCTATGCTCCCAAAATAGATATCAAATTAACCGATGCATTGGGTCGTGAATGGCAAGGACCGACGATTCAGGTCGATTTGAATCTGCCGAAACGATTTGGGGTGAGTTATATTGGAGAAGACAATCAGGAGCATGAGGTTATCATGATCCACCGGGCTGTATTGGGTTCCATGGAGCGTTTTGTTGGTGGATTGATCGAGCATGTGGGTGGCGCGTTCCCCGTGTGGATCGCTCCCGTTCAGATCATCGTCATGCCGATAACCAGTGCTCAGGAGCCGTATGGCCGAGCTGTTTTCCAGCGCTTGAATCAAGAAGGATTCCGAGTGGAACTGGACAACCGGAATGAAAAAATTGGATTTAAAATTCGTGAAGCTCAGCAACAAAAAATACCGTATATGCTCGTGCTTGGCGGGAAAGAAGCCGAGCAGGGGAATCTTTCGGTCCGACATCGGAAGCAGGGTGACCTGGGGGTTATGCCGTTGGATCAATTCATTGATGCCGTTCGTCGGGAAATCAGTGCAAAGATCATTGATGAGTCGTAAAATGCGTGATACGATTTATTTAACTTTTACCGGAATCGAGTTGTTAGCAGAATGAATAAAAGAGGAAATGAAGGAGGATATTTGAAGGAAGAACAGACATTCGTACCGAAAGAGTCGCAACAGAAAAAAGGCGAGTGCAGAATCAATGAACAAATCAGAGTCAAGGAAATACGGTGCATCGGACCGGATGGCGACCAGCTCGGGATTATTTCAGTGGATGAAGCATTGGATATTGCAGAAAGCCGAGGCTTGGATCTGGTCGAAGTCGCGCCTGGCGCTGAACCCCCCGTGTGTCGGATTATGGATTATGGAAAATACAAATACCAGAAGTCCAAACGAGACTCGAGCCGCAAAAAACAAAAGGGAGCGACCCTGAAGGAAGTAAAATTCAGGCCGAAAATCGATGAGCATGACTATAACTTTAAACGGAATCACGTTGAACGATTTTTAGCATCGGGAGCTAAAGTTCGGGTGACCATCATGTTCAGAGGCAGAGAAATGGCTCATATCGATAAAGGCCGGGAAATTCTGGATCGTGTTGCGATGGAGATGGATGAGGTTTCTCGTGTTGATCGGCCGCCAAGACTTGAAGGTCGGAACATGTATATGATACTTTCGCCCAAGTAATGAGGCGATCAGTACGTTCTGTAATAAGCGAATTAATTAGTAATCAATGAGGTGATTATGCCAAAGATAAAAACGAATCGTGGAGCTGCAAAGCGGTTCCGATCGACCGGCAGTGGGAAGATCGTACGTCGGAAAGCATTTGCGAGTCATATTCTGACAAAGAAAACGCGAAAGCGAAAACGTAATCTACGGAAATCTACGGTTGTGCATGAGTCAAATTTTAAGCCCATCAAAGAGATGTGTCCTTTTATTTAATTACCGCATAACTAAATTTTGAGTTTATAAATCGGAGGTTTACATTATGGCCAGAGTTAAAGGCGGCACCGTCACTCGCCACCGTCGAAATAGATTGTTCAAGATGACCAAGGGGTACCGTGGTACTCAGGGATCCCGTTTCAGATCAGCACAAGAGGCGGTTTTCAAAGCGGGAACCCATTCTTACCATGATCGAAAGCGTAAAAAACGGGAATTTCGGGTTTTATGGATCCAGCGGATCAATGCAGCTACGCGATTACATGGTTTGGCATATAACCAATTCATCCACGGATTGAACCTTGCAGGCATAACCCTGGATCGGAAAATTTTGGCAGATCTGGCCATGAATGAACCCGACACGTTTGCGGAATTAGTCACGAAGGCAAAACAAAACTTACTGTAATTGCTTTACTTGGAGATGAATACTTTGATAGAATTAAATAATGGATCAGGCAATCAGGAATTGGAAAGAGTTTTTGAAATTCTTGAATCGAAAATTGCACAAGCTGCAAAGAAGATCGATGACCTGAAAAACGAAAACCAGCGGCTCAACGAGACGCTTTTTGAAGCAAATAACCGGATCGCGCAGACAGAACGCGAATTAGAAGCAGCGAATGAAAAGCTGGTGGAGGCTGAGCAGTGGAAGGCTCAAGTCCAGGATCTTACCCGAGTCAAAAATATCGTAGCCGGCAAGATCGAGAATTTATTGCACCAGATCGACAACCTTCCCTTGCTGGATCAGTAACAGCCTCAGCCGACAACCATCAGAATGCCGAAGGACCACAAATTCAGCGCATCGAGATAGAAATTTTTGGTCAGAAATATATTGTTTCCGGCGCTGGTGACTGTGAGAAGATTAAGGCCATTGGCCGGTTTTTAGATCGAGAAATGCATGAGATCGCTCAACAAAGCAGAGGTGTATCTGTATTAAAAATCGCCATATTGGCGGCGTTGAATATCTGTGAACGGATGATTGTCCAGCAAGAGGAAACCATCCAACTCAAAGAAAAAATTGAATCATTAATATCTTTGCTGAGTGAAGTGATTGATAAATAATAGTAATGAGACCGAACATTGCATCATGGAAGGATTTTGAGACAGGTTACGGATGGTGGTACGACAGTGTCGGGTTCGAAATGATAATGTTTAGAATATTACAAGGTATTGATATCTTGTTTACTTGTTTGATCAGAACTATTATCGGTGGTGAAGCCGGTAGTCGAAACAAATCATACTCGCTTATTTTCCCTCCTGTGGTGTTTGTGATGGTGTGGGAATGTTTGAGCCAACAATTTTGTTTTGGGAGCTTAATATCGAGAGTGGATATCATGCCCGGCAACGGGAAGTATGAAACGCTCGTGCAAGCACCCACCTGGTTTACCAGGTTCAATCTAACTGCATCACACGGCAACTCACGGGAGGGATTTTTATATTTCAATCCGATCTGATTCACATCCTCCTTTCCTGAATGCAAATATTCTTCGCTAACTGAACAAAACCCATTGGTGACCAATTCAGCGTATGGGATGTTCATGAGGAGGTGAGATTCATTAGCATCGGATGTTTTTTTATCGCCCTCTTCAGCGCGGTGATTGGAGTTGGAGCAGGATACGCGTTCCAGTTGTTCTACTCATCATCCAGAAGTCAGACGTTGATCCAGGATGCGTATAAGGCCGCGCGAAAAATAACTGAAGAGTCAAAAAATCAGGCTGCAAATATCATTAAGGAATCAGAAGTCGAGGCAAAAGAGAAGTTTTTTGCCAAGATGAACGAACTTGAGAACGAGACCAAGATCCGTCGCGACGAGTTTCAAAAGAATGAACAGCGTCTGATCAAACGTGAAGAAAGTCTCGAAAAAAAGCAAAGCTATCTTGATAAAAAAGAACGCGTTCAAACCCAGAAAGCCAAAGAACTTCAAAATCGCCAAAACTCAATCCAGCGCCTGGAAGATGAAAAGCAGGCATTGATTGACGAGCAGCAAAAAGTCCTTCAACAGATCGCAGAACTTACCATGCAGCAGGCGAGACAGATCATTATGGAGCGAATGGAGGAAGACGCACGAAAGGAAGTCGCTTCCCGTATCAAAAAGATTTTGGATGAAGCTAAAGAGCAGGCAGAGATAAAGGCTAAAGAGATAATCGCTACCGCTATTCAACGCATTTCATCGGATTATGTTCAGGAAACCACTGTGAGTGTCGTTAATTTGCCAAACGATGAGATGAAAGGCCGTATCATTGGCAGGGAAGGTCGAAATATCAGAGCCCTGGAGGCGGCAACGGGTGTGGATCTGATTATTGATGATACCCCTGAAGCCGTTATTTTATCCGCATTTGATCCAATTCGACGCGAAATGGCGGCGACATCGCTCAAACGCCTGATCTCCGATGGACGTATTCATCCCGCCCGTATCGAAGAAGTTGTGATGAAAGTGCAGAAGGAGTTGGAAAAAAGTATCAAAGAAGCAGGAGAACAACTGGCATTCGAAGTCGGAGTTCAGGGATTGCGTCCGGACTTGATCCGATTGCTTGGTCGATTGAAATACCGCACCAGCTATGGGCAAAATGTACTTCAGCACTCCAAGGAAGTCGCCTTTATTGCAGGTATGATGGCTGCGGAACTTGGCGTCAACGTAAAGCTCGCCAAACGCGCAGGCTTACTCCATGATATCGGAAAAGCTGTCGATCACGAGGTCGAAGGATCTCATGCCTTGATCGGTGCCGAACTGGCTCGAAAATACAATGAACCCAAAGAAGTCGTTCGTGCCATGGCCGCACATCACGGGGATGAACCTCCCACTACGATTGAGGCGGTTCTGATTCAGGCAGCCGATGCTCTGTCCGCTGCACGTCCTGGTGCACGCCGTGAAATCTTGGAGACTTATCTCAAGCGATTGAATAAACTGGAAGAAATCACTGCACAATTCCCTGGCGTTGAGAAATCATTTGCCATCCAGGCCGGCCGGGAAATTCGGATCATTTTCTGTCCCGAAGATGTTTCAGATCAGGAGATGGCCGCTATGGCGCGCGAAATCGCTAAGAGGATCGAGCAGGAACTCGAATATCCTGGCGAGATCAAAGTCACTGCGATTCGTGAAACACGTTCTGTCGAGTATGCACGATAATGAAATCCGATCATAACGTCCATAGATCATACCCAGTTCTCTCAACGATCGATTCTCCTCAGGATCTACGCAAACTTCCGTTCGACCAGGTTGAAAAGTTAGCATTTGAAATACGAAACCTCATCATTGAAACCGTATCACGAACCGGTGGACATTTGGCCTCGAATCTCGGGGTTGTCGAATTGACTCTTGCCCTGCATTACGCATTTGATACTCCCAATGATAAACTCATCTGGGATGTTGGCCATCAGATCTATACCCATAAAATCATAACGGGCAGATCCCAGGCACTTCAATCCAGCCTCCGTCAGTATAACGGCATATCCGGCTTTCCAAAAAAGAAGGAGAGTCCCTTTGATCATTATGATACAGGGCATAGCAGCACCTCTATTTCATTTGCCCTGGGACTCGCGGAATCCAATCTCATCCAAAGCAGAGAGGAAAAAGTCGTTGCCATCATTGGTGATGGATCCATGACAGCGGGAATTGCTTTCGAGGGATTAAATCAGAGTGGGCAACTGAAAAATGAAAATCTCATTGTCGTGCTCAATGACAATGAAATGTCGATATCACCAAATGTCGGCGCATTGTCGCAATATATCAGCAGACGCATGACAGCTCCCCGAGCCGCTCAGGTCAGAAGAATTCTGAAAAGCCTGCTTCAGTCTATCCCCCGTGCAGGAGGAGATATTATCCGGCTGGTCCAGAAACTGGAACGCGCTCTCAAAGATTTGATACAACCAGGGTTGCTTTTTGAAGAGCTGGGGTATCAATATCTGGGTCCGTTTGATGGCCATGATTTAAAGGGGTTGATCGAGATCTTCCAGAACATCACGAATCTTCCCGGCCCCTTGCTTGTTCATGTCCTTACAAAAAAAGGGTATGGATACAAGCCCTCTGAACGTGAACCCGAGCAGTTTCATGGTGCGCCGCCATTCGATATAAAAACCGGTAAATTTATCAAATCGTCAGGATTTCCATCATATACGACCGTGTTCGGAGATAGTCTGGTGGATTTGGCTCAGGAAGATGATCGGATCATCGCTATAACTGCAGCAATGACGCTGGGTACCGGTCTTGAAAAATTCGCTAAGTTGTTTCCGGACCGATTCTACGATGTCGGCATCGCAGAGCAACACGCCGTGGCCTTTGCTGGTGGATTGTCATACTATGGTCTAAAACCGGTTGTCGCAATTTATTCAACGTTTCTTCAGCGTGCATACGATCAGGTATTTCATGATGTATGTCTTCAGGAACTCCCCGTCATTTTTGCGATCGATCGGGGGGGGCTGGTCGGAGCGGATGGTCCGACTCACCATGGTGTGTATGATTTATCATTTCTCGGACATTTACCGGGAATTGTGATTATCGTCCCACGTGATGAAAATGAACTTCGGAGAGCACTGTTCGCTGCAGCGACATATCATTGCCCTGTAGCGATTCGTTACCCAAGAGGCTCCGGTATCGGGATTCCGCTGGAAGTGAAAACCAGAGATCTTCCGATTGGAACCGCAGAAATTATGCGCTCCGGAACGGATGTGACCCTGCTCGCAATCGGACCACTGGTTTATGAGGCACTGGCTGCCGCAGACAATCTCCAAAAAGAAGGCATCGATGTTGAAGTCATCGATGCTCGTTTTGCCAAGCCATTGGATACTCCCTTGATCCTCCAGTCCATCACCCGGACAAATGCATTGGTGACTGTGGAGGAAAGTGCATTGATCGGAGGTTTTGGAAGTTGCGTTCTTCAATCGCTTGTCGGACAGAATTTCAATTTCTGCAATGTCGATATGATGGGGATACCGGATCGATATATCGGGATGGGATCCCAGACAGAGCTTCGCACGGAAATCGGGTTGAATCAAACAGCGATAGAAGATCGGATCCGAGCGGTGGTTTGTAGAAAATCAGCCGCCAATCTCCCACAATCGGACAGTATGGTGCGATGGGTTCATGGACTTGATCCGAGCAGATTTATTGCTGACGCAACGAACGATAGTTAGAAGCAGATCCGAAGCTGCGGATTTGATTCGTCGAGGACTGGTGATTGTCAATGGTAAACCCGTTTCAAAACCAGGAACATTGATTCCGAGGGCGTCTTCGATTTCGGTTGACTGCAACCGTTCCCCATTTGTCAGCCGTGGCGGGGAGAAATTGGCGGGAGCGCTCCATGCTTTCCATGTCGATCCAACCGGTCGCGTTGCCATGGATTGTGGCGCGTCGACCGGTGGTTTTACGGATTGCCTCTTGAAAAATGGAGCATTAAAAGTATATGCAATTGATGTCGGTTATGGACAGTTGGATTGGAAACTCCGTAATGATCCTCGCGTGATTGTGATTGAGCGCACCAATTTTCGGTCCATGCCGAACAGTCTCATCAAAGATTCCATCGGTGTGATAACAATGGATTTATCATTCATCTCCTTAAAACTGGTGCTTCCAAAAGCCTGCGAATTTATGGATATGCATGGGATCGTCATCCCATTGGTGAAACCCCAGTTTGAAGCGGGTAAAGGACAGATCGGATCGGGAGGTGTGATACGGGACAGGCAGCAGCATCTCCAGATATTGACCGATCTTGCTTTCTATGCCTCGGAAAATGGGTGGTGTTTGCTTGGTATAACACCATCACCGCTTCTCGGTCCTAAAGGAAATCGGGAATTTTTCTTTCATATGAAACGGGGGGAGGCGACAAAGCCTGAAACGATCACCCAATGGATCGAAGCAGCCGTTTCAATTCCAGGGAAATGACATTCGCATGAAATCCATCGCAATCTTTGCCAAACCAAAACTCGAATCCATCTCAAAAGTCGGTTCGGATCTGATTCAATGGCTGATCGATCGTGGATGTGATGTGTATCTTGAGGAGATGCCTGGTTTGTTCATCGAACGTCAGCCCACCGGCTTCCTGAAGGACACCATACCATCCTTCATCGAACTGGTGATTGTCCTGGGAGGCGACGGAACGATACTCCGCGTCGCTCGTGCCCTGAAATCATATGATACACCATTGATGTCGGTGAATCTGGGCGGGTTGGGGTTTCTGACCGCATTTACCATCGATCAGCTCTATCCCCACCTCCAACGTATTCTGGAAGGCCGCTTTACAGTCAGCCGCCGCTTGATGTTGACGGCCCAGCATTATCGAAATAATCGGCTGGTGCATGAAGCGAGTGTCCTGAACGATGTCGTGATCAACAAAGCGGCTCTGGCGCGTATCATTCAGATTGAAACGAAAGTGGCAGATAAGCCGTTGACGACGTATCTGTGTGATGGATTGATCGTGGCCACTCCAACCGGTTCCACAGCATACTCTCTCTCTGCTGGCGGTCCGATCATCTGTCCGGATATGGATGCACTGATCTTAACTCCGATTTGTCCGCATACATTGACCAATCGTCCCATCGTGGTTGGTGTGAATCAAACGGTGGAGCTGATCCTGAATACGCCCAACAGCGAAGTATCACTGACATTGGATGGGCAGATTGGATATCAGTTGCATTACAAAGATAAAATTCTCGTGAAGCGAGCTCCTCACGAGATTGGCATTATCGAAAATCCGGATACGACATTTTTTCAGGTGTTAAGCCACAAACTGAAGTGGGGATTACGGTGATATGCTCAGGAAACTCACCATTCAAAATCTGGCATTGATCTCAAATGCGGAACTGGTTTTCAAACCGGGATTGAATATCATCTCCGGCGAAACCGGATCCGGAAAATCGATTGTAATCCAGGCGATTTCTGCCCTGCAGGGGAATCCGGCAGACAAGAATTCATTGAAAGCAAACGATCGACCAGCCACAATCGAAGGCGTGTTTGATACAACGTGCCTTTTCTGGGAGCAGTTGAAGCGGCAGAACATGGATTTCACGATGGAAGATGCAACGATAATGGTCATCCGGCGGGAGATTCACACATCGGGTCGAAGTCGATATTTTATCAATGATCAACTGGCTGCGAAAAATGAATTTGAGATGATTGGCCGAATGATCCTAGATATCAACAGCCAGCATTCCCATCAGTTACTGCTCAATACCAAAAATCATCTCGCGTTTCTCGATCACGCGATCGGGCTGGGAACACGTGTCCGGGATCTGGAAGATGTTTATGATCAGTTGATCCGCATCGGGAATGAGTTGCGGATCAAGGAAAAAAAGGCAGAGGAGATCGATCAGCGTCGAAGACTGATTGCGTATCAGATCAAAGAAATCGATGATGCGCATTTGGAAATCGGCGAGAAGGAGCGTTTGGTTTCCGAACGGGAGCGGCTGCGATATGCTGATGAAATACGTCAATCCATTGCCGAATCGGTCAGTATTTTGTCGGAGGGCGACATTTCCATTGGATCGCTTCTCTCCGAACTGCGGAAGAATATACACCGGATGGTCCGAAGGGACGCGTCACTGGAACCCATTCTGGCTCAGGCGGAATCGATTTCTCTGGTTGCGGAAGATATCCAGTCCCAGCTTCAAACGGTCAATGATTCAATAGAGTTTTCTCCGGCACGACTGGATGATTTATCTCAGCGGCTCCATCTCTTGCAGGATCTGGAGGGCAAATACCGCAATGACATCTCCGGGATCATCCAATATCGCACGATCATTGAGGAGGAACTGATTCATTTTGAGAGCAGTGAACGGGAAATCGAACGGCTTCGAATACATTGGAAGGAGTTGCTGGATGAGTATCAGCGGAAGGATCGGGAGATTTCCACTGAACGCCGAACGCGATCTCCGGAACTGTGCCGAGCGATCGAGCGGGAGTTAGCATTCCTGGGTATGAAAGAGGCTCGATTTGAGGTCGTTTTTTCCGATCCATGGGACTGGAAGGAGTTTACTATCGGACGGATGCCGGAGCATTGCACTCCTGCGGGTACCGATACTGTGGATTTTCTGTTGTCTGCGAATCCGGGTATTCCATTAAAGCCACTATCCCGGGTAGCCAGCGGGGGAGAACTCAGCCGGATCATGCTCGCATTAAAACAACATCTATCGAACAGCATCATGAATCCAACCATTGTTTTTGATGAAGTGGATGCGGGAATCGGTGGTGAAACGGCATTGGGAGTCGCTGGTCAGCTCCATAAACTCGCTTCCGGTGGCCAGGTAATCTGCGTGACACATCTGCCACAAATTGCGGCCCGAGCGGAGCATCATTTATCGGTTCTGAAATATTCTCATGGAGAATCGACGGATGTCGAGATCCATGCACTGGATGAATCCGAACGCATTCGGGAGATTGCCCGTATGTTGTCGGGATTACCGGAAGAAGAGCAGGCGGTTACGCATGCCAAAGCGCTCATTGAGGCGACACATTCTGAAAAAATGCTCCCGGAGTCCAATGGTCATTGATTTCAATCATGACTGATTGTCGATCCTGGCAGGAGCAGCGTTCGTGAAGCTGGCTCTCATTCAGCTCCAATAGAAATTCAGAATTGCCGACTGATCGAAAATATTGCCACTGATTCCAGTAAATCCCGGTATTCGCTGTGCGGAATCTGATGGAGAGATTCCACTGCTTGCTGGATCAGTTGTCGTGATTTGCTCTGAGAAAATGCGACTCCATCACCATCAATAACGATATTCCGTAACCGTTCGATTTCCATTTCTGTCAATTCCGGCTTCCCGAGCAGGCATTCAATTTCCTGCTTTGCCGATGGTGGAGACTGGTCATAGGCATATTTTACCGCCAGAGTGCGTTTCCCCTCGCGAAAATCCGAGCCGACAGGTTTTCCGAGAATGTTTTCATTTCCAAGGATTCCCAAGATATCATCCTGGAGTTGGAATGCCAATCCCAGATTACGACCGTAAGCCGACAAGTTTTGTATCCACGGATGGTCCTGGCAGTATCTGCTCAGTCCAACCAGACCTCCGGCTCTGACTGAGAACATCAGGAGCATTCCGGTTTTTCGTTGTAGCATCAATTCGATCTCGTCCAGTGAGATGGCATCCAGTCTGACAGTTGTCTGGAGAACATCTGAGACTTCGCCGGTAAGCAGGGTTGGCAGCACATGGCCTTCCAGATCAGCGATGAGGTGAAGGATCAATGCCGATGGGATCGAACCTGTTAAACCAGCTTCCGTCATCAATTCCATCACAAAACAATGCTGGGTGTCTCCGACGAGAAGTGCGAGGGAATGAGCGAGATGTTCAGATGGAATATTGGCGCTAAGCTGATCTGAGATGGATAAATCCTGATGTATCTGTGCGTGGATTGTCAATCCACCCCGACGATATTTATCTCTGTCGATGATATCATCATGAACGAGTGTCCATGTATGGGTCATCTCGATGGCGATGGCAACGGGAAGAGCGGATATGGGATCACCTCCCACCGCTCCTGCCGCGGCACATACCAATCCCGGTCGAAGGTGCTTACCACCTCGCAGAGAATAGTCCAGGATATGGTGTTTGATTGGACCATCCGGAAGACGTGCCACGAACTGTGACGAGAGCAGTTTGTCCCGGATTTGTCTACCAGTGTTCTTTAGAAAACGATTCAGCCTCTCCGTATGCGTATCGTCTGTTAGCATCACATTTTTTCGGGGTAACCGCGTAAGAAGTCGAACAGTGAATCGGGTGACGTGACAGATTTCCAGAATTTTTCATCCACTGCTTCCCAGTTTCCATCTCCCCACACTATTTCTTCGACCAGTTCCAATGCTCGTTTTTTAGGAAGGAAACGGGCTTCCCATGCGAGCACGATTTCTGAAGCGAGTTTGGATCGGTCATCATTGATCGTCCGCAACCGGTCTTGTGGCGGTTTTTTCCCGTCAATGAGAATGATGTTGAGATACCCCTCAACGCCGATATCATGACGGCAGGCAGCGTTCACTGCATTGATCATCTCGAATAATCCTTCCACCGGATGGATGGCTCCCCGGCGTTCCAGGACTGTTTTCCGGTTGCTGTATTCCGTCATATAGAGTGTTGCGAGATCCCGGCCTGAACCATCAGCCAGAAATATTTCCTGAACAGGATGATAGCCGTATTCGATCATGGACAGACTGAAAATCCGGAATCCTTCTTTGGGTTCGTATCCCGCAATGATTCCGGCATTCAGGAAAACGGAAGTCATTTCACCGGAGCGGCCTTTCCATGTGATGGCATCGTGTATGGCATTGATCGTCTCCTTGTCTTTGATATCGATCTTTTTTCCGTTTTTCTCATAATATCCACGACAGAAATCATTCACGTTAAATCCATACCGACCGGCGATGGTCTGGTCGATGTGCGATCGTTTCAGGTTTGTTTGAGCTTCGAACGCCCATTCTGCAAGTTTCTCAATGGTAATAAACGTCTCCGGAATCGTGCCTTTTTTACCTTTCAACTTGTCGTATTCCAGACGTACTTTTTTCAGGATATTGAATTTCAACTCATCCCCGATGGTCGATGTGCCGGTATTCCCATAACAGGCTACAATGCCTTGTTCATCCGTAACATCAACAGGAACGACCGATTTGATTTTGTCTGCTGAGTTGATAATCATATTTTCAGGATTCCAGCCACGCTGTTCATCGCACACCAAGGCACCTGAAAATTCATTGAAGCGGATGGCATTGATCGATGTCATGAGCGAACTCCTTCTGATTCCGATGTTGATTCAGCCAGATGATCGGGAGATTCCGGATAGGGTTGGAATTTATATCCTCTCAGCAATTTTCTGAGCTTCAGTGAATCGGATGTCGCCTGGAAGAGCTGGTGTTCAATCGTTTTGGGATCAACCCTGTTGAAAATCAGATCGCGCATTAAGGGATACAGGGTATCCTGAGTGATCAACTGATACTGATACGCTTTAACTAATTCCTTTGCTAATTGCATATAGGCATCGGCGATTTCGACGTATCGTTCGGTCAACGAGGCGGCATCTCCATTGATATAAATCATATTCAATCCACCACCCACTTCATGGAAATGATCATAAGCTTTGAGCGTGGCTTCGATGAGTGCGATGGTTCCCCAGACTCGGTCGAATCCTTTTCTGCGTTGATCCAGAGTCAGTCGGTTCATGATTCTGGAAAATTCCACGCCTGCTCCATAAAATCCCGCTCCGATGGCCTCGAATCCTCCGGAAATCAATGAACAGACCGTGTTTTCAGCATTGATATGAAATCCTCGATATTTAAACTTGGGATCATACCCAACGACAACAGCTTTGTTTTGAAATATGTGACTGGTTTGTGATTTTGATTGAAACGTCACAATTCCTTTGGCGGAGTTTAAGACGGCATCCTGTTTGATATCGTATCGGGATCCGTTCTCTTCCCAGTAACCCTGATTTAACTCGTCAACATTGAAACCATAGAGATATTTCAACATGTCATCGATCTTGCGTCGACGGGTTTCCTGCATGGCCTGTCGCACCAGCAGAGCGATATCTTCGATGTCTGATATATCGGATTCGCCTTTTGATTTATCGGGACCTTCATTGACAATCTTGCGGATTTTATTATGGGTTCTACGGATTACTTCTTCATGGAATCCTGGATGTCCCCAGCCTCCATAAGCAGCTTCCATTCCCAGTGATTCCGAAATATCAGCAGGAATCAAGCGTCGGATATTATCCAGGAAAAAGGAACGTCTGCGACGAAGAAACCAATACTCTTCATCGCAAATCATGGCTCCGGATGAAGCGCTGAATTGTAATGCAGTAACAATAGCCATTGAAATCCTCCCTCTTACCATTCCATCGATCATTTCACGTTACACATCAGCTACAGCCACTCGAAACAACGAGAGACTATATCACATCACTCACAAATCACAAACATCTGGATGTGTGTATTTCTTCATGGAAATCAGGTAATTGAATAACGTTATCATATGGACTTTTTTCGTGATTTACTCTAGCTCCTGAATTGATTGGAGGTTATACTTATACGTCAGGATAGGAGAGTCTGATATGGTACAGAAAGGTACTGGGAGTTTTTGGGGGTTCATTCTGATGATGATAGGCGGTTTTATGGCGTGTGGTAATCAACCGGAATCACTTTCGACGCCCGAAAACTCCGGAAATATTCTGAGGATTGGTTTGAGTGATGCACCCAGAACTCTGGACCCTCGGCTCTCTACGGATGTTGCTTCTGCTCGCATTCAGCAGTTGATTTTCAACTCCCTTGTAAAAAAAAATATCAATTCTGAAATCATACCAGATCTCGCGGAACGGTGGGAGATCATCGACAATAAAACCTATCGGTTTTTTTTACGAAAAAATATTCGGTTCCATGATGGATCCAAATTAACCGCTCGCGATGTGAAAGCGACTTTCGACAGTGTGTTGAGCGAGCAGTTGGCTTCTCCAAAAAAAAATGCATACGACAAGCTGAGCAGCATCTCAATAGAAGATGATTATACCATTGTCTTTCAGACATCTGAACCATTCGCTCCATTTTTGGTCAACATGATCCTCGGGATTTTGCCAAAATCAGAAGCAGAAAAATTGGATCCCAATATACCGATACAACCTATCGGAACTGGTCCGTTTTCACTTGAGTCCCAGAGTGGAGATGATACCATTGTGATTCGAGCTTTCGCGGAGCATTTTACCGGGCGACCCAAACTCGATCAAGTGATATTCAGGGTAATCCCGGATGATACTATTCGATTGATGGAACTGGAAAAAGGAGATATTGATTTTCTGCAGAACAGCGTACCGTTTGATGCTCTTGAGCAACTGCGGCAGAATGAAAAACTAAAAGTCGTCAGTGCTCCCGGAACGACCTTTTTCTATATGGGTTTTAATTTTCGGTTAGATTACCCCTGTTCCAACCCATTGGTGCGCCGCGCGATAGCGATGGGGATCAATCGGGATGAGATCATTCAGAGCCTGTTGAACAATACGGCGGTTCCCAGTGTGAGTGTGTTACCGGAAGGACATTGGGCTTTCAACACGTCGCTTACTCAAATTCCCTTCAATCCCGCGCAAGCTGAAAGATTATTGGATGATGCGGGATATCCTCGGAAAAACGGCATGCGGTTTACGCTTGAGTTCAAATGTTCTCAAAACAAGCAAAGCCAGCAATTGGCAGAGGTTATTCAGGCTCAATTCCAGGCAATAGGCATTGAAGTGACCATTCGATCTTTGGAATGGGGCACATTCTATGACGATGTTGTAAAAGGGAATTTCCAGACGTATATCCTTTCCTGGGTGGGAGTGACGGATCCGGATATATTTTTTAGCCTGTTTCACTCCGAAAGCATCCCTCCAAATGGAAGAAACCGTGGACACTACCGCAATCCTGAAATGGACAAACTTCTGGAACAGGGAAGATGTATACTGGACACGCAACAGCGCACAGAGATCTATCATCGAATTCAGGGGATTGCGGCTGAAGACCTGCCATACGTTAATCTGTGGCATTCCAACAATATCGCAGTCATGAAAGAAGCACTCGTGGGATATCAGATGTACCCCGCAGGTGATTTTGATTCGATCGCCCGGCTTCAGTGGCGAAACCATTAGCTATGATTGAATATATCATTCGGCGACTTCTTCTTGTTTTTCCGGTTGTATTGGGTGTTTCTTTGCTGGTTTTTTTCATGATCCATCTGATTCCTGGAGATCCGGTCACGTTGATGCTGGGGGAATCCGCTCAATCCGCAGATATCGAAACACTCCGCAAGGAATTGCAGCTCGATCAGCCGTTAACCATCCAATTTATGTCTTTTATGAAAGGATTGCTGACGTTGGATCTGGGACATTCGCTTCATCGGCGAGTTTCTGTCGTGCAGATCTTGCTGGAGCGGATTCCAGCGACCATTGAACTGACACTGGTCAGCATGATTGCAGCACTCCTGATCGCAATGCCGCTAGGCATTCTATCAGCGGTCAGAGTTAATTCCTTGTTTGATACGGGAGCGATGTTCTTTGCGTTATTGGGTGTTTCATTACCAAATTTTTGGTTGGGTCCGGTGTTGATTCTCTATTTGTCGGTCCATCTCGATCTTTTGCCTGTTTCAGGCCGGCTGGGTTGGAGTTCATACATTCTTCCCGCTGTCACACTGGGCACATCACTGGCTGCGATATTGACCCGGATGATACGTTCGAGTTTATTGGAAGTATTGACGGCACAATACGTTGTAACAGCATACGCCAAGGGAGTATCCCGATCGAAAGTGATCATCAAACATGCCTTACGTAATGCATTGATCCCAGTTGTCACGATTATTGGTCTGCAATTTGGCGCGTTACTGGGGGGAAGTGTGATCACAGAAACCATTTTTTCGTGGCCCGGGATAGGACGGGAACTGATAAAGGCGATTCAGGGACGTGATTTCCCGGTTGTGCAAGGATGTGTGTTGTTGATTTCATTTTCTTATGTATTCGTGAATCTGATTACCGATCTTACATATGGGTTTCTGGATCCTCGTATACAATACACCGTCAAACGATTTTCTTTTTGGGAGATTATGCTTCAGGGAGCACGGTCACTTCGGTCGTTTGCTCGATGGTTTCCTGGAAATATTGTTTCCATCGGGGTAATTGCCCTCATTGTGATATCACCCGTTTATTTTGACTGCACAAAGCGTTTATCATTGATCATTGGTGAGTGGGGCAGCATGATAGATCCCATCGGGAGTAATGGGCATTCAATGGGGTTATGGAAAACCGGTATCTTTTGGGTGATCAAGACGAGTATTTTACTGATTCCATTTATCATGCTGTATATCTGGCATCGACAGGATCCTCTCAGTTCCCGCAAGTTTTTTCGGAATCCGACTGCATTGATCAGCCTTGGTATTATTCTGTTGTTTTTATTTATTGGAATCTTCGGTCCGGATCTGGCTCCCCAAGATCCCTCTGAACAGAATCTGGGATTGCGGCTCAGATCGCCTGGTTTGGATCATTGGTTTGGGACCGATCATCTGGGACGAGATCTGTTCAGTCGGATTTTAACGGGAGCACGCATTTCATTGTATGTCGGCTTGATTGTCACGCTCATATCATCATGTATGGGTATCACAATCGGTATGATATCCGGTCTGTTTGGTGGATGGATCGATGATGTGATCATGCGGGTGGTGGATGTTCTGTTGGCATTTCCGGGTATTCTGCTGGCAATCGCTTTGGTTTCGGTCCTCGGACCGGACATCAACAATGTGATTATTGCATTGTGTTTGATGGGTTGGGTCGGGTATGCGCGATTAGCCAGAGGTCAAGTGCTGGGTGTAAAAGAGGAGGAGTATGTTCTCGCTGCAAGAGCATTGGGTGTCGGATCGATCCGGATCATGTTTCGGCATCTGCTTCCTAATATCCTTGCTCCATTGATCATTCAGGCAACCTTGGGGATGGCGGGAGTTATTATCGCTGAAGCCGGTTTGTCGTTTCTGGGTTTGGGTGTTCAACCGCCGACTCCAAGTTGGGGAGGAATTCTGAATGCGGGAGTTGACTATTTTCGGACTGGCGCTCATATCACATTGTTTCCCGGACTTGCCATCATGGTGGTGGTAATGGGATTTAATTTTCTGGGAGATGGTTTACGGGATGCATTGGATCCAAAGCATGCCAGTCAATGCTGATATACGCTGCGGACTTCACTCATTGTACCACGACGATCAAGCCCAGCGAATTGGGGTGATACGGTTTTCCTTCGAAAGTGCTATACCATTCCATGGAGTTGAACCCGGAGTTGCTCAGCAGGTTTTCCAATTCCATTTTTTTCAACGGGTATAATAAAGTTGAATCAGTGAATTTAGCGCGTTTTTCTTTCACTGTTAACACAGTCAGAAATTCAATATTTTGTATCTCTTCTGAGAACAGATAGTAACGTTCGAATCGGATTAGATTATTCTCTATCACGGGGAGTTTTGATTTTTTTTGCGCCAGGATGTGATCATAATTGACTATCTGAATGAGGCATTTCCCGCCTGGTTTTAAGATTTTTCTGGTTCCCATTAAAAAGGTTTTGATGATATTGTGCCCAAGCAGATGCGCCAGCGTGTTTCCCAGGCAGACCACCATATCGAATGAATTTTTTGTGAAATCTTCAGAAATATTCTCCATGTCATTGGCATAAAAAAGCACTTGATTCGCTATCAGGTTGTCATTTTGGATTTTGGAATTGGCATGAGCAATCATACTTCTGTCGTTGTCTATTCCAATGACTTTATGCCCCTGCATGGCGAGGTTGATAGAGAGTGTTCCGGTTGCACATCCGACATCCAGTATACACGCAGGAGATACGGATAGATTTCTGAGGAGGAATTGAATCCTCGCTTCCGATAATGGAAAGATGGCATCATAATACGATGTAAGAGATTGATAGGTAGACATGGCTATGAGAATGGTCCTATGGAGTCACGCCGCATTGCCTCTGAGATGTTTCATTGGATCAATGAAAAAACCAGGTGAAACGTCGATGCCTTCAGATTCGAGAAGTGCCTGTTTGGTTGATAGTCCTCCGCTTCCAGAGTAACCTGTCAGCAATCCATTTACCGATACCACACGATGACACGGGATGAATGGCGCTACGGGATTCCTTCGCATCGCTGCTCCTACAGCACGTACCGCGTTTTTATTTGCTGTCTGTTTGGCAAGTTCTGAGTAGCTTACCAGTGTTCCCGCTGGAACATGCATCAGTAGGTAGGTGTAGATTTTTTTTTGAAATGGCGTCCAGAATGAAGAGTCGAACAAAATAGCACCACTGCTGTGAGAGGTGAAAAACGATTGAATGGAATCCGACCATGGGGGATTTGTGTCATGGCAGAGCCGATGAGATGAAGAGAGTGATGCAGTTAATTCGGCGATGGCTGCTTCATGTGTCGTATGAAAAAAACTTGTTTTAATCAAACCATTTTCCGATGCAGCAGCGGACAACCATCCAAATGGTGTATGAATCGCATGTGTTGTCAAGGGTATGGATTTGTGCATTCCTCAGTCTTTCTAAAAAATCAGGAAAACCGGATTTCTATATGATAAAGAACATAGGGTTCCTCCACCCGTATGTCCGTATAAAAACTGCGAAGCAGCGCCATTTTTTTCAGTGCGGTCTGGATCTCATCCGGGTTTAATTTTTTAGGAATGAATAATCGATAATTATCAATCAGATTGCTCAATGTCGACATGATTTCAGATGTATCAATAAATTGAAAAGCGAGTATCTCCGGATCAGATTCGGCTTGAGCATCATGAAATTTTTCGGTTGTGAAGAGTGTTGCTTTTTTTCCGTGAAATGCATCCAGGGCATTTATAAATCCTTTGGATGATGTTGCTATGAACAACACATCATCAGTAACTGCGTATCCTGGAGCTAGTCCCTGACCGAGTATGGGTATATAACGGAACGGAATGTCATCGATCAGCGATTCCTTGAACTGAATGTGAGAATCTGAATATTTGGCGGTAATGACCCCCTCGATCCGATGCATAAAATCCATTACTTTATTACTATCTGTGACACCAATACCCATCACAGTTTCAGGAATGGGTACAAAGTCCTGATTGTTGACCTCCTGGATCGCAAAAAAACCACCTTCTCCTGCCCATGTCCGGATCTCCTCTTCGAAATCGGTTCCAAACTGATTGTGGAACTCTTTCATCATTTCGGTCCAGATATCAAGTTCATGTGCCTGACCAAGTTTGACTATTTTAGTTTTCTGGCTTTCCATCAGATCCTGCCAGCGAATAGCGCCGGCTGAAGCTAACAATGTTTTTTCCGGAATCCATCTTGCCAGATCATCAATGGTGCTGTATTTTCCCATGACCTTTTTAAATGAGGCGTCTTCAGATAAGGACGCTGCAGTGACCGATTCCAGTCCGGTATCGGAAAGTCGCCAACCTGCAATAATGTGATCATAATCAGCCAAAGAAATAGAGATATCGGGAGATTCTTCTCCACTGACATTATTGATAACTTGCTGGACATATTCTGTGTTGACATAGAAAAAACTGTCGAAATCATCAATCTGTTTGACAGAGGCCTGAAATGATTCATTCTCAAGTAATGTCTTCGTATCACCATCCAGCATCAGATCCAATGACTGGTGAGCAGTCTCAATATCTGCCGTGAAAAAGAGGTAGTCTTCTACAAAAAAATAAGCGATCTCTGAGAGAGGAGGCTGGACTTTGACCAGAGTAATACTGGTTTTTTGATATTTTTCTGTTCTAATTTGATCGTTACCGGAGTATTGCTGAAGGCGATTCACAATCTGAAGCGCTTTCGCTTTGGCTCCTAATTCCATTATCATCACAAATTTCGGAATATCCGACCCGGGATACACGGCCATGTCTACTTGTTTTCCAAAAAGGAGCATGAATGTTTCTTTGTTCAGCGGGATGGCAGTTTCGTTTGAAGGATTCCCGTTTGCACTGAGTAAATCTTGAAACATTTCCTGAATTTGTGGTTCTTTCCATAGTTCAAGTGATACCAGTTCGTTTGAGAGTTTCGTTTGTGTAAATGTTTCCCAGAACTCTGCAAGATTGGTAAATCGAAGATACAATGCGCTGTTCTCAGGAATCGGCAGGCGGTCTTTGGGGGATCTTGAGGAACAGCCACTCAGAAATAAAACTGCGAGAATGCCAATCCACACTTTTAATGCCAGACTTCGAAAAATCATTTCGCTAACTCCTGTATTGCATCTAATTGATTTGCGATGAAATGATATCTTCATCTCAATGGGAATCCTTGTAATTCATTAGGTGTTTCGCAAATTCAGATTCAGCCACAACGAACTCCTAGAGCTTTAATTGTTAATATTCTACAAATTGAAGATAATAATGTAAATGATATTCCATCGAAGGGCAGAAAAAACAAGAATCATCGTTTCAACAACAATCGATGATCAGATGACCCAATGGTATGAGTGAAATAATGGCAACATTTTCATTCCACGAAAAAGAAGCGGTTTGGTGTATGCACATCAGATTTTTTATGGAAGCTGCAGTCCTGGCACGAATACAGTGATTACGATGGTTATCCATAGAGTTTGCGGATTTTTTTAAGATGGTGCGCCACATTCGCTGCGGTAAATCCCATAAACTGACCGATCTCCCGCCATGTATAGCCCTGAATCAGAAATTGTACAATTTGTCTTTGCACATCCGAGAGCCGTTTTTGAAGCAGTTCGAGATCCGGGATCGAATATTCATTCCACTCCAGATCATTAAGGTCGTCATCAAATTCATCTTCTTTGCGGCGGAGTATTTTTTTCAGGCAATCCAGCAGCCGCCATCGAGCGAATTTCAATAAAAATTCGGAGGAAGAACCAATCGTGAAATCAACTCGGCCCAATCCCTCAATGATGGCCATAAAGGCTTCCTGTTTCAGATCTTCCGTTTCTACTCCATGTATCCAGGCATATTTTCTGACTATTTTATTAATCCGGGGAGTTAAAATATGGATCAATTCATCCAATGCTTTTACATCGCCCATACCTGCACGCTGTACAAGCTCATTCATTGCGTATCCTCCTGTGAAATTAACGAACAGATCCGTTGTCTTAGAAGGCACGCACACACCCGTGAAGGGTTATTTGGGGATTTTTACTGAGAAAGCCCGGAGATTATGACGATTACTTCGGGAAAATCCTAATGGGTGTGAACGCACCGCTCACTACTGCACAAACAATACGGAATGCTCATTTAAGATCCTCCCTTTTGAAATTGTCTTGTGTATGAGGAGCGACATGTTCCTGGATAACCCTCGAGGGAAAGGGAAACAGCCCACTTCAAAGTACACAATCCCAGTTGTATTCGAATGGCATATTCGAAGAAAAGACAGAACACCGAATTGCCATTAATTAATGTAGGTCAATGCGGCAGAAATGAAAAATAAAAAAGTAGAGACGGCCGCGGTCATATTTATCAGTAAATTGGAACAGTGCATCTTCACTGGGACAGAACGCTTGAATTGTGTTTGACTCTCGCTCCACGCCGATCCCGTTTGGTCACCGGTCCATGCAGATACGATAGGTTATTTCGAATCGTTTTCATATCCGCGTAGTGATTTATCTCACCCCGCCGGACGTGCTGGTGGATTGATCCCGGCTGGATCAGCCGGCGACCCTCACCCTCCGCTGGGTTGGAAAAGGGTGAAGGGATGCCTTTCTGTCTCAGGAATGTTCATCATGACATGGATGCGCCAGATTTACTGACGAATATTCAACCTAAATAGCAGAATCAGAAAAAATGGTCCTCCTAATAAAGAGGTCAGGACTCCAATGGGTATCTCCGCAGGCGCAAACAATGTCCGGGCGAATGTATCACAGATAATAACAAATCCTGCTCCCGCAAAAGATGCCGTCGGAAGCAATATCCGATGATCGGAACCAACCATCAGCCGTATGGTATGGGGCACGATCAGTCCGACAAATCCGACCGGCCCACCAACACTGACAACCGCTCCTGTTGCCAAAGAAGCGAAAAAATAGGCCGCGAAACGGGTTCTTTCCACACGAACTCCTCGGGATCGAGCCAGATCATCCCCTGCAGAAAGAATATTGAACTCGTATGAGATTACCATTAAGATCACAACGCTTAAAATAACGATCGGAGCAATTCGGGCCAGTGATGAATAATCTGCGATATCCAGCCCTCCCATCAACCAATGCAGAATCTGGTATGTCTGTGTAAAGTCGGACAGATATTGCAGGAACATAATGAGTGCGGAGAAAAAAAACGATACGGTTACGCCTGCCAGTAGCAGGGTATAGGTGGGTGCCTGACGGGTCCAACTGGCCAGAAGATATACCAGCCCCATCGTTCCAAGTGCTCCAATAAATGCAAATAGTTCAATGAATGGGATGCCAAGGATCGAACCGCTGGTTTTAAAAACGAGAGCAAACACTGCCCCCAGTGAAGCTCCAGATGAAATCCCCAATGTGTAAGGTGTTGCCAAAGGATTGCGCAGCAAGGCCTGAAACGCCACTCCCGCAGATGATAATGCCATACCGGTCAGCGCAGCCAATAGAATCCTGGGAATGCGTGTCATCAATAAGATTGCGGCATCTGGAGATCGTTGGGGATCCAGCGGCCATGTCAATGCCTGTGAAAAATCAATTTTTGTGGAACCGATAAATGGAGCAGTCATCATACACGCAGATAAGAAAAACAAAGATAATCCCACAGCGATTAAATATCGGCTTAAAAATCCTTTCATATCCCGGTCACCCTGTCATAGACCGGTAAAAAATATCGGAAGCCGGACACAGGATCCTGATACGTGTGGATTTGAACGTGAAAAAGGGCCATGAGACGATCTGTTGACAGCACTGATTCCGTTGGTCCATCAATGACATGCTGGTCACCGGTCAATAATAGAATTCGATTACAGAAACGAGCGGCCAGATTGAGATCATGCACAGCCGTTACTACGGATAATGACAGGGACTGATTCAGCTTCTTCAATACATTAAAAATATAGATCTGATAGTGCAGATCCAATGATGAGGTCGGTTCGTCAAGAAGCAAAATGGCTGGTTCCTGAGCCAGTGCTGCGGCGAGAATGATTCTCTGTTTTTCTCCGCCGGAAAGATCATCAAAATAATGGTGCTCCAATTTCTCAGCTCCAACGGTTGCAAGTGCGTTTCGTGCAATGGAAATATCTTCGGCATTTTCGATGAAAACAAGCTTTCGATGTGGATACCGGCCCATCAGGATGATATCCATTACTGAAAATGCATGTGACATCTGCGTTTGCTGAGGGACATATGCAATAGACCGTGCGATCTCTCGTTCGGACCATTTGGGGATCGGTTTTTCTTTGAGGGCGATCGTCCCCTCCGTGGGTTTCAGTATTCCTGCCATCAATTTGATCAGCGTTGATTTGCCGGAGCCATTCGGGCCGATAATTCCCACGAATTCACCCATGCCTATGGACAATGACAACTCCCTGAACAGGATCATTTTTCCATACCCGAACGTCATATTCTGTAGTTCCAGGAGTATTGGATTGGACGTGGTATTCATTTTTAGGACCGGATCTGATGAATATATCATTATCGTTTTCTGTTCTGGCGTTCTTCCGGTGATGTATTCTGCAAAATATGGCTCAGATATCGTGCGGTATCCCGGATTCGCGGACCTGGTATCAGCAGATAATCTTCAGTCAGTATATAAACCTTGCTGGTTCTGACCGCATTGAGTGTTGACAGCCGGTTCCATGTACCCATCCGGTGCTGTCGATCTTGTTCTGAAAGTTGGCTGCCCGGAGAAAAATCCAAAATAACATCTGGATTCCGTGCGATGATTTCTTCTTTGGACACTTCAACATAGGCTTGCGAAATATCTTTGAAAATGTTGAGCCCTCCCAATTTTTCAATCACGTAATTGATATAGCCGCCAGCACCTGCAACAAATACCTTCTGAAGTGAATCCGATGAAAAACCAATCACCAGCATGACGCGGGGGTGATATCCCGGAACCATCTGAACAGAATCCAGCGTCTTCGTGATGGAATCGGTCAACTGGATGGCATCGGCAGTTTTATTCAGTCGAGCCCCGAGATCCATGATGGTCTCAATCAACTGAGGATAGCTTTCGCATGGGTATACCCAGGTTTGAATACCGAGCGCATTCAGTTTTTTTTCCAGAGCGATTCTTCCCTGAAGTAATATAACGACATCGGGTCTGAGTTCGATCAGTTTCTCGATATCCGGATTGAGATATCCTCCCAGTCTGGGCAGTTGAGTAACGTCGGGGGGGAAAACATCAAAGTCCGTCACACCAATGACACTCGATCCAGCGCCCAAAGCGAATAATATCTCTGTCAGATTGGGAGCCAGTGAAATGATTCTCTTGGGAGTCGACTCCGGTTCAATGGTGGTTCCTGTCATCTCCGGACGGTTCGTCATCTCCGGAGCTGGATTGGTGAATGGATCTGCCGCCAGTACTCTGCTGATCATCCAGAACACGATTGAAATTTTGAATGTGAGTGATGTAATCATACCGAATCCGCTCCTGATTCCATTCCGATATGGTAGAATCATTGGCTGAGATCTGCAACATATTCGATATGGGTTGGAAAATTGATCATATAAAAAAATACGGTAAATGATGATAGGATATCATCAGGGATGGCTCTGAATGGCATGAAGTTCACCAAACCGATTCAATCATGGCTGATTGTTCTGTTTTTATTTTTACTCCCGCCGGTCTATCTGAAAAATCTGATCCCATTTACTCAATGGAAGCATGGCGTGATGATCGGAGATCCCCAACTCAACCTATGGGCAATGACATGGCAATTGAGGAATCTTCTCATTCATCCGTTTGATTTATGGAATGCGAATGCCTTTTATCCCTCTCAAAACAGCATTACCGGTTCCGACCATCTATTCTCCCAGGTTTTGTGTGGATTACCGGTCTATTTGATCACGCAGAATCCATTTTTAACGTACCATTTCCTGATATTTCTGGCATATGGAACCGGTGCGTGGGGAATATTCGCATTGGTAAAATATCTGGCAGATTCGCAAAGTTCAGCTTTCTTGGCCGCGATTTTTTTCATCACAGCGTTCCCTCGAAGCGTTCATGCTCCCACTCACATACAGCTCACAAGCATGCAATGGATGCCATGGTCCTGTCTGTTTCTGTTGAAATTTGCTTTTCAGGGCGGAACACGGAATATCGTGCTCTTCGGGATCATGACATGGCTTCAGATTCTGTCGAGCTGGTATCTGGCCGTCTATGAAGTAATCGTTCTGGCATTGATGGCCACCCTGCTGCTTCCACAGAGAATCCCGTGGCGACGATGGATCGGGATCGGTATCTGCAGTTTTCTGGTTATCACAGCAGTATTGCCGTTTGCCATTCCATATATGGGCCGGCACGATTCAACGGATGTGGGGATGTATTCTGCGGAGTTGAAGGATTATTTCCGCCCGTCACGTGATACAATTTGGGGAAAATGTCTGGGCATCAACGAGTTGTGGTCGGAACGATCGGTGTGCCCGGGGTTTCTCGTATGGGTGGTCATCATTGCCGGCGCGATCGGGAGCTTTGCCCCGGGATTTTCAAAAAGACCGCCTGTTTCAAATCCAACCATGCCCGAGAACTCATTCCCATTGAATCGTGCATCATCTGAACCGCCTGGCTGGGTGAATCCAGTTTCGAAAATCCGTTTTTTAGGGAGATTGGGAATTTTGATTGGCGTTGTCAGCTTTATACTCAGCCTGGGTCCATTCTTCCATGGCAATCCATCCTTTCGCTTACCATACTATTTTTTAGCCAAACACATCCCTGTGTTCAGTCAGCAACGCGTTCCGGCTCGTTTCTCGCTGCTTTTGGTGTTCGCAATCGCTTTAGGTATCGGCTGGTCTTTTCTTCACATTTCCAAACTGCTTCAGACACTTACAAGACGGCTTGTTGCTGTGACGATTCTGGTGATGATGATTATGATCGAACAATATCCGTTCGTTTCCTTTATCCCTTCTGATGGATCGCTTCCATCGGTGTATCAATGGCTGAAACATCAGCCTGAATCGACGGTTGTTGCCGAGATTCCGGAGTTTTATGGTTCATCATTGTGGGGATTTTCTGCTGATTACATGATGTATGCTGCCATCCATGGCCGGCAGATCATCAATGGATATACCCGGTATCCGCCCGTTGGATATCAAGATCGAGCCAGTGTATTGAATCAGTTTCCTTCAGTCGAGTCTCTCATGGAACTTCAGAAACTTGGAGTGGATTATATCATTCTGCATCCTCAGAAGTTCTTTCATCAATTCATGCAGGAGCTTTTTGTCAGCCAGCAAACTTCTGAGGAGCCCATTCACGTCTTGAACCAGATCATTGCTTTGTCCAATGATCATTTTGTTCAATGTTATTCTGGATCGGGGGATCGGATTGAACGCGATTCTATCCAGTCACCGCATCTGATTTTGGTTCAACGATTTGATCGGGATCTTGTATTCCGCATTCGAATAGTTCAGCAATAGATTCCTGTGTTTCGAGTTACCGGCGAGGACCAAATTCGTTCAGATCGAGATGGAATGTTTTTCCGTCTGTCACTTCCATGTGTTTTTCTTTGGATACTCCATAGAACAGTTCGTCGATCTCGATTTCTGGCGGGATGATGTTGATGATGTTTCGACTGTCCGCCAAGGCGACGATACGCTGTCGTTTCCCGGTGTGTTTTTCGAATTCGTTGCGGCTCAGGTTGAATGCAAAGACGTATCCCTCACAACGAAGGATATCGTTCTGAATCTCTTGCACAACTCCGGCGAAGTGGCGCTGAACATCTCCATCAAAAAGTCTTCTCATCACCACGTGGATTTTTTCACCTTTTTGTAAAATCATTTCTGCCCTCCTTTTGGAAACCATTTTTTCGTCTAAAGCTGTCTGGCATATCCGTAAACGTCACCGCTTCATTCAATTCGATTGATAAACATTCTCATCATGACAAAACGCATCCGATGATGCAACTGGTTTGATGGATTTATGCATATCCATTTATCCGAATGCGAATCCAAGGGAGTCTTAACTTGAAGAATGGAATGGGTCATTCTAAAATCAGATTGAGAAATGATGAAAACATTTAACAACAGGAATTGAGATATGAAACTGACGGATTACTTTTCCAGAATCGAAATGGATAAGCTCAATCGACTGCCCCGGACGATGAGGACCAATCAAATCGTGATTGGCATTTTCATCATCTTTTTCATGATTTATTCGGTCATCAGTCTGAATGGAGCGATAACACTTGGGCGTGAAAATGGGATTCACGGAATGATAAATGTACTTTCACTCTATCATTACACAGTCCAGGAGGGGAATTCCGTTCCATGGTATGAAGTCATGATCTATCAAAAACTTCGAGACGCACAACTTCAAGGGGGAATATCCTTAATTCTGCTCATGTTATATTTTTCCCGTTGGAAATCCACGAGCCTGATCAAATGCTGGCAGATACTCCGGGACCAGGATGAATCAGAAGAAATTCCTGAAGATAAAGATTTCTAATCGTTTTTGGAGTCGACGCAGAGGTGGTGTCCAAGTGCCGTGCCGAATACCCCTTGGGCATCTCCCGCAGTGACACTATCATTACCGTCACAATCTGCCGAGCATCGTTCAGCGGTCGTTGGTGTGTAGATTAAAAGAGCGATGGAAAAGGCAAGTTGAGCATCTCCTGCCGTTACGGATTGATCTTGATTGACATCGCCATTATGGATGCAGGGTAATTCATCCGTTGAATAATGAAAGCCAATGTCGACGATTCCATTATCCAGGGCATGGTCGGTTCGTGTTGTCAGTTCATTCATGCATTTTGACGTTTCGCTCATCATCGGAATACAGATGTTTTCAGCAAGGTCACTCCCGGAGTCCATGCATGGACTGTTTTCGGATTGGCCGGCTGAGATTTGGCTCAAATACCATTTTCCATCCGATCCTTCGATCATCAGGGGATCTGCATTGAAGTTGGTATCTCCGGGCTGCGGCCGCTGGATATCACAATACGATATCACGGGTTCTCCGCCTGTGATAAAAACTTCATACAATGTCGGACCCCACAATATGGAATCGGATATGATCGCAGACGAATCCCACAACTGAATCGTGCTGCCATGAGCGATGGCTGTATTGCCATAGAGGGTGCAATTACGAATGGTTGGCGAACATGGTGCAGATTCGAAGTAGATCGCGCAGTTGATACCACCGCCAAATGATTTGGCGTAATTTCCATAAAACAAGCAGTTGATAATCTCAGGATGCGAACCATCGAAAATATCGATGCCTCCGCCATCCGCTCCCAGTTCCGGATCATTGATATCTGCGGAGTTGTTCAGAAATTGGCAATTTGAAATATATGGAGAGGATTGGACACATGACATTCCGCCACCGAATAAAGCGGTATTGTTTTCGAGAATACAATTCAGGATGGTGGGAGACGAATATTCCACACTGATGCCACCACCACTCCAAAACAGTTTGTTTCCATTTCGGATCGTGATCCCATCCAATATTGAATCTTCCGTTTCACCCGTTGAAAAGGTAAATCCACGGCCGGTGTTCTGGCAATCGATGATGCACAGTTCCGGACCATTTTGGGATCGTACCGTGATGGCTTTTCCACGGAAATTGATCTCTTTATTTCCACTGCCAATATACGTGCCATCATCGACAATGACCGTATCGCCATTGACAGCAGCATTGATCCCAGCCTGGATCGTGGGATATTGGCCCGGGACAAAGATCTCACCACCGTGAACCCCCAGTGTTATCAATCCAAACAATATACTGAGTAAACAACCTTTTTTCATCTGCTCCTCCTGATTGGAATATTCATCTCGCTGATTTTTATTCTATCAAAGCTGCTGTAAAGTTGAAATATCTGAATGTAAAAGAGATCAGTCTAAACGATCGAATCGGTTCAGATATACCCGAACCGTTCCAGCAGAAGAGTGACTCCAGCAATGCAGGCCGTATCGGTACGAAGAATCCGTTTTCCCAGTGACGCCATTGTGAATCCGCGATCCTTCAGTAATAGCCGTTCAGAGTCGGACCACCCACGGTCAGGTCCCACTGCGATGATGATACGGGGTTGACCAGCAGTTTCCGTTCTGTCGATTATAGAGCCGGCATCAGGATGATGTGGATTATTTGTCGATTCAACCTCATATTGTGAAAGATTGAGTGAAAAAACGTCATTATCCAGTGCGATCCGGTCTGGTGCTAATGATATCTGATCCAGGCATCGTTTCAGTGAATGATGCACTTTTGCCTCCGGGAATCGCGTAAACGATGATTGCTCAACTCCCTCACGAATGAAACGCAGATATTCCTGTTGCAGCCAAATGCTGCTTTTCAGGTAGGATTTTTCGGACATCTCCGTTCTGGGGAAGTGCATCTCGGAAACTCCCAGTGTCGTCAGATCCCGCAAGATTCTTCGAAGGCTTTGTGGCCGCGGATGTCCGATCACGACACTGATCGGAAATAAATCAGATTGTTCCTCTGTCATGTGAAAATCAAATACAATCTGTTCATGATCGATCGACCGGATGGTCGCAGTGCCTTTAACACCATTGATGATTCCAACTTCAACCGAATCTCCCGCCACACAGTGAAGGATGTTCAGAATATGCTGGGCACGATAATCGGAAATGGGTAAAAATCCATTCAGTTCAGATTCCTGGAAGAGGATAATGTTCATGATCGACTCGCCTTTGATGTTGGAAATAGAAGGAATGCTGTCTGAGGCAGCACGGTTTGATCATATTGCTGGTCATGCACCCAATCAATAGAATTTTTTGAATTTCACGATTCTAAATTGCGATGACCATCAGGGAGCGGTCTGGAAAGAGATTTTCCCACGAAGACACGAAGGCCACGAAGGAATAACAGTGTCACTGAGAATATCATGAGCACCACATGACCTTGATCGTCAGGGAGGGGTTTTCTGTTCCGGTCCACCGGTTATAACAAATCGCATTCGGCGAACGGTCATCCAATGAGAACGAACAGTGATCCAATGAGCACGAACGGTCATTCAATGAGCATGAACGGTCATTCAATGAGAACGAACGATCATTCAATGAGAACGAACAGTCATCCAATGAGAGCGAACAGTCATCCAATGAGAGCGAACGGTCATTCAATGAGGACGAACAGTCATCCAATGAGCACGAACGGTCATTCAATGAGGACGAACAGTCATCCAATGAGCACGAACGGTCATTCAATGAGGACGAACAGTCATCCAATGAGGACGAACGGTCATTCAATGAGGACGAACGGTCATTCAATGAGGACGAACGGTCATTCAATGAGAACGAACGGTCATTCAATGAGAACGAACGGTCATTCAATGA
>CAZELM010000001.1:143632-191641 GCA_964512995.1 uncultured bacterium
GGTCATTCAATGAGAACGAACGGTCATTCAATGAGAACGAACGGTCATTCAATGAGAACGAACGGTCATTCAATGAAGACGAACGATCATCCAATGAGAACGAACGGTCATTCAATGAAGACGAACGATCATCCAATGAGAACGAACATCCTTCCGTTATGTTGATTGTTCTTGCGGCTTTTTTCAGAGGAAGGAAATTCATCTGGCGGTGTTTGCCAGCAACACCGCTATATTGATCAGGTGATGATATTCCGTCCTGTTTTCGCAATTGTGAGTATCACTCAGGAATGCCATCGTTTCTGTCATGAGTGGTTTTTAAGTTATGCCTGGGTTGCAGGATCTGGCCTTGATCAACCACTCTGTTTTTTTCGCTCCTATATTTTTTGAGCAAAGGTATTGTGATAAGAATAGATATGTATCGCTTTTACAATCTAATGGATAGATTGATTGTAAGCGATGATCCTGGAGTGAAAAGTGATTTCCGAGAACCTGTTAATATTTGACTTGGACGGAACGTTGTTTTGCACAGAATCCGTCACTGTTCCGGCCGTCGAGGAGATGTGTCTTGCGGCGGGAGTTCCCTGTCCGTCCGCTGATATGATCTGCCGGTTCTTCGGCAAACCAGCGGCTGATTTTCATCGGTGGATTCAGACCGTCCTGCCCGTTGAGTTTATATCACTCCTTGATGAACGTGAGATTGAGTTGATCAAAAAGCGAGGCAGATTATATCCGGGAGTGAGGCAGGTGATGGAACAAATGCATCTGAAAGGATTCACGATGATCATTTGCTCCAACGGCACCCCTCGTTATGTTCATGAAGTTGTCTCTGCTACACATATACAGTCCTGTTTTGAGGCCCTCCTGATGCCTCAAATAATCGCAGATACAAAGTCGTCCATGATCAGGAACTATTTATCCATGCATCGGTACGAACGGGTATTCATTATTGGAGATCGTGTGGAGGATGTTCAGGCCGGAATTGATAATGGAATTCCTGTTATTGGTGTGTTATATGGATATGGCCGCGGTAATGAGTTGGCGGGAGCGGCAGCAATCATCGACTCCATAAGCGAACTTCCTGACCGGATTGATTCATTTTGTCAACAGCCAATCGGTATTTGAAATGAATTTATTTGAATACAGAAGGAGAATAGATCATGGGAAACCGGGAAGATGAAAAAAAAGATTCTCCCACTCAAGGGCTCAGTCTGGATGATCTGATCCGGCAATATCGTGAAGTGGAAACAAAGAAGGAGGACGAGTCAAAGGGCTTGTCAGATGTCGGAACGGAAATATCGAGTTTTATTCTTCAGCACTACGACCGTGTATTGCTTCTGGAGCGAAATGAAACATCAGGCGAATCGGCTTATCGGTTGCTTAAGGCTGAAGGATACAATGTGGAATGGGAGACAGATCGTGAAGCGGCCTTGCAGATTCTGGAATCGGAACGGTTCACGACATTGGTTGTGAGTGAAGGATTTTCGGCCGATGGATTGTTGATCCGGGATAGGCTCAAAGAGAAAGGCATTCAGGTAAATCTTCGGATTATCAAAGATTTTGGAACAGCCATTCTGGGTCACGAGGAAACTGATTCCATGAAAAAAATCCGAAGATCCTTGTATAAGATCATTGAGTTTTTATTCCGGTTTCTGGAGTCATTTCATCCGTCCATGGTGGGGCATTCCAAAGAAGTCAGTCGCCTGGCTCGAGAGGTTGCAACTCGGATGGAACTTCTGCCTGACCACGTCGATGGTGTGACTGTCTGTGCTTACCTGCATGAGTTGTCAGAACTGCATTCCCATTATCGTCCCTATTGGGAAAGATCGAACAGTATCTTTGGTGATCTGCAGATTGATCTGCCGCAATGGTCTGCGATGGAACTTACAGAATCAATGCAATATCCGTATCCGATTGCCGAGACATTAAAACATCTCCGGGAGCGGTTTGATGGCAATGGATATCCGGATGGACTGGAAGGAGAGGAGATACCGATTGCCTCACGCATCATCGCTCCAATTGATGTTTATCTGAATATGATTTCTGGAATTGAAGGCGATTTCATCATGTCGAAAGGAGAAGCCATCGATCAACTGATCATTGACTCTGGGGGAGCGTTCGATCCAATCATTGTCGGTTGCCTGATAGAAATACTCAAGAAGGAATTATCTGAAGGGGAGGGGAGCGAATATCGCGAGAAGATCCTGATGGTTGACACCTCGGGAGAGGAAGATCTTCTGAAAATTCAGCTCCGGGAGGAAGGATACAAAGTATTTTATGCCAATAACATCCAGACGGCCATGAATCTATTGGCAACCGAAGAGCCATTCATGGTGATCTCAGATATTGATCTCGAGGGCAACGACGGATTTCAGCTTCTGGAATTGATCCGTAAAAACAAGGACTATGCAGAATTGCCGTTCATTCTGTTATCTGCGCGTTCGGAATCGAGTTTTGTGACAAAAGGAATTCGGGCTGGCGCGGATGATTTTTTGCCCAGACCGATTGCCACTGATGTTTTCCTGGCCAAAATCAGCCGCTATATCTCCCGTGCGAAAGGGAAAACGACGACTTTGGCGGAACGGAGAGGTGTCAGTGGCTCGTTGCGTGATCTGGGAATACTGGAAATCATCCAGGTTCTGGCTGCTGGAATGAAGAGTGCGATGATTATTGTCGAATATGGCAACCAGGAAGCCAAAGTGGCTTTGAAAGATGGTCGGATCGTATATGCTGATTTAGGTGAAGAAGAAGGGAAAGACGCATTCTATAGTCTGATGACTTGGGAGGATGGCAATTTCACGATCCATATGAACGTTTTCGCTCCCAAAGAGAACATCTTCATTCAAAATGATATGCTGCTTCTGGAAAGTTTCCGTCGGCTGGATGAGGCACGGAGGGGTAAAACTAGCTGATATTGTATTCCTTGAACTTGCTTTTATCCCGCGCCAGATCACCTACAACATCCGGACTGATCAGGTCTTCTTTCAGAAGTGTCAGAAGTGATCGGTCCCGGGATATATTGTTCAATCTCGAACTCCCTTCAGAGGATTCGATATAGGAATGAATCTGATATGTTTTTGATTCCCGGATAATATGAGCCAATGCCGGAGACCCGAACAGAACTTCCAGAACAGGGACTCGGCCTCGTGCATTGGCGCGCCGGACGAGTACTTGGGAAACGACACCACGCAGAGAAGCGGACAGCATGTTCCGGATCTGCGGCTGCCGTTCAGATGGGAAAACATCAACGATGCGTGTGATGGCCTGTGCGCATGATTGTGTATGGAGTGTTCCCAGAACAAGGGAACCGGTCTCGGCTGCTGTTATGGCCAACGCAATCGTCTCCGTATCACGCATCTCACCGACCAGAATCACATCCGCTGATCCGCGGGTTGCGGCACGAAGTGCTGCGTGGAAGCTTTTGGTATGAACGCCAACTTCCCGCTGAGAGATGATGCTGCTTTTTTTCTGATAGATAAACTCGATCGGATCTTCCACTGTCAGGATATGCCGATGCAAATTCTGGTTGATATTTTCGATAATAGTAGCCAGCGTTGTGCTCTTGCCGCTTCCCGTCGGCCCCGTCACCAGAACAAGACCTTTGGTCAGCTTACCAAAATCCAGAATGACAGAAGGCAAGTGCAATTTATCGACGGTTGGAATTTCCATTGGGATCATCCGGAACGTCGCACCCATTCCTTCCCGGTGCCGGAACAGATTGACGCGAAATCGTGCGAGTCCGGGAAGTTGGTAGGAAAAATCGACATCCATGTCGCGATCGAATTCTCCTTTGACATGAGGGGGGATGATTTCAGAAATGAAGTTCATACAGTCATTGCTGTTGATTTTGCGATAATTGATCGGCAACAGCTCTCCGTTGACGCGCAAAATCGGCTCGCTGCCTGCAACAAAGTGCAGATCTGATGCCCGTTGTTCCATCGTCAATCGCAGAAATGCATCAATTCTTGCCATTATATTCCCTCTGTCCATTCCTTGATATAAGCTTCCAACTGATTCTTATCGAATGCCCGGGTGTAGGCATCTTCCGGGGAGATGATATTTTCGCGCAGCAGATTGATGAGTGCCTGATCCATGGAAATCATTCCATACTGCTGGCCAGCCGTGATCATGGATGGAATCTGAAACAGCTTATTATCGCGGATCAGGTTTGCGATAGCGTTGGTGTTGACCAATATTTCCATTGCCACGATATGACCACTCCCATCCTTCCTGGGAATGACCTGCTGAGACAGAATCGCTCGCAATGATTCAGACAGCATGATTCGAATCTGTCCTTGTTGAACGGTCGGGAAAACATCGACAATCCGATCGATGGTTTTTGATGTGGAGAGTGAATGCAGGGTGGATAACACCAGGTGTCCGGTTTCTGCAGCGGTAAGAGCCATCGAGATGGTCTCCAGATCCCGTAATTCACCGACCAGAATGATATCCGGATCTTCCCGGAGTGACGCTCGAAGTGCCCTCGCGAATGAGATGGTATGTCGACCCACCTCGCGTTGGGTGATCAGGCATTTGTTGGGAACATGGACATATTCGATGGGGTCTTCGATTGTGATGATGTTTTCGGAACGAAAATTGTTCATTTCATGAATCAAGGCAGCGAGGGTGGTCGATTTTCCGCATGCCGCCGGTCCTGTGACCAGAACAAGACCATGTTTGAGCTTGGATAATGATTTTACATATTCGGGCAGATTGAGTTCATCCAGGACAGGTACTTTATCTGGCAGAACCCGGAAAACGAGGTTCAATCCCAATGCATGGCGGAACATGTTGCCCCGAAACCGGCCTTCTCCAGGAATCTCATACGAAAAATCGAGGTCAAGCGTTTCGAAAAACATCTTTTCCTGTTCCGGAGACAGAACATGGGAAGCCATCGACAGAATCTGTTCTTCGGATAACTGTTCTTTGGTCAGATAGACGACATCGCCTTTGATTCGTGCCATTGCAGGACTGTCGCTGATCAGAAACAGATCGGAGCCTTTATGAAATCGCACTTCGAGCAGCATTGTGTCCAATAATGAGACTTCCTGTTTCTCCCACCATTTCATCTCCATTTTGTTCAGCTTTTCGATATCGACTTTCATTCGTGTCAGAACTTCTTTGGCGTGAGTCCGGACTTTACGGTATGTGTGTGATACCAGTGTTTCGATGGCTGGGATAGCGTCACGGGCTTGCATTTTTTCGAGTGCGGTCATGATGATGATTTTGGAGTCGACATCTGATTTCTCCAGCGCTTTGATCAACGCTGGGATTGAGGAAGGTTCTCCCAGATTTCCCAAGGCTTCCGCTGCGACATATGTCAGCTCCCGAATGTTCAGCAGATTGATGAGAATGGGTACGATATCGGCATTTCCGAGGAGTCCCAAAGCGGCGACTGCGCGTTCTCGTACCCACCAGTCCTGGTCTTTCAGCATTTTCACGAGGGGAACCAGGGCGCGGCTATCTCTCAATCCAAGGAGGATTTCGATCGCATACCGCCGCAAGGAGGGGTCCTGATTGTTCATCAGCTCCACTGCCGCAGGATAGATACGGTCATCCTTCAGTTTCGTCAATGCTTCCGCAATGGATTCTCTGACCCACCAGTCTTCATCCCGGAGGTATTCGAAAAGCTTTTCGAACAGTCCTGGAGCGTCAATTTTGCCAAGGATTTGAGCGGCAGCACGACGGGCATTGACATCCGGGTCTGACATTAACACCGTTATGAATTTGGCAATATCGGTTCCCGGATTCTGGCTCAATATCACCAGTGCATCCAGTGCCGCCTGACGGATACGGATATCATTATCCTTTAATCCAGCAACAAGGTATTCGACCTCATCGGCTGTACCGATCTCGCCCAATGTGATCATGGCGGCAATACGGATTTCAAAATTCTCATGCTTCAAAGAGGCTACAACGGCCTGAATTCCAGCGGGTTGCTTCAGTTTTTTCAACCCCTCCAGAGCGGTCAGGACAACATCCGCCTTGATGTCGCTGGTCAGGTGAATGAGGTTGCGGACCGCAATATTGCCTCCCATCTTTCCATAGGCTCTGGCAACGAGAATTCTGACCCGCAACGATTCATCTTTGATAACCGTCTCGAGTGCCCGTGAGGCTTCAAATGTATTTAACTCCGAGAGTATTTTGATTGCCTGAATCTTATCGTTTTCATTACCGACTTCCAACGCAATCCGGCAGGGTTTTTCTGTTAACTGAGGAGCGAGAGTGGCGAGTAATCGAATCCCATCTGCCCGGCTTTCCCATTCCCCCCGCATCAGATCCTGAGCCAGCTTTTCTCCGACGGATTGAGGCGGATAACTCTCCAGCAGACGAATAGCGGATAATCGGTTCTGACGTTTGGGGCTTCGCAGCATCAGCAAAATGGATGGAATGATCGATACTGATGAGACTTTGGGCAATATTTTACGGATCATATCACGGATTTGAGGATCTTCCGTGTTTTTGAAAAGAGTCAGCAACGCGTCTGCGGATTCAGGAGCTTTGGCTTTTAAAATGAGATCTGCAATAAAATGAATCAGTTCTGTCTTTTTTCGATGCTCAGTGATGAGGTATGAATTGGTGAGCATTTCAATGAGTTCCTTAAGCGGGAACTTCTTTCTGCTCATCAAATCCTGGAAAATAGTTCTGCGTTCCTCTTCCGAATCCAGCTTGTTGATATCTATGATTGGATTAAATGATTTTTTCCAGGTATCAAAGGTTTTTCGGAACAATGTTTATCTCCCCTCAATCATCTTTGAATTCATGAACTGGTATCCTGTTACATTTGCTGCCTCGTCCCCATTTTTCTATACTAACACTCCAATCCAGAAATTGGAATATGATACCTGCTTGTGGACGGGAATTCGATCAGATGTTGAAGAAGAATCTGCTGTCACGTAAGATATTGAGGGTGATCGGAATAGGTTACACCGAATGGGGAAGGAATTCATGAAAAGATTATTGATTTGCTTTGATGTAGATGGAACATTGATCGATGATATGACATTCATCTGGAAAACACTCCACGAACGAATTGGCACTGATCCGGATCAGCGGGAATATTGGGCGGACGCGTTCTGGTCCAAAAAGATCACGTATGCGGAGTGGGCGCGGAAAGATGTCGATATGTGGATCAAGAAAGGAATCACAAGGCAGGGAATTATGGCACATCTGACTGATTTGAAACCGATGGTGGGAGCGATGGAGACATTATCTCGATTGAAGGGACAGTCGCATGTGCTGGGAGTCATTTCTGGCTCACTGGATATCGCACTCGAACAGATTTTTCCGGACTGGAATACTGTTTTCGATCATATCCTTCTGAATCGATTGATTTTCGGTGAAGATGACCGGCTGACAGGGATCGTGCCGACACCTTTCGATATCGAACATAAAGCCACTGGATTACGGCATATTGCGCAACAATGCGGCATCCCTTTGGAAGATTCCGTTTATATCGGGGACAATTTCAATGATGTCGATGTAGCTAAAATTGCTGGATGTGCGATTGCATATAACTGCAAAAGTGATTTGCTGGCTGAAAATTCGGATTATGTGGTCCCAGGTCCGGATCTTCGGGCGATTCTCCCGATGATCGACGAGTTTGCTCGAACAGGAGAGTAGGGAGATTAAAGAGATTCAGTTCCAATTCCCGCCAAGTATATTTTCTTCTCCATTTTGGAGAAGGATTGGGGATAAGGTCAACAGGAAATGCATATACCTGGTGAATACCAGAATTGTTTAGGGACAGTGTCTCGTTACAGAGAACTGAATGAGCAGAAATCGTAATTGCCGAGCAATTGGGATGTATAGGGATCGAGAAGGAGTGCCCAGAACACGGCATTATTGATTCGACCGGCTTCGGGCCAGATAAAGTTGAAAATCGTTCGCGTGAATGCATCATTATCGCTCATGTACAGCCGTTCGGAGTCGGGTTGTTCGGTCCAATCGGGAGCGAAAAAGTAGAGGTCACCGATCTGAAGCGCAATATAAAGTTGAGCGGATCGGCTGGGTCCGGGATTTTCGATTTCGAGTTCCAAAAGGAAAAGATCACCGGCCCGGTAGATGGCCTGATTGAGTTCGATATTAACGATGGGGTCGGTTGATGGTGTTCCGATGGGAGTGGGTGTTGAGGTTGGGCCGGATGGGGTTGCCGTTCCGCTGCAATATGGCCATGGCGTTGATTGCGGGCATGGCGTGCGCGTCGGAAGGGGAGCTGTATCGGGAGACGTCAGCCAATGACTCATATTCATGAATAACTTATCGTTGTCAGTCGTGCTGTGGGTCCAGCCATTGATCAGATAATCCCGCGGATCTCCGGTTCCGTCGTCCGCTGGCGCACTGTCACCGATCGCAGCCACTCGACCATTTCCGTATTCGCACGAAGCAACGGTGACGAATGTGTTGCCTTGGGATTGGCCGTTTCGCCATGCATGTCCCTGCACGGTGCTGTTATTTTCAGGATGCAGAATCAGATTGGTCGCACTGTGAAATCCAATGGCGCGCAAATTGCCGTAGGGTCCGTAAATGAAGGGGTCGTGGGGATCATCCGTGAAATTACGGTTATTGAGTTCATCCCAGTCGCACGATGGATCACTCGTTCCATCAGGAATGCGCAAAAACTCGATACCAAAATAGAGAGCGGTCTGCATCTCCTCAAAAACGCGAGCGGAATCGTAACCTGTATTGTTGCGATCGGAACCACAATGGTTGCCAACTAAAAATAACCCGCCTCCATCGAATACAAAATCGATGATGGCGTCGATTTCCTGGCTGGTGTATTCAAGCTGGGGTTCAGGGATGACCAGGACATCATAAAAACTTAGATCCTGGGGATTGGAACAATTCCCATACGTAAGGACACCATTTCTGGGAATGGTCTCCACCCAGTGACCGGACTTGACCAATTCAATCCCCCATGCTGAAAAGCCGCCGCTCCAGTATGTTTCTGCCGTTTCACCTCCAACAGTGCATTGGTGTGGTGATGGAAATCGTTCCGGAGCCGATTGTCCGCTGGTGCCTGCTCCAGGAATCGGCGCATCGATCACCCAATCGGCATCGCCGGCCATGGGTATGCAGGATGCATCAAAAATGAACCGAGCACCGTATGCTGGTGAGGGGCTGGATATCACCGAGACCAAAATGGTCAGAATTAAAATATATCGCACATTCATTCTGTATTTCTCCTGTTAGGTTTTCAAACATCATCCCAGAAATGATATTAATGGGAGTTACTATATATTGTAAAGCACTTTATAATCTGTAGGAGTATGGAAAAATGCACAACATATTGATGATCCGGAACAAATGCGTTATGATATATGTGATGTATGGATTACCAGAAGAGTGCTGAGATAGAAAAAGACGGCATGGAAATCAAATCGTTTGATTCGTGTGTATACACAAAATCAGCCACAGCCAAACTTGACATTCAACAACGCATCAGGATAGAAAACGGTCAGAATGAGCGGCAACTGAGATTCAGTTGCTTGGATATAATCAGGTTAACCTATAGGGCATAGGGGGATAACATGAAAGTTGTAAGAATGTGCTGGATGATGTTATTAGCTGCAATAGTTGTGGAGGGAGCGGTTTTTGCAGACATGCCTCCGACATATACTGCAAAGCAACTTCAAACTTATTCCGGAGTCAACGAAGGAGACCGGGTGCATTTCGTCGGTATCGTTTCGGTTGAGAGCGGCCGCTACGGGTATTCGACTACGGTTGCCTGTGATCCGGGAGGTGGTCCCGAGGCATTTATTGCGGTCTATGACAGACAACAACGTTTGGCGGCGGAACGAGGCCAGATCATTGATGTCGTCGGTGTGCTCGTGGAATATTATGATAAAACGGAGATCAACTGTTCCGATGAAACCGAATTCCCTCCTACTGCTACCGCGGACTACGGAACCGTTCCGGAACCGATGCAAATCACCTGTGCGCAAGCCGATACCGAACCCTATGAAAGCTGCCTGATTATGCTCCAGAATGTCCGAGTCTTATCTGAACCAGACACCTACGGTAACATTGCGATTTCAGACGGCACCAAAGAATTCGTTCTTCTGCTGAGAAAAATCGATCCAGCTCCATCGGTCGGATTTGTCTATGAATGCCTGACCGGTGACAATGATTACCATTTTGGAGAGTTCAAACTTCGGCCACGGGACGAAGGAGACTGGGTTTGCAGCGGCCAACCGACGCCGACACCGACACCAACCAGCGGCGATTGCGCTCCCACTCTTGATCTGTATTTTGACGGGCACCAGGAAATCGATTGTTTTACCGGTGGTGATCTGTTCCATGCCATGTTTCAGATCTACAATACCTGCACGGTTGATTGGGAAGTAGATCTGTATATCGTACTCCAGGTCGCAGGTTATTACTATTTCTTTCCCAACTGGACATCCGATCTGGATAAAACAACAGTGAGTATCCGGGCTGGCGGGTTGATTACGGGCGATATTTTGCCGGAATTCTACTGGCCGACCGGTGCCGGTGCATTTTCTGATCTGAGTTTTATTGGCGTGATGACGATGCCGGAAGATATTTATAAGCTCGTGGGTAATGTGGAGATCATGCCATTTTGTTATCAATAGTCCGCCTGCGGGAATTTTAGCATGAATTTCAAAGCTCCGGTTTGAATAAAATCGGAGCTTTTTTATTTACAATCAGGTGGTATTTCATATTATTGGGGTGGTGACATCCAATAAGGATGAATCTGATTGTGATTGGTTCATTCATCCATTACGTATCCGGAAAGTTAAAATTATAGGGAGGAGTTGTGATGCTTTTAAAATACAATGCTCCGGTTTTCGCTACGATCGGTCTGCTGCTCATTATCCTGTGCGGAAGTGGTACTGTTACATTCGCTGTGGAGACGACAGGCAGTATTCAGGGCCGGGTCGGTGATTCTCAGAACAATCCGGTGGTAGATGCAGAAATTACGCTGCTCAATCTCGATACTGGTTATTACCAGACCATTACATCCCGGGAGGATGGGAGATATCGTGCCCGATTATTACCATTGGGCAACTATCAGGTAACTGTGATGAAAACCGGATTGGCAGTATATCAGCAGGAAGGGATTGTGCTGACCATTGGGCAGGTTGTAACGCTGAATGTCGAGCTGAAACCGATCAGCTTTGAACAGACGATCACGGTTACAGCAGATGCTCCCATCGTTGAAATCAACAAAGTAGACAGTGGCTCGACCGTAAACCAGAAATCCATTGAAACGCTGCCATTGAATGGCCGGAATTTTCAGGACCATGTTCTGTTGACTCCCGGTACTGTCTACGACAATTATCATGTTCAGGTGAGCGGGCAGCGGGGAATCAACAACAATCTGATGATGGATGGTGCTGACAACAATTCAGCTTTTTTTTCGGAGCAACGGGGAGGCACACGAGCTCCATTTACATTCAGCCAGGAAGCTGTGAAGGAATTTGAGGTATTGAACAATGCCTACAGTGCGGAATTCGGCCGGGCTGGAGGTGGAATCATCAATGCCGTCACCAAGTCTGGATCCAATATCTATCAGGGAACACTGTTTTATTATTTTCGGAACCAGGACTTCGTGGAGAAAAATGCTCTGAATTATGACTTTGAAGAGTTTGAACAACATCAATTTGGGGCCACACTGGGAGGTCCCATTGTCAAAGATAAACTCTTTTTCTTCATCTCCTATGATGGGCAGCTTAAAGACCAGCCGATTTTTGCTTACGTGGACGATTACTTTTCACGGGAAGGCGATGAGAATGGCCAGAGCTATTATAACGACTATCCTGAACTTGCGGAAACATATCGCTTCTACGAGCGATTCAACAAAGATTACCTTCAGACACAAGACGAAAATGTACTTCTTACGAAAATCGATTGGATAATCAATTCCAACCATCATGCGACATTCCGCCATAATTACTCCAGATTCATTTCCGAAAACGGAACAACGGCATATGGCATTCAGGAATACAATGGCTACGAACGGACATATGCGAACTCGTTTGTGGGAAGCCTGACTTCTATTTTCACGGAAAATGTGTTCAATGAGTTCAGAATGCAATATGCTGCTGAAAAACGGCCTCGATTACCCAATGACCCGGATACTCCGGAAACAAGAATTTATGGACGCTATCAGTTGAGTTTCGGCCAGAAGACCTATTTACCATCTGATGTGGTTGAGAACCGGCTTCAGGTGGCAGACAGCCTGACATGGATTCTCAATGATCATGAAGTCAAATTCGGAGGGGATATCAACAAGCTGGGGATCGATAATACATTCCTTCGGTATGGTGGCGGTTCGTATGAATTCGATGATATCAGTGAATTCCCGGACAATCCATCTTACTATACACAGGCATGGGATCGAAGCGGCAATGATGGCAAGGTCGAGATGGATACGTATGATTATGCGTTTTATGTTCAGGATAACTGGCAACCTAACGAAAAACTGACTATCAACGCGGGTTTGCGATATGATTATCAGCAAAATCCGGACATCGACATGCCAAATCCCAATGCCAACATCTATCCCTGGTGGTCCAATGATCCCAACGAAATATACAATCCAACGACAGTCATGCCAAAGGACGATGATAACTGGGGTCCCCGATTGGCTGTCGCTTGGGCGCCAATTGAGGATGGAAAGACCGTTCTCAGAGCTGGCTGGGGTATTTTTTATTCCAGAACGCCAACATTGCTCGTCGCAACAGCATTGGCGAATAATGGTTACCGGATTGCGTCGATGCAGATGGGACCGACACATCCCGATTTTCCAACCTATCCTAACCGGATTCCAAATATTCCAGAAGGTGATCTTCTGACACCGGATATCTTTGTATTTGAGCCTGGTTTCGAGAATCCAATGACCAACCGGATGAGTGTTGGAGCGGAACAGGAGATCACCGAAGATTTTGCCGTCGGACTGGAATACATATACGCTCGGACCACTCACCTTGAGCGGAAAATGGACATCAATTTGAATTTGCCCGAATGGGATGAAGAAAAAGGCCGATATATGTTCAGCCGTGTCAAACGAAACACGGATTTCGGCAAGATCGTTCAATTCACGGACGATGCGGAGTCCAGATATCATGGAGTCAATCTGAGCGTAACCAAACGGTTCAGTGACAATTACCAGTTCATGGCCAGTTATACATGGTCCCAGAGCTTTGACAATGATTCCAATGAAAACAGCACGGAACTGACTGGATATGATTATCCTGAAAATGTGTTTGATTTGAGTCCGGAATGGTCTTACAGCGATTTTGATGTCCGGCATCGTGTTGTATGCAATGGCACCTATGATCTCTCCGATTTGATGAAACTGCCGGAGTGGTACAGCCTGCAACTCAGTGGTATCTTTCAGTATCAAAGCGGAAAACCCTGGACTCCGGAAGCCAATGGCGACAAGAACCGCGATGGATACACCCGGAATGATCGCCCCCATGTCTATGACGAAGCATCCGGCAAATGGGTGGATCTCGGACGGAACACTCAGCGGCAGCCTGCCTATAAGAATCTCGACCTGCGAATCTCCAATGGATTTAAATTCCGTGAGATCGACATGGAGATCATCATGGAATGTTTCAATGTGATTGATTGGGCGAACTGGACAATCAGCAGTGCAAATATGGAATACAATGAATCCAATCCGCCGGGTATTGATTATGGAAAAGCAGAAACACCTGGGAAACCCAGACAATATCAGGTGGGTGCTCGATTTAAATTCTAATGACATGACTCAGTATCGGGTGCGGAATATCACAACGATATCCCGCACCTGATCGGAATTTTAAATGAATATGAATGATGATATCAGAACTTCTTACCCTCTTGCTGTTATTGTTGCATCGGGAGGATTGGATTCTTGCGTAACAGCGGCCATTGCACGTGACCGTTATCGGCTGGCCATGCTGCATGTGATGTATGGCCAGCGGACCGAATCCCGTGAACTCCAGGCGTTTCAGGATGTCGCCGACGCTTTGGGAGCCGAGATGCGGATGGTGATTCGCATGGATCATTTTCACCAGATGGGTGGTTCCAGTCTGACTGATCATGAGATGGCTGTCCCGATATCGGGTCTCGATGAGACACGGATCCCCTCCACATACGTTCCGTTTCGGAACGCCAATCTGTTGGCAGCCGCTGTATCCTGGGCGGAAGTGATTCACGCGAAAGCCGTATTTTTAGGGATTAATGCTATGGATAGCTCCGGTTATCCCGACTGCCGTCCGGAGTTTTTAGCTGCATTCAATCATCTGGTCATAAAGGGTACAAAACCGGAAACAGACATCACGATTCAAGCGCCGCTTCTGAATCTTGGAAAAGCGGACATCGTGGCAAAAGGGATCGAACTCAACGCTCCGCTGCATAAAACATGGTCCTGTTATACGAAAGTGGATTCGGCGTGCGGCAGATGTGACTCCTGTCTGCTTCGATTAAAGGGATTTCGGGAGAATGGCCGGATGGACCCGATTCCTTATGAGACACTCGATTGAATCAATGTGAAAGGAACAGCCAAATGGAGGCAACGAAGAAAATCCGCCTGATGCAGATGTTTCTCATAATGCTGCTCTCGATCATTCCTGTCGATATGATGGCATATTATTCTTATGGCGCTCGGTCTGCCGGAATGGGAGGGGCATTTGTTGCATTGGCTGATGATGCTTCCGCAATCTACTGGAATCCGGCCAACATAGCACTGATCAAGGATTGGAACATCGGAATTGACTATGGTCAGGAGGCCAATGTCGCCAAAGATGCACAGGAACTGCTGTCGCGTATCTATGCCCAAAAACCGGAATCGGAATTGGGACGGGATACATGGATGACAGATTTGACAACCCTTGGTCAGATGAAATGGGTGGTGCGGGGAGGCGACCATATCAGCCTGGCTGTAGCGCATCAAGGAATGGCTTTCTCCATACAGGGTTATCAATTGTTTTATGCACAACCGGATATCGGTATCAGTGACCCCTCTGATGGCATTCATGATCCATTATCAGATCAAGCTCTCATCCATTTCAGCGGATTTGATATTCAGGAATATGGGATCAGTTATGCGTGGGTATCAAAATCCAGGGAATTTTGTATGGGATTTACAGGAAAATACATTGATATCAACGCATTGAACCACGTGTCAGGCTTATGGGATCTCGAATCCATCGAACCAGTCGATCTTCTGTTGCTGGATGAAAAAGCCGTCTCTTATCCCGACTCGCAATGGGGAATCGACGCCGGATTGGTTTTCCTGGGCCAATTCAACCGGGTCGGGATCTCCGCACGAAATCTTCGTGGTTACTCCATAGAACCGGATGATGGTCCTACCTTTGAAGTAAAACCGGAATATCGTATTGGATATGCCTTTCTTCCCAATGATCGGTTTGCGTATACGATTGATTACGCCATCAATGAAAACCGCGATCCGTTTGGTGAATCCATTGATGGGAAGGATCTGGCAATGGGATTCGAAAGTAAACTGGGAGATAAAAAAAGCTTTATCCTGCGTGGCGGAGCCAGCATGGAGATGGATGGCGACTCGCCATTGATGTTTTCCGGGGGAGCGAGTCTGGTGTTCAGCCGAGTGATTCTGGATGGTGCTTATTCGACCGATATGGATCAGGAATCGAAACGTCTATGGGGAGGTATCCGGATTTTCCTCTAATAATCCCGGACTGGGAGTCATTCCCTTTTTTCGAAGAAGGTTGACGATTTTACGGAGCCGTTTATCGTCCGGATACTGAGCAAGAAACCGGAAGGCAATATCCATCGCATGTTGCCCATTCCCGGCTGCAGCCAGCGCTTCAACTTTCGCCTGAATAACCCGGAGATCTATACCTGGTATTTTTAATGAATGCAGGAGTTCCAATGCATCTTTTGCACGGCCGCATCGTGTATAGCAATTGGCCAGCCGAATTTTTGTGGATTCTGAGCGGGGTCGTTCGAGGATCACCTGTTCCAGATGCGGAATCGCTTCATTGAATCGCCCCAGTTTGATCAGTGATCCTGCCATCAGAGCATGGAGTGGTGTTTTATGGGTTGCCGATGGCAGGCGTAAAATGATCTCAATCTGCCGGACTGCAATTTCAGGTTCCAGAGATCGAAGTTTATTGATCAGTTCATTGTCCTGATTGTTGAAGGGCAGGTGATTGATCGAACGTTTCAGTAAATCCGCAGCCTGTTGGTTGCCGGTAATCTGATAACAGTAATAAAGGTCATCCAGCAATTCCGCGTGTTGCGGATTGAATTCGCGTGCTTTTTCAAAAACCGCGATCGCTTCTTGGGTCCGGGACTGATCCAGAAGCATCTGCCCCAGACGCACCGCGACGTAAAGATCTTTTGGATAATACTGATATGCTTCTTTAAAATAATCTGTGGCGTCATGATATCGCTGAGACTTGCACCGGATTTCTCCAAGAATGGTCAGAGCGGTCTTATTCCTGCGGTTCATGGACAGACACTGCTGAGCATATCCCTCGGCGGAGATATAATCGCCCAGCATATAATGAAAATGAGCCAATGCGGCCTGCACCCGATCCAATGGTCGCAAATCGGGTGTGGATTCGATCAGTTGGATGGCTTCACGATGCGATCCGTTTCGGGATAGCTCCCACGCTTTTTGAAATGGGGATGAAGACTCGGTGGAATTGTTCGACATGGGAGCGGTTCTATCCGGCTCAATTGAAGAAATCAGGAACACATAGTATCAATACTCCAAGGAGCGCAACAATTAATCCCAATGGTGCCGCTATGGAGCCGATGATTTGCCACGGCTTCCTGGCCTCGTAGGATGCCCAGAAGCCCCAGAATAGAAGGACGAGACCAACGGAGATGGTGATGAAGTGCCAATAATTCAACGTGATCCTCCTGAGAATGATACAGAATCCAATGCCAACAATGCCTCGGGTACCCGGACCACTCCCGGACTCCCAATGAACCAGATTCTACTCGAAATGCTCTCAAAAATCGAGACACCTGTTCTATCATCATTCACGAAATTCCCGGCAATGTGATCAATATGACCTGTTTTTTTTAGAATGGTCAGATCATCTTGATTTTTCGATGGTTTCGAACTACATTTTTCCCGAGAAAATCGTCTAATCACTTGGCTCAACAATATCAAAAAGCATGGGGGTTGTCATGATACAGGATCAGCTTCATCAGATAAAACAAATGATCGAGGATCAGCAGATCGAAATGATCGATCTGAAATTCGTTGATCTCTCCGGCCAGTTCAGGCATCTCACGCTTCCCAGTCATTCTCTGGACGAGTCGTTATTGGCTAAAGGAGTTGGTTTTGATGGATCGAGTGTTGGATTCAAAAGTGTCAAGAGCGGGGATATGTGTATTATCCCTGATCTGTCCACCTGTTTTATCGATCCATTCTGGCAGAGAAAGACATTGAGCTTTTTCTGTAATATTGTCGAAGCTGACACTAAAATGCCGTTTTCAGGTGATCCACGTTCTATTATCCGCCGAACGGTTTCTTATCTTCAGGAATCAGGTATCGGGGAGATGGTTCTGGTGTTACCGGAACTGGAGTTTAACATTTTCGATACGATGATGTATCATGTTTCTCCCCTGATGAGTTGTTATGAGATATCGTGCCGTGAATCAAGATCCGCTGCATTGAACCCGGATTCATTGGCGCAAGGTTTCTGGATGGCTCCTCAGGGAGGTTATCACGCGGCAGCTCCGGCTGACACATACCGGGATATTCGAGCGGAAATCGTTGAATTGCTCGAGAAGAGTGACGTCGAGGTCCGGTATCATCATCACGAAGTTGGAGCAACCGGACAACAAGAGATTGAGTTGACATTGCAGCCTGTCTTGTCTTCCTGTGATCAGGCGATGTTGACAAAATACTACGTCCGGAATGTGGTGAACGCTCATGGAAAAACAGCTACATTCATGCCGAAGCCAATCACCAGAGAGGCTGGAAATGGCATGCATCTTCATCTTCGGCTGGTCGGTAAGCATGGTGAACCGCTCTTTTTTGACGAGAATGATGCCATGGGATTATCCGAACTCGCGTATTGTTTTATTGGAGGCATCATTCAACATGGCCGCTCAATCACTGCCTTCACGAATCCCAGTGTCAATTCCTATCGCCGGCTGGTGAAGGGTTATGAAGCTCCGACCAATCTGTTCTTTTCACTGGGAAATCGAAATGCAGCGATTCGCATTCCGAAATATGCGATTGAACCAGATAAAAAACGATTTGAATTACGCAGTCCGGATGCAACGTGTAATATTTATTTCGCTGTGGCCGCAATGGTGATGGCGGGGGTCGATGGTGTGAAGCGTGGTATTCACGCTCAGAAAAATAACTGGGGTCCCTTTGATGATATCGAAAATCTTTCCACTCAGTTCAGACGCCATATCTTAGCGCTTCCGGAGTCCCTCGAAGAAGCCCTTCTGGCATTGAAGAAGGATCATGAATATCTCACGGCTGGCCAGGTTTTCTCTCCAACACTGATCAACGGCTGGATCGATTCCAAATACACAAAAGATATTGCATCCATCAAAAATCAGACAACACCGTTGGAGTTCGAGCTGTATTATAACTGCTGACAAGCGCATTGATTCATGATCGCTTTAGACGCTTCATTTACCCGTCATGATGAATCCCCGGTTACTTCCATCATCGTTCTGATCTGGAATGGGCGGGAGCATGTTTCGGAATGTTTCCGGACGATATTCGAGCAGGACGACTCTGATTTCGAGGTTATTGCTGTTGATAACGGTTCCACCGATGACTCCATCACGTGGATACAAACTCATTATCCAACGGTCAGAATTATTTCTTCTCCGAAGAATCGGGGTTATTGCGGCGGGATGAACCTGGGGATTCGGCATGCGCAGGGGGAATATATTTTTCTGCTCAATCAGGATATCTCATTGGATGCGTCATGTCTCCGTAACCTTACCCGTACTATGAAAAATGCATCGACGAATGTGATCGGTGTATTCCCAAAGGTGGTTTTTTACTCGCTGCCCCACTTCATCAATGCATTTGGTGTTCGATGGTATGAGCAGTGTCATTGGCGAGATACACGTGTTGGATTGTTCGATGCGGGTCAGTTCACAGATACGGAGACCGTATTTGGATCGATTTTCCCGGCTGTGATGTTCAAGCGGTCACTTTTTGAGAAAATCGGTGGATTTGATGAGTGTTTCTGGTCGTATTGTGAAGATTTTGATGTGTGTTATCGGGCTGGTGTGATGGGGTATACGTTTCTTGCTCAGCCTTCTTCAGAGATTCGTCATAAATATCGAGCTTCATCCCGGGACACATCCGATCCATTGTGGTCCCGATACTGGTTTGTTCGTAATTATCTCATGGTTTTTCTGAAAAACTACGAATGGAAAAATCTTCGATTGTATGCCCGGATCATTTTTCTGCGATATTATTGGCTATCGTTCAAGAATGCATGGCATCACCGGACCTGGTCCGAAGTAAAAATGTATTTGAAGGTAGCGGTAAATCTCATGTTCCACTTGCCTCATATCCTCGTCGAGCGCCGGAGTATCCAGAAGCAGAGAAAAGTATCGGATCGTGAGATATGGTCAACCGGCTCGATTGAGGAGTTCAATATTTACCATGTGGATGGAAACATCGTGTTATCGTTGAATGCACTCCGTGCGGCTGTCCGGAATGAAATGTATGATTATCAGATTGGTGAACGTGGGTATTCTTCCATTTAGAATATTAAGCATGGTAAATCCCATACAGAATTTCTATTGGGCGTTGAGACAGAAATGAGCGACGGAGTATGGAGAAACGGCAGAGATGAGTCGAGTATTGATCGTAACTGGGGATATCATTGGTGAGAAGATGGCTGGACCTGCCATTCGAGCGGTGGAGATTGCCAGATCATTGTCCATTAATCATCAGGTTGTGCTGACATGCCCGGCCATATCCGCAACCTGTGCGGCTCTGGAAGGTTCCCCGGTGGGATTGGAATGCTATGGAGAAGAGCCGTCTGCTGCGATGATGGAACGATTTGATGTCGTGATCGTTCCCGGTTCCATGGTGATGAATACCAGAATCTCGGTGCCACTTGTGGTTGATTTGTATGATCCATTTATTCTTTCTAATCTGACACGAATGGAGCAGAGCGGGAACAGGCAGCGGTTTGATGATGAATTTAATATCCTGATCGAAAAATTGATAGCCGGAGATTATTTTATCTGTGCAAGTGACCGTCAGCGGGATTTTTGGATTGGAATGCTGAGCGCTGTCCAGCGGGTGAATCACATTCAATATCAGTCAGATTCCAATCTGGAAGCGCTTATCGACATCGTTCCGTTTGGAATCAGCGCAATTCCGCCTTCGACTCCTGTAAAATCTCCGTTTCCGGCAGCCGTCGATGGGTCCTGGATGATTTGGGCAGGTGGCATCTGGGATTGGTTCGATCCATTGACATTGGTTCAGGCAGCTTATGAACTGAACCGTAATGGAACTCCCATCAATCTGTTTTTTATGGGCACGAGACACCCCAATCCGCGTGTGCCGGAGATGAATATGACCACGCGGACCATTCAATTATCCAGGGAGCTGCATCTTCTGGATACCCGGGTGTTTTTTGGTGACTGGATTCCTTATGAGAAACGGGGTGATTATCTGATGGCAGCCCATATGGGTATCAGCACGCACTACCCTCATCTGGAAACGCGGTTTTCATTTCGAACCCGGATTCTGGATTACATCTGGGCGCGATTGCCTATCATTTGTACGGCGGGGGATTCATTCGGAGATCTGGTCAGGCGTGAAAGACTTGGAGTAACAGTTCCTCCAGAAGATAAGTTCGCGTTGATTCGTGCGATTCGGTTGCTTCTGGAGGATCAGCCATTTCAAACGGAATGTCGATTGAATCTGGATAGGATTGCACACACACTCATCTGGGATCAGGTGACCGCTCCGCTAAATCGATTCTGTCAAAATCCACATAAGGCTCCGGATAAAAAAGCGATTTTTCAGTCCATGACCGACCATGAAGAAAAATTCATGGGCGGGTGTGAGTCCAAATCTGAACCGGTCGGGGAGATCGTTTCATCGATCGTTGTATCACAGAAATTTGTTTCCGAGTTTTCTGGGTTGTGCCGTATCGATCTTCGGTTTGCGACATATATGCGGTCAAATACTGGGATCTTATTTGTTGCATTGATTGAGGCAAGAACCAATCGGGAGGTCGTAAAATTACCACTGGATATGCAGTTCGCGCACGATAACGCCTGGCATACCTTTCGATTCGGGCCGATCAGCGATTCGGCATCGAAGGAATATATTATCCGGATCACATCACCCATGGCAGTGCGAGGCAATGCACTGACTGTCTGGGTGGATCGCCGGGTGGGAGATGGATTTATGATGAATGGTCAGCATCAGGCAGGCAATATCAATTACCGAGTCTTTGCCCGGACAACGGAGATAATGGAGAAACCAGCGAACTTCTGGCTGCGATTCCTTCCATCTTGGTTTAAACATGTCCGATAATACGTTTCATGCAAGCGATTTGCCATCTCAGGCATTTTTCGGAGCAATTCCCAATGCGATTGATTTAAGCATCTGTCTGGTTAACTGGAATACGAAGGATCTTCTTCAGCAATGCATTGAATCGATATTCAAACACCATGGTCAGCTCAATATCGAGGTGTTTGTGATCGACAATGCCTCTTCGGATGGGTCGGCCAGAATGGTCAAAAACCAGTTTCCGGATGTTCATCTGATAGAAAACGGTACCAATCAGGGTTTCGCGAAGGCAAACAATCAGGGGATTCAGCGGTCGATCGGGCGATATATCCTGCTGTTGAATCCGGATACAATCGTATTGCCTGGAGCATTACCCATGATGGTGGCTTTTCTGGAACAACATTCTGAAGCGGGTGCGGTAGCTGCCCGTCTGCTTAATTCCGATTATTCCCTTCAGTATTCGTTACGGGAGTTCCCGACAATGCTGACGCCGTTTACGGAGAATACTATTCTCCACGATGTGCCGTTCATGCGTAAATATGCCGAAAAATCCCGGTTGAAACACTGGGATCATGGCACACTTCGCGAAGTGGACCAGCCTGCGGGTGCTGCCTTTATGGTCAAACGATCGGTCATTGAGACATTGGGTGACTTGAACAGCATATATCACATGTTTTTTGAAGATGTTGATCTGTGTTTTCGTATAAAAAAGAATGGATGGAAAATTTTTTATCTCCCATCCGCCCAAATCGTTCATCATGGCGGCCAGAGTGTTAAAAAGCGTCAGAATATCGGCGATGAGTTCTATAAAAGCATGCTTCAGTATTTCCGGGTTCATTATGGCCGGAATGGTGAACGCAAGGTGCGGCTTTCCATGATCGTCGGATCGTCGATTTACCTCCTGTATGCTTGTTTTCAGTTTGTTGTGGATATAGGGATGTCCATGAAACTGGCACGAAGTGCGATCAGTATTTTTCGTTCTGCATTTCGATATACGGAGCAGACCTGAGAATCGGCAGAAACAGGAGGGGTATCCGATGCTTACAAATGAAAGTATCCGTCGTGATATCGCACGATTGGTGATCTGGTATCCCATCCGATGGTTAATCCACATGTTACCGGTTTGGCTTTCAATCCGTTTCTTTTACTTTATTGGAGATCTCCATCGAGTATTGGCGAGTCGTTCAACCGAATATCTGAAATCGAATTTCAGACGAGCATTTCCAGATGCAACCCCGTCTGAACTCGACCGGATGCACCGGGTGTATCTACAGAATCACTATCTGGATCGCCTGCACATATTCACATACCCCAACTTATTGAAAGGCAGGGCCTTGCAGCAGATTGCGGAGATGGAAGGAACTCCAATACTGGATCGTGTTCTGAACGAGGGGAAAGGTGCCATAATCGTTTTGGGTCATTACGGGCCGATTCAACTCCCGCTCGCAACTCTTGGATATCTGCACTATCCCATGATGCAGATTGGTCTTCCGACAGATCAGGGACTCAGTTGGGTTGGCAGGCATGTGGCTTTTCGGTTGAGGCTGAAATATGAAAGTATGATTCCCGGGCAGATCATTCCTGCCGATCAGTTTCTCCGTCCGGTGTTCCAGCACCTGAAATCAGGGGGAGTTGTGATGATGAATATTGATCCAGCGGGGGGGGGACGTTGGATCGGAAAGATGGAACCCTTGGAGTTCCTCGGTCAGTTACTCCCATTCCCGTTGGGTGCTGCGAATCTCTCGATCAAAACAGGTGCTCCCATTCTCCCATTATCGATCAAACGGCTGCCCGAGGGGAGATACCTTTTTCAGCTTCATGAACCAATTATAACCACTCGTCAGTCAGCGGATATCGTAACTGCTCAGATTGTGACATGGTATGAGTCTTATGTAAGGGCAGATCCGGGATTATGGCATTTCTGGGATGAATTTGAGCCTGGGAAACTGATCCTGCCGTCTCCTTGATCAATATTCCGAAGCGCTGCAATACGTTCGGGAAGATCCGGATGGGAGTAGTGGTACGCCGCATACCAGGGATGCACGATCGGACTCGCGAGATTGTCAGTATGTAAGATCTGTAACGCTTCGACCAGCGGTTCCGTTGTGCCGAGAACATTGTAAACAAATCGATCTGCTGCGAATTCATTTGAACGGGAGAGATAATTGATCATGTATCGAAACGGAAATGTAAACTCGCTGAACAGGATTGAAAATACGATCAATGCGGCGTAATCGGACTTTTCAGAAAAGCCGAAACTGTGATACAGGATGGTCTGTTCTTTTAAAAGCGCCAGTAATCCCAAGAAAAGAAACGTATGAATCAGAACAAAGATCAGATTTTTTCTGACGTGTCCCAATCGGAAGTGTCCGATCTCATGTGCCAGAACGCCCAGAAGTTGCTGTGGCGTCACCTTTTCCAGAAGCGTGTCAAAAAAAACAATACGTTTGAACTGGCCGATTCCGGTAAAGAATGCATTGGAATGGGTGGATCGCAAAGAGCCATCCATTGTGAAGACACCGCTTGTTTTGAATCCGGCCCGATGAGCCAACGCATAGATATCGTCCGCGAGTGCTCCGTCCAGGGGTTTAAATTTGTTGAACAAAGGCGCAATAAGGATCGGGAAAATCCACATGATTAAAAATTGAAACGCTGAAACACCAATGAAGGTCCAGAGCCACCAGCTCCAGCCGGTGACATCCATCAGATAGAAAATCAACAATAACAGCGGAATTCCCAACAGGATACCGAGAAGAAGCGCTTTGATGGCGTCCGTGATAAAAAGTGACACCGTTTTTTTGTTGAAACCATAACGGGCTTCGATCACAAAGTCATGATAGAGGGTGAATGGGAGATCCAGAAGGATGCTCACAAAACTGTATATTCCAATAAACACGAGACCTTGCAGATAGGTGTTCTGGATGTAACCCCGAAGCCATTGGTCGATCCATCCGAATCCAAACAGAATAAACCCCCAATGGACCGGAAAGCTGAAGAATCGCGACACCAGCCCGAACTGGCTGTTTTCCAGATTGTAGTCGATGCTGCGCTGATAGGTGGCAAGTTCCATTTTACCTGTCAGATGATCGGGTATCTCATTGCGCTTGGACTTTATCAGCCGGTAATCCAGCCGGTTGAGAATGATTTCCCATAATTGCCGGACTCCATAAATGATCGCATAGGTGAGTGTCAGAATTGTGAACTCCAAAAAGCACCTCCCGGGTTTGTTCCAGGTTACTATCCAGCGTAATTTACACGATGATAATGGTTCTGTCATGGTAATTGGAAAACAAATTCCCGACCGCTCACCGGACAAGGATCGTCTAGCTTGACAACTATCCTGTCAACGGTACACTATTTATATGAAAACTGTATCGCATCCCCAGGATCGTTTCTTCCGGAAACTTCTCCAGACTAAGGACGTTGCCCGGTATTTTCTCAAATACTATCAGATCGTCGGCACCATAGATGATCTAGATCGATTGAACAACCTTCACCGGTCGGCAGTTATTGTTACAAATCTGGATCGATTTTACTCCCTGTTGAAATGATCCCCGATCCATCAGCCTGGTATTACTGAAGAAAATCTCGAAGTGAATTTGTTTGTTTAATTTTTTGAAAACTCCCCAAACATCTAATGATCGTCGCACCGCATCAATCCCCTGCCGATGGAAAGCAACCATCGATGATCGCGGAGCCATTTCCGGTGAACCACATAGTGCGGACAGACGGATCTGACCCTGGACCAGAATGCTGCAGCATGATTGGGGAAATCGAAATGACTCAGTTCATGAATGCACACATAATCCATGATATCTGGTGGAACCATGATCAATCGCCAGTTCAGTGATATCGTTCCGTTTGAAGAACAACTCCCCCAGATCGATTTCTGATCCCGTATCGTAACGCGTTGAACGGAGGATTTCATTTTCATCGCATGGTGATGAATCTGGACTGGAAGAATGGTCTCTGCCTGATGCCTCAACCACAGACAGACCAGATTGGGAATCAGGGATGCATCGGAAAGCGGAAGCCTCAACAACAATGTTTGATTTTCACGATGGATCGATAACGGTCCATCCTCAAAAGTGATCGAAAGATGGAGATTGCGACCCTGCCATGGGACATGCCCACCATCCGCAAACTGAGGATACAGGTCGGAATGTTCGATGAGGTGCCGGTCGGAGTATTTCTGCTGCATCCATTGTCTGGAACGATTCAGAATGTGATTGATTGTTTCTTTTGGCATTCGTTTCGGCACGATCACTTCGAAATAGCTTCCCAGTTTGAAAATCACTCGAGCCCTCCGTGCGCGGGGACTTTGAATCACCCGATACGGAATCATGGTATCATCGATGGGAATGGCTCCTTCAGATATCACTTCTCGACGCCCCGATCGTTTTGTCTGGGTTGGCATTATTTATCCTCCTGCGTCAGAACTCCCGTGAAAACGGCATTCAGAGAAAAGAACAGTTTTTTCAGTGTGATCTGAAATTGATCCATAAACTGATAGAACAGCGGAATGACCAGCAATGTCAGCACCGTAGATGTTGTCATTCCGCCCATGACCGTGATGGCCATGGTCGAGTACATCTGTGAGGATGCCTGGCTGCTGGAAATCGCCATGGGTGCGAGCCCCAGAATGGTTGTTGCAGCGGTCATGACAATCGGCCGTAACCGGTCTTCGGCTGCCTGGAGTATGGCATCGGTTCGATCAATGCCCGTCGCTCGAAGCTGAATGATGCAATCGATCATCACGATTGCGTTATTGACAACAACGCCAATCAGGATCACCAGTCCGATGTTCCCCATGATGTTCAGTTCGGTATCGGTGAGAAAGAGAGTCCAGTACACACCGACCATGGCAAATGGAAGACTGAGAATGATCGTGAATGGATGGAGCAATGACTCAAATAATGCCCCCAGCAATAGAATGACCAGGATCAGTGCGAGCAAGAAGGTTTGCCCGATTTCAGCCATTCCTTCATCAAAATCCGCAAACGAGCGCCCGAATGTCCAGTTGTAACCGGTCGGGAGACGAAAGGATTGGAGCGCCAGACGGATTGTATCACGGATGGAATCCATATCTTTTTCTTCGGTTTCGATCTGCAGCACTTTCTGAATTTTGCCATCTACCCGTATGATTGTATTTTGTCCCGGTACAGTCTGAAAAGTGGCCAGTGACTTGAGTGGAAATCCGCGTCCATCGGGGGAGTAGACCAGCAGATTCTGCAATGCGCTCACATCTTTCCGATCTTCTTCACGCAACTGAAGCCGGACGGAGATCTCTTTATCTGAACTCTGAAACCTGGGTAACGATTGCCCCATCACTCCGACTGCAATGGTTCTGGCGATGACTTCGGGTGTGATTCCGTTGATCCGTGCGATTTCCTTGTCGATCGTGATGGTGATTTCGCTCATCGGATTGTCATCGTCGCTCCGGACATCGGTAATTTGGGGAGCATTCAGCAGACAGGGGCGGACTTCCGTGATCAATTCACTCAATACGGTGTTTGAATTCCCCTGAAGCGTGATATCCACGACATTGCTGTCGCTCGAACTGCCACCGTGCCAGCCGAACCAGTAACTGACACCGGGGATCTTGGGAAACAGCTCCCGAATACGTTTTTTAATCGCCTCTTCACTTTTGATATCTTTTCCGGAATCATCCATGAACAATCTCAGGCGGCCATTCGCCTGTTCGATGGAACAATAGACATTGTTGATAGTCAGCTCTTCTTGATGTTCGAGAATGATCTGTTCGTATTTTCGAACCGCGGCATCCGTTTCTTCCAAAGTGGCATTTTCCGGAGCGGATATCCGGATGATGATTTCCCGGTTCATCTCGCCACCCCTTAGATTTTTTTGGATTCGAGGGAGCGGGAACATGACTGACAGAAGAATGATGATCACCATCAGAAACGATGGTAACGGATGAAAGATGATCCATTTCAGGATTCTCAGATAATACCGAGTTGTCCATGCGATAATACCGGGGGAGGTCTGGCGGGTGACGGTGATAAAACGCGTGATCGCCAATGGAACGAGTGAGAGCGCAATGAGGAGCGATGAAAGAAGGGACAGGGAAATAGGAATTCCGATCTGTTTCATCCAGATTCCCATCTCGCCTTTGCCAAACACGAGAGGTAAAAATACGATAATCGTTGTCATTGTCGATGCGGTGATTGCGGTTCCCACATGGGCAGCACCGGATATGCTGGCTTCCTCAGTCCTGATACCTTTAGCGCGCAACCGGAATATATTCTCTGTAACGACAACCGAGTTATCCACCAGCATGCCGATCGCAAGCATCAATCCCATCATCGAACCAATATTGAGCGAATATCCGATGAAATATAGTCCGATCAACGCGGACAGAACAGATAATGGTACTGCGGTCAGAACAATGAGCGTTGCTCCGATTTGCCGCAGAAAAAAGAACAAAATAATGGCTGCAAACAAAGCTCCCCAGAGTCCCGTGCTCCGCAAGCCGGTCAGTGAGGATTGAATCCATTCAGCCTGATCGAAAAATGGTAAAATGGCCAATCCGTTCAATTCCGGATCTGACTGGATTGTTTTGAGTACTTGAAATACTTTTTCGCCGACTTCGACCGTATTCGCGGAGGATTCTTTCTGTACCGAAATCGTGAATCCCTGCCGACCGTTGATCCGGTGAAGTTCATTGACTTCCGGCATTCGCCGATCAATGACCGCGATATCCTGAAGCGTCAACGGGCTGGCTCCCAGAGGGAATTCCTGATAATCCTGTTCGGATTGCAGCCGATATCGGGTGCGTAACAGGATCTTCGATCCCCCCTCCTCGATCGTTCCGACTGAGGGGTTTTCATTGGCTTTGCGAAGTGTCGAATAGACGTCGAACATGTTGATCCCATGAGCTTGGAGACGGTCCGTTTCCAGGTCGATGAACAGCGTCTCCGGGTTGATTCCGTGGGATTCCACCTGAGCGACACCATCAATCCGTTCCAGAGCGGGTTTGATCCGCTCCTCCACCAGACGATATAAGGCCGCCGGATCATCGCCATAGGACAGCCCCAGCCACAAGATCGGCCAGTCATTGCTTTTGTTACGATAGATCTGAATCTGTTCCACACCGGAAGGAAAGTCGGTCCTCGCTCGTTCATAAGCATCCCGGACTTCGAGATAGGCGGTATCCATGTTTGTGTCCGGGTAAAATGACATGCTGGCGGAACAGCCCTGCGCCGTTGATGTTATCTCCAGGCGTTTCAGATATCTGACCATTTTGAGCTGTTCTTCGAAATGAACCGCAATCGATCGATCGACTTCCGATGGATTGGAGTTGGGGAAGGGAATAAACAGCCATAACCATGCATTGCTGAATTCCGGTGAGAACTCCAATGGGAGTTTCAAATATACGAATACGCCCAGGACGACAATGATGAGAAAACTCATCAAAGCCGTAACGGGTCTTTGGTGTGTCAGATATGGGAGTGGGTGATTCTGTGTCACATCAATCGCCGGTAGCCGGTTCAGGATTCGACCGATACAGGAGATGGTAGATCGTGGGAATGATAACCAGCGTCAGAACGGTCGAGGTTATGAGCCCCAGGATAATGGTAATGGCCAGAGGAGCCCGTATTTCGACTCCCGGACCCTGTTCCAGAGCCATTGGTATCAATCCCAGGATCGTTGTGAGAGCGGTCATGAGAATCGGACGCCATCGCTGCTCCCCCGATTTTACCACTGCATCGGTGATGGAGTGACCTTCCTGGCGGAGACCATTGATGGTATCGATCAGAATGATGGCATTGTTGACCACAATACCGGCCAGAACGATCATTCCGATGAAAACGACAATCGAGATCGGAATCTGGAGAAGCCACAGACCCCAGATGACACCGATGAGGGCCAGCGGGATGGAGAACAAGATTATCAATGGGTGAATCAATGATTCAAACTGCGAAGCCATCACCAGATACACCAGGAAAACAGCCATGGACAGAGCCATCTTCATGTTCGCGATGGACTCGTTCATTTCAATATTCTGTCCGACAATGGCATAGGATATTCCGGGATCCGGAGGGATCTTCTGAAGGATCCCTTCCATCTGATGGGTCGCTCGCTGCAGATCGATCAGGCGGACATCGCATCGGATCAGTGCCACCCGGCGCTGGTCAACCCGCCGGATTTCACTGGGACCGACTCCCATGATGATTTCTGAAACAGAGCCCAGTTGGACGGGAAATTCGGATTGGGGATTGATGATCAGATTTTTCAGGGAGTCGACCCGGTGGGTATTCTTTTTCTGACCGCGGATCCGGATATCGATCATTTCTTTACCTGAACCCATTTCTGTCGGAATCGTTCCCTCGAGTTCGTTGCGAAGCATATCGGCGATTTCATTCGGTGCGATGGCATGGTGAGCCAGTTTGACACGATCGAACGTGATCTGGATTTCAGGATAACCCCTCTCCAGCGTGCTGTAACAATCGGTGAATTGGGATTCCTGTTTCAATCGTTCGAGGAGACGTTGTGCATTGGAATACAGAATCTCCAGGTTTTCACCCCGCAACTCCACTTCCAGTGGTGTTTTCAGTGTGAACAGAGCTGGCCGATGGAGTTCCGCTTTTTCCACTCCAGGAATCCGGGAAATAGATGTTCGAAATTGATCCATCAACATTGTTTCAGTTTCACGGTTGTTACATTCCGGTTTGAGTGTGATCTGAAGGGATGCCAGGTTTTCCTGTTCCGTACCCAGATTGGAGCCGCTGGATGATTCAGCCCCGATAATTGTAGAAATATAATCGATTTCGGGGAGTGTTGAAGCCATATTTTCAATTTGCTGAGTGATTTTTTCCGTATCGGTCAGGGGTGTTCCAACTGGCATTTTTAAATCAATGGTAAAAGTGCCCTGTGACATAGCGGGTATCAGGTCCGTTCCAATGCGTGGGAGAATAAAAACGATGCTGGTAATCAACAGGATGAAAGAGAGGATGATCAGAACGGATGGGCGTGTCAGTGACCATTCAAGCAATCGGATGTAAATCGACCTGGACCAGTCGTTTACGAAGTCGAAAATCCGGAAAACCGGTATCAGGAGCACCCGGATCAACCGCCAGATCATTGCGATCAGAGTAAACAGGAATAGAGAAGCACAGAAAATTCCGTTCGTCAGAAGAAATCCGGTGGAACGGAAGAGGCATTCAATGATTTCGTAAATGAGCCGGATTGGAAACAGGAAACCCATCACGATCCACCGCAGAACCGGCTGTTGAACGGCTGGAGGTTTTGACAGGTTTTGTCCTGATTTGCGTATCATCTGACCACTGAAGAACATTGTGGCTCGAAAAACAGAAAAAATGAATCCGAAAAAAAATCGGATAGAGCGTTTTCCCGACGAATCCCGGATCCGATACTCCAGATAATGTTCCAAACTCCATACATACCGGTCGGTTCGTGAATTGACATCGATATGGAGCGAACTGATCATGGGAATCAGGCTGAGTGCGATCACCAATGACGCCAACAGGCTGAATGCAATGGTATAGGCGAGGTCTTTGAAGATCTGTCCTGCAACTCCACTGACAAATATGATTGGAAAGAAAACGGCGATTGTTGTCAGTGTGGAGGCGGTGACGGCTGCGGAGACTTCCTCCGTCCCGCGTTGAGCGGCAATACGTATTGGCTCACCCTGTTCCTTTCGCCGGAAGATATTCTCCAGAACGACGATGGCGTTATCTACGAGCATGCCGATTCCCAAAGCCAGTCCGCCCAGACTCATCAGATTGAGCGTGATATTCTTGAAATACATTAACGAGAAGGTTGAGATGATGGAAATCGGGATTGCTAGCCCAATGATACTGGTATGCGGAAGGTTTTTGAGAAACAGAAAGAGGACCAGTATCGCGAGTATGCATCCTGAAACGGCAGTATTTTTGACCTCTGCGATCGCTGCTTTGATGAAGACCGACTGATCTGCGACAATCTCAATCGACATGCTATCCGGCAGCAATGAACGGATACTGCGGCGTTTTTCAAATAATTCGTGTGACGATTCACCCAGCGCATCGGCAATATTTTCTGCGACATCGATCACGTTCGCATCGCCTTCCTTGAAGATTTCGATGAGGACGTTTTCTTTTCCGGAGATATGTGTGATTGTTTTTTTGTCAATCACTGAACGTGTTACCTGGCCGATATCTTTGATGTGGACCTGTCCCTTACCGGGTGTGTCGATGATGATGTCTTCAACATCGGATTCCGATTGAAATTCATTCACCGTACGAACCAGATACTGGACATTTCCATCTTCCAGAATACCACCCGGCAAATTGATGTTCTCCTGGGATAACCGCCGGGCGATCTGATCCAGGGTAATATTCATCGCCGTGAGCTTTGCTGTGTCTATTTCGATGCGAATCTCTTCTTTTTCACCTCCCAATATCTGACAGGCAGCTACACCTTCCAATGTTTCCAGCCGGGGTTTGATCTCCTGATCAGCAAACTGATACGTGCGAATGGGATTTTCGCCGGTGAGTGCGAGCTTCATCATCGGTTCGGTTTCCGGATTGTACCGCAATATGCGCGGTTTCCCGGCGGAATCGGGAAACAAGAGGCTATCGAGTTTTTCCCGGATATCCATGATTACCTTATCCATAGATGTATTCCAGTTAAACTGAATGATGACATCGGATAATCCAGCGCTGCTGATTGAAGTAATATCCTGCAGATTGTTGATGGTTCCAAGTGCCTCTTCAATAGGTTTTGCGATCAGATTCTCAACTTCTTCCGGTGGAGCTCCGGGGAATTCCGTCCGGATAGTGATGGATGGATAGGAGATTTCCGGGAGGAGTTTGATTTCGAGTTTTTTCAGCGAAAACCACCCGAATACAGCGATTCCCAGTGTGATCATCACTGTGGTGATCCGTCGATTGATCGCAAACTGAGCGATACTCATGGCTCAACATTCTGTGTCGGAGTTACATTGGGTGTAATTGATGGTAGAGACGTCTGGACATCAATGACGGGCTGGCCATCTTCCAGCGAGTTCTGTCCAACAACAATCACCTTTTCACCCTCTGACAATCCCTGGATAATCTCCATAAATCCGGCATCCTCCAGCCCGGTTTCCAGAGATCGGCGCTGGCAAATATTGGCTGGTGTCATAATGAAAACCGATTTATGACTGTTCTGCCGGATGATGGCTTTTTTGGGGACCAACAGCACATTTTGTTTTCTTTCTTTCAATATCCGCACCCGAACGAACATTCCGGATGAGAGCTGATCCCGTGCATCGATGATTCCTATGACGATTTTGACTGTCCCGGTTTTTGGATCGACGGTCGGATGAATCCGCTGAATTTCGCCTTTGAAGATCTGATCCGGGATTGAATCGGGGAGAATCTCCACGGTCATTCCGATCTGAAGATTCTTAACTTCCCGCTCCGGCAAAAACACCTCGATTCGCAAGGAATCGGGATCGACCATTCGTAACAGTGGTATCGACGGTTGAATCATATCACCGATGGAGACGTGTTTTTCGGTAATGATCCCTTCTATGGGGCTATTGATCCGTGTGTGACTGTGATCGAGGGAGATCAATCGATAGCTGACATCGGCACTTTTGAACGCGTATTCAGCATCCTGAAAGGTTTCAGCGCTGACCATTTTAGCCTCATAAAGCGTTTTAATCCGTTCATACTTGTCTTTTGCCTGACTTCGGGTGACCTCCGCCTGCTGAACGCGAAGGGATAATTCACTTCCATCCAGTTCAACCAGTAGTTGATCTTTCTCAATGGCATCGCCTTCATGAACGGGAATCCGGACGATCTGGCCGGATATCTTTGGGTAGATCAGGATATCGGTTTCCGCCATGATATTCGATGTTGTTTCCACGTAAGAACTGATTGTACCGCTTTCTATACTCTGTAATTCAACGGGGAGTGGTTCCGGTGTCGGATTGTCCATCGGTGTGGTATCCGGGATCTGATTGGATGGGTGAGTGGGAGCGTTGCAGCACAGCAGGCACAGGCAGAAGGAACAGGTTAAAGCAAGAACGATCCAATGGGAGCGTGTCATTCCCGGCTCTCCTTCCATGGCGTCAGACCGATGGTATAATCCAGGGATGCTCGATCAAATGCATATCGATACTGGGAGTAGCTCAGTCTGATCCGGGCAGTCACCACATCGGCTCTGGCATCGATCACATCCTTGAATTGATTCAAGCCCAGTTCATAACTTTTTTCCTGTATTCGGTTGTTCTCATCCGCAGCTCGGAGATTCAGTTCCTCTGCGTGGAGTGCGGTCCAGGATTCTGCCTGCAGTTCATAAGCCCGGAGAACCTGGGCATCGATGGTGTCGGCAAGGGTTTGAAGATCTTCCTGGTTTTTTCGAATGCCGGCAGTGATGGCCATCTGCTGGCTTCGCGTTGAGGAACCATTGAAGGCAGTGAATGAGAGATAGGATCGTTGCATATAGTCGAAGGAGTTGATCTTGTCACGATACGTGCCGGATGCCAAGGTAGAGTTATTGAATGGTGAGAATTGTATGGATACTCCGGCGGTCCACCGATCATCGTCATTAGTGAATGATCCAAGATCATTGCCCTGTTTTCCATAGCTGGTGAACAGATTCACCGTGGGGCGGTTGATGGATTGAATCGCTTTCAGTTCAGCCTGAAGACGGTTGATGTCTGTTTGTATCTTTTCAAACTCCTCCCGGTTTTGACGAGTCAGGATCAGGAGATCGGAACCGCTCAGTTCGCATTGCCTGGGCAGAGGAACCGGTTTAAAATCGATAGCAGTATCCAACGGGAGATGGCTGATCAGCAATAATGATCGAATGGCATCCTGAAGATGATGATCGGCCTGTAAATGCTCCAAATTGGATTGCGCGGTGTAAGCTTCTTCAAGATACACTTCGTATTGAATCCCTGTGCCGATAGCGAGCCGGTTCTGAGCCAGTTTCAAGGATTCATCGGCTTTTTTGGCTTGTTCCGTTCGGATTTGAAATTCAGCTTGCCGTTCCAGAACGGCCAGGTACGCGCTGACTGTTTTCAGCCATAGGTCACGTTCGAGCGTTCGGAGTGTGAGTTCCTGGGATTGTTTGGCGTATTTGTTGGCCTGGAGAGTTGAGGTGAGTCTGGAACCGGTATAAATGGGTGCATTCACAGAGAAAGAGAGTTCGTAGCCTTCTCCTGGAACAAACGATTGACCGGTCTGCGGGTCATAGAAACTGAACTCCGCCACATCAATTATTTTATTATTGCTGATGGAGAGAGACGGTGATGGGAGGAAACCAGCACGGGATTCATCTATTTTAGTTTCTTCCACCTGGATCGTATCCCGAGCAAATTTCAGTTCCGGGGAATTGTCGAAGGCCAGTCGGACGCATTCATCGAGCGTGATGGATTGTCGGGTTGATGATGGCGAAGGCAATTCCTGAGCAATACCGGTTATTGCCAGGAACAAAAAAAATACGATAATCAGAGAAATCCGATGGTCGGACAATAGACACCTCCTGTATTTTCGATCCATAGGTGGGATGTGATTCACCTCAATGAAATCATTACGTCTATTTCCTGTGATTTGTTCAGTGTTGACAAAAAAACGGCGGATTGGTTGTGATCCGCCGTTTTATTATCCGAGCAAGGGGAAAAATTAATTGATTTTAAAGATAACCGTCAGGTTCATAATAACATCGACTGGGATATCATTTTGAGTGCCAGGATCAAATTTCCATTGTTTTACGGCATCAATGGCAGCCTGGTCGCAGAAGGAGTTCAGTGATTTGATCACTTTGACATCCGCGACATCACCGTCTTTAGTGATAATTGCTTCGACGATGACCATACCCTGAATACGGGTTTTCCGAGCGATATCCGGGTAAACCGGATCGACTCGTTTGGTCAGGGTGGGAGCCTGCACATCACCACCGACTCGTAAAGGCGCGTCAGGTGGTGGTTCCGGTTCATCAAAGGAGATCTCATCGGCGTCGTATACAATTTCGACTTCTTCCTCTGCAATATCGACCGGCTCCAGATTTTCAACTTCCAATTGTGGTACCGGTTTTGCGAGAACCTGCTTCTTCTGTGTCTTTTTGACTTCTTCGATTTTCTCTTCTTTGGGTGGTGGTGGTGGCTTGTAGCGGGACAATTCAATGAAGTCGTTTTCAGACTGTTGCCATTTCCGGCTGTCTTTAAATTCTGGAATAATCATATAGAGGACCAGTAAATGGAACAGGATCGACCATAAGACCATCCAGTCCATTGTAATACGGTCTCTTTTTTTTGTCAGATTTTTTTCTTGTTGAATATCATCATATGTCATGGTGGATATTTACCCCTCTACAAAATGGGGACGTTATAGCCATGATTTCATCTCTTCCTTGGATGGAAGTGCGATGTTTTTCACATCTGCTTCTTTGAGTTCATCCAAAACATCCATCATATCGCCATAAGTTGCGTTATCATTGACCTTGATAATGACAAATTTGTCTGGATTCACAGCGAGAGTCGGTTTGATATAGGGCTGAATATCCCTGAGGTTTTTGGGTGCACCGTCGATCAGCAATCGCCCGGAGGCTTGAACGTCAATCGTGATAGCCTTAATCTCTTTTTCTTCAACGATCAGACTGTCGTCGCTCTCTTTTGGAAGACGGAAATCGATTCCTTTACGGGCTGCGAATGCGGTGGTGACCATGAAGAAGATCAGCAGCAGAAATGCGATATCCGACATGGAAGCATTTGGGACTTCGGCATCGACTTTATTTGTTTTAGTAAATCTCATGGGCGTCTCCTATCCGCTGATTTCCTGTTCGGTCGGGAAACTCAGATTGCGAACTCGGGCCTGGCGAAGCTGTTCCAATAGTTCATCCACTGTGACCCAATTGACATCTTTGTCGATCTTGATCAGGAATATTCGTTCCTTGTCCTTGGACATCTCCAGAGCAGCGAGTGGCTGGATATCCGTCATCATCACGCGTTCCCCATGGAACTGAATGATTCCATTCTTCTGAACTGAAATGACTTCATGGTTTTTGGGAATTTCGGTTCGCATCTTGGTCAGTGGCAGGACAACCGGTGTCTTGTCGACGGAAAATGATGTCGTGACCATGAAAAAGATCAGCAACAGAAAGGCAATATCCGACATCGAAGCATTGGGGACTTCAACTTTTGTTCTGTTTTTTCGTTTTATTTTCGAGGATTTCATTGTCGCTCCCCTCGTAGTGATAACAGTGGTCTGACTATGCGGACTTTTGTGTCAGATCTTCGATGTATTCCATCAATAATCCGGAACTCTCTTCCATCTCCAGAACGACTTTGGCAACTTTGGCATTGAAATAATTGTAAAACGCCACGGTTGGAATACCGATCATCAATCCGGCAGCAGTCGTAATCAACGCTTCGGAAATACCCGATGCAACGAGTGCCGGATTGTTCAGACCATGGGCAGCAATCGCATCGAATGCTCGAATCATCCCCGTGACTGTTCCAAGGAATCCGAGAAGCGGGGCGAGTGTGGAACTGGAGGCTAAACCGATCAGACCTCGTTCCAGCCGGGACATTTCGATACCCCCGGAAGCCGCAATAGCTGTCTCGATTTCTTCCCGAGACCGGCCAAATTTCAGCAAGCCCGATTTCATGATCGACGCTATGGGGCTTCTGTGGTTTTCACACTCCGTGATTGCTTCCTTGATTTTTTTGCTTTCAAGCAACGACCGGATTTTTTTGAGAAAGTCTGGAGTATTGATCGAGATCTTCCGGTAATAAAACATTCGTTCAAATATCATCGCGATGGCTGCAATGCTGATGGCAAGAAGTGGCCACATGATCGGACCACCTTTCTGGAAATATTGAAGCAATGCGAATTGTTCAAAAGCTGTGACCATATCCTTGTTCCTCCTTGATGAATTTGTCCCTGATTCCTTGGACTGGATATAACCGTTTCATTGCTCCGAAGCAATCAGTTCGATATATAACACAATACCCGGCTGAAAAAAACTACAACTTTTCTGAAAAATGGCACGCAACAAAGTGCCCCTTTCCGTATTCAATGGCAGAGGGTGATTCATTCCGGCAAATGGATTCGTTTTTTCCGATGGGGCATCGGGAATGGAACCGGCATCCGGATGGGGGATTCAGGGGAGTCGGAACATCACCCTCTAAAATAATCCGGTTCTGCTTCACGGATGGATCGGGGACCGGCACCGAAGACAATAGTGCGTTAGTGTATGGATGGAGCGGATTTCCGTAGACAGTATGTGATGAGCCAATCTCCACGATCCGGCCCAGATACATCACCGCAACGCGATGGGAAATATGCTGTACCACAGCCAGATCATGCGCAATAAATAGATATGCCAGACCGTATTTTTCCTGAAGCTCAATGAGGAGATTAATAATCTGAGCCTGTATCGACACATCCAACGCACTGACCGGTTCATCGCAGATGATGAGCCTGGGATCCACTGCCAGAGCACGCGCAATGCCGATTCTCTGACGCTGTCCGCCCGAAAATTCATGGGGATATCGTTCCAGACCAGTCGGATCCAGTCCAACCGTCTCCATCAAGGTCCTGATCGCGTTAATTCTGCTTTCACCGGACGCCATCTTATGGACCGTCAGACCTTCTCCAATGATGTTTCCAACGGTCATGCGGGGATTTAATGAGGCATAAGGATCCTGGAAAATGATCTGCATGTGTCGCCGTTTTTTGCGCATCTCCCATTCCGGTAAATTCAGAATAGAAGTGCCATCAAACCGGATTTCCCCGGAACTTGGCTCGATCAGCCGCAGGATGCACCGGCCAACTGTCGTTTTCCCGCATCCCGATTCACCGACCAAGCCCAATGATTCGCCCGGATCAATCGATAATGAGATTCCATCGACCGCTTTGATGAAAAGCTTCGATCGTGACAGCATCCCGGCATAGACCGGATAATGTTTTGTCAGATCCGTCACTTCCAGAAGCGGGTGCGAATGCGGCATCGAATGGGTCATTTCTGGTGGAGCAGGCATCGTACGACGTGTCCGGAAGATGGTTCAGTCAAGATCATCCGTTGTGGATCCTTGCAGGCCGGCAGAACATAAGGGCATCTGGGAGCGAATGCACAACCAGGCGGTAGGTTTGCCAGGCTGGGAACTGCTCCCTCAATGGTCGGAAGTTTTTTCCGGTGAGCCGTTGACTGCACTCGATCGATTCGGGGGATCGAGCGTAGAAGTCCCTGGGTATAGGGGTGCAGCGGTGACGTGAAAATGTCAGTTACTTTTCCGGATTCTACTATTTTTCCGGCATACATCACGCCTACTTTATCTGCTGTTTCCGCGATGATTCCAAGATCATGCGTGATCAGGAGCATGGATAGGTTGAAGTTAGCTTTCAACTGATTCAAAACATCGAGAATTTGCGCCTGAATGGTGACATCCAGCGCAGTCGTCGGTTCATCAGCGATCAGAAGGGACGGACGACAGATCAATGCCATGGCGATCATCACACGCTGCCGCATGCCGCCGGATAGCCGGTGAGGATAGTCGTGGACGCGGTGTTCCGCATCGGGGATGGAAACGATTTTGAGCATGTCGATTGCCTTCTGCAAGGCACTGCGCCGATCGAGTTTCTGGTGCGTGAGCAACGCTTCGCTGATCTGATCTCCGATGGTGAACACGGGATTCAAAGAACTCATGGGTTCCTGAAAGATCATCGATATCTCGTTGCCCCGGATAAGCCGCATACGCTTCTCCGAAAACATCAATAAATCCTGTCCTTTGAATTGGATTGTGCCGGAGGTGATCTTTCCGGGTGGGCTCGTGATCAGACGCATGATCGAAAGACTGGTCACACTTTTCCCGCAACCTGATTCGCCGACAAGTCCAAATGTTTCCCGGACACCGACTTGCATGTTCAGATGATCGACGGCGAGAAAGGTTCCGTGAACGGTTTTAAATTGCGTTGTCAATTCACGAATATCAAGCAGCGGTTCCATAGCTCCTGCGTTCCGATCTGTTAGACCGAGTGTCATGTGTATTTCAAATGATCTTGGAATTCAAGGAGTGGGTCTGCGATGAAATGAAGAAGAGAGATGTTTACCGCGGATGGACACAGATGAACACCGATATCGGGGATAAAAGGCTTCAAATAGGGAGCAGCCTTTGGATCGTGATTGAATACTGATTTGCAAAAAATTTTTTTTAACAGACGCGAATCTTTCCCATTTCATCACGCAGCCATATGATATGTCGAGTTTTCATTTGACAGTTACCTGTTGGATTGGTACGATTGTTCAGGTTTTTACAAAGAGGAGAAAAATGGAGTGAATCACGAAGAAAAACGAAAAACGTTCAAGACACGTCTTCGATCATTCAGCGATGAAGTATTTCGGAATTATCTGATCATGCGGAAACGATGGGAGATTTCGGCTCTGGAACGTCAACGTAATGTGGAGATCAAAGATCTCGGTAACCGGGTATACCGGTTGATTCAGCGCAAAAAGATAGAAATTCCGGATGTTGATAGGGTCGTTAGCGCTATACAGTCGATCGATTCAGAGATACAGCTTCAGGAGGAGCGACTTCGGGAACTGATCATCCGTGCGGATTTCCCCAAACAGATATCCGGGAGACAAGACATTCCCGATACACAGCCGAAAAGTGCTGAATCATCAAAATCTGTTCTCGATCCAGAATCGGCGAGTGCGTGCTGCTCCCAGGAAAGCTCTCAGGAAAAACCCGATAATACATCGCTGGCAGATTCCGATCCAGCTGGGAAATCAGAGTTTGACGTAACGCTGGAGATTACACCTTCGGTTCCAGCAGACGCTTTGATGGAAACATCCCAGTCTGAACCCGAAAAACCGATCAAACCGGCTGTAGAGGATATCTCGATGCAGGAAACACCGGGAGTAGAACCCAAGGGCAAAAAGAAGCATGGCGGGTCATCCGGGGTTTCCTGGAAAAATACTGTTGAAAATCAGGTAGAAAGTAGTGTAAAAGAGACATCTGTGTCTGAGACCGGAAAAGAGGAAGCAGACAAGGTACCGGAAACAAAAGATTCTGCTTCGACCGAAACGGATACATCGTCGACATAACACACGGGGCTGTGGCGCAGTTGGGAGCGCGTTTGACTGGCAGTCAAGAGGTCGTGGGTTCGAATCCCACCAGCTCCATCAATAAAATTAAGTAGTTATGGCGAGTGGTAAGATCGCTGACAGAGCACGGGCTAACACCGGGTTAACATTTGGTCGGCAGTGGCTATCATATTTCGTATGCTGATCGTGAAGCCACGGCCAATATTTTGTCGGTGGGTTGGATTAAAAATATATAATCTTTCTAAAAATAATTGTCTTCAGCCGCCAGTAATTCCATCAGCGCTGAAAAAGTTACCGCCGCATCGGCTCGGGAAGTTTGGCGACTTCCCGAGCACGTTGTCATGGACAATTGATCGGTTTACCGCCAGAAACAGCGCTTATGCTGTTTGTTCGGTGATCGAAGTGACGATTACTGCTGGTAGCTCCAGTTCCTGTTGCGCTCGCGTCATGGCGACATATAACAACCTCAACTCCGATGCGTTGGCGCAATCCTTCCCGTTGTTCGCGTGTATGTCGATGGCGAAATCATCATTCAACAGAACCCGCGGCCATTGCCGTCCTTTTGCTTTATGTGCGGTTGAAATGATCAACTCTGCGTCAGGTTCGCTGGCATTCGTTTTTGTTAACGATCGTATTAAATTGACTTCACCATATTGGCCGACGATCCGCACCAGTGAACGAAGAGACGCGCCCTCATCACATTTGGAGAAATCGACCACTTCCGACCAGTCGGTAAAGCCAAAAAATTCGGGTAAATCGACGGGATAGCCTTCTTTCAAACGTGCAACGGCTTGCAATAAACGAACGATTTCTGCGTTCCCGCCGACAACATGCACTTTTTTGTTATCCTCCAACGCTCTGATGACGTGATCCACGACTCCAGCGTTTGTGCGGCATAAAATGGCAGATGGTCGATCACAACGTAATTGGGTTCGATAAAGTAAAAGGGCTCCGAAAAACGGGGCAACGATAAAGATAAAGAACACCACCCCAAAGGACTCCGGTATAAAAGTTCTGGATACTTAACCGGAGGAAGATAGGATGTTGAAGGTGGCGCAGTACGAGCATATCAGACAGGAGCATATCGTCAATCGGAAAAGTATAAATGAGTTAACTCAGGAATATCACCATAGAACGCGATTGGTAAAAATCCTGGCCAGTGTCATCAGATAACGTCTTTCCTTTAAACTTCAAATTGGCGGCGGAAGTAAGCGTTCATGATTCATCACGCCTTCCACAAGGCCATCGGTTCACAATTCAGCTCACTGCAGAACCCGTACAACATACAATCCATTATCAAAATAATCCTTTTTATAGACAAGAAATTATCTGTTTGTTAAAGTTCAATTGTTGAAGCAGCAGAATTGCCCGACAAGGAAACTGGCTGTCCAGAACCCGGTCTTTAAACGATCATTCATCATATGGGAGGAGATCCGATGAAACATTCAAAGATAAAATCCTCGTTCATACACACGATTATCTTTTTTTGTTTATGGATATGTCCGTCTGGTTTATCTCAGACACCAACTCCCGTATGCGTTCATCATGGAGATTGCAATGCAGATGGAAACATCACTGCTGGAGATGCACAGATGGCATTTATGATCGCACTGGGTCTTTATTTTCCAGACTATGAGGAAGCATGCGCTTCGGATTGTAATGAAAATGGCGCAGTAACAGCCGGGGACGCTCAACTGATTTTCAGCACTGCGCTTGGCCTGACGGACTGCAGCGACATCATTGTTTTGCCGACACCCACCTCCATTCCAGTTCCCGATGGTTTTGTGTTTATTTCACCCGGCTCATTTATGATGGGTTCACAGCCGGATGAACCTTGTCGCAGTTCGTTTGAAGATCCCCGGCATCTGGTCGGATTGACTCGGGGATTCCATATGATGCAGACAGAGGTGACCCGACAGATGTGGGCGGATTTGCAATCTGTACAACCCACATTGCCAACAGACCCCAGTGACACGGCGGCTTCGCCATCACTGAATCATCCGGTTCAGAATACCACCTGGTTCGAAGCGGTCTTGTTTGCGAATCTCAGGTCATCACGAAATGGTTGTATGCCGTGTTATTATCAAGATGCTGGCTTCACAATACCTATCGATTCCGCGAATTACATGACAGGACCGTTTTACTGCAATTTTTCCGCTGATGGGTATCGGTTACCAACAGAAGCGGAGTGGGAGTATGCCTGCCGGGCGGGTACATTATCGACTTTCTCCTGTAATGAATTGAGTTACACATCAGAGAACTGTCTTGGCGGGTGTATAGCGGGAATATATCTGACTTTTGAACAATATAGCGTTTTTTGTGCAAATGATCCTGGATCATCCGCGACGGTGGGGAGCAAGCTTCCGAATTCCAATGGACTGTATGACATGCATGGGAATGTATGGGAGTGGTGTTGGGATTGGTACGGGGAGTATTCCACCCGTGTTGTGATCGATCCGACGGGACCCGAATCGGGATCGGATCGAGCTGTTCGGGGAGGCGGTTGGGGATCTGCTGCACGGCGTTGCCGGTCTGCGTGCCGGAATAATGGTCTCCCAACCGATCGGGATTTCAGCCTGGGATTCCGTCTCGTTCAAACAGCACAACAATCGGATCGATAGCGGTCCGGGCACATTTTATATTGTGATTATTACTAATCGGATACCTGTTTCTTACCGGTTTGATATGGAAATTGTCCCCGATAACTGAACGGGTGGCCGTAATAGGGGAGCGGTCGGGGAGCTGACTGACGTCTCGTTTTTCTGGCCATCGGAAGCTCCCGCAGTTCCTGTCTCAGCCAGAGCAAAACATTTTCCCGGCCACGGTCCAGTTGCCGGAGCTGACTGGCGAGAAACGGAATGCGCCGCAATGCACTCATCTTGAGTCAGTTCCAGTCATATCGGTCGTCATGTATATGTGTGGGAGTAAGAAACGCGGCATAATAATGCAAAGCGAGTTGGTCGACACGTTGCCCTCGTTGGAGGCAGCGATGTCCTGGATTTTTCCATCCATCCGGCAATCCAGCCTCCATTCCAGGTCTGGCTGGTTTTGTCGATATCTTCGAATCAGTCCACCCGGTCTCATCCGGATTGCCGGTTCCATCGATAGTCAAATACTGAATATTATTTTGTCTGAGCAACTTTCGGAATGAAGAAGCAGAAATACAGTAGAAGCGGCATCCTGCCGCTTTCGATGTTCAGGATCGTCTATGAAAACGCGGCTGGAAGCCGCGTCTACTAATAAGAAGGTATCACTCCCAAAGTAGAAGCGGCATCCTGCCGCTTTTTTTCTTGTTGATGATAATTTCGCATAATCGGTTTTTTAACGCGGCTGGAAGCCGCGTCTACTTATAATATCACTCATGTTCAGGTTCATGCATAACGCGGCTGGAAGCCGCGTCTACGTCCTTTTTGGGATTATCTTCAATATATCTTCGAATCCGTTCAAGCTGCCGTTCACTGCGAACGATATGATCGAACGATTCTTTTTGCCAGAACGGACTATGTCTTCCCAGTATTCTGTTAATCTCATTCCCTGTGAATGATTTCCATGAGTGGAGTATTGCTGAAAGGTTGTTGCTCCCAAGGGGTGTCACAAGAGCATGTACATGATTTGGCATAACAACAAACCGATCAAGAAGATAACGGTCTCCATGGAAAAAACGTAACGCATTCTCAACAATAGATTTAACGTCCGTTCTTTTTAGGAGACATTCTCCATATCCATTATCCAGCCAACGATTTATCCGGTCTGGGAAATTTTGGTAAAACTCTGCTTTGGTCGATTTATCATGAGGTTCCGGGTGTGTTTTCAGCCATTCTTTCTTTTCTTTTTCCCATTGGTCTAACTTGATTTTGGGTATTGAGTCTGCTGTTCGGAATGTTACAAAATACGTTACATTCTCCTGTCGCCAATGAGGCAGGTTGCCCGTGAGGTTATCTATCGGTTCTTCCGGATCGAAAAAACCAATTTCCAAAGTCGAATCAAAAGTAGAAGCGGCATCCTGCCGCTTTTCAAAATGATATTCACTGAAACCTGCAGCTCTGGACTGATGTTATCTTTTGACAACCCCTCGATATTCTTCCTTTTCGTTGACATGACAATCGCAGATGCTGCTCCGAGAAATGCGTTATTCGAATCGCATCTGGGGGAGCCGCTGGATCTGCCCTTCGTGTTCCGTTCGTTTGATCCGTCAGTTCATCCGTTCCATGGTCAGTCGATACTCCACACCGTCAGAATCCATGAAATAGAGCCCCGGAGGCACTTCCACCGTTTCGCTGTAGGGCAGTGTTGGTGGCGTGAAATTGCTGGTCCAGCGAGCGGCTCGTGAGATCCGGAACTCATCGAGGTATCCTTTGAATCCCCATTGGAAAAATCCGTCCCACTGACAACCGATCCGGCAGACGCCGTCGAATGTGAAGAGCGATCCCGTTTGCGTGCCTGTCCCGATTGAACTTCCATTAACATACAACGTGTAGGCCGTGCCTTGCTTGACCAGCGCGATATGATACCAGGTATTGGCACTGGGACTCCATGGAGCGGACACATAATAATACCCGCTGTATTCGACATTGTTGCTGAAAACCAGGTTGCCGCCTGTCAGGACCAGACGAACGAGGTGATGATTGTCCGGATTGCCGGTGTTCTGATGGCTCCAGATGACCTGTGATCCGCTCACATCCGTGAATCGAATCCAGAAATCCATGGTCATGTCACCGGTATGGAAGTCCCAGTCCGCGCTGTCCGGAATGGTCAGATAATCACCAACGCCATCAAACAGATACGCGCCGTTAAACGTCGTGGGAGTCGCATTCGCATCGATCGTGCTGACGAATTGTATCGGATGCTGAGCCAGTGAAGCATCTCCTTCCAGATGCAGAAGCAGTCGGGTGTAGGCATCCGGAGTTTCATACATGGCGGAAGGAGGGGTGAAGTCCGATGTCCAACGGGCAATTCCTTTGGAAATGCGGATTTCATCCATATACCCTTTGTAATTGGCTGTCCCGGCAGAATTAGCGCCGATCGCGAGAATATTGGATGGATTGTATAAGCTCCCCGAGATCGTTCCGGAAGCCACTTCCAGCCCATCCACATACATTTTGAAACTCGATCCCGACCGTACCGCTGCGATGTGCTGCCAGGCATTGGTTTCAAGCACTCCTCCCGCAGAATTGATCTGAAATAATGTCGAGCCATTGGAATAGTAGAATCGGATTCCATTCGTGGATGTCTGCCATATCTGGAATGTCGTTTCCAGATTGTTTACCTGACCGATGATCGATGCATCGCGGCCTTCGTCCGGTCGGACCCACAGATCAACGGTAAAATCATTGGCACCGAATTCCCAGTCCGCGGAGTCCGGAATCGCCAGGTAATCACCGGTTCCGTCGAAATACATGCTGGTCTTGCCGAATCTGGCAACAGTGGGGGAGATCTGCAGGGAGCCGTAATGCGTGTATGGATGATCGGATCCGGATGCATCCCCATCCATATGCAGTAACAGAACGGTATTGGCATCCAGCCCTTCGCCGGGCACTTCCACCGCTGGTTTCATGTAAATCTTGCCGAATCCACTGGTTGAATCTGGAGCAGCGGACTGTTCAGTCATACTGATCGCGCCGTCGATCGTCAGGGATTCATTGGGCGTTGCGGAGCCGATTCCGACAGCACCCGATATGTAGTAGATATCGGTCCCGGTAATACTCCACAAGCCATCACCTGCCGGGCCAGTCGGTCCCTGAGGTCCAGTCGGTCCCATCTCGCCCGTTGCTCCTTGCGGACCAGCAGGTCCCATCGGACCTGTCTGACCCTGGGGTCCAACGGGTCCGATCACTCCCGCAGCACCCTGCGGTCCGGCAGGTCCCGGCGGGCCGGTTGGGCCTTGCGGACCCATCGGGCCAATGGCTCCGGTAGTCCCCAAGGCGCCTGTGGGTCCGGTTGCACCGGCAGGACCCTGGGGTCCGGTCGGTCCGATCAATCCCGTCGGATCACCCACCCATTGACCGGCACTGTTGATCACCTGACCCACACCATCAATGCTCACGGAAGCGGGATGGATCGTTTCTCCGGTCACATCCTCGGCATGGATCGCCTGACCCACACTGGTCAACGGCATCCGCGGTGATAGCACTTCCCCCTCCACGGTAATCTCGAGCCAGTATGGTCCATTGAAATCACATGAAATAGGAGTGACGTTGCCCAGGATGACTTGGAACAAGCCATCCGTCACTGCGATTCCAGTCTGGAGTTCCGTCCAATGAGCGGCTCCAGCAAATTCCGCGTCATAAATTGTGAACCGGAAATCCATCCTTCCATTGATGCCATCTCCAGCCGGATCGTACAGATACCCCTGATAATTGATCTGAGCCGGAACACCGGCTTGAGTCGCCATAATCCACAGGATCATCGATATGCTGATCATTGTCCAGTGCTTCATGCCGTAATACCTCCGAAGTTTGTTCATACATTATTCCAGCTGGTCAATACTTCGGACATCGGGGAAAGTGAAGGGAGGATTACCTCTGTGAACCTGAATCGACAGAACATGTAATGCTTCCAGTGGAGAAGGTGATTTCTTCTGATTCTGCGCAATTAAGTGTCCGAACCATTGAGCGGATGCAGATTGTTTCAGTTCCGTAATAAGAATACCCAAGATACTTCAAGGCTGCAAGTCTCATCCGATAATACATTATCATGATGGCTTTCGAGAGCAGGAAGGAATCTTTACGAAACGTCAGACGTCGGATTCCTTTACGATTTTAGTTCGGGTGTGCGATAATCATGATCATGGATCGGGGCTTTACAGTGGCTACCCTGGCTGTTCATCAGTCGTAGAAAACATTCGAAGTTTTCTGATGCGTATTTAATATTGCATGTAAACAAACCAAGCTTGAAAAACAAGGAGGAACACATGAGGACGGTTATTATTTATCTCGTTATCGTCACCTTTGCATGGATCAGTTTTGCTCAAATCCCCGCTGAGATCAACTATCAAGGCAATCTTCTCGATATCCAGGGCGATCCGTTGACAGGAGAGTATCAGATTCGATTTACGCTCTTTGATGCGGAGACTCTGGGAACATCATTGTGGACAGAAATTCATCCTTTGGTTTTCGTTAATCAGGGGCTTTTTCAGGTTTCATTGGGCGAAATCACTCCGATCCCAGTGGATTTCAATGACACGTATTGGCTGGAAATCGAGGTGGGGGGTGAAGTGCTGCTGCCCCGTCAGATTCTGACCAGCGTTGGTCAGTCCCTGAATGCTCGGGATGTGCTGAACCAGGACATCCATCCACGGAGTGTCAGTATCGAAGGAGTGGGGGAAGTAATCAGTACGTCGGGACAATGGACCGGTGATCCGACCGGGTTGATTGGACCCCCGGGACCGACAGGTCCGCAAGGACCGGCTGGCGTGCCGGGAGAAGCAGGTCCCCAGGGACTCCCGGGACCGACAGGCCCGCAAGGACCGGCTGGCG
>CAZELM010000001.1:191741-252314 GCA_964512995.1 uncultured bacterium
TGCCGGGAGAAACAGGTCCCCAGGGACTCCCGGGACCGACAGGCCCGCAAGGACCGGCTGGCGTGCCGGGAGAAACAGGTCCCCAGGGACTCCCGGGACCGACAGGCCCGCAAGGACCCATCGGACCCCAGGGTTTGGCAGGTCCTCAGGGACTTCAAGGTGTTACCGGTCCAGCCGGGCCGGTTGCGGGAGTCAACAAGCAACTGGTGTACAATGATAATGGCGTCGCAGCAGGCTCGGGCGTGTATTATGACAAGGCAACCGGCAAAGTTGGCGTCGGAACGGCCAGTCCGGAGGTCAATTTCCAGGTGCTCGGGGAAGGTTATACGACCGCTCAGGTTCGGAGCAATACCAGCAATGCCCAGTTTGAAGTCATCAACGGCGGAGATAATACCGGCCATGCGTATATGCAATTGCTGAACGGAGTGGATGATGACGGATGGGAGATGGGATACAATGTTGCAGACGATGCATTATACCTCAATCCGACGCTCCATTCCGGCTGGACCGGTTCGGCAATGACCCTTCGTGCAAGCGGAGACGTCGGCATCGGGACAAACGCGCCCGGCGCTTCTCTGGAAGTCAATCGAAGCACCCAGACGAATGTCGATCTGCGAAGTACCGCAGCCGACTCCCGGTTACGGGTGATCAATGGAGGTACCAATGCCGGACATGCTTATTTCCAGTTGATGAACGGAGTGGATAATGATGGATGGGAGATGGGATACAATGTCAATGCCGATGCGCTCTATTTCAATCCCACCATGCAGACAAGCTGGATTGGTTCCACTATGGTCATGAAAGCCGATGGAAATGTCGGCGTCGGCACAACCGCTCCAACAGCAAAGCTGGAAGTCAACGGCGGCATCAAAACGCAGGTGGGATTTGCGAAGATCATTGTGATGCACAACTCATCCGGCTCAACGGTCCAGGTTCCCTGGAATGGAACATTTGTGGCGGCTCATTCCGGAGAAACCTATGTCTGGGTGGAGAACGGTCCCACGCTCCAGGATATTGCCGGTTGTGCATCTGGTTCTGCACCCTCTCACCGGTTTATTGATATCGACGACGCATGGAAAGGCCGGTATATGGTCACGTTATCCAATGAAGACACGCCCCGGATTCATGGGGAATGGTTCGGATGGCAGGGTGCCTTGTATAATTCCGCCGGTGCGCTCGTGTTGGACGGCCGGAATGCGTCTGTGAATTTCTGCCTGAGCTGGAATGGCACCACCTGGCGGGTTGAACATATGGGTGGGACGATCGGAACGAATAATTTTGACTGCTATTGAACAGGACATATGTGACAGACGCTCATTCGTAAATATGGTATTGTGAAACACTGAATGCATGAAAATCAATAGATTGGAAGCCATCGAGCAGCGCGCTTGAGTAGCCATGCCGTTGGCTTCTTCAGAATCGGGATGCGGTTCAGAATCGATGCGCCAATGGGTCCGACACGCTGATAGATGCGGATCACGGTCCTGCCGACCGGAGATCGGATCAGGACGGCATCCCGATAGTGTCTGTATTGTTCCACTACCGGATGGTGGGGTGTTTCAAACACCGCGGTTACAATAAAACACGATCCTGTATTTCCCGATTGCAGCGTGGTCGGCGAACGGTGTGGAACGGTGTGTGTGGTCTGTGTCATCTGCTGCTGTACAATATCGTCAAACTTCCGAAAGAACGAACGATTGAGGTCATACAATGCCCGATACTGGGACTTCAGCCGGGTGAGTGAGGACAGGATCTGCTGGGGTGTAAATTGATCGAACTGGCTCATGATATCCTTGAAAATGACATCCCGCTGATGACTGCTGTCCTTTGATTGTCCCCAAAAATCGCAGTAGTACAATGCAATCAAACGATGAAGCGGTTCGATCACGCTGGCATCGTTTTTCAGTTTCCGGTATTGATGGTCAACATTGGTGATGTTCCGGATGCCTTTTTGCCATTTTTTCAAGTCAGTGTTTGCCGGATCGAATTTCAAGGCGGCATTGATGAATTCCAGCGCCTGATCAAACAGCTCGTTATCGCACATCAATCGGGCATATTCGACGAAACGATAGGCAACATACTGCCGGGCATCCTGATTTTCCGGAACGAATGACATGATCCGCTTGGTAATTTCACTGATCCGCTGGATTCGGTCAGACAGAAGATAAATCATGCACAATTGGAACAATGAATCCAGATCATCGAAATTCACTTTGTTATCCGCACCGATCGCCTTTTCAATCCATATCTCAGCCTGGTAATAGTTTGATTCATCCATGTAAGTCTGTGCAATGGCCTGGTATGGAATCTGATTGAGAGACTCCAATTCAATGGCTTTTCTGAATTTTGTGCGAGCCTCTTCGAACATTCGGGCCCGGCTGCGATCGGTTTCCGGCAATGTCTTTCCCTGCTTGTGGTAAGCCACTCCATAATGATACCAATACAATGGAACATCCGGCGCTTTCCTGGCCAGGGATTCATATATATTGAGAGCATGGATGAAATCATTCATGTGCAGGTAACAGAGTCCCAGATAGTCTCCGGCACTATGTTCGCCCGGAGCCAGTGCGAGGATTTTTTTCAGTGCCCGGATCGCCTGGGGAAATGATTCCTTCTCCATATATTCGTGGGCTTCGGCATATAACTTCGCAATTTCACCCCCATGATGCAGCATGGCAATATAGTCCTGCCGGGCTCTCGGATCCATCAGTGTGTCATACGCCAACCGAATCAGCTTGAATTGTTCCGGATCCTTTTCCGGCGGGTGCCTGCGCACCATTTTGAAATACGCTCGTTTGATCTCATCCGGTGGAGCTGTTTCTGCAATTTCCAGGATCTGAAAATAGTCCTGTGCCATAACACATCCCTCACAACTGATTTACAGTCTGGTCGTTCTTCCACAACGTGATATTCCAGCCTTTCGATAGGTATTGTCAATGTGTTCCGTTTCCATCAGACGAGCAGGCTGCCACATGGATCTGCAATTTGGATCATAGCAGATATTCTCAATCAATCGGGCTGGATGATTGGAACAAATCGACCATTCTGTTTCTTGAGGACAGATTTCATTTGTGGAGAAAACCATTTTTTGATATGAATACAAAAGTTTAAGGGTGTGTTGAGTCATTCAGATTTCAGCGCAGGACTCACGGATGGTCGGGCCGCCATCCAGGATGCGGTGGGGATACCACTGCATACGCTGCCGGAAGGCAGGTTACTGGAGGAGTGAATGGCGCAGTCGACAAACAACACGGGTCCTGTAACATCCCCAAAGAAGCCACAGGGATGTTTTACTGTATTTGTCCTGCTAGGCTGGGTTTTATTCGGGAATTTTGCTCTCATCATGATCGGTCTCAAGATTGCAGATTCCGGAACCTTTTCCTACCGGGATGCTCTGTATTGGGCGATAACCGGAGCAATGGTAATCCTCCGATATGTCGACATCGCATATCTCAACGGAAAGACCACGAATGGTGAGCCTGCTACGATGCAGCATTGGCGGCGTTACTCTCTGAGCCTGGTGGTTATCGCTGGAGCAGCATGGGGATTGATTCATTCTCCCCTCGGCGGATTTTTGGCAATGAAATGACGGGCTGGCGTTGTGGAGGGGAAATTCAGGTGTCAGCAGCGAAAAGAGGCTCTTCGGATACACTCTGGCTAATGGTTCTGAATGTGAAACTCCTCTTTGCATGGATTCATTTCAATCGTGATATGTACGAGTTCGTGAATCGTTTTGAGGCGCTGTTTGTATTCCTCGGCGGGATAACGCTCTCGGGCAACCACTGAAATGATGCAGGCATATTTGTCCTGAGCGATTTTCCAGACATGCAGATCGCTGATTGTCGAGTCACCATCCGACTCGATATTTGTTCGTATCTGATCAACGAACGATGTATCGGTTTCATATTCAAGCAGAATCCCGCTGGTATCTTTCAGGAGTGAAATGGTCCAGTGTAAAATCAGACCTCCACCGACAATACCCATGAATGGATCGAGCCATTGAATGGCAAAAAATTTCGCTCCCACCAACGCTAAGATGGCAAGTACTGACGTCAGTGCATCCGTGACAACATGAATATAGGCGGATTTGAAATTCAGATCATCACCGTGATGGGTGTGATGGCTTGAATGATGGCTGTCCGGTGACTCGTGATCATGATGATCATGGTGTGAGTGGGGATGATGGAGGATCACAGCGCAGGCCAGGTTCACGGATAATCCGATGATGGCAACGAGCAGGGCTTGATTGTAGAGGATCGGCATTGGGTGGATCATCCGTTCGATGGATGTGAAAATCATCATGATACCGACCATGCCCAGCACGATGGCGCTGGTATACGCACCAAGAATTTCGATTTTCCAAGTCCCGAAGGTGAATCGATGATCCATGGAGAGTTTTCGGGCGATAATATAAGCGCTCAAAGAGACTCCCAGCGCCAGAGCGTGTGTTCCCATGTGCCAGCCATCAGCCAATAATGCCATGGAATGACTGATCCAACCAAAGAAAATCTCCAGAACCATGGTCACTAAAGTCACGATCACCACGATCAGTGTACGTTTTTCCTCCGATTTTTTTTCACTGTTGAAGGAGTGATGATGTTGCCATAATCCGATATGATCTCGATGCATTTTGATTCTTCCTCATTACTGACGGCCATCATGGCATTCATGGTGTTCATTCCAGAAGCAACTCACGGGCTGGTCATGAGCAGCTTCACGACCGGGCTCTGCGAAAAAATGGTGTGACGTTATGGCGGTTGTTTTTCAGCAGCCGGGTTCGGATTGTCCGGAATCATCAGACGGATGATTGTTCCACCGGATGGGTTGGCGATTGCTCCGATCGATCCGCCGTGAGCATCAAGAACCATTTTACAGAATGCCAACCCCAGACCTTTGGATATCCCTGGATGCTCTTTCTGTTCCAATCGGGCGAAACGGTCGAAGATCCGCTCCCGAAGGTCGTCGGGAATACCTGTGCCGGTATCGATAATATCGATGACTGCAACTTGTTTTTTAAGATGCCGCCGGGAATAGACCGTGATGGAGCCCTGCTCCGTCCATCGGCATGCATTGTCGATGATGTTAATCAAAACCCGTGTGATCAGATCCTTGTCACCCGTGATTAAAAATGGTTTTTCTGTGATCTTCAGGTAGAACGTGACGTCGGGTTTTTTTATGGGTTCAGCATCCCGGAAAATTGCCAAAACCGTCTCGACAAGATCAAAGGACAAAGCTTTCAGTGTGAGAGATCCATTTTCTATCAGATAGACATCCAAAATATCATTGAGCATCCGGGAGAGACGATGAAGATTGATTCTGGCTTTTTCCAGTATGGAGATTTGCTGTGTGGTGGCATCGATCGTTTTCAATTTGCTTTGCAGCAAAGCGCATGCGGACATGACGATGGTTAACGGTGTTCGAAGATCGTGGATAATGTAATGCGCCATCTGTTCACGTAACTTATTCGTTTCTTTCTCGACTTCGGCGCGTGTTCGTTCGCTGTAAACTTCCTGCTGCAATCGTAGCTTTTCAGAAATCGAATCACGCAGGTTTTGATAGAGACGGGCGTTGTCGATGGCGATTGCCGCAGTATTGGCGAATGTGACCAAAGCACCGAGATCCCGCTCAGTAAAGATGCCCTCTTTCCAGCGATTATCGATATAAATGACCCCGAACCGGTTTTCTTTCGTTGTTAACGGAACACACAACACAGAACGCAGTTTATATAGATTGACGCTGTCGACATTGGTGTAACGTTCATCATCCATGGCATTGACTGTCAGTACCGGATTCCCGGTTTTGAATACATCCTGAATAATTGTCTGACTGATTTTCAACGTGCTGTCGATCTGATTGGAATCGACATTTTTGGAGACTTTCAGGATCAACTCTCCCTTTTCCAGAAGCATGATGAATCCACGCTGGGCTTTCAGAAGCTGAATGACCAGTTCCATGGCGTTTTTCAAAACTTCATCAAGCTCCAAGGAGGAATTGAGTGTAATGGAAATGTGTAACAGGGTGGAGAGGTAGTGATCGTTGTTGCTAGACTGATTCATCTTCGATGTATTCATCATGGGATTTTGTGGATGGACCACTCGTATCCGGCTGTTTTTCATGAGCTTCGACAGAACCGTCTTCATGTTCATCATCGTCCAGGATCTTTACATCCAGTAACAGACGGTCCAGGCGCCGGAAAAATTCGAGCATGGCTTGCGGCATGAAATAGGTGATCGGACCGCTGGCGACATACAGGCATGAAAGAATGAAAAGAATGGCAATGGGTTCATGCAGGACAATGATCAATATTATCAAAAAGAAAAAGAGTGTTCCCAGGGGTCTGCGCCGGTGCCATTCCACATCCTTGAACGATCGGAATCGCAGCTTTGACACCATCAGAAAAGATATCAGATACACGTATAACAGAACGATCAAAGCCAGAAGCCCGGGACTTTCGAAATGTGGTTTGATCAGAACCATCGTGGCAACAGCTCCCGCAGCAGCAGGGATCGGCAATCCGATAAAATATCGCTTGGATGTATATTCCATCAGATCCTCCAGCACGTTGAACCGTGCCAGCCGGATTGCTCCACAAGCGAGAAACAAAAATGCCGGAATCCAGCCAAACCGCTTGAAGCCATCCAATGCCCAGCAGTATACCAGTATTCCCGGAGCGATCCCGAAGGAGATCACATCCGCCAGCGAATCCAGTTGAGCTCCGAATGAGCTGGTGGTCTTGGTCAGTCGGGCCACTCGACCATCCAGGGCATCAAAAACACCTGCCAGAATGATCAGAAACGCCGATCGGATATAATACGATGACGCTTCAGGTGATGTATGATGATTGATCACATTCATCATCGAGTAAAAGCCGCAGAAGATATTGGTCAATGTCAGGAGCGAAGGTAATAAGTATATTCCCCCTGGAATGACTTTGGGTATTTTATGTCCGGATGATGATTCACGGGTCATTGTTCATTTTCTCACGATGCCTATCGTAGGGTGACTGGAAGTTGTTGCCATGGTGGATTGAATCCGTTCAGCAATTCATTCCCCTGGACTCATGTTGGATTCTGAGCATCGAGTATTGTTGCGATTCGAGTGATGCCGGCAATGACTTTGTCACCGGGAGATATATCGATCCGTGTATGAGGAGGGAGATATACATCCACTCTTGATCCGAATTTTATAATACTCATGCGCTGACCTCGTTTGACAGGGTAATCCGGCCAGATATAGCTTTTGATACGTCGAGCGACCAGTCCGGCAACTAAGCGAACCAGGATCGGTCCACAATGGGTATGAATCATGATTTCCACCCGTTCATTCCCCAACGAAGCGCTGTCATGATACGCTGGTTTAAATCGGCCTGGATAGTGATTGACACTGATCACTTTCCCATCCATCGGAGACCGGTTGACATGTACGTTGAATACATTCATAAATATCGAAACTTTCGTATAATCCACCATAAATCCCTGAAGGTCGCTTGGGATGACCGATATGATTTTTCCATCCGCAGGACTCAGAATCGCTGCTTGGGTTTCCAGAGAGGTTCTTCGAGGATCTTTGAAAAAATTGATCAGAAAAAGGGAAACAAGCCAGAGAGGCAATCCGATCATCCAATGATATCGGCTTCCCAGAATGGCAATAATCACGCTCGGAAGGATAAATGCCCAGCCCTCTTTGGCGATAGGAATAGTCATTTCATGCTGATCCTTCCATCACCTGCTGTATTTGACGCTCAATTTTATCTTTTAGCAGCAGTTTTCGTTTTTTTATTTCTCTCAATCGGCTTTCTTCCTCGGGAATCAGGAAAACCTGATTATCCAATCGTGCTGCTTCTTCATCCAACTTCCGATGTTCGTCAACCGCCTGTCGGAAAATGAGATCGACCTTCAATAGATCATCTTTGACCTTTGCACGCAATTCTTCCATTTTCAGCACCCTCCCCAATATCCAACGTACACCTATAACTACCATACTATTCATTACGATACAATATCCCTTTGCACTCGCCGAAGGGGTGGATATGGTCATCGGTACATCCTCCGTGGTCATCGGTACACTCTCCGCAGTCATTTACTGACTCGCCGTGGTCATCGGTACACCTTGCCGCGGTCATTTACTGACTCGCCGTGGTCATCGGTACACCCTCCGCGGTCATTTACTGACTCGCCGTGGTCATCGGTACACCCTCCGCGGTCATTTACTGACTCGCCGTGGTCATCGGTACACCCTCCGTGGTCATTTACTGACTCGCCGTGGTCATCGGTACACCTTCCGCGGTCATTTACTGACTCGCCGCGGTCATCGGTACACCTTGCCGCGGTCATCTGTACACCTTCTGCGGTCATCGGTACACCTTTTTCACAAACGCGGAACGATGGCACTGGCATCACACCCTCACCCCTCCGGCCATGTGTTGGATTGATCCCGGCGGGGTTGGCCGGCGACCCTCTCCCGGCCACTGCGTTGGGAGAGGGTGAAGAAGGAATCTGCCTATATGCCCTTCCCCATTCAGAGGGTGTTGATTTAGTCCCCAGATCAACATTTTTCACTGTTTCTGGATTTTTGATGTGCTTAAAATACAATCAGTTGCAGGACCCATCTCAGACAGAAAAACCCGAAAATCCGATTAAATCAACAGCTTCTTCATGGGGAAGGGTTGGGGATGAGGCCAATCCAAGCGATTATACTTATCAACCAGACGAATACGTGAAGAATGGTGCATCCGGCGCGTTCGATCGTGTATGATCGAATGGGAGTGGGAAAGAAAACCAGTGAGTGAGTTCAGGTACCCGGATAACAGTCGAGAATCGAAAGGAAGAAACCATGGCGTTCAAAACACCCCTTGAATTGGTCGTGTTCGATGTTGATGGAACATTAACCCCGGTGCGAAGTATCTGGGAGTATCTCCATCAACGGCTGGGAATATGGGAAAGCGAGGGATTGCCCAATCTTCATGCATATCTCAATGGTCAGATCGATTACCAGGAATTCGCTCGCAGAGATGCATCAGGTTATTCGGGATGCAACCGGTCATATCTCATGGAATTGATTCATGAGATCCCGCTTCGGTCCGGTGCGCAGGAATGTCTGGATTTCTTTTTCATGCATGGCGTTCACATCGCCCTGATTTCCACTGGACTGGATTTGATGGTTAACCGGATTCCCCGAGCCCATACACGAATCTCCAATATGCTCCAGTTTGAAAATGACGTGTGTACCGGGCGTGTCACGGTTCAGATTCCGATCGATGGAAAACGCGATGCATTTATTGGCCTGCTGGCGTCAATGAATATTTCCAACACCCACACGCTCGTGATCGGGGATAGCTCCGGTGACATCGAAATGATGAGAGCGGCTGGATTTTCGATTGCGGTTCAACCATCCAATTCCGCGGTCTCCGATGCGGCGGGTCACGTCATCGATGGTGACACTCTCGCGGGTATTCCGGATTTGGTGTTGACGCATTTCGATATGAAGCGAGATGGGCACCGATGACAACTCCCCCCGGTTGCTCCTATATTTTCACATCGAGCAGTTCCTGAATGGCTGATTTTTTGATCGAAGCAATGATATCCGCTGATTCTGTCGTGACGTAAATACTCTCGCCATCCGCGGTGTCAGCTCCGAGATACACAGGACCCAATGATTTATCGTTCAGTTGAACCTTGATCGTGATCGATGGGTTCTGAAGCCCGTATTGATTGAGATCCGGTTTCGAGTCGGGTGTGGCTTCCTCCACCAGAGCATCCATTCTCAGCCGATTGATCGCCCAGACCAGTGTCTCCAGACTCTGATTCGAGATCGATGTTTCTTTCGGTGAAACAATTTCAAAATCATCTCCGTCATGCCTGAACACAAGCTCCCGGCCGCTCTTTATCACGTGGACCTGAACGAGTTCATCGATCCCGAATTCCATAATGATCTTGTTCCTGAAATGAAACTCATCCCGGATGAACCGGTCGACGTCCGTATCAGATATCCTGAAAATCGTTTCGCCCTGGGATGTTTTCAGCCAGCGTCCGACACCGTCTTCTGGTTTTCCACCGACAACAACATGCAGAAACGGTTCCTGTGAAGCGGGATCGTCGAAAAGATCCATGGTGATATGATCTTCACCAAAATCGATCAGATCGGGTTTCAATCCGGTTGCTTTCAGAAACGCCAGATCGGAGAGGATCCCGCCAGCGGCACTGGAGTCAGTGGGTAATTCCCGGGGTGATATCAATTGCCAATCGGATTCACCTGCACGCGTCAATGAAAATGTTCCGTGTCGATTTGTCAGAGTGAACTTCTTGACCCGCGACCGTTCGAACTGGCACACATCCTTGGATCTCATCTCAAACGGATCAGCACTGAATTTCTTTACCAGGTCTTCATTTACCGTGAAAATGGGAGCGGACCCTTCCCGCAATGCATACCGGTATTTGCCGCCGGCATCCGAATTTTTACCGAATAATAACCGGATAACCGCATCGGAATCTTTCAGTGCGATCGAGACGGATAGATATGGTTTGTCCAGGCCGTACTGAGCCAGCGATTCATTTGTCTCCGATACAAATGACTGAATCTCTTGAGCTTCCAGAGAGCTGACCAATTCATTGATTCGGGTGCGATCCGCCGGCGCTTGCATCGGCGTGACCAGCTCCCATTGATCTTCTTTGGCTGTGATCACGATCGGCGAGGGTGATCCTTCCGAAGCTGCAATCTGATATTCCAGCTTCCCGATTTCTTTCTGAGTAATGGGAATAATCCGCTTGTCTCGATAATGCATCAGATCTTTGGTCAGGCTGTCCTTAAATGTGTTCGGAACGAGATATACATCTTTCCCATTCGAAATTTCGGCGTAAAAGTAATCCTGTGTGGGATTTTCATCACCCAACATCACCTGGTATTGAACATCTTTCGAGTTGAAGGTTACGATGAAGGATGGTTTGTCCAATCCAAAATCGGATCGGTGATCCGATGCATCCGGAAGGGATCGTTCGCTTTGAAGCTCAGCGATGGTTTTGACCATTTCGTTGATGGTTTCCGTTTCAGCCGGATACTGGATGGGAGAAGTGATGCTCCATTTGCTATCGATGCTTTCGAATCCGAACTGCAAAGGCTGTGCGAGTTCGGGTTCCGTCGTATTGGGAATTCGCTGAAATGAAAATGTCAGAATATCTTCTGAAGCCAGACCCGGGAACAATCGCTTGGCTTCGATGACTTCTTTCTCCCGCTGAGGAGCCCCTTGAATTTCATAGAAAAAATACCATGCTCCCAAAACAACGAGAATCAGAAGCAGAATGATATTCGTTCGCCAGCTCATCCCCGTTTCCTCCGATCATAAATCCGGACGCCTCCCACCAGGAGAATGATCAAGGGCAGGACAACAACCGGGATGGCAAAGGCGGATATCAGTTGAGCCGATGACAGGTGCATGGGTTGCGAGATGGGATCTTTGGGCGGAATGGCGATCAGATCCGACTCCTCCGACAACCAGTGGAAAATGTTCATGATCAATGCGCCGTTGGTGGGGAACGACTGAACATAAATATTATTCGCGAACTCGGAATCCCCCCATACCACGAGCTTGGCTTTAGATGGCGTGTCTGTTTTTTCGGGTGAATCGGATGTTTGTGGCTCATCAGCCTTGGCTTCCGGAGTCATCGTCGAGGGATCGGTATTGCTGTCTGTTGCGGGTGTTGAGCACGGGATTTCCGCTGCCACTCCAATCGATAACGGTCCTTTGGTATCCTGAGACTCGTCGTATTGGGGTGAGCTTTCGGTTTGTGTCTGAAAGGTCCTCTCCGCCCAAGTGGCATCCGATGTCTTCGCCAATACCTGTATTGTGGTTTCTTCGGGAGGCGGATCTGATGGTGTAACCGTCCGGGTATCCAGGAATATCGTACCGTATGTGAATTCCTCGGTGATTTCATGTGCCGGATAATCATTGACAATGGGTTGACGGATGTTCTGGTACCCTTGGGGATCGATAATCAGATCATTACCGATCTGGATTCCATATGTCTGAAAAAATGCAGATAATTTGGGAGCTGTGTTGGGGTCGATGAATACAGCGAGGTTTCCCCCCCTCTGAATATACTCGTTCAATGCGGTCAATTCGGAGTCCAGGAAATCCTGTGTCGGACCCATGATGGCGAGAATATGGCAGTCATCGGGTACGGTTCCGGTTTTGACCATATTCAGCACGTCCACCTCGTAGTTTGTGTCCTGGAGACCCAGTTTCAGGAACTGGATCCCCTCCGCTTCAGTCGATTCCAGATCGCGTTCGCCATGAAATGTTGTGAAGTAGATTTTTTTCTTAGCATCACCACGGGTCAGTTTGACAATGGCATTGGTGAAATCCTTCTCTGTGGCGTTCGTCACTTTGCGATGAGCCTCGCCGTATTCCAATACCGTGGTTGAATATGAATTCACATCGAATTTCTTGCCGATGAATGGATTTTTATCCAGATCGACAAACTCATAACGGAACCGGGGAGACGCGTCCTGATATTGCTTCAGAAGATCCCGGACAGTCTCGTAATCCTGTTCCCCTTCGCTGTAAAAGCTGTATGCCTTGATATCCTGCTTCAGATTCCCGAGCACTTTGAGTGACTGGGGAGACAGGGAATATCGTTTATTGCCGGTCAGGTCAAAACGTGCGTTGTGTTTGAGTCCAATGAGTTGAATGATGACAATGATAACCAACACCAAACCGATGGAAACACCGGTGATCAATGCTCCGTTGGGCCGGGTTCGAGTGGATTGATTCGGATTGACCATGACGTTACCTCCTCCATTTATGTGACATAAGAACGCGATGAGTCAGAAATAAGCACATCCCGCACACTGATAGAAAATAGATCAGGTCACTCGAATTGAGCACGCCTTTTGTCAGTGGATCATAGTGCTCCACCACCGAGAGATATTTCAGGATCTGGGAGAGGATCCCCTCATTGGACGGACTCAGCCATCCGATGATCCACAGTCCCAGGTTGAATCCGAATGCGGTCAATGCTGCGATGATTTGGTTTTCAGTCAGAGCGGAAGCAAAGACGCCGAATGAGATGAACACAAATCCGAGCAGCAGGAACCCGAGATACGCGGACAGGATCGGTCCCAGTTCCGGAGAACCGACGATGTACAGGAATGCCGGAAATGAGAATGTCAGGATCACCATGAGAACGAAAAAAACGAAAGATGCCATGAATTTCCCGATGACTACTTCCGCATCCCGGACCGGGTAGGTCATCAGCAATTCATACGTGCCATTGCGTTTTTCTTCTGAGAAGGTGCGCATGGTCAGTGCGGGAGTCAGAAACAGCAGAATGACTGATATATTGACAAATAAGGGCCGAATGAAGTCATTCGCAAAGTTCAGATTCTGCACCATATACGGATTCTGCATCGATCGAAAAGAAACTTCCACATACCAGAGAACGTTGGAAAAAAAGAGGATGCCTGTAATGATCAGGAAAATCGCGGTGACCACATAGGCGATGGGGGAGACGAAAAATGATGTGAGATCGCGTTTGAAGATAATCCAAGATCCATTCATTGCGAGTCCTCCTGTGTCACAAGGTGAATGAAGATGTCCTCGAGACTCATGACTTCCCGGTGAAGCTCAAATAACTCCCATCCGTGATGGATCACCGTCTCCGCAATCCGGTTCCTCAGATCTGTCTCGTCTGCACATTCGATTTTATACGTTGCATAGTGGTCTGTTGAGGGGTTCTGCAGCGGCGTGACTTGGATGATCCCGGGGATTTCGGAGATGGTTCTCAGGACCGAATCTTCGGGACCCCGGACTCCGATGATAATATTCATTTTTTTCTGAAGTGTCCGGTCCAGGTTCTCGGGAGTATCGACCGCGATCAGTTTTCCCTTGTTTAAAATGATCACGCGCTGGCAGATCATGGAGACTTCGGGGAGGATGTGGGAGGACAGGATAATGGTGCGATCGTTCCCCAGTTCTTTGATCAGATGCCGGATTTCCATGATCTGTTTGGGATCGAGACCTTCCGTGGGTTCATCCAGGATCAGCACATCCGGATCACCGATGAGTGCCTGAGCCAGGCCGACACGTTGCCGGTATCCCTTGGAAAGAACGCCGATAATACGTGATTTTTCACGGCTCAATCCGCATTGTTCCGTCACTCGCTGAATGTGCTCATGCCGCTGGTGGCGCGGAACACCTTTAATGGATGCCACAAAATAAAGATAATCCATGATCTTCATATCTCGGTATAACGGGACAGATTCCGGCAAATATCCGATCTTTTTTCTCGCAGCGTACGAATTCATCCCGATGTCGATGTCCGCAACCTTCGCAGAACCGGATGTTGGTGCGAGAAATCCGGTCAATATCCGCATGGTTGTTGTTTTACCGGCTCCATTGGGACCCAGAAATCCCAATATTTCACCTTTTTCCATTCGGAATGACAAATGATCCAGTGCGAGTGTCATCCCGAATTGTTTTGTCAGTTCCATCACTTCAATCATTGTCAATTTCTCCCTGAAATCGATTTAAGAGTCATACATTAGGAGATGTATCACAATAAAACCAATCTCGGAACCAGGATTGATTCCGAGATTGGTTTGATCGTTAATGGGATTTTAAAACAGAGAGTTACTTTTTGGATTCATTGGGGCGAATGGCAACAAAGATACGTGAATCGCCTCGAAGGACATACAAGATAGCTCCGTCGGTCGATGTAAGGGATTCCATGGCTTTGTGATAGTCCCCGATCGATGTAATTTTCTGCTTGTTGATCTCCAGAATAATATCCTGACGCTGGAGTCCTGCCTTGTCTGCCGGACTTCCGGGTTCAATATCAGCGATCAGAACGCCAGAGGATTTTTTAATCCCCAACTGATGGGCCATGTCAGGTGTAATCTCCTGGATCGTCATTCCAAAATCCGAAGATACGCCATCGGTTTTTGCTTTCAGGTTGCTGAGATCTTTGGGACGCTCGCCAATGTCGACCGTAAACTTCTTTTCTTTTCCTTCACGGATAACGGTGATATTGATCTCTTTATCTACGGATGTTCCAGCGACCATACGCGACAGATGACCGGAATCCTTGATTTCAACATTATCGTAACTGATAACAACATCCATTTTTTGAATTCCTGCTTTGTCTGCCGGGCTGTCTTCGACTACTTCCGAAATCAGAGCTCCTTTGGTGGAACTCAGACCAAGATTTTTTGCCAGATCATCCGTAAGAGTCTGAATCGTAACACCGAGCCATCCCCGGATGACAACGCCTTTATCCTTCAGATCATCCAACAGGTTCTTGATCATATTGATGGGAATGGCGAAGCCGATTCCGGCGGACTGACCGGTTTTGGAGGCAATCACCGTATTGATTCCAACGAGCCGTCCATGAACATCCAGCAACGGACCACCGGAGTTGCCAGGGTTGATGGAGGCATCGGTCTGGATGAAATCCTGATACGGGAGTTCGTCATAGGGCATGACAAGAGATCGTCCTTTTGCACTGACAACTCCGACCGTAATCGTGTGTCCGAATCCGAATGGATTTCCGATGGCCATGACCCAGTCTCCCACTTCCAGAATATCGGAATCGCCCAACGGGATGGATTTCAAGGGTTCTTCTGGTTCGACTTTTATCAGGGCAATATCGGTTTCGTCATCTTTACCGACCACTTTCGCATCATATGTTTTTCCGTCCAGAGTCGTGACTTTGATCTCATCAACATCCTGGATGACATGATTGTTGGTCAGAATATACCCTTCCGGATCAATAATGACTCCAGAACCCAGACTTTGGACTTTTTCGGACATCGGCCGATCTCCAAAGAACTGACGGAAGAATTCATCTCCGAAAAAATCTTCAAAAGGAGATTGAAACTGATGGGGACTTCTTTGCATGTTGCGTTTGATAATGGTGGTGGTCGATATATTGACAACGGTTGGGCTTTCTTCTTTGGCAATGTCCCGGAATGTAGTAAATGTGAATGGCTGACTTTCAATGGATTGGGCATCAGAAGTTTCGGTTGATTGAGGATTCTTATTAAACCAAGATGCATTCACGTTTGATAACAGACCAATAAACAACATGATGAATAAACTGGATAACACTCCTGTTTTTAATCCTTTTTTCATCGGTATTCTCCTTCAATTTCCGCTCGATGTTTCAATTTATAACCGGTTGCTCGTCATTCCGTGTATATAACAAGTCCATGTTTCGTCAGGTTCCGCAAAATTCAACGATGACGTGTTGTTCGGATGTGGAGGACGTGAATGGTCACACAAACTCCGACGAAAATCAGCAACAACCCAAACTTCTTGGAATCTGCCATGTAAAAACAGATTATGGTGGTTCCCAGGGAAATCCATAAAAACAGGAGCGTGATGATTTTGATGGCCAATGGTACGCCTTCTCCCTCGCGGTATTTACGGATATATTCACCAAACAGTCGATTCCTGATCATGAGTTGGTAAAGACGTTGGGAACTTTTGGCATAACTGGCTGCTGCAAGCAGCAGAAACGGAGTGGTTGGCAGGATGGGGATAAATATGCCGATAATAGCGAGTAAGGTGGAAAGTGAGCCGATCGTAATCAGCAATGCCCGTTTCATTTGCGGCACAAAGGAGGGGTGATGGATACCGGTATCAGAAACAAGATCCCCTTTGCCCGGGGATCTTGTAAAATTATTGAATGAAATATTATGAATTGAGTCGATGCTACTTCGGAATCTCACACATGGAGATCCCCAGTGCTTTGGCAACACCTTCACCATACGCGGGATCTGCTTTATAACAATTACCGATGTGCCGGATTTTGATTTCTTTGGGAGCATCGCCCATGGCACGAGCGGTATTCTCGAAAAGGACTTGTTTTTGTTCGCATGTCATTAACCGGAACAGGAGCCCCGGTTGGGTATAGTAATCATCATCCAATCGATGATTCCAATGCCCCGCAGCACCTTCCAGATCAAGAGGAGGTTCAGAGAAATCCGGCTGTTCCTGCCATTCCCCATAGCTGTTCGGCTCATATCCGAGCGTGCTGCCATGATTCCCATCCACCCGCATGGCACCGTCACGGTGATAACTGTGGAACGGGCACCGAGATGCATTGACGGGGATCAGGTGATGGTTGACTCCGAGTCGATACCGCTGGGCGTCACCATAGGAAAACAATCGGCCCTGGAGCATTTTGTCAGGAGAGAATCCGATTCCGGGTATGATATTCGCTGGATTGAATGCGGATTGTTCCACTTCCGCAAAATAATTTTCGGGATTCCGGTTGAGTTCCAGGATACCGACATCATGGAGCGGATAATCTTTGTGATACCAGACTTTGGTCAGGTCAAATGGATTGTAGGGGCATTGGGCTGCTTCTTTTTCGGGCATCACCTGGATCGCCATTTTCCAGCGAGGGAAATCCCTCTTCTCGATACTGTCATAGAGATCCCGCTGATGACTTTCCCGGCACTTACCGATAATGGCCTCGGCTTCCGCATCCGTCAAATTTCTGATTCCCTGAAGCGTTTCCAGGTGGAATTTCACCCAGAATCGTTCGTTTTTGGCATTGATCAGGCTGAATGTGTGGGATCCAAAGCCATGCATATGCCGGTAGGAGTATGGTATCCCGCGATCGCTCATCGTGATTGTGATCTGATGCAATGCTTCGGGGAGTGACGTCCAGAAATCCCAGTTGTTTCTCGCACTGCGTAGATTGGTCCGGGGATCCCGCTTCACCGCATGGTTGAGATCCGGAAATTTGAGCGGATCGCGGAGGAAAAAGACGGGGGTATTGTTGCCAACCAGATCCCAGTTTCCCTCCTCCGTGTAGAACTTGATCGCAAAACCCCGGATGTCCCGCTCCGCATCCGCTGCGCCACGTTCTCCGGCAACGGTCGAAAAGCGGACAAATAAGTCGGTTTTTTTGCCGATTGCAGAGAATATTTTCGCTTTCGTCCAGCAGGTGATGTCATGCGTCACCGTGAATGTACCGTACGCTCCAGAACCTTTCGCATGCATCCGTCGTTCCGGGATCACTTCCCGATCGAAATGTGCGAGTTTTTCCAGGAACCAGACATCCTGAAGCAAGGCGGGACCACGGGCACCGGCTGTCATGATGTTCTGATTGTCTGAAACGGGCGCTCCAGCATTGGTTGTCAATTTCTTCTTGTCTGTCATTTCGTTCCTTTCTTTGATGGTGTTGATTTTTTGTTATCAGGCATTCTGCCTCTGGCTATATTTTTTGAACAACGTTCACAGGTTCCCCGGACTTCGATTTGTGTCGTGATGACACTGCCAAACTGCTTGACAACGTCGGGAATGACCAGTTCATTGAACTCTGTCGCAATAAAATCCCGGACCATGCCGCAATTCATGCAAACGTAATGATGGTGGTGTTCCAGATTGGCATCAAACCGGACACTTTCGTGGCGCGGTCCCAATGCATGGATGATCCCGAGATCACTGAGTTTCCATAGTGTTCGATATACGGTATCCAGTGAGACGGATGGCATCCGAACCCGGACGGCACGAAATATCGTTTCCGCATCCGGATGCTCCAGAGAGGATGCGATTTCGCGGAAGATCTCGATCCGCTGGGGAGTTAATTTGATTCCGGCATGCTTGGAGGCTTCTATGAAATATTCCATTCGGCGTTCGATTATCGTATTGTCAATTTTCACGTATCGCTCCTATTTATAATTAGTCAGCAATTAAGAATGTACTGACAACTGGTGATATTATCAATAGAAAATAGCTATGTTAATCGAATAAAAATAATGAATGGATGTCGAATGACAGATGATTATGTATCGGAATCGTTCAGAATGGTGGTGCGATACAGGGCGACCGCACATCCGGCCAGGAACCAGAACAGGAGACCGGTTTCGTTTTCATATCGATATGTCGTAAAGCTGAAGATAAGGAAAACCGCAAAGCTGCCTGCAAGGCCCAGCAGTTGGCCTTCCTGTGCCTGATCGGGTGAACGGCACAGCATTCTGAGCAGGATCCAGAAGATGCCCACGATGAGTGCTAAAAAGGAAAACAAACCCAGTAGTCCTGTTTCGATGGTCATTTGCAGATAGAGATTGTGAGCGTTTTCAAACACAATGCCGGAAGATCGGGAATGGATGTAATCCGGATATAAGCGTTGGAAGATTCGATTCCCATACCCCGCTCCCATCCAGGGGTGATCTTTGATCATTTCCAGAGCGCTGTGCCACATCCAGAATCGATCTCCAAGTGTTTCAGATTCTGAAAACTGGAAGACTTTCATGATACTTGTTGCGCGTTCAATGATGTCTGCGGGGAGAAACCATGGTGTGCTGATGACTCCGATCAGGAGAATAACGAGCATCCGCCGGTCTTTTAACGCCGCCAGTATCGATACCGCAAGCAAACTGCTGATCCACGCTCCGCGTGACATGGTCACAATCATAAATGCCAGGCACAGAAGGAGAACAATAAAGGAAAAAGTGCGCCACCATCCTTTGCTGCAAAGAAACCGACCGAGCGCAATCGGAAGAATCATTGATGTATAAAACGCGGCTCTGCCAAAATTGTTAAAAAAGGACGTTGCCCGACCGTCTTTGATGAGCGAGCCTTCAAAGTAGCCGAAAATACCGATACCTGCAACGATGCCAACCGATATCAGCAGTGTTGTCAGGAGCCGTTGCGTGTATCTGTGAGAATGCATCGTAGAAGAAACAAGGTAAAAAAATAAGATCTGCTTCAAGAACTCCTTTTTCATCGTATTGAACGAATAGTCAACATCAAATGACGTAACTGTTCTGATGATGATAATCGCAGCATACACGAGAATGAGAATGTCCAGGGGAGTTCGTTTGAATGGGATTTGAGACGATAAAATTGTTTGCGCGATAACACAGGCAATGGCGATTCCCATCAGTGATGACTGAATCGCTGCAGTATGCGGTATTGCCATCGTAAAAAGATAAGCGACTAACGTGCTCCGCAAAAGCCGTTTAGTCATAAACAAACCATGAGTGCGATCCATTTTTTCAATCTGCTTCCGGTTAAGATTGATCTTCTTGATGGCCGATGAGAAGGGCGTTGTCCTGTCTCATCATTCGCAGAAACTATAACCCATATGCTCTCAGAGAGACAAGAACGAGCGTATGAACAAGTTGGGTACGAATCATGGTTTGAGGTTATCCGAAACGTCTTCTTGGCTGCAAACGTCTGAAAAACACAACCAGTCTGCAATATGTTCTCTTTTCATCGTTTTATTCAGATCGCTCGGTAAATCCGGATGGATTGCGAATCGGCTCCCAAAATAGGATAATGGAGATTACGATCGGTACGGTCTGAAAAGCCAACGAAATGAATATGTTAACTATTTTAAAAAGCGTTAGCTGAATATCGGAATGTGAAACATATAGTGAAGCTGCATCAGCGATTCCATCAGGTTTTATCACGGTTTCCCCAATTCCATATACCATATCCGAAACAGGATTCCGTTGTTTTTTGGGTGCTGGCGATGGTGAGTCTGGAGATTAATCTTCCGTTTGTTTTCGATCAGCTCGATTTTCATAACTGTCTGCCGCTTCTGCACTCTCTGGAACGATTCCTTGTTCCCGGAGGGACTCCGCATCCGTTGGTGATGATGAATAATCTGTTTACACCTCTCAGGCTGATGATCCGAACGATTACCGTGGGAGCAGCGCTGGTGTATGTCGCGGCGGCTGGATTGAGCCGATTCCAGGAGAAAATTAAATGGATCATCCTTTTGATGATCATCGGTTTGCATATTGTTCTTCCACAATATCTGATGATCGGATGTCGAATCGCCGGAAACAATCCGGCTATCGCACATGATGGGGGAGTGATTCAGATGGAAGAATCCATGAAGATGCTCCTTCAAGGTAACAATCCGTATGCGACAGATTTTTTGGGAACCGATCTGGAGAATTGGCGGGGTTTCAGGAACAACGTGGTCTATCATGTTCCCTATATGCCGGGATCATTTCTGTTTTCGATTCCAATGTATATCTGCTGTAAGGAATTTTGGGGAGTATTTGATCAGAGGCTGTTCTACAGCGTACTATTCGCGGTATCGCTCATCTTCATCCATCTGACCATTCGTGCTTTTGAGCAAAAAATGATTGCCTTGACGATCTTCTCATTGAATCCGCTGTTCGCCAAATCCTATTTGCTCGGTACCAATGATATCGTCGCAATCACCGCCCTTGTGGTATGTATTTATTTTTTCAGGAGGGAGAAATACACGGCCGGATTTTTGATGTTGGCCATCGGATGCGCAGTCAAGCAGTTCGCATGGTTCTTTGTTCCATTTTTACTGGTGTATTGTTTTAAGTCTGTGACTGAGTCGACCCCTGACTTTGAAACAGCTCTTCGCATGCTTATCCGGGTTTCTGCACCGGGATTCATCCTGTTTTGCATCGTGGTCGTTCCATTTGTCATCTGGGATCCCCATGCGTTTATCGAAGATACATGGGCGTATGGCTCCGGAGGACTGCCGACGAGTTATCCCATGCAAGGATTTCACGGGTATGGACTCGCAACGATGTTGCTGTTTTTTCGGATTGTTGAGGATGGAAACGCGTATTTTCCATTTGTGTACCTTCAGTCCATCATCTTACTTCCGTTGCTTCCGGTATGTCTGTTCGCTGTATATCGAAATCATTCATTAGCCCAAGTCATATTTTTTTCCGGATTCATTCAAGGGATTTTTATGTATTTATCCCGATATTTCCATGGTAATTTCTTAGGGTTTACATTGTTCTTTCTCTGTTATGCCTTCTGTTTGGGAATGGAATCTGATAGACATCCCATCGGTGAGCGATAAGGAGCTGGATGGATGTGTGGGATATGTGGCATTTTAGGTCATTACAATGAATCCGTTTTAAGGAATATGAATCAGGCGATGATCCATCGGGGTCCGGACTCGGAGGGATATTACTGGGGAGAACATTGCGGACTGGGAATCCGGCGTCTGAAGATCATTGATCCGGCAGGATCAGAACAACCGATATTCAATGAAGATCAATCACTGGTTTTAGTCTGTAATGGCGAGATCTATAATTACCGTGCATTGCGCCAGGTATTGGAGGATCGGGGACATCGGTTTTCAACATCCGGCGATGTCGAGACGATCATCCATCTGTATGAGGAGTATCGGGAGGATTGTGTATCATACCTTCATGGCATGTTTGCCTTTGCGCTTTGGGATGTGAAACATCGGAAGTTATTTCTGGCGCGCGATCGCCTGGGCATAAAACCCCTCTATTGGGCAAGGTTTCCAAATCGAACCTTATTCGCATCTGAGATACGAGCACTGCATGCATCCGGGGAAGTCAAGCCCGAACTGGATGAAGCTTCGATCATTCGCTTTACCGGTTTCCCCGCTATTCCCGCTCCATTGTCGATTTTCAGGCAGGTCAAATCTCTCCCTCCGGGTCATACTCTGTCCATCGACAGCTCCGGGATAAAATTTCGGGAGTATTGGGATGTTGACTTCATAAAAGCCACGAATCGATTGCTCCCGGAGGAGGAGGCTACCGAGCAGCTCCTTCAGGTATTATCCGAAGCGGTGTCGATGCGGTTGATCAGTGATGTCCCACTGGGTGCATTTTTATCAGGAGGGATCGATTCCAGTGCCGTGGTCGCCCTGATGGCTCAACGGATGAATCATCCCGTTCGCACATTCAGCATCCGGTTTACTGGAGATGCCAAAGAATTCGCTTGGTTTGATGATGCCTCCTACGCAACTAAAGTGGCGCAAGCCCTGGGAACGGATCACACCGAGGAGGTTATCACGGGAAATGATGTCCTTGATAATCTGGCCGAATCCATCTGGGCCATGGACCAGCCGTCCGGAGATGCGATTCAATACTATCTGGTCAGTAAAAGTGCTCGAAAAGATGTTACGGTGGCTCTGTCGGGAACAGGCGGTGATGAAGTCTTTGCCGGATATGAATGGTTCAAAGAAATTCGGTGGATGGAATCCGTTCATCACCATTTCAGGTGGTTGAAGCCGGAGGTCGCTCAGAAAATTCTTCATGCGATGCGGTGGATTCCGCGATCCTATCAGCTCCCGCGCTTCTGGCACCGGATAGAGACCATTCTGATTGGCCGGAATGGTTTTGGGGAACGGTATCGATTGAATCGTCGTCTGTACCGGGGTGAAGATCTGTTTTATGTGTTTTCACCTCATTTTATTGCACGAATCATCGACTATCCCCTGGATATCGAAGATCATATCGACAAATTCTGCACCCGGTGTGAAGGACTCGATCCAGTCGCCAGAACATCCTATCTTCAGATCAAGACGGATATGGCCGATCTTCTGGTCAGGGATCAGGATGCAGTGAGTATGGCTCAGAGCCTTGAAGTTCGGCTCCCCATGATCGATCATAAGGTCGTTGAGCTTGCATCCCGGATTCCATCTGATCTCAAATTACGCGGGAATCAGGAGAAATTCATTTTAAGAAAAATTATGTCTCCGTTCCTGCCACCGGATATTGTCAATCGGCCCAAAAAAGGATTTATCTTTCCGATGGATCATTGGATGCGAAATGAGCTTCGTCCCATTGTTTTGAGTTGTATGTCACGAGAAGCCACACTTCGACGAGGAATCTTCAGCCTGGAAACAACCCAGCAACTGAAAAATGATTTTTTCAAGGGGAAACAACCTTTTTTTAAAATATGGAACCAGGTTGTTTTCGAACTCTGGTGCCGGATCGTGATCGATCGGCAGAACGGATGGCAAAAACCTTCCGAACATGTAAAGGATTTTTTATAACGGTATGGAACATATCGAACCGACAGAATTTATTAACCAGATTGATACAACAACCCAAGAAATAATCCGGTGGTTTTTGAAGCGCTATTGCGCTGAGTCGGGTTGTCCGGTGTATTCCGTCGCTGGAACGGATGGGAAATCCAGGGATAAACGGGATTTATTATCAGAACTGGGCGATTATGTCCCGTTTTTCTGGGTATTGGGGGAGCAGGATTTTGTCAATCGTCAGATCGATATACTTCATCGGCGTTTCAAAAAGACACTGGCTATCTTTACGAAACCTCAGATCCGCAGATTTCATGGGATCGGTTTGCCAGGAAAATGTCGAACCCGGCTTCCTCATGTCGATAGCCAGGATTATGTCGAAATCCTGTACGGGCTCCTCGAATTATATGAACTTTCAGGAACGTCGCGGTTTCTGGAACTGGCAGTCGAGATCTTTGAACGTGTTAAAAAACTGTTTTATCGAATGGGAGCGATCCGGACCTGGCACATCATGCCGTTTGGACCGACTCTGTCGCTAGCCGACGCTCTGTCTGGAATGTATATCGAAATTGCTGCTGACCTGGCTCGATTGACCGGACAGGCGAAGTATCTGGAATTTGCCGAGACACTGGCGAATTTTTGGATACAAACACCGTTGTTTCAGTCCTTCGGTATTTTCCCTGCGATGCAGATCGAGTGGCCATGGGATCGATTACCCATATTTAAACGTCGGTTGTCCAGGACCTTCCTGGCCAAAGAAAATACATCCGTCGCGTATGGATTGTTTTCTCTGGCCGGAACGCCCCATCATAAGGAATGGGCTCTCAATGCATTGGATCTGTGGATCACAGGACTCTATAACCATTTCGCTACAAAAGATCTGGTACTGGCTCATACCCCGATCTTTTATGCCACAGATCAGTACGGCCCCGTACTCTCCACCAACTTTGCTGTGGTGGACTTGCTCTGTGACATGTATCGCCTGAAAAAGGAGCACCGATATATTGAACTGGCAAAAGGAATAGCAGATTATTTCTTGCGATTTCAATCTCCTTTCACCGGACTGTTTCCTGATCAGCCCGGCTTTTCCAGATCCTACATCGATGGGAATACCGATATCGCAGTATCCATGGCAAAGCTCAGTGAATTGACTCAGATTCCATCATATCGGGAATCTGGACGAAAAGCCGTGATGGGAGTGATCACGTATCATAAATGCCGGTATGGATTTTATCGGGAGGTGGATATCGAAACCGGAGCTGTCATCGACAATACCGTTGATACTCGTTTTGTCTCGCTGTTTCTGAAACCATTGATCCTTTACCGGGATGATCGAAAAATCTATGATGATTCATCATACTGGTCTTTATTCCGGGATCGGTAGAGGGATGCGATGGATAAACGAATTGCACACAACCTAGGAGAATCCGGGATGAACGATCATCATAAATATCAGCGGGAGATCAATTGCCGGCTTGAAGTCAATATCGCTTTCATGGAGATTGAATCTGCGTTTTCTGAATTGCCTCATCAGCCGGTGCATGTTTCACGAAAACAACAAAACAATATTGACTATATCGAGTTGACATTTATTACTCCCAGGATCGGAGAATATTATCGGGATGTCATTCAGGATCTCCAGGAATGGATTTTGTGGGACATAAAGCTCCGGGATACATCCCATGAAAAATTGATTCTCGATACCGTGAGATCCTCCCTGCCCTCCGGATGCAACATCGTGAAAGGACCTGGATTCAATAAAGATAAATACGAGATCAGACTCACTGTTTCGGGTCTCATTCCCACTGAAATTCTGGATTCCTGGAAACAGCATATTGTCGAACGGACCGGCTGTCATCTGATGGTTACGCTGTACCAATGAGTTCTTCATCCCGAATCGCCCGGAATTCGATGGTGAACCTGTGTGCCAGACTTCTCGAGGCAGGATCCGGGTTTCTGGTCACAATGATTCTGTGCAGATACCTTAAACCGGATCTGTTTGGAGAATTTGCGGTTATCAATGCGATCGTCCTCGCTTTCCAGCCTTTGGTGAATCTCGAATTGAGCACGATCCTGATCCGGGAAATCGCCCGGGAACCGGACAAAATGCGGAATCATCTGGGAAGCAGCCTGATTCTGAAAGTTTTCCTCCTGATCGGTTTTGTCATCTGCGCAGTCATTCTGGATTATTTTCTCGATTTCAAATCCTACCTCAGGGTCGCATATTATCTGGCTGTTTCAGGAGAAGTTCTTCAGCAGCTATCCAGCCTGATCAATACCATCTTTATGGCCAGTGAACGAATGGAACTGGATGCGGTATTGACTCTGATTTTTCGGGTCATTTCCGTTACCGGTGTCATCATCATCGTGCTGTTACCGGTTCAAACACTTCCACATACGGGAGGTTTTATCGCTCTGTTCGCGGTCACGGCAGTCAGTCAGTTCGTTCGACTTGTATCTGGCCTGTATCTGGTCAGAAAACATTTTAATCTGACAGGATTATCGGCACAGTGGGCAACCATCCGTTATTTGTTGAATCAGTCGTGGATCATGGGAGTCGCCACCTTCTGTACTGGCTTGTCTCTGCGGGTGGATGTGTATCTCCTTCAAGCTATCAAAGGTCCGGAGGCTGTGAGTATGTTTCATGTCCCGCATCTGTTTGTCCTGCAGTTTCAGATCATCGCACTCGCTCTTGTGACAGCATTGTTCCCCGCATTGAGCCGGTGGGGGGGAGATCCATTGAGTCTTCAAAAATTCCATCAGATCATCACGTTGGCGTTTCGGGTTTTGATGGTCAGTGGATTCTGGATCGCAGCCGGCACTATGGTGTTTCCCGAATGGATCATTCGTTTGATCGGTGGCAGTGGTTTCGAAGATTCGGTCATGAGCCTTCGAATTCTGGCTTGGTGTATCCCCATATTATTCCTGAATTATCTATGTGCCAATACGCTGACATCCATAAAACGACAGGAATTTCTGATAGTGGGAGCAGCATCGTCACTTCTGATCAACGTACTGCTCGATCTGTGGTGGATCCCCGATTATGGAGCAACCGGAGCGGCCTGGGGAACACTCACCGCCTACGCCTTTCAACTGGGCGTCGTGTTGTTCTTTCTGACTCGGTTTATGTCCCAGCCACTACGGCTTTTTTCTGCTTTGATCATCCCGGCTGGGCTCACTGCATCATTCTGCGGGATTTTTGTTTTCATTGATCTGGATTCCGGTTTCATTTCTTTGGTGGTGAGAATGAGCCTATGGATTCTGACAGGAATTCTCTTGGTCGTGCTTCAGCCGGCTTCGTTCCGATCGATGATGACCATTCAGGGAATACGATCACGATCTGTAGCCATGAACGATCGGACCGTTTCATCCTGATTCTCACGAGCCAGAGTGACACAACAGCGAGTGGAAAGAGGGTCTCAAGATGTTGACATTCAATGTCTGGAGTATTACAAGTGAGATTTGATAAAGGAAGAAGCGGTTGGGGGAGTTGATGTACGGAATTTCCTCTGAATGATGAACATGACAGGTTTGCCGAGTTTAGATGGCAGGGTGTATCCAATCACGTTCGTTGGTGAGGAATATTTTGATCAATTGTGTAATATGACCATCTTCGATTTTGAAAATGACCATTCTAACCAGATTCAAAGAAGGATGGAGTGAGAGATATGGCAACGACGCGAACACATGATGTGGTAATATTGGGCACTGGTTTGGCTGGATTACGAGCCGCGGTGGAGATTGCCGGGCGAAGTGGCGACCAGGTGGATATGGCACTGGTTTCCAAAGTTCAGATCATGCGGGCACACTCCGGATGCGCGGAAGGTGGAACCGGTGCAGTTCTCCGGACAGAGGAGGGGGACAGTCTTGATCTTCATGCTTGGGATACGATCAAAGGATCGGATTTCCTGGCGGATCAGGATGTAGTGGATCGGTTTGTGGAAGTGTCTCCCAAGGAAATTCTTCTGTTGGAACACTGGGGACTTCCATGGTCTCGGCGGAAAGACGGACGTATCTATCAGCGTCCGTTTGGCGGGCACAGCTACCCCCGAGCCACAATGGCTGCTGATAAAACGGGTTTCATGGAAATGCAGACACTCTATGACACACTTACCAAATACAAAAACTGGTCCTGTTATCATGAGATGTTTGCCACTTCTATCATCATGAATAATGGGAAATTCTGTGCTTTGACCACGATTGACTGTACAACCGGTGAATTTGTCGTCATTCAGGGTAAATGCCTGATGATTGCAACGGGTGGACTGGGGTGTCTGTATGGATTTACCACCTATTCCCAGACCGTCACCGGTGATGGTCATGCGATTGCGCTTCGCGCTGGGCTGCCCATTGAAGATCCGGAATTTCTTCAGTTCCATCCGACCGGGCTGGTACCTTCAGGTATCTTGATGACGGAGGGTTGCCGGGGAGAAGGGGGGTATCTGAGAAATGCCAAGGGAGAGCGGTTCATGGAGAAATACGCGTCCAGTCGCATGGAACTCGCTCCCCGTGATATCATTTCCAGAGCCGAAATGACGGAAATTCTCGAAGGAAATGGATTCCAGGGACCGGATGGTCTGGACTATGTAAATCTTGATATGACGCATCTGGGAGCGGATCAGATCAATCATCGGTTGCCGCTGATCCGGGAAGTCACCATGAAGTTTCTGGGATTGGATCCGATTACGGACCAGATTCCTGTCCGGCCAGTCGCACACTATTCGATGGGAGGAATTGAAACCGACATCACCGGGAAAACGCCGGTGGAAAACATCTGGGCAGCCGGAGAAGTCGCTTGCGTATCGATGCATGGAGCTAACCGACTCGGCACAAACTCCACCGCTGAATGCCTTGTTTTTGGTGGGATCGCCGGTTCCGAGATCGCAAAATATCTGAAATCATCTCCTAAAATTCCAGCGCTTCCCAAGGATAAAGTTCAGGAAGCGGAAGATTATATCTACAAAGAAATGCTTCAGAAAAATGGTCCGGAAAATCCCTATCAGATCCGCGACGAACTCCGTGCCGTCATGGATTTTCATGCCGGAGTCTATCGGAACGGGCAGGAAATGGAAGCCGGAATCCAGAAAATCAACCAGTTGAAGGAACGCTTTAAAAAGGTGGGAGTGGCTGATAAATCCCGGGTTTACAATACCAATCTGATCAATACACTGGAAACCGAGAACCTGCTTCTGCTCGCAGAAGTGCTCCTGAAAGCCGCCTTGAACCGGGAGGAATCCCGTGGGGGGCACGCTCGGCGGGATTATCCCGATCGGAATGATGATAAATGGTTGAAACATACCCTTGTGCAACTCTCCAAAGGTGGAGAACTGGCTATCTCATATAAACCGGTCACCATCACCAAATGGAAGCCGGTCGAACGGAAATATTGATCAGATTGCGTTATCCCTCGCGGGATTTGAATTGATCTTCCGGTATTTTCAGCAGATGAGGAAGGGATTGAAACATGGCAGAGATAAAAAAATATCCGAATCGATTAGGACCCGTAGGATGGCTGTTCGGTGGAAAATGGGGATTGGATCGATACCTGTATTCACTCCATCGAATAACCGGCATCGGGCTGGTCCTTTATTTTTTGATGCACATCGTTGTAACCAGTATTCGCGCCTTTGGTGGAAAAAACGCATGGGAGATGACCATGGGGTTTGTGGAACATCCGATATTCCGTATTGGTGAATTTCTTGTGTTCGCTGCATTTGCAATCCATGGTATGAATGGGCTTCGCCTGATTCTGGTCGAACTCGGGTTTGCCGTGGGAAAAGCGGAAGAACCTGTTTACCCGTACAGCTCCTCATTGCAGGTCCAGCGACCATTGAGCATTATGATGATGGCCATTGCCGCCGTGTTCATTCTGGCAGGCGGATATCGTTTTCTCATTCATTAAAACAGGAAAGGGACCGATGATGAAAAGTGCATCAACCTGGTCTTTGCATCTCATCGCAGGTTTATTATTGATTGTTCTCCTGGGTATCCACATGATCACCATGCATCTGGATCTCATTCTGGGATGGTTTAATATCCAGAAAGATCTTCCCGGAACAAACTGGGAAAATGTTGTTGCCAGAGGCCGGCATATAACGATGGCTTTTTTCTATATTCTGTTTTTGGGAGCTGCGTTGTATCATGGATTATACGGAGTGCGGACGATTATTTTTGAGATGGGCATATCGCCACAAACAGAAAAAACAGTGACGTTGGTGTTCGTTGTTGCCGGAGTCGGCTTGTTTATTTTCGGGACTGCCGCTGCAATCACATTTTTTTCAACGGCTTCAGCCGGTGTCCACCCGAATTCTCCGATCGGAATGTAGAGAGGTAGGCAATGAGTAATAACAAACAGATGGCATGTGATGTCATTTTTCGGATCCGACGATTCAATCCAGAAAAAGATTCCAAACCCTATTATGAAAATTTCACTGTTCAGGTTAAACCCGGAATGACAGTACTGGATGGATTGCATCAGATCAAACATAACCATGACCTGACATTGGCCTGGCGATACTCGTGTCGAATGGGAGTCTGTGGATCATGTGCTATGCTCATCAACGGCAGTGCAACATTGGCATGCAATACACAGATTTTGGATGTCTCAAACAGCACACTGATCATCGCGCCACTCCCCAATTTCAATATCATCCGTGATCTGGTACCGGATCTGTCCGATATGTTCACCAAACATCGGACGATTCATCCCTATATTCTGCGAATGGATGCTGAGGAGATGGAAAATCCTTCCACAGAATACTATCAGTCTCCGGAACAGCTTGTGGAGTATCTCCAGTTCAGCTATTGCATCAAATGCGGGTGTTGTATGGCAGCCTGTCCGACAATGGCAATGGATTCGGAGTATCTGGGACCCCAACCTTTGGCTCAGGTGTATCGATATACACGAGATACCCGGGACGGAGGATTTTCAGCTCGAAAAGATGTCGTTTCTGCTCCTCATGGGATTTTCAGTTGCCATTATGGCGGAGAATGTTCTGCGGTCTGTCCCAAAGGAGTTGATCCGGCTCGCGCAATCCAACTGATGAAACGGCAGTTGTTTTTCGATTTCCTGAAACTCCGCCGATGTTCCAAACCATCCCAACCCACTGGAATTCCGACGGAGGCGGAACGAGATCCCCAAATTCCTACTCCACCACCCTATACGGCAGATCAGAAGAAATGATTCGGAATTCAGTCACTCCGTAACAGATGATGGAGTATCATTGTTTCTATCGAGAAGTTCCTGTGCAAATGCTTCATACTCCTCGGGCCGCGAGAATGTGAATAGCCGTTTTCGATCCTGAAGGCTGTTTGGTAGACCTTTGAGATACCATGCGGAATGTTTTCGGAAGATCAAGGATGCGCGTTGCGGACCATTTTGCTCCACCAAAAATCGGAGATGCTGAAGTAAGACGCGTATTCGTTCCTGCAGCGCTATTGTGTGATTCCCTTCCGTGGTTTCATACAGGTTCCGTGCGATAATGCCTGGGAGCCAGGGATTGCCGGTGATCCCCCGGCCAATCATTACCCCATCGCACCCGGTTTCCGTCATCATTCGACGAGCATCTTCAGTGGAGAAAATATCACCATTTCCGATGATGGGTATGGAGACATTTCGTCTGACTTCCGCGATGGAATGCCAGTCTGCAGGAATATCATACCCTGTCCGATATCGGCCATGAATTGTAACAAACTCAAGCCCTGAATCCTGCGCCATCTGAGCGAACAGGAGTGCATTCGGAGTGATTGGATCGATCCCCAGCCGAATTTTCACACTGACGGGACATGAGACGGCCAGACGAACGGATCGCATGATGCCTCCGGCAAGAACGGGTTCTTTCATCAAAGCGATACCCGCACCACTTCGAACAATCTTTTTCGCCGGACAACCCATATTGAGATCAATCATGTCTGCGCCCAGATCGACTAAGATTCGAGCGGCTTCGGCCATCGCCCATGCTTGTGATCCGAATAGCTGTGCACAAATGGGATGAATCTCCGTTGACCAGTTCAATAATCGGATCATCGTTTTGGGGTTTTTTGCCAGGGAGATAGCTGGGATCATTTCCGTAAAGAGCAGAGGTGTTTTCAATTCCGAGAGAATCTTCAGAAAAGCAGTATCCGTGATACCTGCAAGCGGAGCGCTCATCACGAGCGGATGGATGTTGAAACTCCCAATTTTCATGAGTTTAATTGACGGACATGATCTCTGTGACGGGTATGAATCGATATCCCTGATCTATATAACTGGGGAGTCGCTGTTTGAGAATCCGCAATGTTTCGATCTGTGCGTGACCGATTCCAATGGCTGTGCCATTCTGACTGGCTGTTTTTGCAAGAGATGCAAGCTGGCCTGCAACATCCGCTTCTCTGGCACCTTGATCAATGAATACATCTCGTTTGGCAAATGGAAGATGTATTTGTTTGGCGAGGTGAGCGGCGACTGAATCAGCAATTGTCCGGCTGTCGAGAAATGGAAGTTTTTTGGATTTGAGGTAGCTCAGGACAACCTCCATTCGGTGGACATCTGTGGTGAATTTGGATCCCATATGATTGTTGACTCCATCAACCGTCGGTAATCCATCGAAGATCTCATCCAGAAGTGAGATAATTTCAGAATCGTCCATATCAGTCGTCAGTAGATCGGTCTGGCTTTCCATTTGTGAAGCATCCTGCGGTTCCATCGGCAGATGAAGAAATGCGGTCTGATCTCTCGATTTGGCAAGCCGGATAACATCCGCAGAATGCTTCAGATTGGGGATAACAGCCAGTGTGATCGGTACATTAAGATCGTTTAAAAATTGTTCGGCAATGGAAATATCAGCACCAAAATCATCGAAAACAAGAGCGATCCTGGCATTGGTGGTGGTTTCCACGGTGGAAGCGGTTGGTTGGGGAGCCGGTGATGAGACAACCGGTTCTTCATCGGCTTCGACTGATGGTTCATAATAGATTTCTATTTTGTGGGTGCGTTCTGATGGTGTTCCGAGAAAGAGTATTAAATTCCAGCGTTTAGTGTTTTTAGTGATGGAGCGGTTGTGGGTGGTGACACCGTTCTCGTGGAGTTTTTCATTCAGTTGATTTGTCAGATTCAGCCATGTTTCTCTGGATTGAATTTTATATATCCGATTGTACAAACGTTCGGTTTCCCGGCCCGGAACTCGGCCTTCCTGTATCAAATGCGCCTGCGTGATCCCGAAGTGATTCAATGCATCCCGATAACGTGTTTCAACATCCTGAGGTGATTTTGAGATATTTGCATTTGTGAGCGTCTCATAAAGACCGATGTGTCCATTTTCAACTGCGCGATGATCGAGCGAGATGATAAGTGATACTAAAATAATAGATAATGCAAAAATGCCCACAATGGTTACTCGAAATCCTTTGGTTGATTTGTTTGAGCCTGATTTATTCCGGGATGAACCGGATTTTCGTCTACTGGATGTTTGGGAGGATGCTGATGCACGATAAGGTGAAGAAGATCGTCTTCCGGATGGCATATTTCCCTTCCTCTATTATCTTGCGCCCAACCATCGCTGAATTACAGGCGAATCACGACTGGGTTGCGGGATGGTCATTCAGGTAATCCGTTGCAGCCGCAATAAATGGATCATGATCGTGATTTATCGGAAACATCAAACGGAGATCAGGCGCTAAACCGATTTCTTGTAGCTGAGTGCCATCCAGTTCACAATAATAAGCGTCCGGCATATAAATCTCAAAGCTCTCGTTGAATGGGATTTTTTGTATTTTTACTGCTTTACCAAACGAATGATCACCGATGAGAACCGCTCGCTTTGAGCTTTTAAGCGCTAATGCACACGTTTCTGCTGGTCCAGCGCTGGTGTTGTCGATAATCACCGCAATGGGAAAGTTCCCAAAATAGATGCCATCGCTGGCATACAAATCCTGAATGATTTTTTTTTCTTTATTACAGAGAGAAGCGATGGCGGTTGAATCGTCAACAAATATATCCGCAAGTGTCAGTCCGGTGGTTTCTTCTCCAGTGTTCAGATGCCGAAGATCCAGTATCAATCCTTTGAGTGCTTGATGTTCATGAAGAATATCTTTGATCTTGTCGATTTTTTCCGTTGTTAAAGGACCTTGGAAAGAAAGATGCAAAAAATCGTGAGTAAATGTCGATACGATACTGGACTCGATCCTGACCGGTTGCAGGTCAAGAGAGATTTCCTCGAACCGATACGAGATATTGCTCTGAATGGTCAGTCCCACGGTTTGTGCAGGATTTCCAGTCAGTAAACGGCGAGCCCGTTCAATTGGTAAATAGGGAGTGACTTTATCGCCGATCCGCAGAATGAAATCGCCAGGCAGAATCCCTTTCATCTGTGCAGGAGACTCCGGGAGGACATCGATCACTCGAATCATCCCATTTTCAGCTCCCAAAACAAGTCCCGCTGAAGCAGGTAATTCCGCTGGCATGATCGAACTGGATCCCGATAAGGGCATCAGAGTGGAATACGGGCTGATCTCCAGAAGCATTCCCTCAACAGCTCCTTCCGCAAGAATCAACGGATCGGTTTCTTCCAGATATCTGGATTGAATGATCTCAAATGTCTGGGAAAACAGATCGAGATAATCGAGTGTGGTAGGAGTGGACTCCTCGGAGACAGCCAGAAGTGTCCAGCCACATCCGATAAGCAACATGAAACATAAAATGAGATATTGATTTCTTTTCATCCCTTCCAACAACTTTCCTTTTACAATCTCAAACGTATTCATCTCAAGGGTTATAGCGCTAAAAGACGTTCAAATGCAAATGAATCTGTCATCAAAAGGCAGATGAAGTTTTCGCCAGACCATCGTCATTGAGTCAGAATATGATCGAACAGAATATGCGCTCCAACGCCAATCAGAACGATTCCTCCGATGAGTTCCATCTTCTTTCCAAATAAAAGACCCAGTTTTTTACCCAGAAGACCAGCGGGAAGACAGAGACCAAATGTGATCAGACCGATCATTGCACTCGCCGGAACAATATCGATATTCAGAAAACAGAAACTGACGCCAGATGCCATGGCATCCACACTGGTTGCGATCGAAAGGATGACGAGAAGTTTCAAGCTTTGGTAATCCATTGTCTTCAGGCATTCCTCTGAATCGTACGTATCGATTATCATTTTTATACCAATGATTGAAAGAAGCCCAAAGGCGATCCAATGATCATAATCCTGAATCAGCTCGCGAAACTCATATCCCAGCAGCCATCCCAATAAAGGCATTGCCGCTTGAAAGAAGCCGAAGAAAAATGCCATTCTGATGATCAGCCACGCGGGAACCTTTTGAGAGTTCATTACAGTCGATATGGAGACTGTCACGGCATCCATCGCCAAAGCAACTGCGATGAAAATAATCTTGATCATCCTTGAATTATTCCTTTGAAAAGCGCATTAAAAAAAATGCTAACCGGTTCACCGGGAAGGAATACCTAAAACTACCACCAACTGCAACCCCTCTGTATTTCAGGAGATAAATGTTTGTGAGAATGGCGGTTTATGCTGTCAATTCATTCTGTCGTGAACTGGATTTCCCGCAGAGAAGCATTTGGATGAATGGAATGCCTTAGCACGGAGGATGCTGGATCAGAATATTCTGGATCAGGTGATACAATGTTTCAATTTTATATGGTTTATTCAGGCATCCGACAAAACCATAGTGTTTATAGTTTGAGATAACCGGATGATCTGAATAACCGCTGGAAACGATCGCACGGATATTGGGGTCTATTTTGCGGAGCCTTTGAATAGCTTCTGCACCGCCCATTCCACCCGGGATTGTCAGATCCATGATCACCAGGTCGAACCGTTCGCCACTATGGATAGCTTCGGAATAGACCGATATTGCTTCCGATCCATCGGAGACAGATATAGTCTGAAATCCGAATTCGTCGAGCATTGAGCAGACGGCCAAGCGGACAATCTCTTCGTCATCCATCACGAGAATGCGGATCGTTTCGGGCGTGATGACCTGAGTATTGGGGAGCAGTTGTGCTGAGGCGTTTTCTCCCGCTGGAAGATAAAAATAAAAAGTTGAACCTGTTCCCATTTCTGACTGCAGACCGATATGACCTCGATGTCTTTTGATGATAGAATATGAAGTGGTCAATCCAAGCCCGCTTCGTTGGGGTTTCGTTGTAAAATAAGGATCAAAAACACGATCTTTATCCTGAGCGGGAATTCCTTTTCCCTGATCTCTGATGGATATTTTTACAAACCGAGTCTCCGATTCACCCATAAAAGGCAGTGAACCGCTGTGTATATTTTCAGCAGTGATTTCGACTCGTCCGCCATCCGGCATCGCTTCGGTTGCATTCCTGATGATATTGTCAAACACCTGATAAATCTGCTCTTCATCCACTTCAACCATCCACAGATCATCGGGAATTGAATACTCACAGATGATACTGGAATACCGGGAAACTGACTCAGATATTGTCTTTATGAGCGAAACAATTGAGATTGAGCGGGTAACCGGCGTTCCTCCCTTTGAGAATGTCAGTAATTGATTGGTCAGGGAACGGGCACGGTGTGTTGCGTTCTCCGCTTGATTCAGTAACCGTGATAGTTTATCGTTACCTTCAGTATATCGTTTTGCGATGGATACGTTTCCCAGGATGGCTGTTAATAAATTGTTGAAATCATGGGCGATGCCACCGGCCAGAATACCCAATGAGTCCAATTTCTGGGTACGTCTGATATCTTCCTCGAAATGGTGAGATTCCATATTGTCATTTGCATAATTTATTATCGCGGACCGGCCATCCCATTCGAACGGCATTATCTTGACCTGTATCCACAGGGTTTCGCCGCACTTTCTGATCAGGCGCAGAGTACACATCTGTTTCGCAGTTGTGCCCTGAGAACATTCGATGTATTTCTCTGCCAATATGCGCTGATGTTCCGGATGAATCAGCTTCATGAGTGGAGTCCCGATCAATTCATCTTCTGAATATCCGCTGATTTCAGTAAACTTGGGGTTTATATACGCCAACACCCAATCACAGACAATAAAAATGGATTCTCCTGAGTGATGGATCATTTGAAAAAATTTTTCTTCAGATGTTCTGCTCATACTCAAACACTTCCGCAATTCATGATTTTCCAGCAACAATAGATCAGTAATGCGCTGGTATTCCTCCATAATGAGATCCAGATAATTCGGGTGCTCTGCTTCACTATGAAGAGCGTTCTTCAAAGGAACTACTTCATTGATAATGAAGGGAATTGCATCGGATTGATCCAAGAATATCTTTAAATAGCCAATTCGAAGCGCAGAAAGGACCATGGAGAACGAATGTTCATTCAGTCTGGCATTATCCAATGCACGAGTATAGTAATCCAATGCCTGGTGGTGTTGTCCCGAGTCTTCGAAGATAACACCGATATTATACAGGCATTCAGAAATATCTTCTCCGGACGAATGAAATAGTTGGGAGGACTGCTGTAGGTCAGCTTCCGCATCTCTGGGTTGATGAAGTGCGAATTTTATCACTGCCAGATTGTTAAGGAGCAACGCCTGCCACCATGGGCGATTCATTTTCGTTTCTGATTTCAATGTGGTAAGTGGATGTGCCCGATGATGATGTGTCAGTATATTCCGCCTTATAATGCGGTAGGAGATACCTGTTTCAAAATCGACGTCTTCAACAGTTGGCAGATTTTCCAGAGATTCCAGGCAGTATTGATATGCCTGATCGAAAGAACGGAAGTGGTAATACAGATTCGCGATTTCCGTGCGACAGAGCAATAAAAAATAGTTATTCTCACATTCGCGAGCAGTCTCATAAAGGGATTGAAATGTTTTCAGTGCTGCCTGGTCATCGTGCTGTAATTCGAATGACACCCCACAATAATACACTCCACGCATCTCGTCCTGAAGCTGTTGATGTTCTTTGGATTTCCTGATCCCATGCTCAGAAAAATGTCGCACCAGAGGAAAATTGGTTTGATAGAGAAATAATTCTGCTAACTCGTAATAAACATTACTCTCCATCGTCTTGTCATTCAAGTGCTTCTGGAGATTGTTTAAAAAAGAATGTACATCTGGGCCTGTCATAAGCACCTATGTCCTACAATGTATCTAAAATGTAATATACCACAAATTTTCGATGGCTTCAAATAGAAATAAAAAAAATGAAGCACGCATGCTTCATGAAGTTAAAAATAAATCGGGCAAAAACGTTCTAGCGTTCTTGCCCGGCATTAAAATCAGCAGGAATAAAAATCGAAGAGTAAATGACTATTGGGGATTGGGAGGGACGATTTCCAGGAGTTCGATCTCAAAGATCAATGTGGCGTTCGGGCCGATCACCTGTCCGGCACCGGACTCACCATACCCCAATGTCGCTGGGACGAATAACTGCCACTTAGAGCCTACTGGCATCAACTGAAGCGCTTCCTTCCAGCCGGGGATCACTTCATCCACCCGGAATGTTGCAGGTTCACCACGAGTATATGAACTGTCAAATTCGGTGCCGTTGATCAATGTTCCTTTATAATTTGTTTTGACCGTGTCCGTCGCTTTGGGTTTTTCGCCTTTCCCTTCCTGAAGAACCTTATATTGAAGACCACTTGCCGTTGTCTTCACGTCCGGTTTTGTTTTGTTTTCGGCTAAAAAGGCGTCTCCCTCGGTCTTATTTTTCTGAGCGGATTCGTCGCGTTCTTTCTGCATCTGCGCCATTTTTTCCTGTCTGAAATTATTCAGAGCGGTCTGAGCTTCATCTTCTGTTAATTTCGTTTTGCTACCGGCCAGGATATCCTTGATGGCTTGAGCCATCAGATCAATATCCAAGTCAATGGATTGTTGTTTGAAACTTTTGCCGATATCCATCCCAATGCTGTAACTGAGCTTCTCTTTATCTGTTTTAAGCTCATCAGCGAGACATTGAACTGAAAGAGACCCGATTACGAATATACCGACTGCCAACAATAATAATCTCTTCATGCCTTTCTCCTATTGATTAGTAAATTTGGTTTCCATGATTTGATCGAAAAAAATATGAACTCATTTGATCCGAATGATCACTCGAAAAAAATACCCATCATATTCATTTCGATTCATTCAGCGGCTGACATTATCACAGCACCCGCAATACTCCAAGATCAAACGGTTGAAAAGATAGGCAAAATTTTCAACGCCTCGCCAACAATTTCACGATTGCTGATCACCCTGAGAGATGCTCATTAATGGTGTATGATAACTCCGATTTCATTCATTTGAATCCATCCCAATCCCAACCCGGTCAGGATTATCAGGATCAGCGCGGATGCAACAGGAATATGGGGTGTCGAATACTCCGCAAGCAAGACGGAGAATGCGTAGTTCCCCCGGTTCAGTCCCATGGCTGGGGTGGTGAATGATGTAACATAATCAAACCACTGACTCCAGATTCGAATGTTGCAAAAATAAAGAGAAGATACGCTCCATTAAATGCTCCGGTTGTCTTGCCAAAGTTTGGAATAGGGTATGAATCATCGGCTGCGATGGATGATAATAGAGGAAAGGAAAGTCAGAAGGATCAGAATTCCGGTTGTCGAAAACGCCGGCACAGCCACACCACCGGAACGGCTTGCTTCAGATGTGTTACCATACACGCCGAGATTGCTCCGCGCACCATTCGGTTCGGGTTCAGCGGAATAGTCCGAATCCGGATTTCCGGCGTCGATGGCCGGGCTCGTAACCGTGTCATGCACCCACTGTTCCAAGACTGGATTCCACCTGCCACCCATCGACTTCAGATGGTAATCCTGCATCGATGGATTTGCGAACAAAGGATTGGCGATGATATTCCCGATTCCTGAAACCGGTTCCTGAGACAAGGTGTAAACCACGGAGAGATGTGATCCCGGCTGAACATAATAATCATCTCCACTGTTATTCCAGAAAATACAGTTCTCCACCGCAGCACTGGAGTCCCCTTCGATATAGATCCCATTCCCGCCAGTTGATCCGGGAGATGTATTGTCTGCGATCGTGCAGTTGATGATGGTTGCGTGAGATGATGTTCCTGCCCCGCCATCAATATAGATCGCAGCGCCCCCTTTGTCATGTGCGGAAGTGGTATTCCCGTAAATCAGATTATTTCGAAGCTCTGCTTGTCCGGTTTCATCCACAAATACACCTCCGCCAATGGATACTGCAAAATTGTCTGCGATCGTATTCCCCGACAGGAAAGCCATTCCCAGAATCAGAATACCACCTCCCCAGCCATATCCCAGGTTTTCTCCGATCCGGTTGCCCCGGATAGTATTGCCGATGATTTCCGCCGTGCCACTCTGGTAAATGCCGCCCGCATGATCATCATATCCTTCGTTGCTATTGATCACATTCCCCTGGATCAGGACGTCATCGGCCATGACTGCGATACCGCCGCCACGGCCTGCTGCGTTGTATCGGATGGTATTGCCGATGATCCGATGATCCTCTCCGGTGATTCGCATGCCGCCGCCTCTCAGAGAAACATCCCCCGGTATGCCATTCGTTTCGATAACATTGTTGGAGATGATAATCCCCGATAGCTCCGGCCAGGTCTCTTCCGTATCCAGATCGATCCCGTGACGGCCTCCGGAGATATGAAATCCATCGATCCAGGAGTTGTCAGATCCGGTCACCATGAACCGGACCGCTGGTGAATCTGTGTTGGCGTAAATGTGAGAAGGAGTGCTAATGACATGCCGGGCTGCGAAATTTCCGCCTTTTCCGGAGGCATACTCACTTTCGGTTCCGCCGATGTATGCGCCGAATAGGGCGAGAGATTTGCCATTAATCACGATATTCTGGGAGTAATGCCCCTGCGCCACAAAAATTGAATGACCGCTCCCGGATGCGTTCACCGCCTCCTGAATCGTCCGGTACGGGTACAGATAACTGCCATTGATCGTTCCGGATGTGTTTCTCCAGTCAACAAAGCGGATCTGGCCATATTCGTACGCACCGATATCAATGCGGTGATTGACCGGTCGCAGCAATCCATTCAGATTCGATACAATGCTGTGCAGAGGCGGGTGCATCGTTGGAGGAAACAGGGGAGACTCAATAAGAAAGTCAATCTGTTCGGCTGGTTCGTCAGTTCCGGCATTGATCAGGGGACTCGTGGTGATGAGCCGGAGGTCATTCCCGGAAAAATTGACAAATCCAGGATTCGTTCCGGTGACTGTTCCTGTCCACTGTACCGGCACGGCACTCGCACCTGTTTTGATCCAGTTGTTGGTCCCTGCAATGCGTTCCTCGCCAGTCGACCATTCCGCGTCGATGGTCCGAACGATCGTGATCGGCGCGGTTCCGGAGCGATAGAATACGTTGTTATGCATTTCGATGCTTTCGATGCCGTCGTATAACCGGAATGCGGCACTGTCTCCACAAATGAACGTATTGTTGACAAACCGGTATCGGCCATCCGTTTCGCCGGTTCCGTCTCCTCCGACTCTGGTTACATAGAATGTGTTTCGTTTCCAGAAGACGTTCCCGACGACATCGGAATCTTCCCGTTTCAATTCGGGAGGTGCACCATCCGGACCGATCAGTTCGAGTTCATGATAGTATGCGCCTTCGATCCAGTTGAAGTAGATTTCGTTCCGCTCCGCTCTGGATTTGACGTTGTTGCCGCCGTTCCCATCGTGAATGTAGCAATACTGCATCCGGAAAACACTCCCCGGATGATTGACTTCATCGGTTGCCATATAAATCTGATGCCGGGAATCGCCGCTTCCGCAATGATGCACTTCAACGTGTTCCATTACCAATGATCCGGAACCCTCATCCGCTCCCAGAATTCCATGCGCGGGGCAATCGTGAACCACAACATCCCGGATGATCAGATCATTGGCCTGATGATAGATGCCGCGAGAGGAACCGCCTGTAATATCGAAGCCTTCAAAAATATAATGGTCCGCTCCAGGACCACTGTATGGCCAAGGGGTTTCGAAGTGAACAGTATTCGTTCCTCCTGTAATAACCGGTCGGTTTCCCGAAATGCGCACTCCCTGGATGGTGATCTTTTCATCCGGCGTGCCGGATTCCGTGAACACGACATCTCCCGGATACGTGGCATTGCCATCGACCAGGACGACATCTCCCGGTTGAAGGAGTGGTGCGACAGTCTGGAGGTTCGTGTAGGGACGGCTTGGGCCTACTTGATACGTTTCAGCCTGCACCATCGAACTCCACAGAATAATCATAAAAAAGGAGAATGTTTTTTTCATATGATAACCCTTTTACTCCAATGACGAAATGATATGAAAATTCCGCTGAAGCATATAATCATGGTGATTTCCGATGCAGTACTTCGTCAGATGGTGGTTGTGGAACCATTTTTCTTATCTGCAAAGATGGAGGCGGCAATTCCTGCTGTGAGTGCTGCCAGGATGACTCCCAATGATAACCCGACCGGGATGTGTATGGAATGAGACAGAATCATTTTCAGTCCGACATAGAACAGGACAAAGACCAGACTTGATTTCAGATATCGGAATTTATTGATCATGGCTGCGAGCGCGAAATACAGAGATCGTAATCCGAGTATGGCGAAGACATTTGACGTGAATACGATGAACGGATCGGTGGTCACGGCAAAAATGGCGGGGATGGAATCGATCGCGAACAAAGCGTCGGTGCTTTCGATCACCAGCAGGACGAGAAACAACGGCGTGATCGCACGTTTCTGATTCATCTTTGTAAAGAATTTTCCTTCGTCATAATGGGGAGAGACCGGATACAGCCGTCTGGCCCATCGTACGAGAAGTGTATTATCCGGTTCAAAATCTTCATGTTTGGTAAAGAGCATTTTCAAAGCGGTGAAGATAAGGAGCGCTCCGAATACATAAATCATCCAGGTGAATTTCTGAATCAGAGCCGTTCCTGCGGCGATCATGATCCCCCGCATCACCAACGCTCCCAGAATGCCCCAGAACAAGACACCGTGCTGATGAATTCCAGGAACTTTGAAATACGAGAAAATCATGGCGATGACAAAAATATTGTCGAGACTCAGCGACTTTTCAATGATATATCCGGTGAAATATTTCAGAGCCGCCTCCCCGCCATCCATCATCTCCTCGCCCGGAACATGTGATGTGATCCAGTGGTGCTCATATGCGTAATAGATAAATACATTAAAAATCAGGGAGAGGATCACCCAGAAGATCGTCCATAATATCGCTTCCCGGGTCCGGATGATGTGATGCTTCTTGTGGAAAACACCCAGATCCAGTGCCAGCATCGCAAAAACGAGCAGTATAAAGCCGATCCATAGTATCAGAGTCATGCTTACCTCTTGTTTTATCCGTTCCAGAATGCAGGAGGTTCGTTTCCATATCGATCGCTGTGATAAAATCCAAAGATATTGTTATCTATTGGAATCGATACAGGAAAATTCACCGGTTCGACGCGCATACATTACCTGTTCTTTGGGTGAAGTTACAACCCCTTTCGGAATTGTGCAGTTCATGGGAGATGGTTACGAGAGAATCCGTGTCACTGCCTGCTGGAAAGCGTGTGCTGTGGGGGAGTTTTTAAAGCGATCCACGAATGGCGTACCCTGGTCGCAGGCGATCCCGATGGAGGGATCGATCGGAATGTGTCCCAGGAATGGAACCTGGTAGGATTCCGCAATCCGTTCCCCGCCGCCGGTCTGAAAAATATTCGTGATCTCACCACATTTGGGGCACACAAATCCGCTCATATTTTCGATGACGCCAATGACCGGCAGCTTCAGTTTCCGGCAAAAGCTGATGGATTTGCGGACATCCACAGCAGCGACTTCCTGAGGAGTTGTCACAATGATTGCGCCATCGAGATCCGGGATCACCTGACACAATGTCAATGGTTCATCTCCGGTTCCCGGCGGAGAATCAATGATCAGATAATCGAGATCGTCCCAGTTGACCTGAGAAATAAATTGTTTGATCACCCCTGCTTTCATGGGTCCCCGCCAGATGATGGCGTCGTCGGGATGCTGAAGCAGGAATCCGATGGACATGACTTTCAGACCATCAACATCAGCGGGTTCCATGCCATTGTTGCGGGAAATGATTTCCGCAGTGTCCAGGTGCAGCATGGTCGGGATACTGGGACCATGAATATCGATATCCAGCAATCCGACGCGTCGGCCGTTGGCAGACAGGGAAATTGCCAGATTGACAGCGACAGTGCTTTTGCCGACGCCTCCTTTTCCGGACAGGACCACTATTTTATGCTTGATTCGGCACAATCGGTTTTGGAGTGATCGTCGTTCTTCAAATTCTGCGGGTGACTCATCCGGACGTAGGTATTGTGCATCGCATGAATGGTTATTACACGCTTTGCAGTCCGATGATGCGTGCGGTCGGCTTGGAGTCTGATCCGGCTGGCCGGGACCTTGTTTTTCTGTTAGGTTCGCCATATTCCCTCCTCATTGGTCAACGATGTTGCGGTGAGATTGGATGATGGAGCAGAACGATTGGAATGTGCTTTTTAACTGTGATGTACCGGTTTCTCAGCACTGCTCCGGCATTCCAGCCCAATGGAAATGGCTCGGAAACGAGTCATTGGATCGGGACACCGCATGGTTGATACTTCATTTTGGCTGGTTATCCAAGTCATTTTTCAGATTTTGGGGAGTTGTAAAAGGCAAACCGTACTGGATCGGTGGACAGGCCGAGGTTGTTATTGATAGCCGTTGATCCAGGTCTTCACGGAGTGAATTGTGGCAGACGGAGTCAGCAGCCTCCGGACCGGATGGGTGCCCTGAAGTGGACAGTGACAGAAGCAGTCTGAATTGGACCGGTTCATCAGGTAGGGCAGTTCCACCTTTCTGGATGAGACCGGTATTTCCGGATTGGGTGTCGGAATGCACCCGTACCCATAAAGGAATCCATTTCCATCTTAAATTCTCGATCGCTCCATGCCACGTGCCGCCTTTTTCCAATGTGGCTGCGACGACAATCGCTGCATCTGCAAGACAATAGATGTATTTGTTCCGTGTCATGGCATTTCCAGCTTCAAATCGGGAATCCGGATGAAACGGTGATATCAGCAATACATTTTTATTCAGCAGATGGGAGCGATATTTGTCGGATGTGGCAGCGCGAACGAGATTGTCTGGGAGCACTCCGATGACGGTACCGCCATGTGCCAGTGCGCTCAACATGGTGGATTCATCCACCCCCCGGGCTCCACCGGAAACAATCGTATAGCCTTGAAGAGCGGCTTCCTGTCCCAATCTGCTGCTGAAATGAAGTTCCTCTTCGGTGGCGTTCCGGGAACCAACAACGGCGATCCCTCCGGTTTGGAGCAACTGCTGGTTTCCACAGCCAAAGAGCAGGGGAGGTGACTTCGCGCCGAGCCGTTCTTTCAATCGATGGGGATACCGAGAATCGGCTCGGGAGATCACCCATATCCCCGCTCGAAGCCATTTTTCCAATACCGCATCCAATGCTCCCGCTCGGTCAAATAACGACTGAATTCGATGAAGCGTGATTTTGGGATCGGTCCAACCAGCGAGTATTTTTTCGGGATCGCCGAATAGATCATCGGGTTTGAAGTGGTGTTCATGGAGCCACTGGGTCAGCCGGCCATACTCCGATAGCGTGAGGGGGGTGGGGGAATTTTGGGAGGTACGTGGAAAATGGGTACAGAGAAGCAGTATCGCCTGGGTCTGAGCATCGATCGGCATCGGGTGCGTGTCCTAATGATCGTGCCGAGTGGCGGCGAGCGGTTGTTTCAATGTTTTCCGCAGAAGGAGCACTGCTTGTGAGCCGTCCATTGTGTACCATCTCCCGTTTTAGTAGTGATTGATCCGTGATGGTGTTCATCATCCTGAAATGGTTACTCCGATCATTATCTCAAAATGTCTGCGGATATCAAATACGGTGTAACAAATCGAGCTGAAGGAGAGAGAATAAGGGATATCCCGGCGTTGAGATATTTTCAGGGCTTTGATACATTGAATATCTCATTGAGTGGCATACTACCGGCGATAACGGGTGTGATTCATGGAAGGGAGACAAACCTTATGAATGAACAGAGTGAAAAGAACACAATCAATCCTGATGATTTTATGCGAAAAAACACTGCTGAGAATGACAGTTCACAAGATCCGGTTTCACGGGAGCTTTTTACTGAAGCATCCTATAACCGCCAGGAAATCCCCGATGATGCTCCCGATTCCATGACAGCAGCAACAGAATCGGTACCAGTTCCCGGTCCGGAAAAACCATCGATTCCCCTTGAATCCGCTCTGAAAACAGCGGAATCCGATCTGAATTCGGTCCTGGACGCGGCTCAAAGCGCAATCGCGTCTTTGAAAAAAGTCAAAGCGGCTTTTCGGGACGGCACCATCCGCGATATCGATAAGCTGTTTGAATCCGCGGATAAAGCCATCCGGCAACTCCGTGATCGTTTTGAACTGGCTGAAACCGCCTGGCAGTTCGATGGCGATGCATATCTGAAAACCGGAGCATATCTCAAGGAATTATTGGAGACTGCTCAACAACGGGATTTCAGGTTGTTTGAGCAGGATGGCCGTCTCTATTGTTATCCGTTCCTCGTTCGTATTCTGCCTTCGGAGTCAGCGGTGATGATCGACAAGAAAAAATTCCGGAAGCTTCGTCCCACGGTTCTCCTCGATCACCTGAAAGATCTTCAGAAAAAGCCGATCAAATTCAAGTCCGAACCATTCATTGAAAGCCTGTATCAGGCATATCAGTTTGTGGTGGCGATGCGGGATAAATCGCTCATCGATCATGACGTTCAAATACCTCTGACCGAAATTTACAGCCTGCTGACCATGCTTCCCGGTCAAGCGAGGGAATACACTCTGCAGGAATTTACCCGCGATGTCTATCTTCTGGATAAAACCGGAATCAAAGAAACGAAAGAGGGCTGCCGGATGTCACTGCATGCCAGCACCGGCACAAAGATTCCTCGGAAAGTGCTGACTGTGATCACTGAGAAAGGTCGTGAACAGGTCTATTACAGTATCGCATTCAAACGGCCCTGATCCCCAAGGATAACGATATGGATATTCAGTTCAAACAAATCATCGAGTGTCTCCGGAATGAATATCTTCGGAGTTTCATTTCCCAGGGCGGCGCTGCGGTCAAGTTTCTCGTTTCGAAGCAGGAATATCTCGCGGAGCAGATTCAGCGGGAGTTGTCTGTTGCCGCTCACGAGGATGGCTATGTGTTTGTTCCCGTGACTGCGGAGATGACGCAGATCCATTGTATCGATAAGTTGTTTCATGCCATTGCCTGTGAAATCCGCTGGGACGAATGGGCCGCTTCCTTCATCAGAACGATCGCCATTCAGCAAGGCTGTTGTGTTTTACCGGAGCAGAAAGAGGATTTGACCCTGCGATGGCTGGCTGAAAAAAATGAACGGGATGAGAACGAATTTTACAACGAGATGAATCGCACCGTCGAACGGGCGATTTTCCATGATCCGGTGATGTGCCGTGAGTTTCAGACAGCCATGAAGCGGTTGTGCATGGCGCAACTGGCGATGAAGGACGATGCGGAGAAATGGTTTGAGCATGACCGGATCATCGATTGGCTCCAGGGCAGATTGCAGCGGATTTCCGATCTGAAACACTCGAATATCTATCAGAAAATCGTCCGGCACAATGCCCGAAGTATGCTGTATTCGCTGATTCAATGGCTGAAACTCAATGGATCACACGGGTTGACCCTCCTGCTGGACATCTCCCGGTACATGATACAGAAACGGCCGATGGAATCGGATGGGTCGCGATACTACAGCAAGACGGCCGTGATGGATCTCTATGAGGTGTTGCGTCAATTCATCGATGGCACCGATGAATTGTCAAACTGCCTGATCGTGGTGACCGCACCCGTGGACTTCATCACCTCCGACCGGCGAGGCGTAACTATTTATTCGGCGTTGAAGTTGCGGATTTGGGATGATGTTTATGATATGCACCGCCCCAATCCGATGGCTCCTCTGATCCGGATATCCGACACCGCTGAACTGCATCCCTATGTGACACGGCATTCCGACGGATCGCCGCTGTTTCTGCAACAGCATCGCGCCATCGAGGCATTACGTTCGGGCACGCCCAACCAGGATGCGGTCCGGGAACTGGGATGTCATCAACCGCATATCGAGGAGCAGTTCCATCGGATGCTCCGGCAGATGGAACAATCCCCGGAAAATCCATGCCATGGCATGATCGTATCGGGCGGGTTCGGCAGCGGAAAGTCGCATCTCCTGGAGTATTTACAACATATCGCATTGAACAGCCGGTTTGCATGCAGCACCATTGTCATTTCCAAAGAGACACCGTTTTACGATCCGGTGAAATTGTATCGGGCCGCTATCGAGAACATCAGAATTCCGGACCAGAATCACCGGGCATCGATCACGGATATCCTGAATCGGATCGATGATGAATCGGAAGAATGGAACCGGTTTTTCGAGTGGATCAATTTCGAAAATTCCGGATTGAATGGGTGCTTTGGAGCGACATTTTATATTTATTCGAAAAAGCCACGCGATCCGGATATGCAGAGCCGGATTGTCCGGTTCTGGTCCGGTGATCCCATGAATGTGCAGGAGATCAGACGGGAGTTGCGTCTGCTGGGTGAATCCGCAACCTATAAAATCGACCGGATGACGAAGTCCGATCTGGCGCGGATGCGGTTTATCTTTCTAGCCGGCTTGATACGGGCAGCGAATTACAGCGGGTGGATCCTCCTGATCGATGAGGCGGAGCTGATAGGCAGGTATTCGCTCCTGCAACGCGGGCGATCCTATGCCATGCTGGCCGAATGGATGAAGCGGACAGTGAAGGACAGTTTTCCGGGCATTGCGGCCGTTGTCGCGATCACGGATGATTTTGGCGCAGCCGTGCTTGCGGAAAAGGATGATCTGCAAAAAATTCCGAATCGATTCCGGATACGGTCCAGTGAGCTGGATCGAAAAACCGGCAGTGATGCAGAGAAAGGGATGAAGATCATACAGGAACAGTGCCTTTCGATTCTGGAACCATTGAAAGATATCATCGACATCACGCATGTGAAAATTCAATCCGTTTATCAGAACGCATATCAATGGCCTGCGTCATTGGAATCGTCTCTGGAATGCCTGGGAACGACCCGGATGCGGGAGTATATCAAGGCGTGGATTACCGAATGGGATCTGAAGCGGATCGATCCGGACTATCAGGCCGCAATTGAAACAGCCCCCGTATCGATCCGATATGACGAGGATGAAGATCTCGAAGCAGCCTCCGACGAAACTCCGGGTGACGGAGATTGATCCATGCCCGTTCCGTTCCGTGATGCCGACGGATTGCGATCATTGGGAAATGCAGGGTTTCTCAAGATGGAATCTCCCGGAAAATCGGAATTTCGAGGCGCACTTTTTTTGATCAATGCGTACGGAGATCCGATCGAGTTCAATTACAACGGCATCGAATTGCCCTACTCCTTTCTGTGGAATCCCGTTCAGATGCACCGCCAGGCACATCGGCGGCTGCTGGTTTCACTGCTTCAGTTATGTCAGAACATTCCCACGGTTCTGTGTTATTTATCCTTGGAGATGGATTCCGGATTGTTCCGGGAGGATATCCGCTGTTCCATTCCGGTTTGCGGAATTCCGGTGTCATCCCCATCACCCGATAAGACGAACCGGCGATCCGTCCCTGGATACAATCCGTTTCAGGATTTCGAGTGGATTCCGGCTGTGCCTGATAAATCATCCCGGGAAATGATGTTAGTGGACCAATTGGTCCGGCGGGATTTGATCCTGGAACCCTTCGAACGGGCATCCATCGGTTTACAGGAGATTTTCCGGCCGGGAAAAGGATCATGAACCGAGACGGGGTGTCCTGGTGGGAAGAGATCGGTGGAGATGATGCTCCCGGCATCCGATGGTTTACTATCATCCGGCTTCCGATCAGATGCATCGCGAAACAGTCCGGTTCGTTGCGAATGGAGACCGGTGCAGAAAAGGGAAAGGTTTTACCGGAACCGATCATCTCCGGGAATCTTGCTGTCCCGTCTCCCATCAGTCAAACCGGTCAGATAATCATATCACCAGGAATGCAGCATCCGCGGGGAAGTGTCCGGTTAGAGCCTCGGGATGATGCGATATGGGATCAGGTGGGTGAACCGGCATCCCGGCGGCCATCCGGATCCGGTCGATCCGGGATTCATACCCGGTTTGTTCCAGATAATGAACTTCCGCTCTGGAAACGATTGTCTCATCTGTTGCGGATCAGGACAGATCGGCTGCTTCTCCCGGATGGACCGCTGAAGTGGCCCGGATCGTTGTTCGAGTATCAGATAACCGGCATACAGGCATTGCTGATGAAGGATGCTGTTCTGCTGGCGGATGATATGGGATTGGGGAAGACTATCCAGGCGATAGCCGCGCTGAGAATTCTGTTCCTTCGACGGACGATCGCGAACGCACTGGTGATTGTTCCGGCCGGATTGCTCCGACAGTGGCGGGACGAGATTGAACGATGGGCGCCGGAACTCCGGGTATCGACGATCCGGGGGATTCCTGAAGAACGGGCATGGCAATGGCAATCGGCCGCTCATGTGTATCTGGTCACGTATGAAACATTCCGGTCGGATTTCACCGGGAATCCCGCCGCACCGCCCCGTCGGATATGGGATTATGTCATTTTGGATGAAGCACAGAAGATCAAGAACCGGGAGTCGGAGATCAGCATCAAATGCAAACAGATTCAGCGGAAACGGTGCTGCAGCCTGACCGGGACGCCATTGGAGAATGATGAGGAGGAACTGGCGTCGATCCTGGAGTTCACCGCTCTCCACCTGAACGGAAATTCGCTGCCTCTGAGCCCAGGACCCGGATTGCGGCAGTTGCTTCGCGACGTGCAGCTCCGTCGGAAAAAAAGCGATGTACTGAAACAGATTCCACCGAAGATCGTCCAGACGATCGCATTACCCATGGGCCGGCATCAGGAAACCGCCTACCGCGAAGCGGAGCGGCAGGGATTGATCGCATTAAGCGATAATCCCATGGATGTGCGTGTGGAGATGATCCTGGCTCTGATCGCGAAACTGAAACAATACTGTAATTTCTGCCCCAGAACCGGTCAATCCGCCAAATGCGACGATCTGGAGCAGCGGTTGCAGGTGCTGGATCAGGAAGGCCATCGGGCGTTGATCTTTTCGCAGTTTACAGATCAGTTGTTTGGATGTCATGCGTTGGCTCAGCGCCTTCATCGAATGAACCCGCTGGTGTTTACCGGTGCTCTGTCCGTTCAGCAGCGGAATGACATTATCCAGGAATTTCGCATGGATAAACGACGAAAAATATTGATTTTGTCGTTGAGAGCGGGTGGATTGGGACTCAATTTGCAGGATGCCTCTTATGTATTCCATTTCGATCGGTGGTGGAATCCCGCGGTGGAGCAACAGGCGGAGGCACGATCTCACCGGATGGGTCAGCCGCTTCCGGTCCATGTGTACAAATACATTCTGGAGGATACGATCGAGGAGCGGATCGACCGGATTCTCCGAAAGAAGCAGAGGCTCTTCGATGATCTGGTGGATGATGTCACGATGAACCTGGAAAATCGGCTCGGAAAAGCAGAACTGCTTAGCTTATTCGGATTGAATGCCTGATGGCTTCTATTTCTGGGCGAGTCGATATCAACCATCGGTCACGTGAGGTATTGGATAAGAAGAGGAACACTTTTCTGGAACATTTGACAAGATGATATCGTATATAGTATCAACAGGAAGCGGAAAATGAGCCGCAGACAAAAACTTATTGATAGAATTTTGCATGAACGACAACCGAAAGTGACAATGAATGAAATTGAATCATTGCTTGAGTGGATTGGATTTCAAAAAGCGAAAAACCAGTTCGGTCGCTCAAAAAGCGGTTCACATAGATCGTTTGTACTTGTCATCCCATATCAGCAACCGGTCATCTTTCTGTGTGTTGAACCTCATGCAGGGCAAAAGACAATATCCATCGCAGATGCGTTGTCTCTGAAGCAATTACTGGAGTCTCCGATTATAAAAAATCGTATTGAGGAGAGGACCCTGGAACGTGAAAACGAAGATTCGGAAGAATGAAAACGACATAAAGAATATTGAATTAAAAATAATGGAATTGGCCAATCGCTCTTATTCATTTCATGCAGAGCAATTATCGGATGGGAGTTGGTTCATTTCGGTTCCGGATTTAAAGGGTTGCCATGCCAACGGCGCCACAATTGAAGAAGCGATCGAAGAACTGAAATGGGCAAAAATATCGTGGATATCGGCTGCAATGGAATTCGGTTTCCCTGTGCCAGATCCGAGTCCATCGAGTCTCGAAAAAGAATATTCAGGGCAAACACTCCTGCGAATGCCCAAAAGTCTGCATCGTGAACTGGCCATTCAGGCCGAAGAAGAGGGTGTCAGCCTGAATCAGTACATTGTCAGTCTTCTCTCTGAGCGTAAGTCAATCAATGCCATTGCCTCTGAATTTGAACATCGATTTAAACCGGAACAAAACCTGAGAAATTTCACGTATTGCATGTCAGAGAAGGAAAACGTGGCGGAAGAGGTAAAAAAATACTCCAGCATGTACAATGAACCTTCTGAACAGGAACGTGTTATACCAAAGAAACATTCCATGTGGACGACACGGGCAGTGATTCATTACGGTGAATCTTCAGATCAGGAGTATTTTATTAAACAGGGGAAAACGACATGCAGGAATTACAAAAAAATAAGCCATTGAAGATCGCTAAAGAAGTATATGACAGCTTCATTCAGGATTTGGAATTATGTACCATCGTTATTCGGGATATCGATGTAAAATCAAAACTGGAAAACATGCCCTCGCCGGGTAATCAAATCCCAGTAAAAATTTCGAATAAGTCAGAATTTTTCCGGCCGGACAATGAGCAGTTGATTGTGCACCATCTCAGTCAGGTTGTTTCGAAAAACAAGCAAACAAACAAAGAAATCTGCCGGATCAGAGTTCTGTATGTGATCACATACTCATCGCGGTTTTTCAGTGAGGAGATATGGCCGATTTTTTCGACAGTTAACGTTCCTGTTAATATCTGGCCGTACTTTCGAGAATTTGTCCATAACACAACACAACGTTGCGGTTTGCCCACGTTGACATTGGGTATGCTGAAACGGATGTAGCCTGTCCCCTCGAACGGAGTTATAAAAAAACCAGCAGGAAGTGGTGCGGGTTTTCAGTTGTTGTATGCGTGTTTCAGAGCGGTCTGCTCAATGATCACACGTATTTTGTCCCGGCTGCAATGTTCCGGACAGATACGCGATCACCAGATGTTCAGGTAACTCGGAGGGCGCTCCGACAAGGACTTCGATCCCTGCTTCGGCGAATAGGATCTGGGCGCGTTGCCCAATGCCGCCGGCGATGATCACGGTTGCGCCGTGGGCGGCCAGCCAGGGAGGAAGTTGCCCGGGCTGATGGGGAGGTGCTTTGACGTCTTCCCGGTGAATGATTTTTTTCTCAACTGGATCGGCATCGATCAGTGCAAACGATTCGCAGTGACCAAAGTGCGCGGTGAGTTTACCATTGGCTAATGGAATTGCAATTCTCATAAATAGTTCCTCCTAAATATTAAGTTGGTTCCAGATCGTCCGGATGGCGTCGGCACAACCGGATTCATAATCCGTTACCGGACGTCCGTATATTTGAGCGGTTGTCACAATCCGGTCATAGGGAATTCGACCGAGTACCCGGGCACCGGATTGGTGCGCATGATGTTCGATGCGGTCGGTCATCTCCGGATTGATATCCCATTTATTGACGCAGACTGCGGCTGGAATGCTGAAGTGCCGGGTCAATGCAAGCACCCGGTCCATATCGTGCTCGCCGGACACTGTGGGTTCTGTGACGATCACCACCTGTGTCGCTCCGGTTACGGATGCGATGACCGGGCAGCCGGTTCCCGGCGGGCCGTCGGTGATGATCTGCGAAATCCCGGAAGCCTCCGCAACCCGACGGGCTTCCCGCCTCACAATGGAAACGAGCTTACCCGAATTCTCAGCGGCGATACCCAACCGAGCGTGGATCATGGGTCCAAACCGGGTGTGAGAGATCATCCACTCCCCACACCGACGGTCCGGAAAATCGATCGCCTGTTCGGGACAGAGCCGAACACATACCCCGCATCCTTCACATGCAACCGGATCAATGGCATAGATCAGGGGTTTATCACCGGTCACCGTATGTTTTATCGCGTCGAACCGGCAGTTCGCTTCACAAATCCCGCATCCAATGCAGTCCTTCGGCCGGATGACCGCTTCGTGTCCACTATGGAATTCATGGCGTTCATGAACGAGAGGATGGATGATCAGGTGGAGATCCGCGGCATCCACATCACAGTCCACAATCACCGACCGGCCACATAAAGCCGCAAATGACGCTGTGATACTCGTTTTGCCGGTTCCTCCTTTTCCGCTGATGACGACCATTTCTTTCATCGGCATGAATCTCCCTTGAGCGACAGGTGATTTGTCGATTGGCATATCGTTGTGATTTTTCGGATCAACCCGGTCAGTCCGGAGCGGTATTCCGGAAAGTGGTCCACCATCAGCACTCCCCGGGAATAGGCTTCAGCGATCCGACGGTCATCGGGGATTTCCAAAAGAATCGGGATTTTTTCCTCAGCACAATATCGATGTACCCGATCGTCTCCCGCTCCCATCCGGTTGATGACCACACCGAATGGAATCTTCAGATCACGAACGGTATCAACCGCTATGGTCAGGTCATGATGTCCGAAAGGAGTTGGTTCCGTGACAAGCAGAACGAAATCGACGTTTCGAAGGGTTGCGATAACCGGGCAGGCAGTTCCAGGCGGTGCATCCAGAATGGTCAGCATATCGGCTCTGATCCGTGTTTTCAGTGTCCGGATCAACCAGGGGGCCATGGTCGCACCGATGTCGAGCCGACCTGAATGGAGCGTGACATGGCCGGCGATTCGCTTTTCGATGACGCCGATCCGATGATCCGTTTCCGTGATCGCCTGCGTCGGACAGACCTTCATGCATCCGCCGCATCCATGACACATCTCGGGAAATACCAGCGGGGTTGTTCCGAGGGATACCATGGCGTGATATTCACAGAATCGGCTGCACTCCCCGCAATCCGTACAGTGATCCGGATCGATATGTGGAATCGGGAGTGTGATGGTGTCACTGCGGACCGGATCGCCTGAGAGAAACAGGTGCGCATTCGGTGCTTCGACATCGCAATCCAGAAGCTGCACAGACGCACCGAATGCGCGAGCCAGGTTTACCGAGACAGTCGTTTTTCCGGTTCCCCCTTTTCCCGATGCCACAGCGATATTCACTGGAGTTCTCCCGGCATGGCTATCATGCCCAGTGCCCTTCGACATCCGCAGATTGAGCTTCCCGAAGAATCCCCTCGAGAAATTGTTCCAGGGCATCGGAGATGGTCGTCGCAGTGGTCGTGTAGATTTGGACTCCGGCAGATCGGAGCACGCGGAATGCTTTGGGACCGCAATGACCGGTGATGAGAACCGCCACACCGGATCGGACGACGGTTTCGGCGGACTGAATACCAGCTCCCTGAGCGGCATTCAGATTCTGTTGATTGTCGATCACATGGATAATGGCGGTATCGGTGTCGTAAATCAGGAATCTGGGAGCCCGGCCGAATCGGCTGTCAAGATCCGCGTTGAGATCGGTTCCGGATGTAGAAAATGCGATTTTCATTGGGAATCTCCACTGTCCGCCCGTTCACTTTCCGCGAGATGGTTTTTCAATAATTCTAACTCGGTCTGTAACATCGTTATTTGATTCTTCAACTGCTGGTAGTCTGTTTCGGATACAGGGGTTGGCATAGCTGGTGGTATTGGATTCCAGGTTCTGCGTCGGCAGGCCCGATTTCCACGTCCGTAGCCGCCTCCCCATCCAGCACCCTTTGCTGGATTAGTATATCCGGGCTGGCTAAAATCGGCGCAATATCCGGCTCTGCGACCCGTCATGGGGCTAAAGCCCATTGGTCCGGTTTGATCTCCTCGAGGCATTGTACAATCCTCCATTCAAATGCTTGCGTTATCATTCGCGAATGAGCGTACCGGCACACCGGGGACAGGTCCGTTTCACGCACGGTACATCGCATTCATGAGGTTCCCGATACCCGCAGATCGGGCATCGGCAATTTCCGGTCAATCGTTCTTCGCTGGATCGCTGAAAAGTCGCTTTCCGGTCACTGTCGCCGAATGAGGCGCACCCGTCCGGACTGAACCTTCCGGGAACGACACCTCTTCTGCGGTGACCTCTCCGGCAACCCGGCATCAAAAATGAACCGCTTTCCAGGTTCCCCTCCAGCCACGCATGAATGATCGCTCGACACTCCCCGGTGATGAACGGGATGACGGTGATCCGGTGGCTGGTAATCAGATCGTGATAATATCGGGAGATCGCGCCGCAGACCAATGTCTCCACCTGAAACTCCACCAGACGGAATGCATCCTGAAGCAGCGCATCCGAGTCCATGAGTGTGATTCGTGTTTCATCGACAATGCAATTGCCATCTGCGGTCACGATCAGTAAATCGCGAGCGGTGTCGAACACGGGAGCGATTCGGTGTTCCCAATATGCAAACGCGGCCTTCATGACGATCCTTTCCATCCTTGCTTCACATCTTTCTATAAAGCAATTCCTGCGCCACTTCCCTGGATTCATTGATGGATCGGATAACCTGTTATGAATAAAGATGATCAATGAGATGTGATGATCAGAATGCGAAGAGGGATTGGTGCAGTCCGGCAACGATAACGGGTTATGACTGGTGCGTCACTGCTGCGATATGCGTTTGCGGGTGGATCGGCCATCCTGATCGGGTAAGGGAATGTGGAGTTTTTTCATTTTGCGCAGGAGCGTGGTCTTGTGAATCCCCAACTCCCGGGCTGCCGCCAACCGGTTGTTATTGTTCCGGGAGAGTGCACTGCAGATTGTTTGCCGGTCAAGGACATCATGAGCGGACCGGATGTCGGACTGCGAAGAGGGCATGGTTCGGTGAGCGGTCAATTCATCTGGGAGGTGTTCGATACCGATATCCCCGGATTGACAGAGTATGAATGCTCGTTCAATGACATTGGCCAGTTCCCGGATGTTTCCCGGCCAGTGATAGGCCATGAGGAGCGACCATGCATCGGTGTTGAGTCCCCGGATGGTTTTATGCTGGAGATGATTGAAACGGGCGATGAGCTGATCGGTGAGGAGCGGAATGTCTTCCTTTCGCTGCCGGAGCGGTGGGAGTTCGATCCGTACGACATTGATGCGATAATAGAGATCTTCTCGGAAGACATTCTGGCGGACCTGTCCGGCCAGATCCCGGTTGGTTGCGGCGATGATGCGGACATCTGTGGTTTCCGGTCGAATGGCTCCAAGGGGTTCAAAGGTGTGATCCTGTAACACCCGAAGCAGTTTAATTTGCATGGACTGGCTGATTTCACCGATCTCATCGAGAAACAGTGTGCCATGGTGCGCCAGTGCAAACCGGCCGGGTTTGTCTTTGATTGCGCCGGAGAAAGCACCGGTTTTATACCCGAACAGTTCCGATTCCAGCAGCGTATCCGGCAGCGCACCGCAGTTGACCACGATGAATGGGCCGTGGTTTCGGGAGCTGAGGCTGTGAATGGTACGGGCGGTCAGCTCCTTTCCGGTTCCTGTTTCACCCAGGAGGAGAACCGTACTGGGGCTGGCTGCGATTGCGGGGAAGATATCGAACAGGCGTTGCATGACAGGGCTGCGGCTGACGAGATCGCCGATCCGGTACTTGCTGTCCAGTTCCTGGCGCAGGGCTTCCACTTCGGAAAGATCCCGGAATGTCTCCGCTCCGCCGATGACCCGACCGGTGTGGTCTTTGAGCAGTGCGGTGGAAATGCTGATGGGAATCCGGCTCCCATCATACCGGATGATGTACCCGGAAGCGCTGATGATGGGTTTTCCGGTTTCCAGTGTGCGGCGAAGCGGGCAGGATGGGCCGCACAAACTGGATTTGAACACGTCGAAGCAGTTCTGCCCGATGGCTTCGTTCCGGGAAATACCCGTGATCTCCTCAGCGGCGCGGTTGAAGCACGTGATTCGCCAAACCTTATCGATAGTGAATACGCCGTCGGAGATACTCTCGAGGATAGCATTGGTGGGCATTACGTTGGTGTCGGGTTTCTTTTTCTTTTCGAGCCGGCTCATGATCTCAGATGAGTTTTTTTCCGGAGAGGTTATCCAGGACTTCCATCAGGCGGCGTTTGGCTTTATGCTGTGTCCGGATGTCCTTTATCAGCTCAATATACTCCGGAAGCCGGTTCGTTTTCGTGTAAACCTTCTGCATGGATATGAGAATCCGGCCTGCTTCCCGGTAAGCATCTGCATTGACTCTCGCAATGTACCCGTAAACGGATTTCCGCCAGATTTCCAGCGATATATCCGGGTGTGTTTCAGAAACCAATTGTGCCAGGTTCTGTTCCAATTCGCAAGGCATATTGAGCGTGATTTTTTTCAGGTTTTCATAATACAGAAGAGCATCCTCCACTCGGTGTTCCTGGATAGCGATCTGGAGCAGGAGGTGCATGTCCCATGCTAATCCCCCGGCTGGCCGGGATTCCTCCGGTTCTGTGAATTCGGGTTTTGGGAGTGGCCAATGTCCGGCTTTGCGGGCATCATCCGTGTCGGGACGCTGGTGGTTTTCGATGTATTTCAGTGCTGATACCCGGACAGCCGGCCAGAGTCCGATCGGATCGGTTGCTTTTTGCAGTGCCGAATAAGTGCTGAGAGATGGCCTGGCAAAAAAGGCATCGGCGTGGTATGCGGCGATCAGATCCCATCGTTCCTCTTTTTCCGCGATTTTGTGGAGCCGTTCCTGGAGTTGATGCGGCAGTCTCAACTCATTGGGAGAGGATTGGTGGATACCCCGGATGCACCACTGCCGGGCTTTGTCCAGTTCACCGGCATCGATCAATGTATCGATCAACATGTCATACCGCATCGTTTGTTCCACTTCCTTTTCGAGAAACGGAATGATCTTATCTGGCATCCCGCTCAGCCGATACGCCGTGATCAGATACTTGGAAAGCCGGACTCGTGAATAAACATCCAGTGATTCATCGTCTGGTCTGGATGGTTTCAGCCGGTTTTCGAGTGTATGGGCGACATGCACCCAGTGTTCCGGGAGAACACCGTCAATATCGGCAATATCGGCTTCGAGCCCCATGATGCCGAAATCATCCATCATCTGCCGATCGATGATCCACAGAATTTGTTCCGGAGGTGTCAGAGACGACTTGGGCAGAGCGTCGATAACGATCGAGAGACACAGGCTCACTGCGTCGATCGTTTCCCCTTCATCCTGAGCCGATTCCAACTGGTCATATACTTCGTTGAACAAAAAGGTACCGAGTTCCAGCAACGCATCGGCATAACCGGCATCCAGGAGTTCCTGGAATTTCATTTCGATGCGATTATAATCGGGCCGGGAAAAAGTCCGGGTGCGATAATCGTATTCTACCAATTCACGCGTGATATCACGGATATCTTTCCGGATGCCCCGGATAAGCCGATCGATCGGAGTCGTTGCGATTTCATATGCGTCACGGATGTCCTGTTCGATTTCCGGAAACCGGTCTGCCATACTGAGAAGAAGTGTAATCAACTGGGTTTTGGTTTTTTTGTTCAGAATGGTTTCCAGGTTGGTTTTCTTTGATGGCTTTTCCCGTATGGGTACAGGTTCTGCTTCCTCTTCGTAAACTTCCTCATCGGCGTCGATATCGTCCTCCTCGTCCATATCCATTTCACTGAACAGCTCGTCATGAAGCGGGTTATCGGGATCAAGTAACTTGAATTTTAGGGATTTTTTGATGGATTCAGCGGCGGCCAATACCAGTGCGACGGCATGTTTACAACTACCGGTATAAGGACAGGTGCAGAAGCTGGACAGGTTCAGGTCGGGATGGATCCTGACCATGGTGGCATATCGGGAACTGCCGAAGACCCAGGAAGCCAGAGATCCATCTTCAGTCCAGAAAATCTGATCCACCCGCCGGATGTACGATTGGCCGCGATCGTAGACTCTGTCTCCCGCCCACACGATCAGATCCTGTGTCGTTAATTTTTTCATGAGGTTGATGATCGCTTCCATCGCCTTTATACCCTCCGTTCAATGATATTTGGTGATGTGCGTTGATTCAGGCCGGAAAAGTGCATGCACGCACTTATCCGGAACAAGGGTGGAAGTCTAGCATGTCAGATGAAAAAGAACGAATTTTTTTGGGTACACCCTTCCGAGGTCGAGTATTCTTGTTGTGGCCGGTTTGAAATGGTACTCCCCCCGGTATAATGAAAATGTCGCTGTTCAAACCTGCCATTCTACCGAGGTCGATCGGTGGATTCAGGGTTGTTTCCCGCACCCCGCCGGCTCGTATGGCGAGCCCGTGCGCGAGACCGGCCAGTAAGGGGATCCCCTCACCCCGCCGGCCGATGTTGTTTGACTGTTCCAGGTGAATGGGCCGGCGATCCTCTCCCGGCCGCTGCGCTGGGAGGTCGTACACGCTCCGCATGACACTAAATGAATAAACCTATAAAACGACCGCTCGTGAAGAGGTTTCTTAGCAGAGGGTAAAGAAGGATCCCGCACATACCACCCCTCCTTCCCCCCCGGGGAGAAGGATCGAGGATGAAGGTGGGACTTGGCAGGCGTTCGCGATGTGCACCAGTGTGGATGAGAGATGTGATAAGGATATCGTCTCTGCGTTGAATGTAATGATCACTGCGTTGAATGTAATGATCACTGCGTTGAATGTAATGATCACTGCGTTGAATGT
>CAZELM010000001.1:252414-284699 GCA_964512995.1 uncultured bacterium
AATGGTTGCTGCGTTGGATGTGAAGGTTGCTGCGTTGGATGTGAAGGTTGCTGCGTTGAATGTAAAGGTCGTTGCGTTGAATGTAATGGTTGCTGCGTTGGGTGTGAAGATCGCTGCGTTGGATGTGAAGGTCGCTGCGTTGGATGTGAAGGTCGCTGCGTTGAATGTAATGGTCGTTGCGTTGAATGTAAAGGTCGTTGCGTTGAATGTAATGATCGCTGCGTTGGATGTGATGGTCGTTGCGCTGAATGTGATGGTCGTTGCGTTGAATGTGATGGTTGCTGCGTTGAATGTGATGGTTGCTGCGTTGAATGTGATGGTTGCTGCGTTGGATGTGATGGTCGTTGCGTTGAATGTAATGATCACTGCGTTGAATGTAATGGTCACTACGTTGAATACACTGATCGTTACGGTGCATGTAATGGTCACTCACGGTGGAAGTATGATCGTTTCCGATCGTCCAGCGAATCTCCCCCTTCACTGCAATGGGATCGAATGAACCGAAATGCAACCCGCACATATGCGCCTCTCCATTCATGGAGAGGAGTTGGGGGTGAGGAAAAAAGCACTGAACCATTTCTCCCTCCATCAGAAATTCTGCCGAAATTCAAAGGTTCCTGTCAACACCTTATCTGCCCGAAGTGCGATACTGCATTATGTGCGTGGTCCAGATCACGTTGGTCCGATTCAATCCATCGCGATTCTGATCGCAACATTCCTCATCATATCCGAATCCATGAAACATCTCCCGGACACGCTCCGGCGTTCGTTCGCAGAACAACCGCTGCTCCGGGTCCCGATAATCGATGAGACCGGACCGGCCTGTGGAGTGGGAAACGAGGACCCGCCCGTGAATCCGCGTCAGGTGAGCCATCTGGGAGATGTTCTTTTCCAGGGATTCATCATCCAGATGCATGATTACGGCCATGCATAGAATCAAATCAAACCGTTGGTTCAGCAACGGATCGTCATCGGGCAACGGAAAGATGGCCACACGGGCGTTGGGAGCGAGTTCCGGGTGGCGCCGGATCGCTTCCTGAAACATTCCCGGTGTGCCATCCGTGAACGTGACCTGACATCCCAACCGCGTCAGAAATGCAGCGTCGCGGCCGGAACCCCCGCCGATCTCCAGGATTCGATCTCCTGAATGGACATATTTTTCCAGAAGACGATGGACGGGAGTCATGTCTGCGGTTTCGTACCGGTCGGTGCAGTCCAGCGCGTGAGATACATAATATTCATGTGTTTTTCTGTTCATGTTCGATGCTCCTGTCTATTGAAATCGACCATCCTTGACAATCGATCGAAAGAGTTCCATTCTGTATCATATTTCTACTGGAAACAGGAGATTCCCCATGAACACCGCCCAACCCCATCTGACTGTATTACACACCTCCGACTGGCACATGGGCCGGTCTCTGTTCGGCAGGAAACGATATGAGGAGTTCGACGAATTCCTGTCTTGGCTGCTGGATACGATCCGGAACACGGAGACCGATGTCCTGCTGGTCGCGGGTGATATGTTTGATATCACAACACCCGGTAACCGCGCTCAGGAACAGTATTATCGATTTCTCAGCAGTATCCGCGGGACAACATGCCGGCACGTCGTGATCGTCGCCGGTAACCACGATTCGCCTTCCTTCCTGGACGCACCCCGGGATCTGCTCAAAACACTGGATGTCCATGTCGTCGGTTCCATATCGGACGATCCGGTGAAGGAGGTGCTCGTCCTCTCCCGGCCGGACGGTTCCCCCGAACTGATCGTCTGTGCGGTCCCGTATCTGCGGGATCACGATATCCGGAAGGTCGAAGCCGGAGAAAGTGTAGCGGACAAGGATCGCAAAATAATCGAAGGGATACGCAATCACTATGCGAAGGTAGCCGCATTAGCTGAACAAAAACGCAGTGAACTGGGAATTCCCATCCCGATCATTGCCATGGGTCACCTGTTTGTCACCGGTGGCAGGACGATGGATGGTGACGGCGTGCGGGAGCTGTATATCGGCTCACTGGCACACGTCCACGCCGGCATCTTTCCATCCAATCTGGATTATGTGGCATTGGGTCATCTCCACATCCCCCAAAACGTCAATCAATCCGAGATCATCCGCTACAGCGGTTCGCCGCTGCCGATGGGATTCGGTGAAGCGAGCCAGCGGAAAAGCGTCTGTCTGGTTCAATTCACGGGGAGAATCCCGTCCATCCGGATGATCGATGTGCCGGTATTTCAGCCCCTCGAACAGATCCGGGGCGATTGGGATCACATCCGGAATCGACTCTGGGAGCTGGCCCGGAACGACTCCCCGGTATGGATCGAGATCATCTATGACGGCAATGAAATCATCGGAAATCTCCGGGAGCGGCTGGATGACGCCATCTCCCATACGAAACTGGAGATCCTGCGTATCCGGAACAACCGTGTGGCCGAGCGGGTGCTGGAAGCGAGTCATCCGGAGGAGACGCTGCCGGATCTCACCGAATACGATATGTTCGACCGGGTGCTGGAACACCATCATGTTCCGGATCACCAGCGGCCGGAATTGATCCATACCTACAACGAAATCGTGAAATTCCTTCTGGAACATGATGCTCAGGCGGAATGAGGAGGATTGCCATGCGGATACTGAATGTGCGATTCAAAAATCTGAACTCACTGACCGGGGAATGGGCGATCGATCTGACCCATCCCGCCTATGTTTCGGATGGCATTTTCGCCATCACCGGCCCGACCGGCGCGGGAAAAACAACGATACTCGATGCCATCTGTCTGGCGTTGTATGGGAGCACACCACGGCTCGATCGGATCACGGGCACGGATAATGAAGTCATGTCGCGGCAGACCGGTGAGTGTTTTGCGGAAGTGACATTCGAAACACAGAACGGGAAATATCGGTGCCACTGGAGTCAGCGACGGGCATTCGGCAAGCCGGATGGTAGACTTCAGAACGCCAGACATGAAATTTCGGATGCAACCACCGGTCATCTCTTGCAGAATCGTGACGTGCCGGAACGCGTCGAAACAGTGACCGGGATGGATTTCAGCCGGTTCACCCGGTCGATGCTCCTGGCACAGGGCGGATTTGCCGTCTTCCTGCAAGCGAATCCCAACGAACGGGCTCCGATCCTGGAACAGATCACCGGCACCGAGATCTACAGCCGGATATCCATCGGCGTCCAGGAACGGCATCGTGACGAAAAGGATAAGTTAAAGCTCCTTCATGCTGAAATATCAGGCATCGTGATTCTGGAGCCGGAACAGGAAGAAACGATTCGACTGGACCTTTCGTCTGCACAGGAAAAAGAAAAAGAACGCATCCGCATCTCAATGGAGACAGAGAACGCTTTGGTATGGCTCACTGCCATCGATGAGCTGAAACAAGAAATCGGCAGATTGTCAGACGAAGCGGTCGAATTGCAAAGAGAAATGAGCGATTTCGATCCCCTGCGTGACAAACTGGCTGGAGCGATGAAGGCAGCGTCACTGGAGGGCTCTTACGCAACACTTACCGCAATCCGGAAACAACAGGCCGAGGATCGGGTGGCGGTGATAACGGAAGAACAGATGCTTCCGGAGCTGGAATCGTCGGCTATAAACCAATCTTTAGTATTGGCTGTCGCTGAGCAGCAGACCATCAGAGCCAAGGAAGATCTGGCCATGACAGCGCCACTCATCCAGAAAATCCGAGCTCTCGACCTCAAGCTGAATGATATGAAGAGATCCATTCTGGAAAGTGAGGTTGATGTAAAAAAAGACGAGGAAAAATTAACAATCAATACACAAGCCCGGTTAAACGAACTGGAAAAGAGAATGGATGCCGGCAGGAAACTGGAGATCGTGGATGGCTGGCTCAGGGAACATATCCAGGATGAGTGGCTGATCAGTGGTCTGGCCGGTGTCGAGGAACAGGTGGGCACTCTGATCTCCAAACAGAAAGAACTGGTTCAGAAAACGGCGGAGCAGGAAAAAGCGGCTATTTCACTCGAACGGGCGATCAAAACACTCGCGGATATTCAGAAGCAATGCGGAGACCGGAAACAGACACTGGCGGAAGCCTCAAAGCAACTCCAGGAAGGAAAAGACGAATTGATCCGATTGCTGGAAAACCGGTCTTTGCGTGAATACCGAGCTGAAAAGGAAAGCCTGTTGCGTGAACTGGCGCTTCTGAAACGGATCACCGAACTGGAAGATTATCGGGCCAGATTGGAAGACGGTAAACCCTGCCCGCTTTGTGGCGCTACAGAGCATCCATTTGCGGATGGGAATATTCCCGTTCCCGATGAAACCGAACGGAAGATCGAATCGCTCACGAAACGGATCCTCAGGGCGGAAGATCAGGAAACGGCCATCAAGACATGGGAGGCGGCGGAGATCACGGCCCGTAACCAGGTGATGGACACTGAAAAGCACGAAGCAACGGCAGCCAGCGAGAAAAAGACTGCGGAGAAAGTCCTGGCCGAATTGGTGGAAGGAGCGGGAAAACTGCGAACGGATTTTGCCGGACTCAGACAGCTTCTTTCAGAAAAACTGGTGCCGTTGGGTATCACTGAAATCCCGGACGCTGATGTGTCTGTGCTGATTGAAAAGCTCCGGACCCGAGCGAAAACCTGGCAGGCACAGGTCAAGAAGAAAGCCGATATCGAGAGAATGATGGCCGATCTCGACAGCGAACTGAAACGGCTGGATGCGGTCATCGACATGCAGGGAACTACCTTGATTGAAAAAAGGGGACGACTGGAACAAACGAAAAATGAATACAGCTCCCGATATGATGAGCGCAACCAGTTATACGGAGACAAGAATCCGGACGTTGAGGAACTTCAGTTGAACCAGGTCATCCGCGGAGCAGAGGATTCTGAAAAGATAGCCAGATCCCGGCACCATGATCTTCAGCAGAAATTGACCGCTGCGAAGATGCATATCGAGTCATTGAAAAAGCGGATAGATCAGCGCGAACCGGATCTGATAAATCTGGAATCCGATTTTATTCTGGCAATGGAACAGTCTGGGTTTCCGGATGAAAACCAGTTTCTGGAAGCCAGATTGCCGGCAGAGAAGCGGGATGCTCTCTCTGGAAAAGCACGTGAACTCGATACCCGGCAAACCAATCTCAATGCGCTGCAAAAAGATCGAGAAATACGGCTGGCCACTGAAACTGCCAGGAAGATCACTGAAAAAACACGGGAGGAACTGGAGCCGGAATTCAACGCGCATAAAGAATCCCTGAAGCAGTTGAGCGACACCATTGCCGGACTCAAGTACAAGCTGAACGAAAATGTTGCTGCCAAGGAGCGAATAACGGTAAAGCAAACAGCCATCGAGCTTCAAAAAGCGGAGTGCCTTCGATGGGAAAATCTGCACTTATTGATCGGTTCGGCAGACGGAAAGAAATATCGGAATTTTGTACAGGGATTGACATTCGAGATGATGATCGGTCATGCCAACCGGCAGTTGCGGAAGATGTCTGACCGGTATCTGCTGGTTCGCGATTCCACTCAGCCATTGGAACTCGATGTGATCGACAATTATCAGGCGGGGGAGGTCCGGTCAACGAAAAATCTGTCGGGAGGGGAGAGTTTCATTGTCAGTCTGGCATTGGCACTCGGGTTATCGAATATGGCGAGCCGGAATGTCCGGGTGGATTCGTTGTTTCTGGATGAAGGTTTTGGATCGCTGGACGAGGAGACGCTGGATACGGCCTTGGATACGCTCGCCGGACTTCAGCAGACGGGCAAGCTCATCGGCGTGATTTCGCACGTGACGGAACTCAAGGAGCGGATCCGGACGCAGATCCAGGTGATCCCTCAGACCGGCGGAAGGAGCCGGATAAGCGGGCCGGGCTGCACCGGCGGTATGGCGCTCCGCTGACAGTCGGGAGCCGAGTGGGTGTGGGAGAAGCGTCAGGCACGGTTTCTTGACACGAGATTCGCTCTCACTTGATGAAGAACAAGGTAGCCCGTTACTCCGAAAACACACCCCGTCACGCAGAATCAACGCTCCCAACAAGTGTATCTGGTTTCAGTAACGTGATTTTGTGTGCCGCACCTCTTTTTTGAGGGGATTTGGGATGGCGAACGGTTACAAAAAACAAGAAAGCATATGGCTCTGGCGACCGTTAACCAGCCCATATCTTATAGACACTGCGTTATGCCTGTGAGCGTGCAACGCTGACGGCCACATTATCGGCGTGGTCACTGATACGCTCCAGGATTCGAAGCGTTTCCGTAAAGATCACATCTGCTTCGCCCCGGCACTCGCCGTTTTCCAGCCGGTGAATATGCGACTGGCGGGTTCGCCAGTATGACCGGTCAAACTCGCTCTCCTGATGTGAGACGTGCCTGGCTTTTTCTTTATCACCTTCCATGAATGCCTCGATCGCCAGAACATATGTCTGATGTGCATGACTCCAGAGGTTTTCCAGCTCTTCAATGGCCGGAGGACTGAACGTCGTGTTCGTTTCTGTCCGTTCCTGCGCATACTCCGCGATATCCTCAGCCATATCCCCGACACGCTCGATGTCGATCAGGAGATTCTTGATCTGAAAACAGCGCTGTTGCTGGGCCAGTGTCAGATCCTTGCTGATAAGCATATTGATGAATGTCATGAGTTCTTTGCAGATCGGATCAACCTGTTCTTTCTCCTGAGCCAGGACGCGCCGGATGGTGTTTTGATCCAGATTGATCAATGCCATGCAACTATCGTGTACCATCTGGGCGGTAATGTGTCCGACACGGGCCAGTTCCCGCGCCGCCTCACGCAGAGCGACCGATGGGACACTGTATTGCATTTCATCGATAAACGCGGTAACCCTGGTTTTTTCAGGTTGGGTTGAAACGGGAGCCAGTTTTGACGAAATCTGAGCGATCTGGCTGATAAACGGGATGAGGAGTGCGCTCACCACGAGATTAAACAGCGTATGGGCATTGGCGATCTGCCGTGGCAGATCATGCGAAGTCAGAGCGACGATACGGGTATATTGATCGATGAATGGGAGGAAGAGCAGCACACCTGCCACATTGATCAGAATCTGAGCGATGGACGCCTGCCGGGCAGCACGGGACTGCCCGAGGGATGCCATCCATCCAGTGATGCACGACCCGATATTCGCTCCCAGAATGATCCCGATCGAGCTTTCAAGCGTGATCGCGTGGTTCATTCCCATGGCCACTGTCATACTGGTCACGGCAGTACTGCTTTGTGTGATCGCAGTGACGATCAGGCCTGCGAAAACACCCACGAACGGATGTTGACCCATGGACACGATGAGATTTGAAAATACGGGAATCTCGACCAGATGATTCAGCGCGGAGGACATATAGCTCATGCCAACAAAAATCAGTCCCAGACCCATCAGAATCTCGCCATATTTTTTCCAGTCCCGCTTCTCGAAATATTCAAGGAAGATAAACCCTACAATTATAAACAACAGCCGGGTTGCGCCGATATCAAAAGCGACGATCTGAGCGGTGATCGTTGTCCCGATCTCCTGTCCCAGCATGATTCCGATGGATTGCTGAACCGTCATCAGATTGGCGTTGATCAATCCGATCATGGTGACCATCAGCAGGCCACTGCTTTGCAGGAATGCCGTTGCCATCGCGCCAAACCCTGCGCTTCGCAATCGGCTTTCGGTTACTCGCTCCAGCCAGCTCTGGATTTTGTTTCCGGCCAGCTTTTCCATTCCGGCACTGAGCAGCCGGATACCATACATAAAGAGAGCCAATCCTCCCAGAATCTGCAAAATTCCGATCATATCCCCTCCGTCATGTGCGGGCATAAATCAACTCGAAGAACGAAGAAAGATTACCTACAGTCAGCATATTCAGTCAACGGCCTGAAGAATTTTCGGAATGGTATTTCGTTGGGAGCAGTGCATCAGCACACCGGCTCAGAATACGTGAACCGGTAATGATTCTTTCACCCCGTCGGCCTGAATGGTGAGTCCGGGGGCAAAACCGGTCAGTAACGCGATTCCCTCGCCCCGGTGGTTGATATACGTTACTCACAAACACCGTTCGATGAATATGGCATGATACCCTCACCCCGGTGGTTGATATACGATACTCACAAACACCGTTCGATGAATATGGCATGATACCCTCACCCCGATGGTTGATATACGTTACTCACAAACGCCATACGATGACCATGGCATGATACCCTCACCCCGCCGGCCACGATCATGGATTGATCCCGAGTGTTTCGGCCGGCGACCCTCTCCCGGTCGCTGCGCTGGGAGAGGGTGAAGAGGAATTTGCTCTACCGAGGTCTGGGATTATTGTTGTGGCCGGTTTGAAACGGTATCGTCCCCGGTATATTGAAAATACCGCTGTTCAAACCTGCCACTCTTCCGAGGTCGATGGGCGGATTCAGGGTTGTTTCCCTCACTACTGCCGGTCCGAATGGCGAAACCGGGCGCGATACCGGCCAGTAACGCGATTCCCTCACCCCGGCGGTTGATATACGTTACTCACAAACGCCATACGATGACCATGGTATGTTTCCCTCACCCCGCCGGCCACGATCATGGATTGATCCCGAGTGTTTCGGCCGGCGACCCTCTCCCGGTCGCTGCGCTGGGAGAGGGTGAAGAGGAATTTGCTCTACCGAGGTCTGGGATTATTGTTGTGGCCGGTTTGAAACGGTATCGTCCCCGGTATATTGAATATACCGCTGTTCAAACCGGCCACTCTTCCGAGGTCGATGGGCGGATTTTTTGATATTTGGAACTGCGTAACGGAACCTGTCGAAGTGAACCAATGGGGTTTACTCATCGCCGGATCAGTCTGTGGAGACCGAACGTCGTCTTGTGAACATCCTGATTCTGTTTCGGTAGATTTGGAATCAACAAACGATTGATTTCATTCAATAGTTTTACTCAAGTCTCCGGAGCATAAGGTCATGCATAAATCCGATTTTTTTAATCGTACTGCATCCAATATTCGGATATTGGAATCAAAGAGATCAGCATGGAATGCTCCGGGTCGGGAGATGACATAGAATATAAAATCACTGTTTGGATGATAGTCACGTGTCTGGCTTCCCGGCACTAAGGTGACTGATTCTGATGTTTTTTTATCGAGGTAGTAGATGTTCTTTAAAATTGATTCCACGGCATAGATCATACCTGGGGGAATATATGTTAGGGGTGATATCTCCTCAAAGTAAAAAATAAGAGGAATATCCGGTAATTCTGATTTTGATAGATCGTAGTGAAGGTTCAGAAGCGTAACCGGCCGACAATCCGCGCCGATGACAAAATCCCTGTATGATCTCCAATTCGCTAAGAGACAGAAAATGATCATTGCAACAAAAGCAAAATGGAGTTGAATGGCTGTAAATCGAAAGCACTGTTTCAGATAAGCGATGAATCCATCGATACCGATCGCAGAAAAGATGATGATTGGTACAATCCCCACAATGTAATACCAGGTGCTCCATTTTCCGGATGAAATCATTATCATAGCCAGGTACCAGGATAGTAACCAGATCATCAACGATCGTTTTTCTTTAAATTTTATTCTGCATACCAACCCGATCCCAAAGAATAGTATGATCAGAGGATTGATGATGAATTCTCTTTGATTTAATCGTCCGGGGTAATCAATTCCCATAAAAAACAAACGGTTGCAGACTAATACGATCGATTTTAAGATTCGTTTTCCGATGCTGACACCTGGATCGAATCCCTTCTTCGGGGGATTGGGTATATTCGGCTTTATCCTTTCAAGATTGGTTGACAGAGAAGGCGCTGGCTTCTTTATACACATTGATTTCATTGGCAAGGAATCTTCATCCGTGGTTTGCTCAGAAATATCTGTTTTTGAGTTTGCTTGAGATATTCTATTATCCCAGAATGTAAATCGTAATAATTTGTGTGCCAAAACGGAAGGATTGTTGCATAGTGCATAAACCATGGGCATGGAAAAAAAAGAAAAAACAACAAGCCACATTGTGCCATATTGTACTATTATTCTGCTTGACAATCTTCTAGTTTCTGAAAATTCATCCATAATCAATATTACAAAAATGATGATAGGCAATAATCTGGATGAACCATGAAAATACAGGGAAATCCCAGCTATTGAAGCCGATATGAGAGTTCTTCCAGACTTGAGATTACCGATGGGATAAATCAGTCCGATGGCAATCAGATATGAAATACATACTGCATTAAATCGTGTTTGATGAATAAAGTGGTCATGTTTTATCAGCCAGGGTAAGGTTGCAGTAAACAGAGCTGAAATAAAAGCTATTTTTATGTTAAACAGCCGATGGGAAAACCAAAACACACAACATACCAAGATTAATCCTGAAACAGCACTAATCGAGCGTAATACGACTATGCCAGGGTTGAAACACAAAGCGATCGGGAGTGACAGATAGACAAGACCCGTTTCGTCGAACTCAAATTGTGGTGGAGCAAATGGAAAGTGATGTTCCCCTTCCAGCGCTTTCAGCAGAAGAAATCCGAATTTTGCAGAATCACTGGACAAATAATCGGGATAAGTATCAATATTCATGAATCTCAGAATTGATGCAATCATGACGATGAATGCAAACAGAAGAAACCTGAAAAATGCATCTGAATTCAAAACAATTTTCATGAATTTTACTCCAAAAAGCGAATCAATCTCTGGAGTCGGCTGACATCCTGGGTTCATTTGTGCCCCAACTTTAATTGTCAATAAGCGTTATGACACAATTATTATCTGTGAAAAGGAGATGAAAAATTTTGCAATTAGTGCATTGAAACGCGGTCTGGTAAAGCGATGTGAAAAGATAGGAATCTAGCGGTCTATTCCATTTATTTTTCTTAGTGGTGTGTTGGGCAATATAGGCACAATGGGCTATCTCTCTGCAGATAACTCATAAATACAGTTGGAATGATCCACTGGACAGAATAGTTAAATGAAATTGATTTCGGTTGATTACAATTCGGATTTCAACTCTTCGCTCAGTTTTGCACCTTTTGATTTGAGATAAGCAGCAATATCAGATTCATTTTGTATCAAATACAATGAAACGGTTTTATTCAATAAAATCATTTGAGCTAAGTGTGACACTATGACAGCGATTTCTGAGAGAGGGAAAAGGATTGTAACAGCTCACCCTATAAGCATATTCATAGCAGATAGACACGATCTGCGACAATATATACAGCAGCATCAATTTCGGAATAATTTTACTTCCTGAATTTTGAACGTCCTACAAAGAGAACTCCCATAGCGACAAGGAGTATGACTAATCCAATGGGTGAATTTGCAGGAATGGGTCCAGGCGTTGGAGTAGCTGATGGTGTAGGAGTCTCTGTTGGAATCGGAGTGTCCGTCGGTAAAGGCGTGTCTGTAAATGTTGGGGTGGGTGTCGAAGTAGGAGTATCAGTTGGTGTCGAGGTAGGCGTGTCTGTCGGAGTTGGACTTGGTGTATCAGTCGGAGTTGATGTCGGGGTATCTGTGGGCGTGTTCGTTGGCGTCGGTGTATCCGTTGGTGTATTCGTTGGTGTGTCCGTAGGCGTATTTGTGGGCGTATCTGTCGGGGTTGGACTTGGTGTATCAGTCGGAGTTGGTGTTGGTGTGTCGGTTGGTGTATTCGTTGGCGTGTCCGTCGGAGTCGAAGTCGGGGTATCTGTAGGAGTCGGTGTTAATGTCGGAGTATTTGTTGGCGTATATGTCGGAGTTTGAGTCGGAGTGTTTGTAGGGGTCCATGTTGGAGTATAGGTCGGTGAAGGTGTTCGGGTTGGCGTATTTGTTGGAGTGTATGTGGGAGTTGGTGTTCCAAGTGGCATAACATATGTTCTGAAACCAATGTCATAAGTCGATATCGGATAAATGGAGCTATTCATCCAGAGTACTCCCCGTGTATATCCTCCGTCATTTCCATTTAAACCCAAATTACCATCTCGACCCTGAAAACCGATTACAAAATGGTCATTCACATTAACGGTGATATTAGCGGATGATACATCAATTGAATTCCACCCAGTCGTGCTCGTTGTGAATATTATTTGAAAATCATTCGCATCTGATTGCCATGGCGCTCCCCGATTAATATAGAAAGTCGCATTGCCAGGAGAATTTACATATACATCTATATGGTGAAGAACGCCCCATATACCTGCTGTCACTTCCTGTTGCCAGTTCAGGGACGAGGGCGACATGTTGAATCCAACACCTCCTGTTGGCGAAGATTGGTCTAAAACCTGTGCGTATGTTGATATGCCAGAAAAAACAATGGCCAGCAAAATAATAACTTTTTTCATAAAACCTCCAAGTCGCCCACAATAGAAACACAGAACACTTCTGAATATATCACTATCCCTTATCAAGGAATAGTCACTTGATAAAATAAGGAATCACGATCAGTATCAACCCGATTATCACGAGTAAAATCGTATTTCCAACAAAGTAAGGGTAGGCCATTAGCAAAACTCCACAGATAAAAGGAATGGGAGCTTGTTGCTTTCTACCATACACGAAAAATCCCAGACCTATTGAGCTGAACAATACTCCCCAGAACATCCAAGCGACACTGATCACTTTCCTTCTCCTTGGTAATGAAGAAACGACACGGGGAAGTATAATGGAAAATCTGTGTGCCGCCAATGAGTTATTATATCACCCACTACCAGGCGTTGCTCACTATTAATAGATTGCGTACAACAGCTTTATTCCACAAAATCAAGTTCATTTAGTGTGACACCGTGACGGCGATTTCAGAGAAAGGGAGTGCAATTATGGGCTCCAACTGAAGTCAAATATTCCAATTTCGCTGGCCAATTCTGTCATTTCAGGATTCATAAGCGCTGCATACCATACGATTCCCGACGCTGATCCCACATTTGCAGGCCATGTAAAGGGTGTTATTATCGTAACCGCCGTGATTCCAGGATTACAATCCAGATAATAATAATCCAGATCGCTGAAACTCGGGGCACAATAGTACGTTCCAAATACATCCAGAACCGCAAAGAAAAGATATTCATCCAGAACACGATCCTGAGCATTCCAGACATACCCAACGCAATAAGCAATATCTCCCGGTTTGAATGTGTGAGATGGCATTTTTATATAGGATCGTGTGATTGATGGCCAGCCGAGATATTCATAAGCTCCCATATCAATGCATCCGCCTTGTGGGCGCGGATTACCATCCAAGTCAAAAGTTAGGGCGTCTTGATTCGTGCCAGTATCAATACATGGAGAGTTATTTGAGAGGCGGTAATTTTGATATTCATCATCTGCAAATAGCGGATAACTGTCAATATTTCCAAGGCCGAGATAACCATTCTGTATGTCAGAAAATGTGATATCTGGAAGTTGTTCTCCATAAAGCGAAATCTCTTCTGGCGTATTTTCCCACAAAATACAGTTGTAAATTTTTGCATTGGTATAATAAATATGGAATCCTCCTCCATTGCCATCCCGGACTCTATTCTGAGTAATCGTACAATTGCAGATAATCGGTGAGGAGCTGTTAGCTATTTCAATGCCAGCACCTCCATTAATGGCTCTATTTCCGCTTACAAGACTATTCGCCACAACAACAGCCGAATCGAAGCAAATAAAAATCCCGCCTCCATATAAGAGTGCAGAATTTTCTGATACGTTACAATTAACAGCTTTTAAATTTGAGTTGTTACAGCAAATTCCCCCTCCGTTATGCGCAAAATTCTTTGTAAATATGCAATCGAGAATTAGAGGTGAAGAAAAAGAACTGAAGATTCCACCTCCATCGAATGTATACCCATTTTTAATTGTAAATCCTCGAACGATGGAAGTTTCTTGTTCATTATTCTTAAAACAGAATCCACGATGTTTCTCCTCATCACTTCCTTCACAATCAATCAGACATGATTCAGGACCATGTTCCGACATCACAGCAATTGCCTTCCCCTTGAAATCAATATCTCTATTTCCATCACCTTTGTATATTCCATCGGCGACCAAAACTGTATCTCCCTCCATAGCCATATCTATTCCAGCCTGGATTGTCGGTTGATCAGCAGGAATAAAGATAATAGATGCAATTATATTTAGTGGTAAAATGATCAACATTGTTCCAAAAATGAGTATCACCACCCAATTTTTTATCATATACACCCTCTTCTTTAAGATAACTGAGAGTCCCGACTTTAACAAGGTTATCGATCATGAGAACTTCCTTCCCGCAAAGTATTTATCAGGATCGATGAGATCGAGGAGGAGTTCATAGGGGAATTTGAGAGAAAATCATGGAAGGTATTCCGAAGAGCGATGTCCGAATGTTCAGTCTTCTTCATCCGGATCGTGCCCGGAAGGACATTGGTTCTTTTCCCTTATTTGCCGGTGAGTCTGTAGCTCTTTGCCAGAATCTTTCCGTCGATGACGAATTTCAGCTCGCCATCTTCCGCAATGAATGTGACCGATTTGCCGGCGTATCTTCGGTAAAGCTGGAATTTTTGGCCGTTGCAGGTCACGCTGCCATCCGCTTCCACGAACACGCGTTCACCGGGCAGTGGTCCAGACGCAGAAACCGGTGGTGTTTTCGCAAAGGTGGACGATGAAACCGGATTCGGAATCGGTTGCGCATCGTCAACCGACGACACCGGATTCGATACCGTTCGTGTATCGCTGAATGGTGGGCTTTGGCGCGTGCTTTTCTTTTCACAGAGCAGGCCCAGCAACCCGCCGGGCATCGGGTGAGTGGTCCGTGAGGTGCGGCAAGCTGCTTCGGCATGCTCGGCAAGTTGCCGTTGTGCTTCCTGAAGCTGACGGTGAAATCCATCCGGGTCACGGAGGATGGATATCCATCGATGTGCTTTCTCCGATGAAGGATCATGATCGAGAATTTTATGGAGCAGGCTGCAGGCCTGACCGACCGCGTCCTTGGCATCGTTCCAAAGTGACAGAATCTCTTCCTGCTCATCGGATAGCGTGGCCCCCTCGATATTTCCCGCAGCGATGTCCGTATTCAGTGCGCCCTCATAGGGAGCCAGCCCGTATGTTTTGTACCGCCGAAGCTGCTCCGGGCTCATCGTGCAGTGATAGGTCAGGAGCCATCGTTCCCGGATGAAATGAACGCCGCCGTCCTTGTTCAGCAGCATGAACTCGCCGGTCTTGGGACGAGCCAGTTTTCTGGCCAGATCGGAAGGGGAGACCGCCGCGTCGGTCAGCCCTTCCCGAACCTTGTCCCGATCTCTCCGGGTCTGCAGTTTCCCGACGATCCAGGTGGCGCAGTTTGACAGACCTTTATAGTCGATGTCACCCGGATTCTGTGTCGCCAGGATGCAGCCGACGCCAAAGCCCCGTCCTTGCTTGACCAACAGATTGAGTGCCGGTTTACAGGTCGATGTATAGGGGTATGTGGGATAGAATGCGGTTTTGCCACCTCCGCCGCCGATCTCGTCCAGGAAAAAGATCAGGCGCGGTCTGTTTCCGGCGGGTGCGCTGCCCTGTTTGCGCATCCAGGCATTGATGGAAAAAGCGGTCTGGGCAACAACGAAACTTTGATCTTCGAAGTTGGTCATGTGCGACAGATTGATGATGCTGATCTGGGTTTTGCCATCGACGCGGTGCGTTCCCGCCAGCTTGTCGATGCGCATCTCTTCGCCACGGACCCAGTTGGCTGCCGCGCCGACAAGCTGACCGTTCACCGCTTGCGCGAGCTTCTGACGCCGGTTCTCGGGAATGTGGTCGTCGATTCCCAGCACACCGATGGATGAGAACGGCGGTTCCAATATCATCGAAACCAGCCGTCCCAGCCCGGTTTCACCGGTCAGATCGATGCCCGTGTGCCAGGCGTGTTCGATGAGAGCGATGACAAAATCCGTTTCCCGGTCACGCTGCCCGGTGGGGATCACCCGGCGCACCAGGGCTTCCGCCATGCTGGTCACCATGACCGAAGCCGTATCCGGATCCTCTTCGAACAGTTTATGGATGTCCGGTGGCGGAGTTGCGATGAGCGGAATGGATACACGGCGGCCGAGTTCGCTCCGGGGCGTGAAAATTTCGACAGCCACCTGGTTGAAAAAGGTGCGGACGTGAGTCTCGGCAAGTCCCCACTCCCATAACCGTTTCCGGAAGATATTGGCTTCAGCCAACGCGGTTCGGCCACGGGTGGATGGGTCTTCCACCTCGATCCAGGGCGCAATGGCCGGTGCTGTCAACTCACCGAAAGCCAGTGCCAACGACGACAGATCGCCTTTGAGATCCACGACAATCGCGGGAACGCCCTGGAGAGCGGATTCCTCGATGATGGCTTTGCCCATCACTGTTTTACCGGAACCGGAACCGCCACAGATAAACGTATGCGTGATCAGGTCACTCAGCCGGTGGCGGTACGGCTCGGACGGCACTCCATTGGAATCGAGATGTTTTCCGATGAACAGTTCGCTCACGGATCGATTTCCTCGGGAAGTTCGAGGGTTCCCGATTGCCATTCACGGAATTTTTCGAGAATGAACGGGAGATCGTTCTCTTTGAGCGGGTCGCCGTTGGCCCGGCGGCCGACGTAATCGGCTCGCGCCATGAAGATGTCGCCCTGAACGTCTCCCGGCCGTTTTTTTTGCAGATACACCACATTGGTCGGAATCGATGTGCCGGTGGATGCGAAGGTTTCACTGGGCAGCGAGATCACGGCTCTGATGATGGCATGTTCCCGCATATAATCCCGGACGGGTTTCGCCGTGGCATTCGACAGCACGCCATCGGGAAGAACGATCAGCAGTTTGCCGCCCGGCTTCAACACCCGAAGATAGTGTTCGATGAACAGCACTTCACTGTCCTGACTGTTTTTGGGCCGTTTTTCCGCAGAATGACCCCTCGCTCTGAAAACCTTGATCTCATGCCCGAACTGATAATCCAGCAGGATGTCCGGGGTTTTCACGGATTTGCCGAACGGCGGATTGGTCAGCACGAGGCTGATGCTATCCGGTCCGATGAAGTGTTTCCGGGTGCCGTTACCGAAATCGACCTCGTATTCGATGGATGGCTTCAGTCCTCCGTATTTTTCGTTATAGAGATAGTTCTGGTGGAGCCACTGGGCGTGATCCTTGTCGACCGCATGAACGATCAGGTTCAGTTTTCCGAGACGAGCCGCTTTCTCTTCGATCTCGCAGGCAAAGAATGTTTCCTGGCTGAGCCGCCTGAGAAGGGTCTGCTTCGTCGCCGGCTCCATGGCGGAGGACAAAACATGTTTGCACGCATCCACATACGTGGCGATCAAAAATCCACCCGACCCCGCGCAGGCATCCAGAAATCGGTCGCTGTTTTCCACGTCCAGTGCTGGTCTGCCGGGATCGTCCCGGGCCAGGTCCATCATGAAGGCGACGACTTCCCGCGGTGTGAAAAATTGGCCGAGATCTTTGCCTTTGAACGTATCGGCCAGCATGATTTCGAATGCGCGGCCGAGGACATCCGCTTGGGCATCTTTGAGATTGATGCCCTCGAGACGGGCAATGACCCGTTCGATCGTCGCCGTTTTACTGAGAACCTTCTCGGTATCGTCGGTAAAGACCGCGGCGTGCTGCTGCTTCAGATCATCGAACAGGTTGTTGATGAAGGTCGAAGCTGCCTTGTCGCCCATATGCTGGTTCTGTTCGCAGAAGGATTTCAGTCTGGTCGTGGAGAAACTGCCGTTGGGTTTCGCGTCTTCATTGAGCTTGATGAACAGGAACCGCGTGAACTCGTCGAAGATCCAGTCATTGCGTTTGTTCTCGATGTCCCAGATATCCTGCCAGCAGCCCTTCATCAGTTGCACGAACCGGGAGAGGCTGCTTTCCGTGTTGAGTGTTTTCTGCGCCCACTGCACAAGGCTTCGGACCAGATCCGGATTGAATTCGGCCAGCATATCTTCGGCCTTGCGAATGTCGTCCCACTCTTTCATCTCTTCGAGGAGTTCATTCCCTTTTTCCACGAGAAAGAGCCGCAGATGGCCGGCCACCTCGACAACGCAGTAGACCGCCGGTCCGTTGGGCATGAGAATGCTGAGGGCTTTATACCGGTTGGCTTCGGGTTCGCTCAGCATCAGCGAGCCGTCATGCCTGAAAGCGGCGTAACAGTTGCCGGCACTGGTCGATACCAGAAAGGCGGCCTTTCCGGTCAGGCCCGGAATCGTGGTCGGTATGCCGGCACCATCTCCGTCATTGATCTGATGGGCTTTGAAACCCAGGTCCGATATCAGAAATTCTCTGAATTGTCCGAGAGTTGCCATGCGTCATTTCGCTCCTCGTGTGATGTAGACCGCAACCGGAACAACGGTTTCTTCCGGTGTCAGTCCACCATGGTCATTGCCCTGAATCTTGTGGGGATTGCCTGTGGATGCCTGTCTGATTCCAGGCCAGCCATAACTGTCGTGTCCGACCGGAACTTCAAAGGCTTCATAGTCTTCCGGCAGCCCGAAATCAGCCACCGGGCGGATGATTTTGACCTGGGACGGTCCGACAGCGGTTCGTTTCTCGTTTTTATACTCCAGACAGCGGTTATGAATGAGCACATCCCGAGCCGCCCCTTGTTTTGACTGAAGATCATCGATGACATACAGCGTATTGTACCAGGTGAACCCGTGGTCCGACGTGATGATAACTGCGGTGTGATCCTGAGCAGCGATCCGGCGCAGATGCGGCAGCGCCACCTCCTTCACATAAGCCAGCATGATCTCCTGAGGACTCGACATGCCTTTCTGGAGAAGCCGGTCCTGGAGATTGAACACCACTGCCTTGAATCGTCCAGGTGTATCGATCAGATCGCGCATGCTCCGGTTGAGCGAATCCGCGTCGGTCTCCTTTTCATTGTAACACAGATAATCCGTGTGCCAATCCCATCCGGGGGATGGGTTCAGTCCCAGATGATCGAGACACTGTTCAAGCAGTTGGGCTTCGCTGTTGCCATTTGGCCAGCGCCGGAATTCGATCGGGGGTGCTCCGGCAAAAATGGCCTGCCGGCAGTATTCGGTAATGCTGGGCAGATAGGTGCAGGCCCGGAATTCGGGTCCCAGTGACTGGTACGGCCGGAACAGTTCGCGGCCCGGCATCATCAGAAACCGGTCGCGCAGCAGTATCCAGTTGGAGACGCTCATCCCGTCAAAGACCAGCAGCCAGACCCGCTCGATCTCGGAATCCAGGAGCATGGGTCTGACCGCAGACTCCATGATATCGCTGATCAGCCAGGGTCTGCAGGTGCCTGCCGCATAGTTCCGTTCGGTCAGCCATTTCGGCAGTCCCCGGTTGGGCGCGACATAAAAATCCGCCCAGGCGATGCGGATGGCATCGCAGGCTGTCTGTGCGCGCCGGGAGATCCTGATGATATCGACCGTTTCCGGCAACTGACTGGACCGCCGTTCCGCCTCCATTGCCAGTGTGGTGAGGGGCAGGTACACGGCGTCCACGAGCGCCAGCCACTCTTTCCAATCCAGATCATCGAGACGGGTCAGTGCAGCCTCGGCCCTGGATGTGAGCCGGTGGATGGTGACCAGTGCTTCCAGCAGCGAGATGTGGTGCTCGTATTGTTCGCGAGCCTGATGGCGGTGCATGGCTTTCAGCAGGGTGTCCCATTCCGGAGCGTCCGGTGTGTCCACGACATCGGTCAGCCTGCAGGGAGCGGTTTCAAGCGGAAGTGGGTCTGCCCGGCCGGTGGTGATTGCCACATCCAGCAGGGCGTGCAGTGTGACTGTCAGACCCTGAGCCAGGATACCGCCATCGGCTTCCAGCACCTGGATGAGCTGATTGAGCAGCCGTTCCGAGCCGGACCCACCAACGCTTCGGACCACTGCCGCCAGGGATTCCGTGACCGCATTGGGATGCCTGGGAAAGACCATGTCCTGCAGGTACTGGAGCGCGTGTCTGAAGGGTGCACCGGCCTTGCCGGTGATGCGGCGGCCCCATTCGGTCAGCCCGTGGAGATTGTTTCCGTCTGTGAGTATGTCGGTGAACAGATCGCCCAGTTCGCTGCCGTCCAGGAAAATGCGCATCCGGTCCGGTGCGAGCTGGTTCCATCCGTCCAGGATAGCGGCGAGCAGGCAGACCGGCAGCAGCGGGGGAGGATCTGTCTCGAGCACGGCGGCTTCAACCAGGGCGAAGCGGGGTGCATCGAGCCAGGTGCGAACCACGTTCAGGAACTCCGTCTCCAAGGCACGGCGTTCGTCCGGATCGACCAGGGTCAGTACCTCGCGGATTCGGGTCAGGCCGTCTTCATACCAGAGCCTGTCGAGAATCCGGTCCGGCTCCCAGCCGGCAGACAGGACACTGGGATCGTCCAGGAGCGAGGCGAGGACCACCCGTTCCAGGCTGTAGGTCCGGAGGTGTGGCAAATAGGGAGCCAGATTCCAGAATGCGGGATTGGGAAGCCGGTTGAGCAGGGGTGGGGGAGAGGCCACATCGAGTGCTTGGGCGATGTCACAGGCTGTCAGGGTGCGGGGTGATACGGTGGACCGGGCCTGGACATCGGGAAGGTGATCCGGCTGGAGATGCCAGCGGGAGATGATGATACGGTCCGGCGGATCGGGATTCCGGCGCTCGGGTTCGGTATGGCGGCGCAGGGAAAACTCATTGGCGCAGACATGAACCGGGATGATCTGACCGTCAACGGGCAGTTCGGCAGGTGCGTCTGTGAAGTAGCCTTGCACGTCATTGAGCAGGAGATAGGGGGCATTCTTTTTTTCGCGGCTGCGCCATAATCCGGCCAGGGCGTGTTCCAGGATCGTCATGGCAGGGTGTTCTCGATCTCTGCCATGGCTGCTTCCAGGTCCTGAGCCCGTGCGGACATCGCCGAAAATCTGTCGTCATCGAGCAGATCGAATATGTTTGATTTTGCATCAGACAGCAGTTGCTGGATCTGCTCTGAAATTTGTTCCAATCGAAAGGTCAGTTCCCGCTCTTCTTTCAGAATGCTGCTGATCTGAGTCAGGGTTTTCCCGCGAGTATCTGAATTTGTAACCGGAACAGCCAATTTCATAAAATCAGGTTCACTGATCGTTGGCATTGCGGGGCTTGTCAGCAATGCCCTGATTTGCCGAAGAACAAAGGGTGCCTTCAGTAATGAGCAGATATACTGAATATCAACTCCGTCTTTTGGTTGTAGCACCAGAAATCCAGTGGTTGCGACCCATCCTTCATTTTCCTGTGTGACAGGGAAGACCACCATGTTTTCAGTGCCAGTGGAAGCGCCCGCGATTCCAACGAGGATGTCGCCAGTATGAATCAAACGTCTGGCGCGCGAGGGAAGTTCTTCTGCCAGCATTTTCTGCGGCTCGATGATATTGCCTGTAATGCCATCGATGTCACCAATGGCCAGATAATGGACCTCTTCTCCGATATGCTCATCGGGATTGAACCGTTCTTCGGATACGTTCACCAAATCCGACAGGGTCCCGGATACAGGGGATTTCCGTATCTGATCCACTAGTTTTGTGTAGTCTGGATGGTTTGCAGGAATGTCAAGACGGTCTGTTGAGGCAAAACTTCGCAGAAAGAATAGAGTGGTTTTTGATAGTAAAAAGCTTTCAAATGAAAGCTCATGCGCAAAAACTTTGTCTGTCTTTTCTCTTGTCATCTCATGTTCATTTTGAATCAACTTATTACATTTTGACGTCAGTCTTTTATAAATATTAACTATAAAATCAATACGAGATACAAGTGTTTCCTGATCGTTATCCCCTAACTTTGGAAACCACAACTCCCCGAGATCACCCAAGTGCAAATGTTTGATTGCTATGCCTTTTTGCGATCTCTGTATCTGTCGAATACCAAGATCCGAGTTTAAGAACATAGCTATGTAGTATGAATTCCAGCCTTCACTTGGTCTAAAAATGGCGATACTTTCATAAATTGAACAATTTGGTAGCCCTTCAGAAAAAACACATGCAGTACCGACTGTTCCGCTCTTTGCGATAAGAATATCACCCGGCTTGGGCTGACAATTTCTTAATCGCTTGTGCAGCTCGGGAATGATATATTTACATTCAGTCAGATCGACACCATACTCAGTTATATTTGTGGAGCTGAGAAATAGTACACCTCTTTCCTTTTCTGTATAAATGGGTGTTTGATGTGTGCCGTCTGTTATCAGTATAGAGGCATTTTCAGCGGGAACCAACTCTTTACCTGCAGTTTTAAGCCTTTCATCTAAATCAGCAAATAGATGATGATAATAAAACGTATCGAGCCTTTCTTTTTGAGATTCAGGCGGTATTAAAGCGATCATGGGTTTTTTTGAAATGTATCTCAGCATGATCACTCCACGGTCCATGGTTGTTCATTTTCCGAAGCGGTAGTTTCCTGCACCGTATGGAGTGCTTGGTGAATATACCGCTCGAATTCCTGCCGGTCGCCTTTGAAAAAGCGCACCAAGCGCGGCTTAAATTGATCCAACAGCATCCGTTGCATCATCGTACCCGCCTGCGTCTGGGCACTGCAACCGGCACCGCTGGTTCGTAAGCCTTCAGACCTTGATCGCCTGTGAGGATTTCTACGGCATATCCCAATTGTGCGTAATGACCGGCCACATCCTTTGGCATTACTGCCGATGAGCACAGTCAGCGGATCAATATATAGCGTTGCCTCTTCAAAACTTTTCCAATTGGTAAGTTTCAATTCCGTAATCATGGCTATTCCACCTTCCAGGGTCTGCGAGGCACCCTGCCCCTGTATGGAGCCAATTCCTCCCGCACTGAATCTGCGAATGTCCTGCTGAAATCTTCTTCTCCTGTCTTATAGAATCCCAGAAGCTTCGGTTTTAATTTCTCCAGCAATTCATCCACCTTGATTTTTTCCACTTCCGCCTCGGCCAGCGCTTCCGTCAGGTGTCGGCGTATGGCACTGTCCTGGAGCGCGTCCAGTGCATCCGGCTCCACAGGTTCGGACAGCAGTCCCAGCAACGGAGCCGCATCGGGCGTGTCCACGATGTAATCCCGGAGTTCGGCACCGCAGCCCCGCACATGATCCAGGTATTCCCGGATGCCGCGCTCCACCATCTCCAGATACTGTTCCGGATCGAATTCCCGGCGCCGGCCCGGCTGATACCCACAGACGGAACACACCCAGCCATGCGACAGATCGCGTTTCACGTCATCCAGACTCTGCTCGCAGAGCTGCTGTACGCCCGTCCGGGTCAGCAGATCCGTCAGCCGGGATTCGATGAACACCGGATTGAAATGAGCACTGAGCCCCTCCACCTGCGCAAGGTCGTTCAGCACCTGATAGCTGGAACTGCGGAGCACCGTATCCCGCAGCGCGTTCAGATCCCGGTGCAGACCGGCATGTTCACTGACATACTGGTTAAGATACATGTCGTGCAGGTCTTTCCATTCGGCCGTGATCCGGCTCATTTCGCCCGTGACGCCAGCGGATTTGACATAGATATCGATGCGGTCGAGCAACTCCCGGCAGGGCTTTTCGAGGACGGGCGGGATACCCAGATCCATGAGATCGTGCAGTCTGCCGGTGAGTCCGGCGAGTATCGTGATACGGTCCAGGAAATCACGGGCGGCCCTCAGCCTCTGAGCGAACGCCTCGATACCAGCGTATCGATTAGCAGATTCGAGATCACCATCCGCCGGCAATCCCAGCACATCCCGCAGGGCATTCTGAACGGCGATATAACAGGCCATCCGGCTTTCCCTGCCATCCTCGGGAAGCGCAACGATGTCGGCCCATTCGGAAATGGCATCGGGAAGCGACGCTCCGGGCCAGGTCTGCAATGACTGCTCGACCCGGCTGAACTCGTCCCGGGCACGGATTTCCATCTCTTTCAGGAGCTCCAGCAAGCGCTCGGCGGCCGCCGGGCTGTAACCGGTGCCTTCCTTCCAGAGACCCAGCACGCGAAGCGATTCGGTCAGGTCGCTCCACAGCGTTTCATCCGGCCGCGTCCCCAGGCGGAGTTCATCCAGTTCCTGAAGCCAGTCAACCGGGCTGCCGATCGAACGGTCATCCAGAGAGACCATTTTGCCGTGCACGGTCACTCCGGAGATCTCCCCGATACTGATGAGCAGCGTGATCAGAATGTCGACCCAGGTGTCGGTCAGTCCCAGATCCGTTGTTTTCAGCCGTTTGCGGGTTTCGCCGGCACCGGTGGCCGGCGGATTTGACTTGCGGATATTGTCCCGGGTCCGTTCCTTCGCCTTTTTGAAGGCGTCCACACTGCCGGCCGACAGAGTGACCGATACTTCGCCCGGTACACCGGTATTGAGAAGTCCAAGCGGTGCGAGATGTTTTTCGAGATCGGCTTTGGCAGTGCCGTCGTCATCGGTCAGGCGGCCTTTCCAGATGGCCTCCAGCACGCGCCGCCGCATGGCCGGGCTCAGGTCCGCACTGAAGGAGTAGACCTTGTGGAAATCCGGATGCAGGCGAAAGACCTGACTCAGCGCACGACTGGCCGCTTTTTCCAGGAGCCGCCCCAGCGATCGGTCACTCTGCGGAATACTCTGGTAGAGTGCGAGCAGCTCAGCAGGCTCCCATAATATCTTCCATGCCTGATCCGCACCGTTCCACTGGCGGATTTCGCCATTCACAAAGGATTCGAGCAAAATCCCGATGGCTTTGCGGGTGGGCTGGGCCGATTTGGTCCCGGCGGGAAGGTCGATCCATTCTCCCAATAGTTCCAGCTTGCGGCGGACGGATTGCGATGCGCCGCCTGCATTCACCTGGGACTGGTAATCACCATGGAGCTTGACCAGAGCCATGCTGCGTCTGAGTTCATCGACATCCTGGACGTGCAGGATCGCCGGTACCCATACGAGGGTCCGTTCATTACCGAGCCCAACCGCATCCATTCCGGCATCGAGTGGTGAGGCGGATGGGTAGAGCATCACCAGATGCAGCGCTTTGATTGCGGGAACGTCCCGGATGAATCCGATGACCGCTCGATCGGTAGAGAGCGCTGTCACGGATTCGATCCGGTAATCCAGTGCCCTGCGCGTCCGCTGCCAATCCACATCCACCTGAGTCTGGAATCCATGCTGCGGTGGTACTGTGCCGCCCAACGGGCTGCCCGGGAATCGCAGAAATAGCTCGATGTGGGAGCGGTATGCGCGTTCCGTCTGAATGTCCGGTGCGAATCCGTTTTTGATCCGTTCCACTTCGACCAGCAGTTCTTCGCGCTCACCACCGTCCCCTTCGACAGAGAGGAAAAAGCTCAGCCGATCTCCGCTGCCTTTCTGACGCAGCGGCGGGAAAGTCTGGGAGATTTTTTCGAGGAGCCGTGCTGTTTCCTGGTCGCTGCCGGCGGGGTCGCTGTCCTTGCCGGGCCAGCGCAGCAACAGCGCGTCGTTCAGTCTGGAAACAGTGAGTTCTTCCTTGACCATGGAGATGACGATCAGGGCTTTGATCAGACGCTCGCTGGCCGTTTTCGCAAATGCGCGTTCCGGCTCGGGCCATTTCCGATAGGGTGTTCTGGCCAGGACTTCGTCCCGGGCCGCATTACAGAATCGATCGAACATCCCGTAATATTTGGCCATCTCGGGATCGTCCTGAATGATTTTATTGCGCAGGTCTTCGTAGTCAAACACGTCGTCGAGCACCGCGATCCGCTTCCAATCGCTGGAATCCTTCATGCGCCGTTCAATGAACTCCTGGACAAAACCCAGTGCGCCGCGGGATCTGCCGCCTCGGTTGGTAATCACGGTGAGGCAATACAATCCGAAGGGGTGTATCGGGTAGATGTCCGCGAAATGTCTGGCTTCGTCGGTGATCGGTTCGCGGTCACGAAAATACCGTTTCAGAAAGTCGGTGACGGTTCCCCGGTAATGCGGCTGGATCTCGTCTCGGAATTTTTCCGCGATGACATGTATCTTTTTGGAGTTGCTTCGGAACAAGCGGTGATTGTAAATGCGATGAAATTGTGTGACCGGGATGTTGATGGACTGGAATCGGCCGGACTGACCGGACAGTTTGCCCATCAATTCTGTATCGTAATTGCGTCCGGCCTGCCGGGCGATGGCCTGGATTTCTTCCTGAACCGCACCGAAAATCCAGAATGGCTGATCTCCGGCCAGTCCTGCTTCCACCAGTTGCCCGAGGAATGCGGTGCCCCGGTTGAAGTGCTGGTCGCTCTGGATCAGGTGCAGATACAACTCGTCGATAAAGACCAGAACCCCTTCATATCCGCGCTCCCGGGCGATTCCGACCAGCATTTTCACTTTTTCCGTAACAGTCGTCCGGGTGTGAACCAGTTGCGAATGGGTATCCGCAAAAGCCTGTTCGATAATCGATTTCTGATATTCTTTGTCATATGACCGCAGCTGATCGACGGTGAGACGCTTGCGGTCATAAATCCAGTCAAGGATATAGCTGTAAATGGGAGCGGGTGTGCGATGATAGAAAATGTCCAGAAACGCATCGGTGTTCGACAGCAGCGTGGTAACGGGCGGTGAGAGCTGACGCAGGTGGGTCGTGACGGAGTTCCAGAAAGCCTGTTCCAGGGTCTCGTCGGGGACTTCGATGGCGGTAAAGTGTATGGTCAGGTACTTTCGCGCCGCAAGCGCATCCATACCCCATTGGGGCCGGGTATCGAGGAACTGCCTGCAGAGAGCCGGTTCCGTAAGAATGGCATAGAGCCATGACATGAATATCGTTTTGCCGGACCCGTACAGGCCGGTGATGAAAAAGCCCCGGCCTTGATTGCGTTGAATCCGGTCCAGGATGATCCGGATCGACTCCTCGATCTCGGGCAGGACGACAAAGTTACGGAATATCTGTGCCCGGCTGGCCGGATCTTTCGTGGACTCGCTGAAATTTTCGACCCAACTGCTGACGGGCGTGAAATCGAACATATCTTTCATGGTTGCCATATCAGGTCTCCATCTGCACGATTGGCTGATCGCTGCGAGTCAGAGTGTAGTGTCCGCAGCGGCACAGTTGCCCCGCCATTCGTCCGGTCAGCACCAGCAACAGTCTTTTTTTCCCGACAGCATCGTTGTACCAGGTGATGATGGGATCCATCCCGAGGCCGAAAACCAGTTCCAGGTGATCGAGAATGGTCAATCCATCCGGCAGAAACTGCTCGGCGACACGGTCGTGCACTGCTTTCCGAAGCCGGTTCCCGTATCGTTTGAGATCTGTGGAGAGGGTGGCAGTCTCGAATCCGAACACCTCGCAGAACAGGGAGTCTCCTGCCAGAAGATCGAGAATGATCTCATTCACGCTCACATAGGCGACCTGCCCAAATTCGCTCCGGGATGTCAGATCGTGTGCGAGCCATGTTTTACCGGCGCCCGGTGCGCCGATGAGGCAGCACAGGGTTCGGCCTCCGATATGGCTCCGACCCGCCAGGCCGATGAGTTCCTGAAGCGCTTTGGTCTGGGAGGGAGTCAGCAGGTTATCTCCAGGCATCGACATACTCCTTCAGCGACCGGTGGATCAGTTGTACCTGGTCTGTGCTGCTGTGCCGGTGGTATTCGCAGTGCCCTCCGATCGACAACTTGCTGACTCCGGCAATCAGCAATGCGCGGTTGCACATAAATATCGGAGCAATGCTTCCCTCGGTGATGATTGTGGTCGTCGATGGCGCCCGCCACCCGTGTCGGGATGCGTCGTGATAGAGCGCATACCCCAGCACCGCATCGGTCGGGCAGTAGGCTTTTGCGGAGTAACTGGATTTAGACAGGTTCAGACGTCCGGCTTTCACGAGGATCGATCGGACCCGATCCCGTGTCGACTGCGGCATCCGCTGATAGATTCGTTCCAGGAGCTGGTCGAGATGGTAGCGGGAGAAAACAGCTTCACCGGTATTGAGGAAGCTGTCCGTAACCAGAAGAGAAAGGGTTTCAAACAGAACCGGAGTCGTGATGCAAAGCTGGAAAAACACCAGATCCTGAACCGCTTCGTTGTTTTTCCGGATCTTTCGGAACATGGTCAGGAGCGGTGTATTCCGGATCGAGTCGGCGTCGATTTCCAGAAAGCGGTATTTCAGGTGCTGCCACATTTTTTCTTTGTTGGATAACGACTTCTGGGGCCAATGCTGGAAACAGGCATTCCGGACAGCCTGCACATCGGGCGTCTCCAGTGCGGCGTCGAGCAGCATGAGCGTCTCTTCCAGAAAGTATCCGTATCCGATTGTCGAGTAAGATTTATCCATGGATACCGCCAGGTCGGATAACTTTTTTGAGGGCGGTTATCGGAAAGCGTTCCACGGTCATCGACTCTGACATCGACCTGGTTTCAGACTCCCGTGGAGAGTCTGCCCGATGAACGTGTATATCAGGTGTGTCGATCCAGCGGTTGGTGTCGCTGATCAGATCGGGAACCATGGTGATATTGTGAACGGGCGATCCGTGGTCTTCCATCTCGGTCAACTCTCTGACTCCTTATGGGCGATTGGGTTGAACACGATGCCATAAGGGAAAACAGGGATACGGAACCAGCTTCTCCAGCGTTAAACATTCTTTACTATATTAGGGAAGCGCTGATTGTCAATCGATTTCGGCCAGGGAGCGGTTGGGGATCCCGAATGCCAATGTTCTGGTTTGACAAAGGACTGTGATGGCATTGCACCATTGGAGTCAGCAGTCGAAGTTCATTTCATTGAAGTAGTGCAACTCCTGATCAACAACGGGGCTGATATCAATGCAAAAGGTAAAGATGACGAGACACCACTGCTCAAAGCCACGAGCGTGAATGCCAAAGATTTAGCAAAACTGTTCATCGAAAAAAATGCGGAAGTGAATGTTACGGACAGGTATGGCTACACACCGCTTCGCAATGCGATAGAGAATTACAATGTGGAGATAGTGAAACTATTGATAAAAAAGGGTGCTTCTGTCAATGCAAAAGATAATTCCGGTTGTGCTCCATTGAAAGTAGCTGTCAGGAGTGGTCATGAAACGGATGAAGATCTGCGGATCATGAGGCCTTATCTGTACGATGATGGTTTGATCAGTAAGAGTGTGGATGTTCTTTCCAAAGAAATCGCTGAGGTACTGATCGCCAATGGAGCAAATGTTCATGCTAAAGATGAAGATCGTGCTACACTGCTTCACGAAGCTGCATTGGGTGCAAAGTCTGTAGCGGGATTGTTGATCGCCAAGGGTGTGAATGTCAATGCGAGGGACGATTGTGCCAGGACCGCGCTTCATGTAGCGGCACTCAATGATTCGACTGATTTGGTAAAACACCTGATCGCCAAAGGGGCGGAGGTTAATGCAACGAATAAATGGGATGAAACACCTCTTCACCTCGCGGCAGAATGGGAATATCCAGAGACAGTGAGAGTTTTGATCCGAAAAGGCGCAAATGTCAATGCAACGGATGACTCCGGCCAAACACCACTTCATTATGCGGTATCAAATCGTTCAAAGGACATAGCGGAGTTGTTGATCCGGAAAGGCGCTAATATCAATGCAACGGATGACTCCGGCCAAACACCACTTCATCATGCTGTGATCTTTTCGCTGGAGACAGTGGCGTTGTTGATCGAAAAAGGAGCAAAAATTAATGTTAAAGATGATGACGGCCATACTCCATTAGATTTGTGTGAGTACGATTATCGATATGTTGATGTTTATAATTTATTCAAATCTAAAGGAGTGAAGGGCATCTAAAATCCATGATTTGGAAAGAACAATTGGGGAAGTTGAACCAGCGGGGATGTCTGAACCGGGAAATACAGGCGTTTGTTGATGGCAGGCACCTCAAAGCGGACTGAACGCATCTTCTGGCAACCCGTTCACAAACTTACATTTCAATGCGAATCAGGCGTTAAGTCCACCCAAAATCAACCACAAGGCAAGCGGGGATATTCTTAGACGCCTCTCCAATGATTTCCACACAACGTAATACCGCATAAACCGTTTTTTTATCTGCACACATTTCATCGTAGGACAGATTATCGGTAAACATCCCGGCCAAGTCCATGTTTTGTAAGATGTCGGACAGATAGATGGTGATATCGCGGTTCACAGATAAATAGTCTCTTCAAGAATTTTCTGTCTCAACTCAGGTCGGAGGTCGGATTCTGGGACCAGATCGGCCTTTTTTTTCAGGAGTTTTTTCAGTTGCAGCTCAATAGATACAAGAGTTAACAGGCTGATGGGTTTTTCAAATTGGGCGAGAATATCAATATCGCTTTGGTGGGTCTGCTTGTTTTTAGCACAAGAGCCAAAGATTCCGATTCTTGAGATGCCATAGCGATCTTTTAGATCTTCTTTATGTTCTTGCAGGATTTTTTTGATATCATCCGCTTGATCGCCTCGACGGCGGAAACGTGGTCGCTGATCTTGACGCTGCATCACCCCGTAACACATTGAAAAAAAAGGGCTTCACATAGGAAGTCGAGTCACGCCCCTGGTTCCCAGCGAGGAAGCAACGTTTCTCCCCCAATTTCCAAGCTCCGGACGAGGATGCTGGGTTTGCAACGCGAGCGAATACCAAGAACAATCTCCCAACGAATCTGATTCGATGCCGAAAACCGGAATCGAACTGGCCTACCTGCCCGGCAGTTCCGTGCCGCGACTCATGATATCGATATAGCCCATATAACTGAACAGGCGATTACGCTTCAGGGCAGTCAGTTCCTTGACGATACCGAGCTGTTCCAGGTGGCCGAGTGCCTTGTTGACCGTGGCCGGGGTGATGCCGGTCTTCGCCACCAACGAGCCCGAGGTGGCGATGGGATGCTCCATAAGCGCCCGGTGGACCTGCAGGGTGGATGCCGCCGCCCGTCCCAGACCACTGATCTTGTCGCGGTCCTGATTCGACAGGTCGAGAAGCTGCCGGGCAGTTTCCACAGCCTGGGTGGCGGTGACGATCACGGCCTCGGCAAAGAAGTCGAGCCAGGCTTCCCAATCGCCGGTCAGACGGACATTGTTGAGCAGCTCGTAGTAATACTGGCGGTGGATCTTGAAATGGAGGCTGAGGTAGAGCATCGGCTTTCGCAACACCTTCTGCTCGCACAGGAGCAACGCGATCAGCAGACGACCGAGACGGCCGTTACCGTCCAGAAATGGGTGGATCGTCTCGAATTGCACATGAGTCAGCGCCGCCTTGAGCAGCACTGGGGTCGGCTCAGGCTGGTCATGGAGGAAGAGTTCCAGCTTGCTCATGCACTCCAGTACCTCTTCGGCCGGAGGCGGAACGAAGGCTGCGTTGCCCGGCCGGGTGCCGCCGACCCAATTCTGGCTCCGCCGAAATTCGCCCGGGGTCTGATTGCTGCCACGACCCTTGGTCAGCAGCACGCTATGAATCTCGCGGAACAGCCGCAGCGACAGCGGCAGCCCTTCCTCCAGCAGGTGCAGACCATGGTCGAGGGCCGCAGCATAGTTGCTGACCTCCCGCACGTCATCCAGCGGGACGCCGGGTTCCTGATCCAGCTCGAACAGTAGCAGATCCGACAGGGACGACTGGGTTCCCTCGATCATGGAGGAGAGCACGGCCTCCTTTCGGACATACATGCAGAGGAACAGTGAGGTGTCCGGCAGCAAGGTCGAGACGCTGTCCAGCCGACCGAGAGCCAGCAGCGCCTGGTCGAACTTGCTGCGCAGCTCCGGCGTCCAGTCGATGGGTGGCCGTGGCGGCAGCGGCGCGGGCACGAAGGCCTGGGCCTTCTCGCCCACCGTCGATATGGTCACGTACCTGCCTTGGAGTTCTCGTTTCATCCTGCCTGCCTCGAACCTAAAATAAGGTTCATTATTATTTTACCTTCGCCACACATCCTAAAATAAAGAGCCGGAAAGGAAAAATCAAGCGGATTTCCTGAACGGCAACTTCGATTTCCTCAGGCGAGCGTTCTACGTTGCGACGCATCTGCCAAATCGGAAAAAAATTACAGCCACGGTTCCGATTTTTCGGTTGCCGGAAAGCCCATGGTATCAAAGGGTTTCGGGCCGTTTGCCGGAATGGGCGTTCTCCGGGGCCGGGAAGTATTGTTACAACCCCGTTTCCTTTTCGGGGTTGCTTTCGGACGTGCGTTTTCTCCGTTCCACCGAAAAAATGCTCGAACTCGTCTTGAACCGTTCTTGATACTCAACCCATTGAAAATTCGGCGTTTCGACGAAAGACGGCTTCGGCGGCTCCTTGGATAGCGTCCATGAGAGCCGGGTCGACTGCCAGGTCGGAGCCCATGGTTTTGGAATTCTGGTAGAGCTTCTCGGCTGCAAAAGCAGGAGTGTGCACCCCAAGCCATATGCTCACAGACATACGATGATTTCGCATGCGATTAAGGCGGGAGAAGACCTCCAGTGGTTGGCGACTCAGACTGGACACACCGATACAACAATGTTTACGAAGACTTAATGGGGATATATTAACAGCTCAGATCGTACAGATGGTGTTGAGAGTCACATTATAAGACTGTCTTTCAGGCTATTTTCTCGAATTAAA
>CAZELM010000002.1:0-88272 GCA_964512995.1 uncultured bacterium
CGGATGTCGCTGATGGCGGGGGGCCGTTGCAGTGCGGGTGACATGGAGCTATCGCTTGACAGGGAGGGGAAATGACGGTTGGCATCGGATTGCTGCGAGGTAAAGGTCTGAACCGCAGATTACGCGGATGAATCGGATGTCGCTGATGGCGGGGTGCCGTTAAAGCGCGGGTGACATGGAGCTATCGCTTGGCACGGAGGGGAAATGACGGTTGGCATAAGATTGCTGCGGCGTAAAGGTCTGAACCGCAGATTACGCTGATGAATCGGATGTCGCTGATGGCGGGGGGCCGTTGCAGTGCGGGTGACATGGAGCTATCGCTTGACAGGGAGGGGAAATGACGGTTGGCATAAGATTGCTGCGGCGTAAAGGTCTGAACCGCAGATTACGCTGATGAATCGGATGTCGCTGATGGCGGGGGGCCGTTGCAGTGCGGGTGACATGGAGCTATCGCTTGACAGGGAGGGGAAATGACGGTTGGCATCGGATTGCTGCGAGGTAAAGGTCTGAACCGCAGATTACGCTGATGAATCGGATGCGCTGATGGCGGGGGGCCGTTGCAGAATATTTGAGTGGATTGAGTGGATGTCACTGATAGGGGATTACAGATGACATTGGGTGGTTGCAGAGAAAAAGCATGAACCACACATCCCACCCAAAGCCTTTGGTATCCACTCATCTGCGCAATCTGTTTAATCAGCGTAATCTGCGGTTCAAACCTCTGATCCGCACTCACCGAGTGTCAACGCTAATCCACCATCTGCCTTCACCCTCACAGCGAATGAATCGTGAGAAAAGCGCGCCAATACCCTCTTAGAACAGATAGTAACTGAGCGTCAGAAGGGTTCCGCTCTTCCACTGGGGATCTTCAAATACCATTTCGTCATAGATCATGGAGTTGGTCAGGCTGACGCCAAAGAATTTCCCCAATCCGATGGTCAGCGCCGTATCCCAGGTCACTTTCCAGAATTCATCCTGGAATCCATAAAAGGCGGATACCGCCGAGACCAGTTGAGCCTGCTGGAACAAGCCGATCTTCAGGTCAATGCCACTGTCCAGACCGGTATCGGAGTAATCTTCGACCGGAGCAAACTCCAAAGTCGATGTATCGGCGTCATCCTGTTCCGTATAGTAGTTCGAAACGATGAGTTCTCTGGCACCAACTCCCAGACGGAATTTCAGATGGCTGGTATCGTCTTCGTTTTTATAAAGTGTCAATCCCAGACCAACGCCCTGCTCCAGATTGATCGGGTCGAACGAATCCGCGACCTGCACACGGTGTGTCTGGAGTTCGGCTGGACGGTCATCCAGAAAAACCGCATCCACCGGATCGGTATAATATTGAAAACCTTTGGTGTATGTGGAACTCAATGCGCCTCTGCCATAGGCACTCACAACAGGCGTGAAGTTGTAGTTGTAGATCGAATCGAGTCGCAACGCATCGGCAGATTTCTTGGCACGCTCCCCTTCCGATTTCCCGGTGCCATACTCGGACTTGAAGCTGTTCTGCCACTCCGATTTATCCTTCATATACACGCCCGTGAATTCCAATTTACCGAGGACTGACTGCGAGTCGGTACCTCCCGCCTGCCAGTCGTCATACTGATTCCAGCTCGCGGCTCCCGTGACCTGACCGGAAAATGTCCAATCACCCACCTGCAATTTGGGAACTTCGTTTTTTTCATCCTCAGCAAGCATACACACCGGAACAATCATCAAAGCAATTCCAATCCAAAGCAATCTGTGAATGGATAACGATGTCATTGGTTTCTCCTTTCCCGTACGGTGACGGACTGTTTCTGTTCGATTTTGATTCGCTATCATTCCCTTATCTCTGGTCTTTTATCTGTAGCCGGAATGACTATACAGGAGCAGGCTCCGTAAATAAACCGGAATCTCACTAAATGGAACTCTGGAAAGGCTCTTCCCGTGGTGCGGTATAAAGTTCTATTCTGATGCGGTATCCATGCTCCGAATGCGGAATCAGACCGATCGGTTCCACCAATCGTTCCTTCGACAGATATTTGGTGTATCGTTCCTCGGCCACCCATGGAATTCCATCCAGTTCCGTCAACACTAGGATATAACTCGGCTGGTATCGCCGGATGGGATTCTGATTGAGCACTCGCCGCGCTTCCTGAGCCCCCCAGATCGCCACGGTCCGGGCGTTGTTTTCCAGGCAGAGCGTATCCGCCACTCCCCCCAGAACAAGCATCCCAGGATCAAAGTATGTCTCACCCAGATATCGTGAAGTGTCCCGGATCGTAAAACTGATTCCGGACCAGGCTCGGATGAACTGGGTTCCCTCCCCCACCGCAATCACGGCCACTCCCATCAATAAAGGGATTGCCGGAAAGACGATCGTGTGGAGCCGCAATCTTCCGGCAACAACGATGCCGATCACAAACAACAGCCCCATCATTCCCACTGCGATCAGCATCGGATGCGTCCACAGAGCATTCGGTCCGGGCGGAGTCATCGATGTGATAACACCATGAATCCATGAAGCGACCCATGGTGCTATCAGCATGACCGGAACACCCACCATCAGAATCATACGGGTGATTGTGAACGGCCGGGAGCGTCTGAGTCCAGGATGCGTCCTGACTTGCGACACCGTCCGGGCAGCCAGGGTCAGAAGCGGCGGGTACATGAATATGAACCGCCGAAATGTTTTGATGCTCAGCGGAGCGACCAGGAGGATCGTGATCCCCAGCCAGATCAGCGCTTCTTTGTCCGCCTGAGGCATGTTTTTCCAGACTTCCTTCAATGAGGGAGCAGCAGGGTCCATCACCTGCAAGAGCCTCCAGGCGGCCAGCAGGATCAAAACGCCATTCAAGCGGATGAATCCAGCGGGTGCGATGCCTTGTGGGGAGACCTGAATCAAAAAGGATGGAAGATTGCGAATGATCTGAGCCGCACTGCCAGGCAGATTGACATTCTGCCACAGGGAATACATGATCCGATACTCATCCTGGAATGGGATATACAGATGCTTCAGCCAGAATATAACAACCGCAGCCACGCCACCGGAAAAGAGAAACGCTTGCTGTGCCACTGTCCGCCACTCCGGTTTCGTCACCCATATGCGCATGAACCATAAAACTCCCAGAACCGGCGCCAGAGAGAGGACATACGATTTGGTGGCTATCGCCACTCCCGCAGACAATCCCGCGAGAAAAACACCCCATACGCGATCCGACACATATTCCAGAAAGAGCCAGCTCAGCAAAACGAACATAAATGCGGTCGACTCGACAAATGCCATCCGGTTGAAACAGGTGAATGCAAAACCAGCTCCCAGAAGAAGGGTTCCCATCATTTTCGATGCATCCGGCGATTTTTTTTTCAGGATGAAAAACAACAGGATCGTGGCGATGAATCCCGAGACCGCAGCGGCAACGCGGGAGGATGCCAGGCTGACACCCAAGAACCGGTAACTCAGCCACGTTCCCAGACAGAATGGTGGGCTGACCAGAAGCGACTGATTGAAATCGTCCAGGATCCATTCGCCGAACAAGGCTTTGTTACGGGCATTGTGTACCCACCAGCCCTCATCGCTGATGAAATGCAGATCCATCGCAGCCGGCGGATCCGCATCCAGATGGATGAACCGGACACCGAATGCCACTGCGAATATCAGGATAAGCAGCAGCGTGCTGTTCAATGAATTGAAACGGTTTTCATTGCTCATGCAAGGAACTTTCTGAATAAGCAGAGCCCTTCACGGACCTGGATAATGAACTCATCCCATGACCGGATAGCCAGAAGACGCCGGATGACATAGGTCGGCCGAAGATAGATGTCCCGAACAGCTCTTTTTTTCAGTGCCGCCAGTTGTTGTCGAGACAGAGTGGCCGTTTCCATCACGATGTCGGTGCCGCTCTGGTCGAACTGAACCAGATTTGGATCGATGATTCCGGTCTCGATCGCCTGTTTTCGAAGATCGGTTCCCATCCGGGGGACGGCAATATTGATGGATGCAAAATCGCAGTTCAGTGTTCGGGCAAACGTAATTGTTTCCAGAGCGGATTCCCAAGTTTCACCCGGAAGCCCCAGCAGAAACGTCGCCACCGTCCGGATTCTGAGGCGCCGGGTGATGGTGAACAGGGCCCGGACCTGATCGAGGGTGTATCCTTTACGATACTCCGCGAGCATCGATTCACTGGCTGTTTCAACGCCGAATATGATCGTATGGCATCCGGCGGATTTCATTCTCTTCAGTATCTCTTCGTTGACCAGATCCACCCGGGAAAAACACACCCATCGCAAACCCGGGAGTTCATTTTCGATCCGGGCACATAAGACGCGATTGCGTTCCGGATCGCTCCCGAACGACTGATCGATAAAAAAAATGTCCCGGATACCCATCCGGCGGATCGTCTGCAACTCCTCCATCACATTATCGATCGGCCGGCGTTTGTGGCCGAGTGTGCCCATCACGCAGAATGCACACCGGAACGGACAGCCATACTCCGTCATCACCGTTCGGAAACGCCGGTTTCGAACGAATGGATACCGATAATTCGTCCCTTCGAATAGTTGATGCGCTGGAACAGGAACCGAAAATGAACCGCTTCGGTTTCGTGGCCGGCGGTCATCCTGGATCCGATCCTCGTGCCGGTACACCAGATCGGGAAGATTCTCCCGTTCTCCGGAAAAAAACCGGTGGAGGGCTGGTGTGGTGAAATCCATGACAACGGCATCCAGCTCCGGGCACCGCTCCAGATAAGCCGCTGGATCTTCGAGAAAAATGTCGCCGCTCACAGCCAGCCGGATCTGCGGCAGACATGCCCGAAGCTGCTGAAAAAAACCGATGTCCGACTCCCAGGAAGCATTCCCGGCCAGCGCATAAATCCCGTATGGATTCAGTGCCGTCAGTTTTTCCAGGCATTGATCCGGATTCATGGGTTCGACGATGGCATCCACGACCGTCAGATCAAAATCGTTCTGCAGGTATCCGCTTTGAATGACCAGATCGATCGGATGATTGATATAGGAAGCCTGGGACACTTTGGAACAATAATTATCCCGGATAATGATTCCGGGAGCGGGTGGATTGAGCAGGACCAGGACAGGACGGTGATTCATCGGCTGACCTTCATGGGACAAACGGTTGAAAGGGAGATCCATAACCGATATCAAGCAGGCGGAGATGATTCTCCCAATCCGCTCGGTTTGTCTTATGAGCATCATTCATGGCATTGTAGATATTGGCGGAATACCAGCCCAGTTCAAAAAAGCCGAGAACCGCAGCGGTTTCCCAATGATGGGAGTGAATGGCGGCGACTGTCCCGCCGATGAACAATCCATTGATCACAAACGACATCACGCCATCCCGCCATCGACCCGCATACAGTTGACCGGCTCCGGGAATGACGCCGGAGAGCAGCCCTGCCAGCCATGGCTGTTTAAGAGGGCGATCCTGCAAGTGCCGGATATCGTTCCGGAGCGCCTGCAGATCAGGGGAATGAATGGTTGCCGGCTCCAACAGAGATATCGTATCCAGAGCGGATGGGATGTCGTGTTTCATGATATGGCACCACAGCATTGAATAGATCAGGGGTTGTCTGGGGAATTCCGCGCTGGTGTCCTGAAGCAATATCTGGAGATGTTCCAGGGAATGATGATACTCTTTCAGATGGTAATGCGCGCCGCTCAAAGCATAGCGATCCTGAAACCGCCATCGGGGTGAAGATTCGACTGGCAGGATTCTCCGGTAGTGGTTCACCGCTTCCTGAAACCGGCCGCCGGACATGTAGTTCCGACCGATCAGAAACCGGCATTCGGGTGTTTCCGGCCGATCCGGCCACCGGCTGATGAACCGCATGTATTCGGTAATGGCCCGGTAGTGCTCCCCCGAAGAATCCAGTTCCCTGGCGAATTGAAGCAGGGTATCGGGTTCGCACTGCGCCCATACTGGAAACGGTATCGAGATCACCCAGACTATCGCGATGACATGTTTCATGGGTGTTGATCGATCCAGAAAACATTGTTTTCAAGTGGATCGGCGACTTTGAAGCCATCACGGGTGCGGATGCTGGTGCCATGAATCAATTCTCCGGTTTCGTGGAGCAGGCGTTCCAGACCCAATATGTAACCGGGGACCAGGCCATACTGCATAACGGCCTGGACCATGTACCGGGAACAGGAGGGTTCGCAGGGGCAGCCGCGGCTGATGGCCGGACCGATCGCAGTCTGATACACCCAAACCGCTCCCGATAAAATATCGATCGTAAATCCATTCGCTTCCGGTTCCGGTTCGGTACGTGGAAGGGGCTGCTCCAGCCAGGGACCATTCATCCGGTCCGGGCCGTCGGGATCGCAGGCGGGGTTCGCGGAATGCGCTTGAGCAGCGCAGAATAATGCCACTCCCAACACAATCCAGCCAATCAACCGGACGGGCAACGTGGTGTGGTTACGGAGGGAATTCCGATGAAGACCGTATGAGGGATATTGGTTCATGGTCAGCGGATCTGAATCGGTTCGGCGGGTGGAATGATGGGATCAGTTTGAGGAATCGATTGCGGTATAATGATTTTCCGGATGGTGGCAGGCTCACCTGCGTGGAACCGAAATGTGGTCATATTGGGGATCATCGTCCATCCGTGGCCGAGGGATTGGGTGGAGATGGCATATCCCGCCATACCGTCCAGTTCTGAATAATACAGAAAGAAGCTGCTCATCTGGTACGAAATCCGAGCGCCATAAATGGACTCGCCATCCGTAAAAAGGATATTCAACGCATTCCATTCATCCGAAAAGTGAGTCAGAAGTGATAATGCCCATGATTCACAGGCACTCATCGGATCCAGTCCGGTCTGATCGATGAGTTTCATCAGGTACAGGAAGAGATATTCGCTGTCGATCGGCATATCCGGACAATTCACTGGTTGACCGTAATTGCCCACCAGTTCATCGGATAACACTTTCAAATCCTCTCCCCATACACCCCCATTGTGAATCATCAGATAGTGGGTTCCGTGGAGTATCCGATGAAACGGGTGAGGATCTGCGACGTCGGTGCAGCCGGATGATGAATTTCTCAGATGGCCAATCATCAGGCAGGGCCGAATGCGGACCATCAGTTGACTTACTGCCGTGTATATATCCTGATCGTCATAAACATCCCGTTCCGACCGGATAATCATCGGTTCACCTGGAACGCTTAAGAGTCCGCCATGAGAGTAGTTGCTGTAGGTGGATAATGACCATCCATTCCGTTGCGGGCTGGATGGCCGTTTAAATTTGGATAAGATATCGAAGATCTGATCGGGGGGAGTTGATCGTCGTGCCACAATCCCCAGCAATCGGCAGTTTTCCCGAAAATCGCGTTCGTCTGGGTTGACAGGATCATTCTGTAATGAACCCGTTACCTGAATGACCATAACGATTATGCTTGTCAGAGATATTAACAGGAGCGAGATAAGAACCTTTTTTAGATTCATGCGGTTTAACCTGTTTCCGGGAATTCTACTTATTCAGAATTCCCGCAGAAATAATAATTCGAAGCCCTTCTTCAGGTGTCAGATCCGTTTCCTTGAATTGATCGGGTTTCAGAAGCAGCAGAAACCCGGTAGTGATATTGGGAACCGTGGGAACAAATACGGTGTGAAACTCCTCGGAGTTGTTGATGGATATTTTGCCGGTCGTGAAGCCCAGAACCATTCCCAGTTCACCTGGAAGGGTGACATAGACCACTTTCTTGTATGCCTGTGTGGCTTCTCCGGTCATGATTCGCGTGATTTCCCGGAAGGTTTTATAAATCGTTCGAATCAAAGGCACTCGATCTAGGATGCTTTCCAACAAATGAAAGAGTTTGCGGCCGATGACCCGTTGCGCAATCGCTCCGACACCGATCACCAATGCCAGTGTAACGACGAGTGATGTGACCATGATGATTGAATCGAGAATCCAACGGGGATGATCAACACCGGCCATCCCCAGATGGGTTTTGAGTGCTATCCAGCGGAAAAGGGGTGATAACGGCTTTGCACATGATCTGATGAGAAAACTCATCATGAGATACGTGAGATATACTGGGAATAAAACGGCCAAACCGCGTACGATGTTGGATCGGAGACGACTTCCGGGTTTCTTCACGGGAGATTCCGTATTCATGGTGATTTTAGAGACTCCTTAAAATTGACAACCTTTTGATGACCAGGTTTTTTGTTTCCACTGCCAATGATCGAATATCGACACAGTGCACACTTCTATTTTAATTCTCTTCGTGAAAAAATGCACACTGGAAAGCCGATGCGTTTTTATGATACCATTCTGAGGCATATTAAGGAGGTCTTCTCATGTCGAAAAAGATAAAAAGTGCGTATGAACTGGCAATGGAGCGGATGGAGAGAGCTAACCCCGACCATGCAACGCGAGAGTTAACTCCCGATCAGAAAGCTCAAATAGCGGAAATTCGCAAAGTTTATCAGTCGAAAATCGCAGAACAGGAGATCATGATCTCGTCTAAACTGGCAAAACTGACGGCGAACACACGCCCGGAAGATTTGATCTCCAAAAAGGAAGAAATGGAAATGATTTACCGGCGGGAGATTGAGTTGTTGAAGGGTGAAATGGAACGAAAAATACAGGAAGTACGTGATTTATAATACTGGTTTTCTCAAAAATTAGCGCTCAGCCGACCATCATTCGCTGACTTATTTCCAAAATGCCACAATCTGAAACGCGTTATTCTATTTATTAATAAATTGAATCAGTTATAATGTTAATCTGATCGAAGTTGCGACCGCTAATTTTCTTGACCCCATTCATCTTTCAATCATATACTAGGTCTGTGAATCGGAGCAGTGATAGATCTGTATTTGTATTAATTGTGTGGTGATTATTCTTATGATGGGAGGTTTGGATGGAAAAAATACCGAGTGGTGTCAGCACGATTGCTGATGGTCTGATCATCAATGGTAATCTGACCGGCGAAGGAGACATGAAACTAGCGGGTTGTGTTCAGGGAGAAATCCTCCTGAAAAGCGGGAAACTGACGGTCGAGTCCACCGGATATATCGAGGGAAATATAAAGGTCAAAGAGATCACGATATCGGGAGATGTTCGTGGAACAATCGAGGCGACTTCACGGGTGAGTATCCTGTCAACGGGCAAAATTCAATGTGACGTCAAAACATCCCGGATTAATATTGCGGAAGGAGCCTATTTATGCGGGAATTTTGAAGTGGAAGACAAATTACCGGATAAACAGGACAAAAAAAATGAATCGTAAGCAGTAGAAAAATAATACTATGAAACAAGCAAAGAGTGATGGCGGCAAGGACATAGCAGTTTATATCGGCTCCATCCTGGTGATCAGCATCGGCTTGGTGTTTGCGTTCACCCAGACCAATATGAGCCCGGAGACATTCTATGGTAAGCTGTTTGACGTCATAAATCATCCCATCACAAAAGCCATGCTGGTCATTTTCCTGATTTTAAGCCTTGCTGGATTGATCAGCACCATCACTCACAAAATTCGCATGAGTAATGCAGCCAAAAAATCAATACAGAATTCCACCGACTCCATCGTGCGTCCAATTCGGTTGTATACACTGGATCAAGGAAACATATCCATACCGATTACCAACCTGGGGGAAGTCACGGATCTCATCACGCAACTGACACGACGGGGAGAAAAAGGCATCATCGATCTGGTGGATCAGATATTGATGTGTGCCATTCGATCCCGAGCGAGTGATATTCACATTGAACCCGGATTTGATGCGGTACTCGTGAAGTATCGTTTAGATGGCGTACTCAATGATGTATGTGAAATTCCGAAGGATCTGATGACCCGAATCGTCTCACGATTACGCGTGCTTTCGAACCTTACGATCTATGAACGCGGCAAACCCCAGGATGGTCGATTGGATCTGAGGATTGGCAACCGGAATTATGATGTCCGCTTATCGTTGCTGCCAACATTGCATGGAGATAAAACGGTGATCCGGTTGTTTGAGAGCGGTGATCACAAATTTGACCTCGTGCTGCTTGGTATGGAACCGGAAACATACGAATCCTACACCGACCTGTTGCTAAGACCTCAGGGGACCATCTTTCTGACGGGTCCGACGGGGAGCGGCAAAACGACGACGATTTATTCTGCCATCAAATTCATTCTGGAAAACCGAGGTGAAACGACAAACATCGTGACCATTGAAGATCCGATCGAATGTGAAATTCCGGGGATCAATCAGACACAGGTCAATCCCAAACGGGATCTGACCTTTGCGTCCGGATTGCGTTCGATACTTCGACAAGATCCGGATGTAATTGTTGTTGGAGAGGTCCGGGATCTGGAAACTGCTGAGATCTGTACTCAAGCGGGACTGACAGGACATCTGGTGGTCTCGACGATTCATGCGGATTCTGCAGTCGGTGTCTTTAACCGGCTGATTGATATGGGGATCGAACCATTTCTGGTCGCTTCTTCGGTCAGTGGAATCCTGTCTCAGCGCCTGGTCAGAAGAAATTGTCTTCACTGTATCCAACCGGTTGTTCCGTCATTGAAAGCCTTGAAGTATTTTAATATTCCAGCGAATGCCGACATCAAATTCATGAAAGGGAAAGGATGCGAGCAGTGCCATGGCAGAGGGTATTTAGGCCGGGTCGGCGTTTTTGAATTATTGGTAATCAATCAGACAGTCCGGGACGCTCTGCAGCAAAAGGTATCGACATCCAACCTCATGGAAATCGCCCGTCAGCAAGGCTTACGGACATTGAGGGATGATGGATTGGCCAAAGTGAGAGCTGGCTTGGTCGACATCGAAGAACTGGCCAGAGTGCTGCTCTAGTGCATTGACAAAAAACGGCGAAAGAGAAACATCGACTATTTCTACGCGAACGGCATGATGTGGTATAGAGTTATATGGAATGGAATCCGGATGATCTGTAAGCGGGAGTTTATGTGCAGTGAAAAGTCAGATTGATCAAGGAAACTTAAAGGGCAATATTTTCCCATTTCTATTGAAAGACTTGTATCTGGGAAACTATCAGGGAATGCTCTCTCTTAAAAAAAATGAGATCCGGAAGTTCCTTTTCCTGGACAAAGGCTCCATTACATATGTGCAATCATCTCTGCCGGAAGAACAACTCGGCGAAATCATGCTCCGGGCAGGCATTTACAACCAAGCCCATTATCTGATCATTCAGGATCTTGTAAGACAGGGTGGATGGACGAATTCCAGAATATCGAATTACATTGATAAGACCACTCTCGAATGGTGGCTCCAAATGTTAGTCCGGGAAGTCGTATTGTCGTTGTTCGAGTGGTCGGAGGGTGAGTTTCGTTTCCTGCACGGCAAAAAACCTCCAAAATCCTGCTTCATTGTTGATCTCAACATCATGAAACTCATTGTTGAATGTCTGCGGCGGGTTCGAAATCCAGAGATTCTGACTCTCTGGATCGGCTCCCTGAAAGGCATACCGACGATCAACAGCAGTATGTATACAACCGCTGGCAAAATGATGAATATTACTCCCCAGGAAGGTTTTTTTCTGTCTCGGATCGATGGCAGTTTATCTTTCGAACAGATCCTCTCATTAGCAGGCAAACAACGTCTGGAAATGCTTCAGTTTTTTGTCGCCTCAATATTTACGGACTTAATAAAATCCGGTCCTCCAAAAATCGTATTAAAATCCGAGAAACCAAAACCGGTCGTTTCTGAGCAATTCCCACTGGAACCTCCGGTCAAAAAGCCAAGCACGCCACAACCACCGCCACCACCTCCTCCCCCGGAACCAGAATCCAAACAGCGCCGGCGCATTGTCGATGAGCTTGATGACATTACCTTGACAGATGAAGAGTTATCAGACCTCTCCAAATACTCAGGGAATATCAAATCGCTTCTCGAAGACTGGGATCTGGGGGAGAAAGTCCAGGTCGGTCTGCAGGATCAGATTACCTACCTTCGTGATGGGCAATTTGTCGAAGGCAGTGACCAGAATGGAGGAGCCATTGATATCAGTGAGCTGAAAGTCGCTGAAAAACGGCCCGAAGATGAAGATGACGAACGTATCACATTGATTATTGACGGCGAACGCGTTGATGGTGAAACCGACTTTGTGGACCGAAATCTCGCTCAGGACTTCCTAACCGCCAAAGATGCTGAGGAGCAATGGCGGCGATTCATGTTCATCGATCTGGAAAACGAAGATCCGGAATTCGAAAGGCGATGGGAGCAGTCGTGGAAGACATGGGAACAGCAACAACGTGAAATGGAAGATCTGCGTCAGAAACGTGAACGTCTGATGGAGGAAATCAAAGAGAAACACAATTCAGATGAACTGGCGGAACTTCGCAGACAGTCCTTTGAAACGACGGTTCAGATCGAAAAACTGATCAAGAAGAAAAAGAAAGAGATTATCAACGCGCATCGCAGATCCCAATTTCAAAACTATTATGAACGATTGCAGATCCCCCAGACTGCATCTCCCGAAGCGGTCATGGAATCCTATAAATACTGGATCAATCAGTATCAGCCGGAACAGTTGTTTCTGGACGAGTTCGGTGGATTGTCCGATCAGTTCATGGATCTGTCCAATCGTCTGAAAGAAGCTCTCGATACGCTATACGATCCTGAGAAACGTCGGGAATATGATCAGGAGCTGATCCGTCAGAAAGAATCCGCAGAAACGCTCAAAAAAAAGAAAAAAACACTCGCTCAAAACCACGTTGTTTCCAGCCGGACCGCCATGCAGCGGGGAGACAGAATGCTGGCGCTTCAATTTCTACGGGGATCTATCAGCCTGGATCCCAGAAACCCGAATTATTTTGAAGAAATGGCGGATATCCTTGGACAGAATCAAAAATGGTGGCGGGAGGCGATGACTTATTATCACCGAGCATTTCACCTGGAACCCGAAAATGTGGATCGATTGATCAAAGTTGCAGCGCTGGCCATCAAGATGGGAATGGATAAATTCGCGGAGAAAGCCCTGATCCAGACTCTCAAAATGAAACCCAATGATTCCAAAGCAAAGGCATTACTTGCGACAATCAAGAAATAATCCGGGCCATTCACCTTTAACGCTGCTGACTCAACCAACGAAATCGGCATGAAAAACCATGCATCCGAAACAGCTTCTCAGCCGTTGCCGCAACCTGATAATCGGTTGAAGGCCAGACTTCTGCGTCTTATATCATTGCGCGGTGATCCCTCTTACCTGGCTTTATCCTTTGCCATTGGAGTCTTTATCTCATTTACTCCGATCTGGGGGTTACACTCCTTCCTCGGCCTCGGCATTGCGCTGATCTTCCAACTTGATCTCGCTTGTATGATGATCGGGGTCTGGCTGAACAACCCTTTTTCCGCTCCAATTATTTATGGTCTCTGTTATTGGATCGGAAAAACAACCTTGAATACGCCCGTGATCAATCCGGATTTGTCATGGGCAGAATTGATCAAGGCTCATGCCGGTCCGGTGCTGTTGGATTTATCAGTCGGATGCTTGCTGCTCGGATGTTTCTCGAGCATCCTCTCGTATTTCCTCCTCAGAACCGGAATTCAACTCTATCGCAAATCCCATCCTCATATCGATCGGCATGAACGATGAAGACACCGTACGGAATCGTTGAGGAATTTGAGACGACCGCCGATATCGGGCTCCAAATCCACACCGACTTATTGGATAATCTGTTCGCTGCCTGTGCATGGGGAATGTTCCAGCTTATGACAAATATCGAATCTGTAGAGCAGACACTCTCATTTGACATAGAATTATCCGATGCTGATCCGGAAGGTCTGCTCGTTGCCTGGCTGAATGAGCTGATCTACATTCATGAAGCGAGAGGGGTCTTTTTATCCGGATTTGATATCCATATCGAAAACACAACATTGAAGGCTCAGGTCAAGGGCGAACGGATCACGGATGGAAAACACGAGCGCCGGACTGGAATCAAAGCGGCCACCTACCATGATATCCAGGTGAAAAAAGAATCCGGTCATTGGATCTCCCGCGTATTATTCGATATCTGAAAACTCAAACGAATTCTCTGGGAGTATGCTTCCGGATCATTTCTGGATTCCATAGGGTAGTTTCCCCGATTTATGCAGTTATACTGCCTGTCTTGAATCATATCGCTCTGATTGGATAGAATGACTCAGTTGAAAGAACAGACGGAATGAGAGAGGTATTATGAATGTAAAACAAGTCGATCAGTATCATTGGGAACTCCCATTGGGATCAGTCCCGAACATGCGGGTTCCCGGATTAATTTTTGCCGATTCCGACATGATTCAAACGATCAAAAAAGACGGTTCCCTTCGTCAGGTCGCTCAAGTAGCAACACTCCCCGGAGCCATCAAGGCATCGATGGCTATGCCGGATATCCACTTCGGATACGGATTTCCGATTGGCGGCGTCCTGGCCACGCAGGGTGATGATGGAGTCATTTCACCGGGTGGTGTTGGATTCGATATCAATTGTGGTGTACGTCTGTTGAAAACACCGCTCAAGGCATCACAGATTACGCCACAGTTGCAGAATATCATTCAAAAACTGTTCAGTGAAATTCCGTCTGGAGTTGGTTCCGGCGGCAAATTAAAGCTCCGAAACAACGAACTGCGCGATGTCGTTCGTTATGGGAGCCGGTGGGCGGTTGACAAGGGATATGGTTCGGCCGATGATCTGCTTCACACAGAAGCGGGTGGATGCATGGACGGGGCTGATCCGGAGACGATCAGCAGCCATGCATTTGAACGGGGTCACGAGCAGCTCGGAACGCTGGGATCCGGTAATCACTTCATCGAAATCCAGCGGGTCGATGCCATACTGGATCAAGCCGCAGCGGACGCATTCGGGCTGGTCACGGATCAGATCACGATCATGATCCATTCCGGTTCAAGGGGATTGGGACACCAGGTCTGCACGGACTACCTAAAAGTCATGGGAGATGCCATTCGGAAGTATCGCATTCAGGTTCCGGACCGCCAACTCGCCTGTGCGCCGTTGTCTTCTCCGGAAGGCCAGCGATATCTGAGTGCCATGAAAGGGGCTGCCAACTATGCATGGGCAAATCGGCAGTGCCTGTCACATTGGGTCCGTGACGTATTCCAGCGGATGTTTCACGATCAGTGTTCCATTCAAAACATGCCTTTGTTGTACGATGTGGCGCACAATATCGTGAAGATCGAAGAGCATCGTTATCAAGGGAAACGCATCACGGTGGCTGTCCATCGCAAAGGAGCGACTCGGGCATGGGGACCCGGAACCCCTGAAATTCCAGTTCCGTACCAGTCAATCGGCCAGCCGGTGCTGATCCCCGGGGATATGGGAACGGCATCCTATATTCTTGCCGGAACCACGAAGGCGATGACCGAGACATTTGGAAGCGCATGCCACGGTGCTGGCCGGTTGCTGTCCCGGAAAGCCGCCATGCAAGCCGCTCGGGGCCGTTCGATTGTCAAGGAACTGAGCCAGAAAGGGATCGTAGTACGTGCGGCCGGCCGGGATACGATCGATGAGGAAATGCCCGAAGCCTATAAAAATATCGACAGCGTGATCCGGGTGATCGACCAGTCCGGGATCGCAACATTAGTTGCCCGGTTAGTACCGATGGGTGTCATCAAAGGCTGATCAGACGTTCCCGCTCGCGAATGGATTTCGCAACGCCTTATCATTTGAATCGTAAGCGGATAACCATGGCACCGATAACAATCTCCCAGAAGAAAGGAAAATCCCGATGACAGAATGGCAACATTTTTTCAATGAGCATGCACCTGTGTATGATGAAAACTGCTTCACGAAAAATACGATCGCAGAAGTGGATTTCCTGGTCGATGTACTTGGTCTGCGACCGGGGATGTCGATATTGGATATCGGATGTGGCACGGGGCGGCATTCGATTGAACTGGCGGCTCGCGGATATCGGATGACCGGATTGGATCTGTCGACGGGGATGCTGGATCAAGCTCGGCGGAAAGCGGAGGCTGCTGGCGTGTTGGTGGAGTGGATCCAGGCAGATGCTACGGATTTCTCGTTTATGGAGCGATTCGATCGGGTGATCTGCCTGTGTGAGGGTTCATTCGGGCTGATCGAAAGCCAGGATGATCCGATCCGGCACCCACTGGCGATACTCCAGAATGCGGCACAAGCATTGAAACCCGGCGGGAGCTGTCTGTTTACGGTGTTGAATGGCATTGCGATGGTCCGGCGGTATACGCAGCCGGATGTGGAGCAACACCTGTTTGATCCGATATCGTTATCCGAGCATTCGGATGTTGCACCCCTGACAGACGCTGCAATGATCTCGTTACGGGAACGGGGATTCGTGCCGACGGAGCTGAGACTGATGTTCGAGGTGGCCGGACTGACAGTGCGGCACATCTGGGGCGGCACGGCCGGGAACTGGGGCAAACGGATGCTGGATCTGGACGAGATCGAGATCATGGTCGTTGCGGAAAAGGCGGCTGGAGAGTAAGCGAATTGAAGTGCGATATTGTCTCTCAATCGATGTTCCTCCGTGTCTATCGGTGGTTGGATTCCAACACCTTGGGTTATTCACACTCACCTCAGGACCACCCCCGGTAACGGTCCTCACATCTTTCTGTCTACGTGATGTCATGCCGTCCAGCCAGAACTCCCGCGGCTGCCTGTAATACATCCGCTACCGGCACCCCCGCCTCCTCGGCCAGCTTCACACACACATCAAACTCCGGAACTGCCTGCGTCACCTGGCCATCCATCCGTTTCACCTTGACCGGTATCATGCCAAACCGCGTCTCGATCGACCGCATCTCCCGGTCCGCTTCGTGCCGGTGAACCGGATGGACCCGCACTCCCAGTGTGCTCGTTTCCCGCAACATGATCTCCGCCAGTTTGGATTCGTCGATCTTCCGAGCGATCACCGATAATTTCGCGCCCGGTCGGTTCTTTTTCATATAAATGGGAGTAAAAAACACATCCAATGCGCCGGCCTTGAACAATGTTTCCATCGCATGACCCAGGATCTGCGGATTCATGTCATCGATGTTCGTCTCCAGTTCGACATGCGTTTCAATTTCATTCTTTGTGGAGCCGATCAGTATCCGCAGCACATTCGGCCACTCCAGATCCCGCTGACCCGCTCCGATCCCGACATGATGAATCGACATCCCGGGTTGAGCGAATGTCGCACAGGCGGCCAATATCGCAGCTCCCGTCGGAGTTACCAATTCAACTGCCGCTGGAGACGGAACGACCGGAGCGTTCATCATGCGCATCAGTTCCATGGTCGCCGGAGCCGGCAATGGGAGCAATCCATGCTCGGTATGAATCGAGCCGCTCCCCAAAGGCAAGGCAGATGCATACACATCGTCGATACCGAAATAGTGCAGCCCTACCGCAGCTCCCACGATATCCAGAATCGAATCCACTGCACCGACCTCATGAAAATGAACCTCATCAATGGACGTTCCATGCACACGGGCTTCAGCCATAGCGAGTTTGTGAAATATCGCCATAGCCAGTTCCTTCACCGGTTGCGCCAGTTCGCTCTCCCAGATCATATGCATGATGTCATGAAAATGCCGGTGAACCGGATGGTGGTGACAATGATGGCCATGATGATCGTGTGTGTGTTCCTCGATATCAAACGCCATCAATGTGGCAGCCAGAGCGCCCTTTTTGATTTTATTTACCTGAACACTCCGATATTCCGGAAGATTCAGCAATTTAAACTGTTCCGATAAATGTTCCATCGGCAATCCGGCATCCAGCAACGCTCCCAGAAACATGTCGCCGCTGATACCGGAAAAACAATCACAGTATAAAATCGTCATCGTTCGATTCCTTTGTTCAGACTCCCGGATCGAAAGCCGAGCAGATCCAATGACACGGATGTAAATTCCAGTGTTTCAAGATATGCAACTGTTTCCTCCCGGATATCGATCAGGTCATAGAATCGGTCCGGCATGATTTCGATCCGAACCGAATCCCCGTAATACCGGACCCGGACAATATCAAATCCCCTGTCATGAAAAAACTGCTCAGCGGCAGCCACCTGATTTAAGGCTTTCTCTGTAATAACCGTGTCATAGGGGAATCGGGACGCCAGACATGGCGAACTCGGCCGGTTCCAGATGGAAAGCCCCATCACCTTCGCAAATCCGCGGATATCTTCTTTGGTCCATCCATGCTCCGCAAATGGGCTCCGTGTATGTGTTTCGTTCACTGCCCGTCGGCCTGGCCGGTAATCATCCTGATCATCCCGATGCTGACCTTCCAGAACGACCGGAATCTGCTGCGATCTAGCAAACTCCCAGATCAGTTGCAGCATCGACTTTTTGCAGTGATAACACCGATCGCGGCGATTACTGCAAAAATACGGATCCAGAAGTGGGTTAACGGAAATGATGTGATGCTGAAATCCGTGCTCCTGGGCAAAATCACGTGCAATCGTACGCTGGTCCGGAGATTCGAGCGGCGAATCGATGGTCACAGCGACCATGCGATCTCCCAGAATCCGATGCGCCAGAACTGCCAGCAAACCACTGTCCACTCCCCCGGAATACGCCACGACTACCGATCGGCAGGCGTGTAGATCCTCGGACAGGGACATCCATTTCCGGGTCAATGCTTCGGATAATCCGGTCGGCTGACAATCACCGAGAAGCGATTCTGCCGGATTCATGAGACACCTGTTCGGAGTGACAATCGGTTGATTTTCGCTGCCATGCAACCAGCGCCATATCCATTGTCGATGTTCACAACCGACACGCCATTGGCGCAACTGTTCAGCATACCCAGCAAGGCAGCCAACCCATGAAAACTGGCTCCATAACCAATACTGGTCGGAACAGCGATCACCGGCGCGGGAGTCAGTCCGCCGACGACACTGGGCAAGGCGCCTTCCATGCCTGCCACGACCACAATCACGTTGGTGGACTGGAGCCTGTGGAAATGACTCAATAACCGGTGGATACCCGCGACACCGACATCAAATATCCGCTCCACCTGATTACCCATCAGTTCCGCCGTGATCGCGGCCTCCTCTGCCACCGGAATATCGGATGTGCCAGCGGTTATGACTAAAATCCCCGGATGCCGCGTCTCCGGATGATTTGACTCCACAAACAGAATCCGCGCTATCGGGTGATATTGAACGGCTGGAATGGATTCCTTGATCAGGAGATGGACGGCTGGATCGATTCGCGTTGCCAATACATTCCGATTGTTTTCCATGAGCCGCAGGAGCAGCTCCCGAATCTGTTCCGGAGTCTTTCCGAGACCAAAAATAACCTCCGGAAACCCGGTCCGGATGGCCCGATGATGATCGAGATGAGCATACCCGTTCAGGGCTTCATAAGGGAATGTTTTCAGTTGGTCCAGGATATCACCCAGTGAAATATCTCCCGTGCGGTAACGTTCGAGCAGATCAATCAATCGTTTTTGTTCCATGGTGAATCTTGTTCAGTGTTAATTGTTACAGCCAATAATACCAAAAGCAGAATATCAGAGATTATTGGATGAGAGAACTTTTTTCACACCGTTTCAATCCGTGTCCATCCGTGGTTTGTTTTTTCTTTTCCGGTGAGGAGTCTCACACGAAGACGCGAAGACACGAAGACACGAAAAAATCCATACTTACAATATGTGAGAGTGATACAACAATTCCCGGACAGAAACGATCTGCCCGGGAATTGTTTCTTTCCGGCCGAGTGCCGGTTATCTTCTCGTCACTGATACGATCAGGAAGAGCGAGATCGCTGCCAGCATCAGGAAAATGCCCGATGGCGATGATGCCGGGATATATTCCATGATGGGAGTCGGTGTCGGACCCGTCTCATAACAGTAATCATAAATCCGTACATTATCCAGAAATACCATCGGCTCAAACCGATCATCCGGTTCAGGATAATGGACCGTTACGGGGAAGAAGGAGAAGAACCGTATGGATACGACCTGATCTCCAGCAAGTTGTTCCAATGGAAGACTCACATGGAAATAATCATCCTGCTCGTCAACGACCGTATAGATATCATAGACCAGAGCACTGCCGTGAGCTTCCACCAGGAACATATCCTGATCCGTGATCCGGTCGCCTTTCTTCTGGGGACCGACGAAGTTCTTCAGCCGGACGTAGAAATCCAGAACGGCACTGCGGCGGATAGGTTCCGCGAAATTTACGGTCATCATGAGTTGCGCTTCATTGATTCCGTAACCGGTATCTTCCATACACCCTGCAAAGAATGCACAACTCCCGCCACTGAATGAATAGTTGACATCCTCCAGCACTCGGAGCCCCCATGTCGGACCGGATGTATCCTCCCAATGACTCAGCGATCCACCCTCAAATCCATCGTAGAAGACCACGCCAGGAATACAGGTCGGTGTGGGAGTGGGAGATGGTGTCGGAGTCGGTGTATCCACACACTCCCCAATATGAATCCCCGGATCGGGTATCGGCTGCTGAACGGGAGTCCCCTGGTAATCAACATACCGGATATTGGAGTCTGAGCATTCGATCAGAGTATCCGATGAAAGCGGAACATCCGGAGAAACATGTACCTGGAAATTCACGTCAATGCTCTCCCCCACTCGTAATCGGTCGAAATGCCAGATATATCGCCGCGGATCATCTGCAGAGGCAGTGGGAACGACGGTTGGAGCGACATTCCAGGAACCGGGAACAATATCCGTATACACATTACTGCCATCCGGACACTGATGTGAAGCGCCACCAAACACTTCCTCGACATAGATATCTTTCCCCGCGAGATTGTTGATTACATCCGCCGCAATTTCCTGATACACATCCGCCAGATCATCCTCAGTCGGAGACCAGTAGTAGTTGCCGTGTTTGGCGGCTTCGGGAGTCGGCACAGAACCCCAATATTCCGGGTTGAATGGATCGGCAATCTCCCGCAACAGATCTTCGTTTATCAAAGTTCCCAGACCGATCGTATGGATCGTGGTGGCATACACCGATGCATAGTCACCCCAGGGTTGACTCAGCGAGATATGCCGAGCCATTTCACGGGCATGATCGATCGCATCATTGTCCCAGCCAGGAACATCTGCTGGTCCTGGAGTATAGAACCGGTTTGGACTCCGGTCTGAAAGCACGACCATGAATCGGTCGCCACGATGAGCAGGGGCAGGCGTCGGTGGAACCGGTGATCCTTCGGGTGTTGGCGGAGCGGGATGGATGGGCATTGCACCGATGACATTTTTCGCATAATGCATTCCCGGTCCCAGTGCTCGAGCTCCACCCAAGGGTTCCTGAGACAGATGATCATGCCACCAGAATTGTTTATGCTGCGGGTCATCGGGATCATCCAGCACCCGCTGAACCGGTTCCGGCATCTCGTCCGGGAACACCCGCGGTACAGGATTGTATCCCGGCACTCCATTCGGAGACTGGGAATTGCCATAGAATACCAACCCACCGTAATCCTGAGAGCCGTAGATCGGAGGATTTTCCACCAGATAATCATAGAACTTCCAGGTTCCCCACAAAACATGAACATAGGGCCGATATGCGGTATCCAGATAGGGATCTTCTCCGATTGGCCCGTATGGCGGTTCTTCAAATTCATTGTATCCGGATTCAAATTGAAGCAATGTGTCGCTTTTAGCTACCACACACACCACATCCACCGGCTGGCGGATATACCGGATCGATCCGTCACTCGTGAGCGTCAACCGAACCTGCAGGTTGTCATCCGGACAAATCGTACCACTGCTCAGATTTTCTTTAATGATGCGAATCCGCGGTGGTTCGATTGTGATGGGTGTGGGAGTCCCTTCAGGGGTATCGGTCGGGACTGGCGTATTTGTCGGCGTATTGCTGGGGGTCGGGGTTTGTGTCGGTGTGAGTGTTGGAGAAGGCGTTGGTGTACGCGTCGGCGAGTTGGTCGGAGTATTCGTGGGAGTCGGAGTATCAGTTGGTGTCTGGGTGGGCGTACTGGTCGGAGTGTTGGTTGGAGTCTGAGTTGGGGTATTCGTCGGGGTTCTGGTTGGTGCATTGGTGGGGGTTTCTGTCGGCGTATTTGTTGGCGTATTCGTCGGCGTATGGGTCGGTGTATTGGTTGCCGTCGGCGTTGCAGTGGGCGTATTCGTTGAAGTCGGCGTCATTGTCGACGTGTTCGTCGGTGTTGGGGTTTGGGTTGGCGTGTTCGTCGGTGTCGGGGTCCATGTCGGCGTATGGGTGAATGTCGGGGTTAATGTCGGAGTCTGCGTCGGCGTATTCGTCTCCGTCGGAGTCTGTGTTGGTGTGTTTGTAGGCGTTGGGGTCCATGTCGGTGTATTGGTGAATGTCGGGGTCCATGTCGGTGTCTGCGTCGGCGTGTTGGTCTCCGTTGGTGTCTGGGTTGGTGTGTTCGTCGGAGTGGGTGTTGATGTAGGCGTATTGGTCGGCGTTGGGGTACTGGTGGGGGTTTGGGTTGGCGTATTAGTCGGCGTCGGCGTCCATGTCGGCGTATTGGACGGCGTTGGCGTTTGCGTCGGGGTGTTGGTTGGCGTCCCGGTTGGAGCTCCGGTTGGCGTATTGGTCGGGGTGTTGGATGGTGTGGGGGTCTGGGTCGGAGTATCCGTGGGGGTACTCGTCGGTGTGTTTGTCGGTGTATTGGTTGGAGTAGGTGTCTGGGTTGGGGTGTCTGTTGGAGTGTCCGTGGGGGTATTGGTGGGCGTCGGTGTCGGTGTATCGGTCGGAGTCTGGGTTGGAGTTGGCGTTGCAGTGGGTGGTTCGGGAGTGGGTGTATAGGTCGGTGGGATCGGCGTGGCTGTCGGTGTCCAGGTCGGCGGGATCGGTGTCGGTGTCAATGTCGGCGTATCAGTTGGAGTTGGTGTATCGATGGGAGTATTGGTGGGCGTGGGTGTAGATGTGGGAGTATTGGTGAAGGTTGGGGTATGAGTTGGTGTATGCGTTGGAGTTGGCGTTGATGTGGGAGTATTGGTTTCGGTCGGAGTGGAAGTGGGTGTGTTGGAAGGTGTGGGGGTAATCGTTGGTGTGTTGCTGGGTGTGCCAGTGGGAGCACCTGTTGGAGTTGAGGTGGGAGTATTTGATGGTGTCGGTGTTAAAGTCGGCGTGTTGGTATTCGTCGGAGTGAAAGTGGGAGAATTCGTGGGAGTCGGTGTTCGAGTGGGTGTATTGGTGGGTGTGGGAGTATTCGTTGGAGTATTCGTTGGCGTCGGCGTGAATGTCGGTGTGTTGGTGTTCGTTGGCGTCCGGGTGGGGGTATTGGTCGGAGTTCGCGTCGGGGTTCGTGTCGGGGTTTGCGTGGGCGTGTTGGTCGGTGTATTGGTCGGTCCAGCCGGCGTTGGTGTATCGTCGATCCACCATCCCGCCCGGATGATCGCATCCCGGGTCAAACCCATGTTCTCGCCCCAGTTATAGTTTGGAATACACGTGAACGAATCAATATCCTCAATCAGGTATTTATGAAAAGTTAAACCGGCCAGATTGTCCGTACATGGTTTGACCAGATCATTCATATGAAAGGGAAATGAACCAAAATTAGTAACCCTGATTACCAACCGGTCACCAAAGCTCAATGAAATCGGATACCCAATACCCCAGTCCCGCAAATCCAACGCATAGAATCCACTGGAATTATAGACAATAACGGGATTCGGGGAAGGATTGGATGGAGAACTCAGGATTGGCTTTCCCTGCGCATCCAGCGGTGGATTCTTGTAATACCTGACCACATACTCATAATCCATCGGATTGCCAAACAACATGACACCAATGTGAGTGATCGTAACGGGTGCTCCAGCGGTATACGTCACAATCACAGAGTCTCCTGTTCCACAGGATAAATATTCGGAATTGATATTATTCAGATAAAAAAATGGCTGAGCATCAGACCATCCATCGTACTGGAAGTACCAGTAATACCCGGCTCGGGTGCTGACTGGTAAAAAAAACAAAAAACACAATACCATAACACCGAATAAAGCTTTGAACCGCATGGTAAGCTCCTATTCCTGGAAATAAACAAACAATGTTGCCGATGGGTGCTGACCGGTATGTTCCTCCCTGCCTCTCACCAGCTCCCTATAATAGTATTTAATCTCTAAGCATGAATAAATGTCAAGTAATCGGGAGCATGAATGGTCGAATTGTTAATAACTGTAGAGTATATCACACAATCACACATAACAGTGATCGGATGGTGTTGACACAAACCAATAGACTCGGTAGATTCCACAGGATTTCGTTGAACGGGAGGTTGCCATTGAAGGTTACTGATAAAATTTTCCAGGATGGGCTGACATTTGATGACGTGACGCTGATACCGGCCGAGTCCGATGTATTACACACCCATGTCGATACTTCAACGATTCTGACACATGAATTGACATTGAACATCCCGATCATCAGTGCGCCGCTCAACACGGTGACAGAATCCCGAATGGCGATCGCCATCGCCCGGATCGGCGGAATGGGTATCATCCATCACGGGATGTCTCCACAGGATCAGGCCGATGAAGTTGACAAAGTCAAAAGATCGGAAAGCGGAATGATCCGGGACCCCGTTACCCTGAAACCAGATCAATCCATCCGGGCTGCCATCGAGCTGATGAATCAGTTTCAGATTTCAGGGATACCCATAACGGAAAATGGTATTCTGATCGGAATCATCACCAATCGGGATCTGCGCTTTGAACCGGATCTCAACCGCCCGATCCGCGACCTGATGACCAGTCAGAACCTGATCACGGTCCGGGAAGGAACCAGTCTGGAATCCGCCAAAAAAATCCTCCAGACACATCGCATTGAAAAACTACCGGTTGTCGATGATCAGAACCGGCTGAAAGGTCTGATCACAATCAAAGATATCCGCAAAAAAGAGACATTTCCGCACTCAACCAAAGATCCGCTGGGACGGCTTCGCGTTGGCGCATCGGTCAGCGCTGGCTCCGATCTGATCGATCGTGTCAATGCCCTGGTTTCGGTCAAGACCGATCTCATCTGTATCGATGCCCCACACGCTCATTATAAAGGCGTATTGAAAGCGGTGGAGTGGGTGAAAAACCACTATCCCGACCAGATCGTCATGGCCGGAAATGTCGTTACCCGGGAAGGCGCTGACGCGCTTATTCAGGCTGGAGCGGACATCATCAAAGTGGGCTTTGGATTTACCAGCACCACCACATCCTTTCTGACTGGAGTTGCTGTGCCTCAGATCACCGCCATTCTGAATGTCTATGAAATCGCCGGTAAACATAACAAAACGATCATCTCCCACAGCCCCATCCGATCTCCGGGTGATCTCTGCAAAGCATGTGCAGCCGGCGCTCATGCCGTCATGATCGGTTCAATGCTGGCAGGAACCGATGAATCCCCCGGAGATATCACGATGTATCAGGGACGTTCATTCAAAGTGTTTCGCAAATCCGATCCGATTCATTCCATCCGATACGATTCTGTATATCCGGATATTCCGTTCGAACCGGACGTGAAATCGATGGGAATGGATGAGGCAGACAAACGGGTCCCCTATATCGGATCCTGTGATGGCATCATTCGGCAATTTACCAGCGGACTCAAAATGAGTATGAGCTACTGCGGGTGTAAACATTTAAAGGAATTCCGGGAAAAAACCCGGTTTATCCGGATAACCGATTGTCACCGGGATCACGCCAGAATCACCGCACCGGGAGCCATCTCCGGATAGAATCCACTTGACTCATCACCATTCAGCAACCATTTTCCGGTGGTACGAAAGAATCAGCTTGCACATACCCACAATGATCTGCGCCCGTTCAATCCATCGGATCTCTTAATCTTTCTTTTCATCGATGAGGTGTAACCATGATCATTCCCTTCACGAAACTGCACGGACTGGAAAATGACTATCTGTTTATCGATCTTTTCACACATCCATCCCTTCCTGAAGACCGCATACCCGGTATTGCCCGTCGGATGAGCCATCGCCGGAGAGGCATCGGAGCCGATGGCATTGTGCTCTGGGGTCCTTCCCGCGAAGCGGATGCGATGATGCGGATCTTCAACTCGGACGGTTCGGAAGCCGAAACCTGCGGAAATGCTCTGCGATGCGTCGCAAAGCTGCTGTGGGAAAACGGTCATGCCACCCGCTCCCGGATCGTTATCCAGACCCGTGCCGGATGTGTCCATGCAACTGTCGTAATGCAGGATGGCCGCGTTCATGCCATCGATATCGACATCGGAAAACCCCGCTGGAGCCGCTCCGACCTTCCGATGACCGGTCACGGCGAAGCCCGTCGGATCGAACTTACGATCCAGGACACCCATTTCGATGCCACCTGCCTTTCCGTGGGAAATCCCCATTGTGTCCTCTTCGTGGAGCATCCATCCAAAGATCTGATCCTCCAAATGGGGCCACTCATCGAACATCACGAATGGTTCCCACAGGGCATCAATGTCGGATTTTGTCACGTGCTCAATCCCCATCAGATCGAGTTGACCGTCTGGGAACGCGGAGCCGGACTGACTGCTGCGTGTGGTACGGGAGCGGCAGCCGCATTCGCAGCTTCCCGGTACCGGAATCGGGTGGAACGCTCTACGGAAATCCAGATGCCCGGCGGCAGTCTGATGCTCCAGGAAACTCCAAATGGACATCTCCATATTATTGGTCCTGCCACACGGGTGTTTGATGGGTATTGGGAGGAGGATATGACTCTTGACGCATGACCGGTCGAAGAAATGCTCCCATTTTTCCTTTCGGTAAAAAATTCTACTTCTAATCGGTAAGTTTATATCAAAAAACAGAATAAAAACAGTTATCAATAGCCGTTACCGATCGTTCTGATCTGATCCACAGCCACCTCCGCTTATAACAACAGGTCGCACCTTAAGAACCTAAAATCTCCTGCTCCCACAAGTTTTCCACAGCGGATTTGGAAAAGTCCGAGAGCCGATGGCGCTGGCCTTTCAGTACCGCATCCCGTACATGCGTATCGGTGACGAGCACATGCATCAGCTCCGCCAACTCCACCATATTCGTCTTATTCCGAAACAGGACACCGCTCGAACCCAATGTCCACGGCACCGCAGCCGCACGATAGGCTAGAATCGGGAGATCGAAATACATGCTTTCCACCAGCGGAACACCGAATCCTTCATGATCGCTCATAGAAACAAACAGATGTGCCAGTCTGTAATACGTCACCAGCTCCCCGAATTCAACATGACCCGGAATGTACACATCACCCAGATGCCATTGCCGAGCCATCCGGACCAGATGATCGTAATACGATTCGAACCCATCCCATTTCCCGATCAGAAACAACCGGCAACGCCTGTTGACGAAGCGTTTATAATACGCATACAGCCGAAGGAGATCATGCTGGCATTTATTGGGCGTGATCCGGCCGACAAACAGAACATTCGTGAAATCCCCCCGAAACATCTCCGCGAGAACCGGATTGACGGGGATATCGAACAGATCGAAATCGATATATATCGGCAAAACCCCCGTGTTCGTAAAATCCATTTCCTGCAGTTCCAGCCGGTTAAATTCCGAATCTCCCAAAGCCCGGTGGGGCACATCCCGAAGGTGTGCAAGTTCCTCCCGGCCGATCCGGGATATTCGCTGGAGATGGGGGTATCCCCGCAACTGGTGGACTGGTGTGATATTGTGATACACGAGAATCCGTCGGCCCGTTGCAGCGCGAAAAATCTGATTCAATGACGACGGCAGCGCGTAATGGAGAATCGTCACGCTGTCCGGCCGGTTCAGTTCGGGAAATCCACTCACCGGTGTCGGACTGACCGGCACATCGGCATCTTTCTGGAGACAGATGATATGCGATTCATGGCCGATCGACTGAAAATACCGGTGCATGGCCATGGCATTGTTCCCGATCGCGTCCCCGTCATGCAAAGCCGGAAGAAGCTGGATGATCTTCATGTCCCGAGCTTCCCGATCAGTTCGTTGACCCGCTGGCGCATGTCCATGGCCAGGAAGGCGGACAGGTGGTTCTGCTGCTTGCGGACCACGGCTTCTTTGAATGATGGATTCCGGCGGAGCAGATCGGCGATCTCCGCAATCACTGCCGGGTTCTTGTCGTGAATCTGAATCCCGGCATCGCCCATTGTCTCGGATACCGCTCCAGCCTTGTACGCGATTACCGGAACATCAAAAACCATCGCTTCGAGGAGCGGCACACAGAATCCCTCGTGTTCGCTCATGCATACGAACACATCGGCCATGCGATACAGAGCGACCAGCTCATCGTCATCGACCATACCGGTGAAGATGACATTGGCTACACCCAGTTCCCGAACCATGGCAGACATGGCATCCGCATACCGCCAGCAGTTCCGGACGTCACCGACCAGTATCAACCGTGCATTGGGATCCAGATGCCGCTGGTAAAATGCAAAGGAACGGATGATATCCTGATGGCATTTATTGGGAGATACCCGGCCGACGAAGAGCCAGGTTCGCTGACGGGATGCGAACTGGGTCTGGAACACGCGGTTCGGCGTCAGGGATAGCCGGCTCAGATCCACAATGATCGGCAGAACCTCCACATTGCGATATCCGATGTCGTTCAGGATGCCGGCATTGAAGGTCGAATCCGCCCAGGCGAATGCCGTACGATCTTTGAGTTTCCGAAGCTGAATCATTCCCTGAGCAGCCAGTTCCGTCATTTGCGGACTGATTCCGTAAAACCAATGCGCGGGTGTGATATTGTGAAAGATGATTCCCAGCCGGTCTGGAATCGTCATCAGATAATCGGTAATCTCCGATCCCACGGAAAAGTGGTATATCAATATGTGATCGGCCTGACTGATCCGGCGATATAGCTTCCAGTGTTCCGACTGATCAATCAGATAGGGATGAATGACACCGGCATAGATCCGGCTCTCATGCCCCAGCGACCGGAAAATATCCCGCAGTGCCAGTGTGTCGTCGCCGATGGCATCCCCATAAGAAAAATTGGGGAGCATCTGATGGATGATCACGGATGAGCCTCCGGCAATGGCGTGCCCGGCGTTCCGGAAGGAACGGATTCCGCCGCAGGTTCGTTTCCCGGTGTCTGATCGGTCGCGGGAGTTGACTCCGAAATGGATTCCCCGGTGGCGGTTCCATCGTCAACCGAGGATTCTGTTGTAGCCGTTGGTGGGGGCGGGGGTTCGACGTATTTCCCCGTCATCACGATACCGGTGATCTTCCACTCCGATACCTCCCACTCCTGAGTCGGATCGACCCGGTCCGCCTGGATGAACAGGGAGATCAACACATCCCCGGTCAGATCCCGCCAGTGGGCACTGGCAAACTGATAGTCCAGGACATCATCGCGAATCTGGTCATGCCGATGTTCCCACTCCCCCGGCGGATTGGATTGAAAAATCCGCGATACATCGGTATACGTCGGGGATTTGAAATAATCGGCATAAAAGGCATAGATGGAGCGATCATCGGCGGGTACCCGCATCTCGAACCGTCGGCCCAGCGCAATCCGCGGATCCATGGTATCGGAATCGAGTTCCTGCGCGTTGGGAGGGAGCGGCAATTCGATGTCTTTCGCGATGCGATACCATTGAGAGAAATGAATCGACGCCCATGATGCCGTATTGATCACGATCATGAACCCGACAATACCCGCCGTTACTTTGAACAACATCCCGTCAAACTCCGGTTTGGGACGTTTTTCCTGGGAAATCTTGCCGATCCAAGCACCGACAATCCAGATCGCCGTCCCTCCGATCCACGACATCCATGACATCGGATCTCCCAGCCAGTTCCATGGATCATTCATGAAAAAAATCTGGTAGAAAACAGGAAGCCCGGCGTTGAGGAACCCAGCGATCACCCAGATCACCGGAGATTCCGTGAAAAGGAGTCTGCCGATCAGAAATCCACCGCCAAGAAATGCGATGACATTGGGAATCAAAAGAAGCACTTCCGGTTTTTTTTCGCCTGCAACATCCCGCAATGCATACAACAATCCGAAAAATAAAATACCGTGAAGAATCTGCGCGCTCAGTATCGACAGGATCGATATCCCCACATTCTTGACGCTTCTCGTTTGATAAAATGGTATTTTGCTCATAATCGTGTCACCTGATTTCATGATTTCATCCGATGAATGAGATTCTCATATTTTGTCTCGATCACCGGCCAGTTGTAATGTGTCTGATAATACGCTCGACCCATCCGGCCCATCTGGTCCGCGATCTCCCGGTTGGTGACAAGATAGGTCAGGCACGCCGCAAATTCCTCATAATTTCTGTAAAACAACCCCCCATTGGATCGCCGGCATTGCCCCTCCAGAACTTCACATTTCGCATTGACCAGCACAGGCCGGGCCACTCGCCACGACTCGAGCAGAACCATGGACAGGCTTTCAAAAGGACTGGGCATCACCAGTAACTGCGTCCGTTCCAGTGCCCGTTGTTTGGCGGATTCGTCCACAAATCCCAGATGCCGGATTCGGGGATGGTCCGGGATGGGAATCACGCTGGAGCCGATCAGTGCCAGGTTAAGGGCTCTCTTTTCCGTCTGGATGTATCGCTGGAACATCCGGAAAAGATGATCGCAGCCTTTGTTTTTATCGATCCGGCCGACGTAAATGATGTATGGGTCGATAGCATCGAGAACCGCCTGAAATCCATAATCCGGCGCTGGGAGATCCGGTTGTTCGACCAGTCCGACCCCCACAATATCACTGGGAATCGTTTCATTTTTTGCGAGTTGCTGGATCAGGCATTTTTCTTCGTGGGAGTTGTAAGCAATGGCTCCCGGCAGATTGAATATTCCGGTGAAAATACTCAGATGAAGCGCCGGATCATGCTCGGCGGTCGGCACCAGCAGTGCTTTGGAGCGCACAGCCCGGAGGCATTCCACGGTGGTCCAGTACCGATAACTGAACAGGATCCAGACATCGATATCCGACCGGTGGCGGATGGCTTTCACCAGCGCGGGACAATAGGGACCATTCTGCCGGATCCATTCCAATTGATGCACCTCGGGCTGAGGCGCATGAAACACCAGATTCTGAATGCTCTCGAAGCGCCGGATGTTGCGCTGGTGTCTGACGGGGAACCGGTGAACCGGAACGTCATTGATGAGAACCGTTCCCTGGTGGTATTCGTTTTTCCATGTGACATAATCCCGTGCACAGGTTGTGAAGACTTCCACCGGATACCGCCGGCGCAGATGTTCGGCCACCAACCGGCAATGAAGCTCCGCTCCGCCGGAAATATCCAGGCCGTACCGTTGGATTACACACCCGATTTTCATAGGCATCCGATCAGGCGCACAGCAGTTTCTCATACTTGGCCATGATTGCCAGCCAATTATAATGCTCCAGATAATACCGGTTTCCCTGATTACCCAGAGTGATGCACAGATCGTTTCGATGCATCAGCAACTGGAGACAGTGAAAAAACTCATCGGCATTCCGGTAATAAAGACCTCCTCCGGACCGGATACACTGGCCTTTGAGAACATCGCACTGCCCGTTGCAGAGCACTGGTTTGCAGAGTTTCCATGCTTCGAGGACCACCATGGACAGGCTTTCCAGCCGGCTGGGCATGATCAGCGCACGAGCGTTGGCGAGGATCGCCAGTTTTTCGGCTTCGGACAGAACGCCCAGGTAATGGATATTGGCATGATCGGGCAATGGCATCTCCTGTTTCCCAATCAGAGCCAGTTCAGGACATTGAGCGGAATCGCGGAAATACCGGAGAATCAACTGAATCATTTCCATGCATCCTTTGGCCTGCTCGATCCGGCCGATGTACAGGAAGTACGATTCCGGCAGACTGAATCTTCGGAGTATATCCGGATCATCGGATGAATTCACGTCTGGCAAACCGACTCCCACAATCTCGCCAGGAACGTGTCCGTTCCCGGACAGATACTGGATGAGCTGGCGTTCTTCGATGGAGTTGTACGCGATGGCTCTGGGTCGCGTCAGCGACTCCCGATGGATCGGTAGATAAATGGATCTATCATGTTCAGCCGTCGGCACCAGAATGCTCCGGGAACCATGTCGTTTCAGGAGTTGCCAGGTTGTCCAGTAGCGGAATGAGAAGAGAATCAAGCGGTCGATGTCCGATCTGGAATCGACGTAATCGATCAGTTCCGGGCAATACGGACCGTGATCCTCCAGATACCGAATCTCTTCTTCCGGAGATGGGTAGCCGTGAAGAACGTGGAAGGCGAGGATGTCGAAGTCCGGGGACCGCTCCCGGTTCACAGGAAACCGGTGAACCGGTATGCCGTTGACTGAACCGGTACCGGGTGCCAAGACATTTTTCCATGTCAGATAATCCATAGCGCATGTTGTGGCGATTTCGACCTGATGCCGGCCGGCAAGGTGCTCCGCCACCAGCCGGCAATGATATTCAGCTCCTCCGACAATTTCTACTCCGTATCTTTGAACAACAAAGAGAAGTTTCATGAATGACAGCCGGAAGCCGGTATCAGGAGGGATCTTTGAACTGGACAAGTTTTTCCAGAGTCTTGATCCGCTTCTCCAGAAATTCCTTTTCCCGTTCGATACGATCCACCCGATTCCTGAGCGCGGAATGATCGATCTGGAGACGGGTGATTTCCCGAACCAGGTTGTGCAGAAGATGGGCGAAGTAGAGATTGATCTGAGCCTGGCGGCCGATAAGATGATCGGTATAGAGCCGGATCACCGGTCGAACGACTTTTTTGAGCGCGACGATCAGTTTGCCTTTCAACCCGGATCGGTGGGAGGAGATGATGTAACTGGAGTTGATATTCCAGGCGTGATCCGGCGACCGGAGCCGCTCCAGTAAAACAGAATCGATATCCGCTTCCTCAGCGAACTGAAGGATCTTGGCGTCCGCCAGTTCAGCGATGCTTTCTTCGGTATAAATCCCGGCTTTCTGCTTTTCCGCAATGGCCTGACGAATCCGCTCCATGATCTTTGTCACGTCCACATCTGCGCCGATTTCAAAATTCATCCATTCATCACTCATTCAGCAATCCTCCCGTTGAACCAAATCCAGCCGATGTTAAAGCAATGTGGTTGAAATGTGAAGCCCGCCCGAGATTTTAATATTCTGGCCGGTGATGGCACGGGATTCGGGTGACAGCAGCCAGGAAACAGCGCCGGTGATCTCCCCCATCTCAGCAAACCGGGACATCGGAATTTTGGGGAGCATGGCGCGAAAGTTAGGTCTGGACTCATGTTCCGGAGGTTGAACAATCCCCGGAGAAATCATATTGACGGTGATTCCATCGGAGGAGACGGATTTGGCGCAGGACCGCATGAGGCTGTAGAGTCCATGTTTGGCCGCGGCATAGGGTGCGATGGTTCGGTATCCTGAGGAACTGCCGATTCCGGAGAATCCGAACAAGATCACGCGGCCCGACCGGCAGCGCTTCATTTCCGGCAGAACATATCTCAGAAGATGGACGGCAGAGAGCAGATTCCCCGCAAACATTTCCATCCAGACATCCCCGGGCGGGATGACTTCGGGTGAATAATGGATCGGCCCGACGCAGTGAATCACGGCATCCGGAACGCCCTGGGATTCGAGAATGGTGGCATGGAGATTCCTGACGGATTCATCCACGGTAAAATCCGCTGTGTAACAAGTTACATCGGCTTCGACGACACTGCCGAGCTGTTTCAGTGCAGTCATTCGGGGAGTGATCGATCGGTTGCAGAGTGCCAGGTTCCAGCCGGTTCCTATCAGATGATCCGCTATGGCAGCTCCGATTCCAGCCCCGGAACCACTGATCAAGGCAAGCCGGGATGGTCGGCTCTCTGGATAGTTTGTTATTTTTTTCATTTCATTTCTGATGAATCTATTGGTATTTTGTATATAGGTCATTGCACCGCTTCTAAAGCGGTGCTAAGGTGATAGCATGATTCGGATAACTGTGACAAGGAAATAACCACGTGAAATGGATAGCTAACAGTTTCGGATGTATTTTGGGAATCGTCATCAGTGTGCTCATTTTTGACGTAATGATGAACTCGCTCCATGCAGATTCTGCCACGGCAACGAAGACAGAATCAGCCCTCCAGATGGTTGCTCAAGCAGTGGATAAATTGGAAAAAAATACATTTGCTCCAATGAACTCCCAGAAAATTATCTATGGGGGAATCCAGGGGATGTTCCGGACACTGGATCCCTACAGTCAGTTTTTGGACGAAGATGTCTTCAGTTATATGCAGGCGCAGCAGCAAGGAAGTTTTTTTGGGATCGGTGTTTCCTTTGATATCAAGGATGGACAGCTCATGGTGATTGCTCCCATCGAAGATTCACCGGCATGGAAACTGGGAATCCAACCGGGCGACATCATCGTTGAAATAGAAGGGGAATCAACCGTAGGGATCACGTCTGCAGATGTACTGAAAAAGTTACGCGGACAGAAAGGGTCCAAAGTAAACATAGCTGTGAAGCGTTATGGGCATGACGAACCGATTCACTTCGAAATTGTACGGGACAAGATCAATCTGACCTCCGTTCGCGGCGGATTTTTACTGGATGACCAGACCGGTTATGTGCGGTTGACAGAGTTTTCCGCCACATCAGCCAGTGAGTTGCTCGATGCGCTCTACACATTGAAAAGCAAGGGAATGAAGCAGCTCATTCTGGATTTGCGGTTCAATGGCGGAGGATTGCTGAACGCCGCAGATGATGTTTCATCCCTCTTTTTGAAAAAAGGTGCATTGATCGTTTCTACAAAAGGAAGAAATCCCGACAATCAGATGGAGTTAGCTGTCAAACAGGATGGAACGTTCATCGATCTTCCACTGATTGTCCTGGTCAACGAAAGCAGTGCCAGTGCGTCGGAGATTGTAGCTGGCACGATACAGGATCACGACCGGGGATTGATCGTTGGAACGACCACTCATGGTAAGGGTCTGGTTGGCAGTCAGATTCCGAGCAGACTGGGAACAGCCGTCCAGATCACCTCTGCGCAATATTTTACGGCATCCGGCCGCTTCATTCAGAAACCGTTCAGCATTCCTCACCGGAAGTCACTCAAAGGGGAAGGCACTATGCTGAATGCAGAGGGCGACAAATCCATTCATTACACGGAAAAAGGCCGCAAAGTATTTGGAGGGGGCGGAATAACACCGGATGTCATCATTCAGGATTCCACTCAAACACCGACATACTACATGATCGAAAATCGGCGGTTATTTTTTGATTTTGCGGTGCAACACGGTGAATCACTCAAACCCATTACACCGGAATTGATCATCTCCGATGCAGTGTATGACATGTTTCTGGCTTACTGCGAAGAACAGAAAGTGCCCATTTCGACATCCGAAATCGAAAAAGACAAAGAAGCCATCAAAGTCGCTATAAAAAGGGAACTGCTCAATGTGTTTGTGAATACCACCGTTGGTGAAAAAATCCGTGTGGAGAATCTGAACATCGTCCAGGAAGCGCTAAAACTGTTTCCCAAACTGAGTACCATACTCGCGAGCGATTCCACAGAGACACGTCCGGTGAATTAACCGTTCATGAGGATTCGGAAAAACATTGCATCAGGTTCCACCGCCTCTTCAAATCCCCAGAGGCATTCATCCGGTCATAATCCTGAACCACTCACAGACTCAACACACGCTTCCGAAACTGGATGTAAAAAAATAGATTTATACCCATTGGTGATTGCCGGATGCATTACTATTTCTTTTTATTTTCTGATTTTCTGTTTTGTTGAGTAAGTTCAGGGCATCTCATCTGATTTTTAGGCTGGCTGGGAGTTACCTTCAGTTTTTCTTGGTTTTGGGAGTAGCGCTCAGGATAGCACTGAAAATCCATTTCGATGCATAGAGCATCCAGATGAAAGCAGGAACGATCATCGAACCAGCCTGTTCCATGAACCCATGCATGAATCTCAGTAATTTAATTTTATAATACCAGACCTGCACATTGGGAATGGTCGGATTGATGATGAATGTCTGATTTGCGAAATAATACGATTGAAGTCCTAATTGAATATGAATGAGATGACTGATACAGAGAAAAACACTGCCAGCGAAAAAAAACACAACCAATCGTTTCCAACTGATAAATGGAGAGGCGAATAAAAATGCCAGGAATGGAATGATATTGAAATGGACGGTATTCAGAAAGATGTCGATGCTGACCGGTTTTGGGTTTTTGATTGGAGCGGGTCCCCCGACATACGGTTCAAACAATACTGAGAAAGAGCCTCGATCCTCGGTATACCTTGAATCCATGACTTCCAAATTCCTGCCGACCAGATAGAGCGTTGACTTTCTTAGAAACGCATTATATGGCTCCAGGATAAATCCCCATAAAAAAAATGCCAGGATGCTAAAAAAAATGAACTTAACAAAAAAAACCCACCAACCCAGACCAGACGGGCGCCAAAATTTTTCCCAGTTATTCAATGAGCCACTCCTGTTCCAATATTCTTGTTAACGAGCCAGATTAATGATCTAGGAATGAAAGGCCTCTCACCCAAATGAAGGCTGTATTTTGTCTGGTGATTCTCCGCTGGGATCATCCGGGCTTTTTGGATTCTCCTCGCGAATCATTTTTTCTTTCCAGAACACCCAAAAACCGATTACGAATAAAATGAAAATACCCTGCCAAAGAAACTCGTGATAAAAATCGAAATGTTTACGCCATCGCATGCCGATAATGCCTAATGCAGCCATGCGGATGGTATTGATGGTATAGAGACCAAACCAGCCGAATAAAAGACCGTATACCTTTTCCAGAACTTTTGCCGGATAAGCCAGAACCGCTGCCGCATAGATCATCATGCCAAAAACACCGGCACAGTGATAGATAATCGTAAAACGAAATCCGCCGGGTAACAGAACAACCGCATCATTCGCCATTGCCTCGATTCCAATCATTTTCAAAACAATAATAACGGATTTGGCCATTAACATAGGCAATTTTACCGAGATATATTGCTCCGAGACACTCCAATGCAGAAAAAAGTAAAACAAGACACAGAAATAGCCGAATAACAAATAAAACTTGAATAAGACTATGTTCTGTCTGAATAAATCGCCAATTCGACGTAACGTCAAAATATTCCTCCTTCGATTGCCGGGATTTTCCATCCTTACTTGATCCCGGAATTTTTACGATTATATTTATAGAAGCGTATTATCGTCAAGTCAGTGATATGTAGGAGTCCTGAATGGTTACTGAATCCTCAATTCCCCAATCCCAGAAATTCGATCGATTGCATCAACTAGCACTCACACTGTATCGGAACGGCCAGCGAGAGACTGCGCTGCATTACTGGATGAAGATCAAGGACGAGTTTCCGGAATTTCCGGATATCGATGAATGGATTGATGCCGCATCTCGACCGATTCACAATCCCAAATCCACGCCACCCCCCTCACCGGATCCATCTGTTTTCCGGCAACAAAAAGAAATGATCAATCGGGCAAAACGTGGAGACCGGATTGGACATACATTTACCCCCAAGCCGGGACTTGAACTCCCTCGCCAGTATTTCCGTCATCGACACATCGGGTTGATCTTTCTGATCGGTTTTTTTGTCTACCTGTTGGCCAGTTTCAATAATAACCGCTCTGTCCTGTTCAAGCTTTATCCCGAAACCGGGCGAGTCACATATTCACAAGGAAGTTTTTTTCCTTATGGCTGGGAGAAAGGAACTGAACTGAGTATTGGATTGGAACCTGGATGGGAACAGGATCTGGATGATCCGGAACTCACCAATACATTGATACATGGATTACGAATCAAAAATTCCGGAGATTTCGATCAGCTTCTGATTACCCTCTATCAAAAACTCGGTCGAAAAGCGCTTCACGTGCAGAGCATTGAAAAGCAACAGCAGGCAATCTATTATTTCAAAAAAATCGAAAAGGCCAAATATTTAGACCTGGTAAAGGATGAACTCAGCCAGGGATTCCTCAACCTGGCGACTCTTTATTGGGAGCAAAACCAAGATATCCGGTCTGCGGCGCAATACCTTCAGATCGCTCGATATTACGCACCATCCAATCCCGGTATCGATCACCTTCAGGAAAAGCTGTCGGAAACCGACCAATGAATCCACCAGATAGGCGTCTGATGAATGCGGAAACAGAATCATCCGGACGCAACAACAATACCCCGGGATCAAAGCCGCTTATTTAAACCGACCGGAAAAAATCCCGGACTTCCTGCAGTCGTTTCACTCGCTGGAAATCTGGCAAACTACGCAAAAACTGATTTCCATATGACTTAGTAGTAAGCCGGCGATCGAGAATCGCCACCATTCCCTTATCTGTTCTGGATCGAATCAAACGACCGACTCCCTGTTTCAAGACCACGATGGCTTCCGGTAGTTGATACTCCTTAAATGGCTCTCTCCCATTGGAACGCATATATCGAATACGCGCGTCGGTGATTGGATCGCTGGGAGCGGCAAAGGGGAGTTTATCGATGATCACACACGAAAGGGATTCTCCAGGAACATCAATTCCTTGCCAGAAGCTGGATGTTGCAAGCAAAACGGAGTGAGTATCTTCGCGAAACCGTTCCACCAACACATTCCGGGGAGCATCTCCCTGAACGATCAAGGTGTAATCCAGACGGTCTTTGATGGCAGATCGGATCGCATTCATCCCACGGTAACTGGTGCATAAAACGAATGCCCGACCCCGCGTAATCTCCAACAGACGAACAATCTCTTCCGCCGCCGTTTGGAAAAATGCCTGATCTCCAGGATCGGGAAGGTGTTCAGGTAAATATAAAATCGCCTGCTCTGTGTAGTGGTATGGTGACGGATAAATTTTCCGTTCCACATCTCCCAAACCCAATCTGCGAACAATATGATCGAAACAATCATTGGCAGTAAGCGTTGCGGAAGTGAAAAGGACTGGTTTTTGCGGGTTCAAGATGCTTCTGGAGAAATCGGAAGCGATATCCAAGGGATTGGCATGAAGGATGTTTGTGGTCGCTGCATGTTCAAACCAGTAAACAAAGTCTGGTTCCGCTTGAGAGTTAAGGAATTTGATCGCGCCTGTGAATTCGCTGATTTTTGCGGAATATTCATCTTGTAATTCTCCAGGAATACCCGTCTCCTGTTTGATGGTGATCGCCAGCTCATTCAGGGAATCGATCAATGAGCCGGCGAGTCGGCTGGCGTCTTTGTTGTATTTTTTTTCGAGAAGAAATCGGCCTTCTCCTTTTCCAAAAAAATCAAAAAACATGGATGCTGCACTTTTTACTGCGTCCATGGGTGCGGAAAGTTTCCACTGTGTCTTCCTGTCGGTTTTTTTTGGCTTCCAGTCTGAGAGAAGGGTCAGCAGGTCGAGAATCTCTGATAATGAAATCCGAATACCAAACGCTTCGGTGGCGACTTCATCCAGCAGGTGCGCTTCATCGAAAATGATTCCATCCACATTGGGGAGGACCGCACCCATGCGTTGCTGCCGAAAAATCAAATCCGCAAAAAACAGATGATGGTTCACGATCACCAGTTTTGCGTTTTGGGCTTCCATTTTCATGCGCAGTACAAAACACTTGGGATTATAGTGACACCGGCTCCCAAGGCACGTTTCATTACGGGAACAGATATACCGCCAGAGTCGGGACTGATCGGGTAAAAATGACAGCTCCGACTGATCCCCTGTTTGCGTCGTTTTCAGCCACTCGGTGATTTTGGGGAGCAGCGATAGTTCCAGTGGATCGATCATGCCATGCGATATTTCAGCATGCTCCCATCGGTTCCAGCAAATGTAATTTTGACGTCCCTTCATGAGCACGGCTTTGACAGGATTGTCGAGCAGGCGATTCAGGAGCGGGATATCCTGAAAATAGAGTTGCTCCTGAAGATTTTTGGTGCCTGTGGAGATCATCACGTTATGTTCCCAGAGCGCCGCGGGGAGGAGGTATGCGAGGCTTTTGCCGGTACCTGTGCCGGCTTCTGCCAGCAGACACGTACGTTGTTCGAACATTCGGGCGGTATCCAATGACATCTGAAGCTGTTGAGACCGAAACTCAAAATTCGATTTAACATTGGATAAACGACCGGTTTCACTGAGTACCGTATGTATAAATGCCTGCATGATCTGCTGATCAATTGTGGATGAATGTTATGCTGTTGACGATCTTTTCCATTTCAGGGATATAATCCTGGAATGTGGTATCCGGAGAAATATACACGATGCCAATCCAGCGTTTCTGATGTTGCATGGCAAAGATGGAAACGCGGCGGGATACGCCATATTGTTCCCGAGGGAAAATCAGGAACTTACAATCGAGCGTTATCTGGAACTTTTCAACACCATTCTGGGTAGTATGGTTACGGGAGATATAGTTGATGTCTTCAGCACCCAGACGCTCCAACATCCACTCCACAAAACCATCTGGAAATGTTTTCCTTACCAACTCTCGTACACCAATCATAAAAAACTGGCTGTTTCCGTCCACATGGTCGAACGACATATCGAACTCCGGATAGTTTTTATATTTCCAAATGGAGGCATCGGGCCATTTCATTTCAATCCCTGCTAGGATATTTCGATACACACCGTCTTTTACATATCGATTTAAGGCTTTATTTTCCAGTTCGCTTTCGGTGGCACAGTGTGAAAACGCGCAAAGGATGCTGAAAATGACAAGGTTTTTCAGAATGCTAGGGTGCATGACATTATGACTCATGAAATCAATCCATCTCCTTAAAATTCCGGTATGGGTGGAACTGTTTTGAAATGCGGAAGCATTGTTGGTAACCGATGAACAGGACAAATGTTCTTATTGACAAAAATAACCCCCAATCTTATATTAGAGGTTTGGGCTTTTGTCCGGTAAAGCCTAATTACATGGAAGCAGATGGCTTCTTATCCCATCAAGGGTTTCTAACCGCTTTCAACGGACAGCTAAAGCATACAGCAGAACAGCCCATTAATCTACTATTATAATGCCATTTGGTAAGAGGAGGGCTGAAAAGAAAATGGCAAAAAATCCCACTATTGATCTAACGCCCATCATTACTTTAGGAAAACAGAAAGGGTATTTGACTTTTTCGGATTTAAACCAGTTTTTGCCCGAGAATATCATCTCTCCAGAAGAAATCGATATGATCTTCCATCAACTGGATTGCATGAATATTGATATTGTTGAAGATTCAAAATTGAATGACTATCGGCAGGCGAAGATTGAAGAGCGGAAGGCTGCGGAGGAAAAGGAGAGTGAAACGACTCGTCCGGAAGAGTCTGTTCCGGATTCTTCTGATGATCCTCTGCGGTTATATTTCAAGGAAATGGGTTCGGTATCGCTTCTCGATCGCGAAGGTGAAATCCGGATTGCTCAGAAAATCGAAGCCGGAAAGCTGGATGTGATCAACGCCGTCTCCAAAGCTCCCCTGATGATTCAGGAAATTCTGAAGATGAAGGAATCGTTGCTTCTCGGTACCACTTCGTTGGATATGTTGCTGAATGTCCCGGAAGATGAAGAGCTTGACCGTGAAAAACTGATGTCTGAAGTTCTTGAAAAAATTGCCAGGGTAGAAGAAATTTGGCTCTCTTTCCGGAATCTAGAAAAAAAACTGGCTTCCAAAAAAATCTCTGATGCAACTCGACGCAGACTCGAATCTCAGCTCGCAGAAGAAGAAGAAAATCTGGTCGCGCAGATAACTCTATTGAACCTGAACTACACATTTGTAGAAAAAATCTGCTCCAAAATCGAAGATTTTGTCCTTCAAATGATCAGTTACCAACGGGAAACCGACCGTCTGCTCCGTTCCGTCGGGTTGGATGAGGAAGCGTTATTTAATTTTCTGAAGCTCTATTCTGACGGAGATGACGCAAAACAAATCGACCTGGGAGCGCGGGAAATAAAAGTATCGGAGCTGAAAGAGATCTGTCATCGAATTGATCATGCCAAGGAATCCATCACCAATCTGGAAAAAGATATACAAGCTCCCATGGAAACCGTTAAGCGGATCCTGCAGGCGATCAGTTTGGGGCGAGCCAAGGAGCGAGCCGCTAAGAAACAACTAACCGAAGCCAACCTCAGGCTTGTCGTATCGATTGCCAAAAAATATACCAACCGAGGGCTTCAATTTTCAGATCTCATTCAGGAAGGCAATGTGGGATTGATGCGTGCGGTTGATAAATTCGAATATCAGCGCGGTTACAAGTTCTCCACATACGCCACCTGGTGGATCCGACAGGCCATTACCCGGGCGATTGCCGATCAAGGTCGTACTATTCGTATCCCCGTTCATATGATCGAAACAATCAACAAACTCATTCGAACATCCAGACTACTCGTTCAAGAAAAAGGAACTGAACCAACGTGTGAAGAAATCGCCGATAAAATGGAAATGCCTGTCGACAAAGTCCGGCTCGTTCTGAAAATGGCGCAGGAACCGATTTCATTGGAGACGCCGATCGGTGAAGAAGAAGACAGTCAACTGGGTGATTTCATCGAAGATAAGTCCGCTGAGTCACCCTCCGATGCAGTCATCAATATGAATTTAAAGGAACAGGTACAGGCGACGCTCGCAACACTGACACCACGCGAAAAAATGGTCCTCCGGATGCGATTTGGAATCGGAGCTGGTTATGAGCATACATTGGAAGAAGTCGGAGAATACTTTGCTGTCACACGCGAACGAATCCGCCAAATCGAAGCAAAAGCACTTCGAAAACTTCGCCATCCCAGTCGCCGGGACAAACTCAAAGCATTCTACAGCTAATAATCCACGAATCTTTTCCAGAAACGACTTATTGCCGACCACCATTAACTGATGAAGGTTATTCTCGCCCGTCCCTGGAATCATACATCGATGCTGATCCCCAATCACGGATTGGGGTATCTCGCGGGAGCGTTGAAACGGGACGGGCATGATCCTATGGTTATCGACTGCATCCGGGACACGCTCTCGCCACAGCAATTCCTTGAAACCATCCGGAATCACCATCCGGATGTGATTGGTTTTCAAGTTTATACGTTTGATCTGCCGATCTTACAGGAATATATCGATCGGTTACAGCATGAAAAGATTACGATTATTGCCGGAGGACCTCATCCATCCGCAGATCCCCACTCATTTGCCCATCAGTTTCCCGAAATTGACTTTTTTTTTCGTGGAGAAGCCGATCTCGGACTTCCTCGGTTGATTCATTTATTACACAACAATACAATTGATGAGTCTGCCCTGCGGAGTATACCCGGTCTGGTCTGGCGCTCCGGACAGTCCATTCAACTCAACCCATGCGCCTACCCAGACGATCTGGACACACTGGGCTTCCCCGACTGGGATCAGATATCACCATTGTCATACCCGGTTGCACCCCAGGGCACATTCACCAAACGGCTCCCATACGCACCCATCATAGTCACCCGGGGGTGTCCATACCCATGTTCATTCTGCGCCGGCAAACTTATGAGCGGCAGAAAGATACGATCACGAACAGCGGACCATGTCATTTCTGAACTGCGGTTTCTGGTCGATCGCTACGGAATCCGTGAATTTCATATTCAGGACGACAATTTCACATTCCATCGGGAGTTTGTGCTGGAGTTTTGCCGGAAACTGCAGGAAAGCCGTCTGGATCTGGCCTGGGCCTGTCCCAATGGCATCCGGCTCGATTCTTTGGATCCAGAGGTCTTACATGCGATGGAGTCTGCCGGGTGTTACTCGGTAGCCGTCGGCATCGAATCCGGGTCACAACGGATACTCGATCTGATGCAAAAACGTGCATCACTCGCTGATCTCTGTGCCAAGGTTCATCTGATCCGGAAGACGACGGCCTGGTATCTCACGGGATTTTTTATCCTGGGCTATCCCGGTGAAACGGAAGAGGAGATCAAATCTACCATCCGTTTATCCAAAAAACTTCCACTGGATAAGGCCAATTTTGGCATCCTGATGCCTTTGCCCGGAACAGTGGCTGCCATCGAGGCGGAGAAATGGGGATGGACTCCCGGAGAAAATCAGACGCGAATGAGTGAATATCGAAGTCAATTCATATCACAGGGAATCTCTCCCGGGAAATTCCGGTGGCTTTTTCGGTGGGCGTTTATCAGTTTTTATGCCAGACCCCGGATCATTTACCGATTCATCTCCCAGATCAAATCCTGGGACCAGATCAAAATTCTCTGGAACCGGTTGAAAGATGTGATCCTCCCATGAAGCTTCTTAAAATGATCCGTCAATGGCCTTTCTCATATTTCCTTCACACACCTTACACGTGTAACATAAAGATCACACAACGATGCAACCTGAAATGTCACTTCTGCGGATTGTGGTGCAGCGCTGCCCGTCGGGAATTGGCACTGCGGGATTACTTCCGAATGGCCGACCTACTTCGACAGTCTGGCCTGGCTCGGGTGGTGATCACAGGTGGAGAGCCGTTTCTGCGGAGTGATTTACCGGAAATCGTGAATGGATTTGCACGCCGATCCTTTTCCACAACGCTGCTCACCAATGGCACCCTTGCGACTCGAGAATCTCTGATGAAGCTGTATGATCTGGGTCTGAACGATATTGGCATCTCCCTGGATACGCTGGATCCTCAGAAACAAGCACAGATTTGTGGAAATGACGATGTCTGGCATCGAGCGGTCCGGACCATCCGCGAGAGTGTTGACATTTTTTCACGGGGTATTGTTGAAGTTCTGATTACGGTTTCTGCGGATAATCTTCATGAGATACCGGAGCTCGTTTCCTTTATCGAGAACGATCTGGGAGCCTGGGCGGTTGTCAATCCGATCAACATACCCGCGGGTGAACACGCCTTTTTAAGTGCGCCGAAACACCACTCACTTCCATTGCCTGCTGAGCAGGTGGATCATATTTATAATATGCTTATCACAATGAAGCAACAAAGACACCGGCTCTTAGTTTCGGAAAAATTTCTGGAGGATTCACGGTCTTATCTGAAAACCGGGGATTATCGATGGAAATGTGATGCCGGCCAGCGTTATTTCACTGTTTTTTCCGATGGTGCGCTGGCTCCCTGCAGCGATACTCCAGCAATCGCCAATATCATGGACATGACTCCCGGTGATTTTCGCCAGCACTCATTCATCACCAAAACACAGGACATCAGAGCTTCATGCGGCGGATGCATTTTCTCCTGCTGGCGGGAAGCCAGCTATCTCTTCACTGAACCAACCGTCTGGAAAGAACGGATTCTGACATCTCTCCATCTCGTAGCATCGAAAAGGAAGTAAGCTCATGGATCGATTGGATCAGTATCGTGTGCTGCTCATGCGACCACCTTTTACCCGATTGAAGGGAGTTGGACAAGCACCTTATTTTCCGTTGGGTATCGGATATATCGCCGCCGTGTTAAACCAGTTGCCAGGTGTCACAGCAGAACTGTATTACTCCGAAAATCCCCTGCCCGGTGAACCGACGTTTATTGTTGATAAAAAAGGCGTCTTTCACTCCAGATCAACCGCTCAATCCCAGTATTTCCAGGCATTGGAAATGGATTCTCACCCGGTATGGACGGAGATCCGGAATGTGCTCAGACAATTCAGACCGGATATTCTGGGTTTGAGTGTGCTGACTCCCGAAGCAGGTTCAGCGTTCAAAGTAACTCAGATTGCCAAGGAGTTATTTCCTGCGTGTCATGTTGTCTGGGGTGGTGTACATCCCACCTATTCGGTGAAAGAGACACTGGAACTCCCCGGTGTCGATTATGTTGTGGTGGGTGAAGGGGAATACTCGATGCGGGAGCTGGTTCTGGCGCTGCAGTCAGGCGGCTATCGAGGTTCCATTCCCGGTGTCATCAGCCGGAGGGAATCTGCCGAGGGATATCAGCAGCGGGAGTTGATTCCAGATCTTGATCGATTGCCTTTTCCCGATCGGAAACATGTTATCTTCCCGGATCGGTTCTCTCCTGTTGCAATGGGCAGTCTGATGCATAGCAGGGGTTGTCCATGGCAATGCGGATTCTGCTCCTCCCGGCACTTCTGGAATGAACGAGTTCGATTCCGATCTCCAGAACAGATTACCGCTGAAATCGCGCAACTCATCCGGGACTACCGCATCAAAACATTCACATTCTGGGATGATGCGTTCACAATAGACCGTGCTTTGACGCAAACATTATGTGAATCGATCATTGCGATGAAAACACGAATCGCCTGGCGAACAGCCACTCGCATGGATTTACTGGATGATCCGATGCTGCGTCTGATGAAACGAGCTGGGTGTGTTCAATTGGAGTTGGGAATAGAGAGTGGCAGTTCCCGTATGTTACAACTTATCAAAAAAGATATTGAATTGAGTCAGGTGCGGGAAATCATTGAGCGTGTCAGTGCACATGGGATGGCATGTGGTGTATTTTTTATGGCCGGATTTCCCGACGAGACGATGGCTGACCTTGAAGCGACGTATCAGTTTATGCAGACGATCCAGCCGGCCGAGATTGTCTTGAACATTTTCGATCCGATGCCAGGTTCGGAGCAATTTCATCGTGCCATCAATTTGGGTCTGCTGCCACTAGAAATTGATTACCTTCGATTTCCACTTTGGCCGGATGCTCATTATATTAAAGGAATGAAACCGGTGGAGTTCAATGTGATGGTGGACAAAATTTCACGGTATGTTTTTCAATATAATTCCAGCCGCATCGCTTTTATGAGGCGAGCCAGACCGGAAGCATTACAGCTTTTGAGATCCGATCCCAAGGTTCTGCTTCAAAAAGCATTGCGCGTCCTCAAACACCGATTCCGGAATGGTGGATCACACTAATGACCTGGTTCGCAGATATTTTCAGGTGGATATTCTATTTTCCGTTTCGATCCCTGGTCACACGCTTACCCCGCCCCATATTTCGCCGTATCGGCTATCTTTTAGGAGATATCTCTTATTTCTTACGAAGAACTCGTGCCCGTATCGCAAAGGAAGAGCTCCGGAGCACCTTCGCCGGTTATATGGACAACACGGAGATTCCTCATGCCGTGCGAACTGGAATGCGCCTCTCCATTGCAAATCTGTTGGAAACATTTTGCTTTCCTAAAATCAATGCATCGAACATCAAGCGATGGATCAGGCTGGACGGGTGTCAGTATCTGGAGGATGCTTTGGAAAATCAGCGGGGTGTTATCATAGTGATCGCACACTTTGGAGCGAACCAGATGATTATTCCCGCATTGGGATTCCGAAGATTCCAGATTCATCAACTTGGCAGCCGACCCGAAGATTGGAATCGGCTGTCAGGCATCCAGCCTTCTCCAGTCCAAAAAAAAATGTTTCAGGTGCGCCTAGAGATGGAAAAACATCTTCCAGCTCAATTTATTTATATCGACCGATCGATGCGACCGGTCTATGACTGTCTGAAAAAAAATGGCATTTTGATCATGGCTGCGGATGGAAGAGCGGGTAACCGGTTTTTGAAAACCCGATTTGCAAGCCGTTATATTCAACTCTCTTCCGGTCCTTTTCGCATTGCTAAGGCAACTGGAGCTGTTTTGCTGCCGGCCTTCCCGGTTTGTGACTATGATGGTGTTCATACACTGCATATTCAAAACCCAATCCTAGTGCCGGAGTCAGCCGATGATTCGCAATGGGCGGTAAAGGCGGCAGAGCTTTTTGCAATAAGATTAGCCATTCAAGTTCTTACTCACCCGGATCATTATAGTTCGTTGCTTGCTGAAGCACGAATTCGGGCGGATACTGATCCGATACCTTTAATAAGTGATGATCCATCATGACGGGTAAACCAATCCCATCCCCAACGATTTCCATCGTCATCCCATGCCGGAACTCACACCACACACTCAAACAGGTATTGGATGTTCTGTCACAATTGAGCCCAAACGCATTCGAGATCCTGTTGATCGATGATGGATCAGAGGTATCATTGGAAGACATCGCACGGGAGTATGGCATTCGCTTTCATCGAATCTTTCCGGGACAGGGACCTGCACAGGCTCGAAATGTCGGCGGAGAATTATCACAGGGAGATATTATTCTCTTTTTGGATTCGGATGTAATACCGCCCGTAGATATTATTGCTCAATTACAATATCGATTTATCATGATTGCAGGGCTTGTAGCTGTTCAGGGTATCTATAATGAAAAAACTCCTGCGACAGGTCTGTTCTCGAAATACCAGAATTATTATTATCATCTGGCTTTTTTTTCGAATAGCAGCGACTTTCCAGCAATCTGTGCAACATACTGTTTTGCGATTCGGAGAACGGTTTTTCTTGAAATGGGAGGCTTTGATACTCGAATCCCCAATCCCACGGTAGAGGATGAAATCATGGGTTATCGACTGATGACTTTTCATCATCCGATCTTTCTGGACCGGCAGTTACAGGTCACTCATCTTGCCCAATACCGGATCGGAAGTTTCTTTCGTCGAAAGATGAGGATGAGCATTGCTCAGATAAAAAGTCTGATGCGAGGGAATTATCCACCGATCCGCGATCATCAAAAAAATGAGAATCATAATCAGACGCATCATTCCGAACAAATGATTTTCAGCACAGGTCTCGCGCCACTTCTGCCGATTCTATGGATCATCTATTGGCCATCCGGCCTTCTGATTACTTTGATCTATTGTTATCTGAACGTAACATTCTGGCGGTATTTATTGCATCGGGAACCAATCTGGCGATTGGTATCTCTGATTGCGATTACGTGGCTGGATCAGATAGCGATTTTCATGGGAATCTGCATAGGAGCTTTGGATTTTTGGATGGGGCGGCGATATTAGTTCCTGATCTTCAGATTGCTTGCCTGACATATACAGAAAAACAGGATCAAGAAAAATATGATTTGATGAGTGACGGATACGGCCGAGAAACACCTTGACAAAGATTTTTATGGGGACTAAGTTTTAACCGCTGGTGCTTATTAGTATGGAATTTGATAATTGAATCCGATCATTCCATATTATTATGATTTCAAAATCACAAGGAGACTCTCGAAGTGACCAAAGAAGACATTGTCAACCGAATTTGGGAAAACCTGGACCTAAGTAAAAAAGATGCGGCCGAAGTCGTGGAACGCCTTCTTCTTTGTTTCAAAGATGTTCTTAAAAAAGAAGATAGACTAAAAATAGGGGGTTTTGGTGTCTTTGAAGTGCGGCGTCGGAAAGCACGATTGGGCCGAAATCCAAAAACAGGCGAGAAAGCCGAGATCAAAGAAGGCTATACCATCAAATTCAAACCTGGGAAAACACTCAAGCAAGCCATTTCAAAATAATGGAAGGAGTCTTCCCGGTCAGCAAATAACGTCTGAATGATCCATCCTGATTATGATCAGTCAGTTTATTACAATAGCTCTCCACCTGATGGCAACACACGGAAAACTTATTGAGTTAATTGGCTAATATTCCATTAATTGATGTAGGATTATGTGCACCTTGTGATTTTAATAATTGCGTTATGCTATTCACTTTTACGATTTACAACCATTTTGTTTTACGTCCTGTAATGCAGGTCGACACGAGTATTTTCACAATACTCATTTTCAATTCACGATGAAGCGGAAAGGATACCGGGATGAGCGAATTAAAACGTACTGGGTTATATGATGCTCATGTAAAAGCAGGTGGCAAAATCGTTCCGTTTGCGGGGTGGGAATTGCCGGTGCAATACTCCTCAATTAAAGAAGAACATGAAGCCGTCAGAAATACAGCAGGGATGTTCGATGTCAGTCATATGGGCGAAATCTTTTTCTCCGGCCCCGATGCCTTGGCAAATGTACAACATCTTGTCTCCAATGATGCAGAAAAAATGAAGATCAATCGAGCGGTGTATTCGGGATTGCTTTACCCCAATGGCACCTTTGTCGATGATGTTTTGGTTTACAAGCTGGCCGAAGATCATTTCCTGATGGTAGTCAATGCGGCAAATCTGGAAAAAGATTATCAATGGATGAAACAGAATCTCTTTGGCAATGTTTGCTGCGAAAATGCCAGTGATCGTTATACTCAGATCGCATTACAGGGACCTAAATCGAGGGAGATATTACAGAATCTGGTCGATATCGATCTCAGCAGAATGAAGTATTACGGTTTTTCACATGGCAATATTGCAGGGACTGAATGTATTATTTCCCGAACTGGATACACGGGTGAAATCGGATTTGAACTATACTTTGACCGTGTTCATTCCATCAAGATCTGGGATGCATTAATGGAAACGGGCAAACCATCCGGGATACAACCAGCCGGACTAGGCTGCAGAGATACATTGCGGCTGGAAGCTGGAATGGCATTGTATGGCAACGATATTGACGATGCACATACTCCATTGGAAGCTGGTCTGGAGTGGATTGTAAAATTTGACAAAGATGATTTTATCGGGAAGACTGCCTTGCTGCAGCAGAAAGAGCAAGGGCTCAAAAGACATCTGGTCGGGATCGAGTTGACGGATCGAGGGATACCTCGCCATGGCTATAAAATTCTTTCAGATGGGCGAGAAGTTGGAGAGGTGACCAGCGGAACGTTATCGATATCGCTTCAAAAACCTATTGGAATGGGGTATATTGAACACGGTCTTGAGAAACCCGGGACGATGTTACACGTTGAGATTCGTAAAAACGCTGTCCCGGGCGTTATTGTTACGTTACCATTTTACTCCAACACACGCTGACTTCATCTGATTGTGTGAATGGATAATTGCTCATAAATAATAATGATATAGGAGGTGTTTGTGAATTATCCTGTTGATCTAAGATATTCAAACGATCATGAATGGCTTAAAATCGAAAATGAGAATATCGGGATTGTCGGTATCACCCATCATGCTCAAGAACAGTTGGGAGATGTGGTTTTTGTCGAGTTGCCTGAAATTGGCGCTCATTTTGACGCCGGTGATGTTTTTGGTGTTGTCGAATCAGTCAAGGCTGTCGTCGACTGTTACATGCCAGTATCCGGAAGAATTCTTGAAGTAAATAACTCTTTGAAATCACAGTGTGATTTGATCAATCGAGATCCGCATGATCAAGGCTGGATGATCAAACTCCAATTGGATCATCCCGATGAACCGAATAAACTGATGACCCATATCGAGTATGAGGAATATCTGACTCAATCAGAAGGTTAAACTATGCGATACATACCACTTACTGAGACAGAACAGCAGGAGATGCTGGCTGCAATTGGCGCATCTTCTGTAGACGAACTATTTCATGATATCCCCGATTACCTCCGCTTAAAACACCCATTGAATCTCCCATCTGCAATGAGTGAATGGGCGTTGCTCCACCATGCACGTCAGATGTCCAGTGAAAATGTTCCCCATGATTCTGTCCCCTGCTTTTTGGGTGCGGGATCATATCGTCATTTTATCCCGGCCATTGTTCCGTATCTTGTTTCCCGGACTGAATTCCTGACAGCCTATACTCCCTATCAGCCGGAAATCAGCCAGGGATCGCTCCAGGCGATTTTTGAATATCAAACGATGATGACTCAACTGACCGGCCTTGATGTCTCCAATGCATCTCTCTATGACGGAGCTATGGCTACTGCTGAAGCCGCTCTGCTGGCACATCGTGTGACAAAAAAGACAAAAATTGGAGTTTCCAAAGGATTGACTCCTTCATACCGCCGGACCCTGGAAACGTATATCCATAATCAGAACATCGAATTAATTGATCTGGATCTATCAGACGATGGAACAACGCTTCGGGAATCGATCCAATCATTGCCACTGGATGATGTGGGTGCTGTCATTATTCAATCGCCTAATTTTCTGGGAGTCATTGAGAGTGTCTCCGATATATCCAATATCCTCAAATCGACAAAAACACTTCTAATCACCGTGGTCACGGAAGCTTTATCATTGGGAATTCTGAATCCGCCGGGTGCAATAGGAGCCGATATTGTGTGTGGAGAAGCACAATCACTGGGACTTCCAACTTCTTTTGGAGGACCTTATCTTGGATTCTTCACGTGCAAAAAAGAACTGCTTCGCCAGTTGCCGGGAAGAATTGTCGGAATGACCAAAGATACAAATGGAAACTGTGGATTTGTCAACACACTCTCAACACGGGAGCAACATATTCGCAGAGAAAAAGCCACATCAAATATCTGCACGAATCAGGCATTGTGCGCACTGTCAGCAGCCATCTACATGGCTACCATGGGACGTCAAGGGCTCCGAAAACTTGCTCTATTGAATATGAAAAAATCCGCTTATCTCAAACAAAGAATCATGGAGATTCCGGGATTTGTAATCCCCTTCAGCGGGTTTACGTTTAATGAATTCTGTATCCGCGTGCCCGGCTCCCTCGACCAACTCCTTCAGAAATTGGAATCTCAACATATTATCGCTGGATTTGATCTTCGAAACGATTATCCGGAACTCGGCGAATCCATGTTGCTCTGTGCGACAGAAATCAACTCCAAAGAACACATCGACCGATTTATAACGATCTTGAACGATCATGCTGCGGAGGTTCTGCGATGAACTGTCACGACTCATTCCCCGGCAAAAGTGGGTTGATCCTTGAAGAACCCCTCATTTTTCACCGAAGTTCGGCTGAGCGGGAAGGTTATTCCATACCTGAAGACGATATCCCGGCTGTGAATGACCGTCTCCTACCACCACCCGAATTCCTTCGGGATGATATCTGTGGGATGCCAGAAGTGTCTGAACTGGATGTCGTTCGCCATTTCACCCGTTTATCGACCTGGAACTATTCCGTTGATCATGGCATGTATCCACTGGGTTCCTGCACCATGAAATACAACCCGAAAGTAAACGAAACGGTCGCATCGTTACCCGGATTTTTGAATCTGCACCCATTGACACCTGAAAAATATATCCAATCCGCATTGCGACTGATACACGAACTCGAGGCGTATTTAAAAGAGATCAGCGGATTAGATGCCGTTTCGATCCAACCATCCGCAGGTGCTCAGGGTGAGCTGACCGGCATGTTGATGATCCGCGCATACCACGTATCCCGCGGCGAATCAAATCGCCAGATCGTTTTGATTCCAGATTCTGCTCATGGCACAAACCCCGCAAGTTGTATCATCGCCGGATTGACAGCTCAGGTCATTCCCAGTGGTCCGGATGGACGATTGGATCCGGCCAGTATTCAACCGTATCTGAATGACAAATTGGCAGCCATCATGATGACGAATCCCAATACATTGGGATTATTCGAATCTAACGCTGCCGAAATCGCCAGATGCATTCATGAAGCAGGTGGTCTGGTTTATATGGACGGAGCCAATTTGAATGCGCTGATGGGAATCATTCAGCCGGGTGCATTGGGTGTCGATGTCCTGCATATCAACCTTCATAAAACATTTTCCACTCCACACGGAGGGGGTGGTCCAGGTGCTGGACCCGTTGCAGTATCCAAAAAGCTGGAACCATTTCTTCCGGTACCGCGCATCAAAAAAGTTGACGGACAGTTTACTCTCTGCGATGATTACCCGAATTCGATCGGCAAAGTTCATGGTTTTCTTGGCAATTTTGGCGTAATGGTCCGAGCGTATGCATACATTCGTTCGATGGGACCCGATGGCCTCCGTGCCGTCACTGAAGCAGCGACGATCAATGCCAATTATATCAAAGAAAGCCTAAAGCCCTATTTTCATCTTGAATACGATGATTTATGCAAGCATGAATGCGTTCTCAGCGATAAAAACTTACATGAACATGGGATTACCACCTTGGATGTTGCCAAGCGGCTGATGGATTACGGATTCCATCCTCCTACGATCTACTTTCCGTTGATCGTGAAGGGAGCGATCATGATTGAGCCAACAGAATCAGAGTCCAAACGAAACATCGATCGATTCATCGACGCCATGATCGCAATTTATGAAGAAAGTAAAACAAACCCTGAACTCGTAAAAGCAGCTCCCACCAAAACAAAAATACGCCGATTGGATGAAACGGCTGCTGCCCGGAAGCCGATTCTCCGATGGGAACCTTTTATGGAAATGCCCTGATTTGCTGATGACTGATCAATCCCTCCTCAACCGTGCTACGAGGAGGGATTACCGGATTATCGACTTGAATCCCGACACGACACATCACATGAGCGGGATGGCTTATTTCTTTTTTTTCAGATGAACCGTTCTTTATCTCTATCCCACCATAATGTAAACATAAGACGGTAAATCCGGCTTTCCTCATACCAATCCGCAGCCGGATCGATACGATATCGTTGGCTGACGCAAGCGAGCGCCCAACGACACATAGCCATCAGGCTGATAAGTTGACAGACAATAAAGGTTTTCCATGCAGGATGGTGTTTTCGAAAAAAATAGACCATGCTTCGATATCGTTCAAAAAATGGCCGAAGGGGTGCTTTACGGGACGCCGAAGCGACTTCATGCCGGGATATCACCTGATCCAGATACACCCATTTCCAACCTGCTTTTCGTGCTCTCAATGCAAAATCGATCTCTTCATAGTAGAGGAAGAAACCATCATCCATCCCTCCAATCTGGTCAAATGCACATCGTTTGATCATGACGCATGCGCCAGTTGTATAATCGACATACTGGACGGGAGATGGTTCAGCATACTGCTGAAAAAAGCGTCCCAATATTCGCAGATGACCCTGGATAACGACTTCATCCGCTGGCAACAGTCGTTTTAAGCAGAAAAGATGAGCAATAATGAGATGCAGGTCAGGAAAAGTACCTCGGGATGGTTGGAGCCTTCCATCCGGATATATCAGACGAGGTGCTGCTGCAACAGCATCATGTTGTGTCTCCAGAAAAAACTTCAGTGCACTTATCCCATCCAGCGTAATCCGTGCATCCGGGTTTAGAAGCAGTATCAATGGAGCTGTTGTGGCACTAACTCCCTGATTGACCGCGAAAGCAAAACCTTTATTTTCTGGATTCGCGATGAGTCGTATCCGGTTTTCAAACGAACGAGCCACATTCAGCGTTGAATCTTCCGAATGATTATCAACAACAATAATTTCCAGATTCACCCATGGATTAGTATTAAGCAGTTGCGACACGCACTCCTGAAGTTCAAACTCAGCATTATATGTTACCAGGATTACCGCGATATCCGCTTGTTGAGATCTTGAGTCTATCATCATTGCCTCTTCGTAGTAACACAATTCCTTTCCAAATCTTCTTTCCAATGCATGATCACACCAATAAGAGATGGTAAGGTGTCACTCATCTGGCATCAATTTCATCCAGTTCTTTCACCTGCCACAGAATCACAGGAGAATTTTTTATCTGGAATGTCGTTATATATGTCGCGTTTTCCATCACTTCCGGAAACCATTGTTTCTGGAGAACCAGTTCATTGCCCAATGGGTACTCCCATGAAAGGATATGTGTTATATTGTGTTTCTCGAATGGATTCTCATCATTGACAAAGCCTTTCCAGAGCGGAATCGCCCGATGGGTGGTCTCCAAGCACAATTCCGGAGCCCATTGGCCGGCGATAACGGATCCCGAAGGCAGCAGTGTATTGAGTTCCCGGGAAGCCTGAACGATGTGATATGTCCGATGGAACTGCCAATTCAGCAATCTCCCGACATCCATTCCCACACAGATGATAGTGATAATGATCCATATGCGATAGGATATCCTGCCCGGCAGAATGGACACAGCCGCCAGAAAAATACCGATGACGATCACCATGATCGCTCCATCTGTTGAAAATCCTGGCAAGGATGCATATCCCAGCCATTTTCCTCCAGTAAAAAGTTGATCTAACAGCGGAATTGCATTGGCAATGACTGGAATCATCATCCAACTGCTCGAAATGAAATTCCTGCCTGATGATCCAACCTTCATCGGAAACTTTTTATCGAAGGAACGACTGCCTCGGAGAAGATCTGTCATACCGATCCAGCGCCATGATCCGATCAAGATGAGGGGGATGATCAATGGAATATAGTATCTCACTGGCCGATAGGTCAGAGGCGACAGGAATAAAAAACCGGATACAAACCATACATAACTGAACAGAACGATTCCTGGGATTTCCTTTGATCTTCGGGCAAACGATCGCATGAATGGAATTTCGATCAGCAACAGCCATCCGGTGCAGAGTATTAACGGCATCCGATTGAAATAGATAAAAAAAGGCTGAAGTATGACGTTCTTGATCATCGAGATCAGTGAATGCTCATGTTGTGAAAGATAAAACTGCTGATATCGGATCAAAATTTCTCGTTCCGGCAGGTAGATCACAACAAACCATGGGATAATGACCGACAGGAATCCCAAAACCTGTGTGATGTTCTTTTTATGTGAAAATGAGTTGAAACCATCAAGCCAGTAACTTGCTGCGAGCAGCGTGAACAATAGGTAAATCTGTGTTCCCTTGGTGATATAAGTCAAGGCGGCAAAAAAACCCGCAGCGCCATACCAGAAATACACCCTCGCAGAAGCAGCACGACACCAGCAGTAAGCAGTGACAATACTCCCGACTACAGCGGCTGTTTCCAATAAAGCAATCCGTTGATAGGCAACGAATACAGGACATACTGCACTGAATAAGAAGGCCAGCCATCCCCATTGATAGACTCTTACCAACAAAATAAAAATTATTACTGTGGCGAAAGAGAAACTCAATGCAGAAATGCGGACAGCAAGTAATCCCGGCTTTATGGCCTTAAATAAAAAGATGGTCCACGGATGGATCAAGGGAGAGACAAACCGATCGTGCCAGTCATCGGTGCCATAGTCCCCCCATATGACCCAATTACGGGCATCATGCACCCAAAATCCTTCGTCTGCATAATAGCCACCGCTCCAAGATAGATCCGGAGGTGGGTCGGAGAGTGGATTGATCGATCGGAAAAAAATGGCCAATAAAAAAGATATTATCCAGATCCATTTGATAATCTGCGTATTCATCCGGCCATTACTTCTCCCTGCTTCAAACCAATACAATGATCGGCTGTCCTAAATTCAGATCAAAGCCGATACTCACTCGATGATTCTATTCATCGATCGTAAGCATTATCGGATGAACCTATTTTCTTTACAAGGAAAACACGTTTTAAACTGCCATCATGGATAAATTTCCAGCCATCGCTGCGATTTTCTCCACCACAGGGGCGACTATCTTGACTATTTGTCAGTGAAACGCTATTGATGTTTTAACAGATGGAGGCCGTCACAGGTTTTATCAGTGTCTGTTCTACACGATGAGCAGGTTTTAAGAAAGGGGATGAAGGATGTTGAGATCAATCAGGATTCCAATTGCCGGAGTGTTATTCATCATCGCTCTTGTGCTGGCAGGATGTGAAAATAGTGAAAATTTTCGCAAAGGCTTACAGCTAAAAAATACTTCTGACTACAAAAACGCCATAACCCAGTTTCAGGATTTTCTCAAAATCTACCCTGACTCGGCTTATAAAACACGAGTCCAAGAAGAGATTGCCGACTGCTACTTCCTGTGGGCTCAAAATGAAAAGCAGCTAAAACACTGGGATAAGGGCGTGGAGTTACTGCAGATCATTCTCGATACCTATCCGGATACGAGTGTTGCAGAAAAAATCGAAGAAGTTTTGCCGGAATTCCTGATGGAATGGTCAAGCCAACTTGCTTACGAAGGAAAATTCATTGATTCGCTGGGGGTTTTGAAACGACTGATTCTTAATTTTCCAGCTTCAAGTCCTGCTCAAGAAGGCCGTGAACTCCGCAAAAAAATAGGCATTATCGCATTCAACTCAGACAATAACATCTATGTGATGAATGCGGATGGTTCAAAACTAAGAAAAATCGCCACATCAGCCATAGCCCCAACCATCTCCCCTGATGGCACAAAAATCGCCTATATAAAAATACAAAAACCGGGTGATAAAACAGGATTTTTATACTTGTCAAACATTGATGGTCGTAAAGCCAAACAGCTTCTGGATAATCCCGTCGCAGCCGACCCGAATTTTTCTCCAGACGGGACGAACATTCTGATTACAAAAGGAGATGCGTTTCAAACCGTCGATTTATCAGGCCGAACGATCAATGCGTATTTCGGGATCAAAGATTTCGACACGATTGGCAGTTTCAGTCCGACAGGAAAGCAGGTTGTCGCATTCCTCAAGAATCCCAAAGATGCCATATCCCGGCTTTGTGTGACAGAAAATTTCGAGGAATATATCGAACTTCTCAACACCAAAGATGCTGTAATCCGGGATGCAGCATGGTCTCAGGATAACCTTCGAATTGTGTATGTAACACCGAATGGCTTGCACACTGTTTCACCCGAAGGCGAAAACCAGATGGACTTCATTCTGTCCAATACCATAGATAACATGGATATCCAGTCTGTTGATATTGCTCCAACAGGATCGAACATCATTTTAATTGGAAAGAAACAAGCTGATCCGAGTTACAAATTATATTATGTTACGCTCAACAAGGATGTATTCCCGCTGGAATATCAGGCTTCAAAAGACGGAGAATTGCCACTTCCGGATGCCGGCAGAGTATCCTGGGGATATGGATACCTCCGATACTGATCTCTTAATGAATTCCGGGATTATCTGAGCGGAAACCGAATACTCGATCGATACATAAAGCAACGAAAACATCGCATTTCGGCACTGTGGGAGTGCGATGTTGTTTTATATTGAGATTATGAACCAGTCCCGGAGAGGAAACTCCCACTTCCAATCACGGTTCTATCTGGCACTATAGAGAATTCCTGTAACCGAAATCACCCAGAGAATAATATCGATGACCATTGCTTTATCCTGTATCAGTACCCGATCCGGGCTTCCACCCAAGTTTTGAAGATGTACCAGATACAAATATCTGAAGATGGCAAACAATACAAATGGAACGGTGAAGATGAGATTTTGAGTATTAAACTTTTCGACGACTTTGTCGGAGATCGTATACAGAGCATATGCCATGAGCGCACTGGAGGTAACGACAGAAATCATCTGATCAACCAATCCAAGTGAATACTCCTGAAGAACTGCCCGGTGATTGGCTGCCTGATTCTCTATCAATTTTAATTCATGTCGACGTTTGCAGAGTGCAAGAAACAATGCGAGAAGGAATGTACAGATGAGTAGCCATTCGGATATCCTGACATCAATCACAACTGCACCAGCCACAGCCCGTAATACAAAACCGATTGCGATGATCATAACATCTACAATCACAACATGTTTCAGATATAATGAATAAGCGATATTCATCGTTAAATATGTCAACGCAATGATGCCAAATGCATTGGAAACCATGAAACTCGCTACCAAAGAAAGGGTTCCGATCAAAATACCAGCCATCTTCGCATGCGTTTTCGGTAGCCGACCCGATGGGATAGGTCGCAATTTCTTCTCGGGATGAACCAGATCCCGTTCATAATCTAATATATCGTTGAGAATATATACCGTTCCAGAAACCATACAAAACAAAAAAAACGCGACTGTTGTTTTTAACAGTGGCAGCACCTGGAAGATCTGAAGCGAAAATAAAATGCCTGCAAAAACAACAAAATTTTTCGTCCATTGCCGGGGTCGCATCGTTTCAAGAAGCGCTTTATACATATCATTACCTCATGGCCGATTAAGATCCTTCATTTCACACAACCACCCGGGAGTGATCATTCGGATTACAGATTATCGAAAATTTTCTTTTGTCACAATCATGTTACCGTGAAGAATTGTAACTCCAGAAACTTTACGGCATAATCTTCGTTTATGGAGGTGCATGAAATGGCTACGCGACCTGGTTCACGATACATCGATCAAATCACACACGTGATGCTCATTTGCATTGCGATCGGATTTCACATTCCATGTGGGAGATGCGGTGATCCCAACTCACCGGATCTGTCAATTTCAGTTGTTCCAAATCGAATGTATTTTTCGGGATCGACTCCATTTCAACTGGATGTGTTCATCACCAATACAAGTTCAGCGCACCATCATGCGGATCTGTATGTTGCCTTAGAAATACAAGGAGAATATTATTTATACCCCAGTTTCAGAAATGGGTTGGATTATAAAAAAATCAGTATTCCGCCCGGAACAACAATCCATCAGGAGATTATCCCTGGAATTGATCTTCCTTCAGAACTTCCGTTACTGCGGATACCGGTCTATGCTGTCTGCACAAAACGCGATACATTCACACCGGTCTCAAATCTGGATACAATCTCATTATTCTTTCAAACCTTGTGGCCAGAACTTCCATTCCCGGACATTAGAAATACATTTTATTTTATGCCAGGAGGACGAACGATCGACTGCCGTCAGAATCAGGCTCGATTTGATGAGTTTTCCGAAGCGATATACTCCCATTTCCCACCTCAGGGATTATATATGCGCCTGGGAGTCAGTGTCACTGATCCGGTCAAATACCCGGAGCATGTATCCTGTGCCACATTTGCTGCCGAAAAAGCAGACCAAGCAAATCTTGCTTTGGGACTTCACATTGGCGTCACATCTCATCATCTGTCTGGATTCATGGAAGAATTACGTCTTACTGATCGACGGTTCAATCAATGGGAATCGGATGGTACGATCTATAATAACAGCCCCAGTGACCTGACCTGTATCACCCTTTCTCGAATGGCAACCGGACTAATGGATGCCCGGAAGCTTCTGAGCGGAATCTATTCTGAGGGATTTCACAATGCGTCTCTGGAATATCCCGGTTGTTTGATTTATGCGAGTGGTCCAATTGAAGTAGAACAACGTCGAGCACTCAATGAGACGCCTCATTATGCAGATTATAGTCCATTTGCAATCGCTGAGTTTCGGGACTGGATTTGCCACAAAGGGATCTATGATGATGTACATGGTGAATTTGCCGGCCAGGGAGTATTCCTCAGTTTGATTGATAACAATGATTTTTCTGCGGATCTATCTCCAGATGTTCATCAAGGTGACGGACCGAGCTTCAATGAATATTTTGGCACCCATTTCCGCTCCTGGACTTTGAAATATTGGGATCTGGAACGATTTCCTGATCCAATGCCGCTTATTGCTTCTCCCCTGCCATTGCCGGATGAACCCGGATATTTTTCCGATGGCTTTGATGCGCCTCGTCTGACCGATGGCAATCTCATTGGAGGGAACGCACGATTTCACGAAATCTGGGATGGTTATTTAAATGAATATGGATATGGATTTCGACAGGCAATGGTTATGAATTATGTGAGTGACAGTGCTCGATGGTTAACAGAAAATGGATTGCCGGTAGAACGAAATTTTACGCATCAAATCCCTGCTGATTTCATCGGAAACTGGATCCGTCTGAAAGGTTCCGCTTCTCCGTTCTGGACCGCAATCAATCCTTACAGCAACATGGGCTTCACAACGTATTGGGAAACTGCTCTGAATGAACCATTATTTAAGATCGTCTCTGATCTTTCAGGCCGATGGGGTATTTTTGAGTATCATCCGGATCCATTTATGACGCATGATAAACTGTTTTTTGCACAAGCACTGGACCTCGTATATCGATATCGGGTTCAAATCATCTGTCCCCTGCATTTATTTTCAACAGCAGAGGGAACATATCCGCTCATCGGTACGCCGTTTGAAGAAGCTTTAAACGATTTTTTCACTGCATCTTGGCCAGGGACGGACCATCGACGATTTGATCAGCCCTATTTCAATCAGGCATGGGTCGACTATCTACCTCCACCAGTCCAAGACTTGCAGATGACCAGCACGACACTGACCTGGTCTGAAACCATCTGGCCGCAACGGCGGGATCTCACATGGGTGAATTGGGGTGAATTTGACCACTTTGAAATTTTCCAGGGTATGATCGCTGACTTTGTTCCCAATCCCGGGAATCGAATCGGAAAAACCACACAATACTCTTTCCCGATCATGCAACCCGGTCATTACAAAGTTCTGGCAGTATCAAAATCTGGATTGACGTCTCCAATTGATTGAATGGGACAGTATCAATGATGAGAGAGTTGTGTATTGAAAGCCGGGATATCCGCCAGTGGCTTATTGATACGTCCTTGAGATAGCAGCATCAGGGAATAATCTCCGGATGGCTCTTTGATTCTAAGCTCCTCCAGGAGATAATCGCTGTTAAATTTCACTGTAATGCAATCGATTACCTGTGATAGTGACTCTGATTTGGGTGTCAACGTGACAACATGCATCGGGTTGTTACCAGAGGTTTCTGATAGAATAAAATGTGATGCTATTTTGGTTTGCTGATTATCAAGAATCCATAATAAAAAATTGACCACAGGTTGTATATCCGGTTGTCTGGCTAAATCCAATCTATCGATATGATTGGTCTCATGATAGGTGACCGTCAATTCCGCATTTGTGTGCCAGGTTGTTTCCAGTGCAGGTTGTTCCTCTTTTCGGATTAATTCACCTGGTTTCTTATAGAATAACCATCCCTGACTCCGAAATGGTTCCGCCAAAAACCGAACATGCTTTTCTTCCTGATAAAACGCGGAGAACGTCTGGATCTCGCTCATGTGGCTCCAAAAATCTGTCATCTTATCTTCTGTTGATACGATTGACGTCCGGGAAATAATCATCTGTGGATCATTGGATGACGAATTAGTCTGACTCAATACCGGTATCAATCCACCGGCATAGAATAATACGAGAATGATCAGAAATCGATTCATCAAAACTCCGCTTGAGGGGACCGAGTAAGTAATCACCAGCGTTCTTTGCTTTTAATCATCCGTAGATGGAAACGTGCACCGACACGCCAATCGTTCCATGTATAGGATTCGTCATTTCCCTTAAAAGCCACTCGATGACGGTGAAGTGACGTGCTTAACTCAATTCCCTTGAAGATCTGATATCCAATACCTGCTCCATAATTGATTCCCAGATCTGCGGATTCTGTCGATGTTCCATCCAACCACCATGCTTTGTCGGTTTCCCAGATATAAAGCCCCAAACCACCGGATGCAGATACATTCCATTTTTTCCAGAATGGGTAAACAATCTGCCCCCCCACTGACACGCTCATGATGGAAAAATCGGCATTCTGTGATGGTCTGGATAAATTGAAATATTCGACACCACCCAGAACACCCAGATACTGATTATACATATAACTGAACAAGATACCCGTCCCGTATTCCCGGCCATAGCGCTGGCTTAATTCATCCTTTGGATCGATCACATTCAATCCAACCTGGACGCTCAGTTGATCGGCTCTGACCATTTCGGGTTTAAAAAAAACAATTAATGACAGTACACCCACAACTAACATTTCCACTCCATGTAATCGCTTCATCAACATGATACTCCTTGCGCCTGATCTGTAAAAACCGCTTCTCCGTTTTTCTATTGTCAAAAAAAATATATTCTCACGTTTTCAGGAACCAGATGACTGGCTTCCAACTGTGGATTTCCCTTGGAAAGATCCTATAAGATCAACATACTGAAATTGTTTCGGTTCCAATATATTCTGCTCTACAGTATCATTCACTATCCGATAATCCAGTTTACAAAACCATTCCAGAGATAAAATTTCAACCTGTAACAGATAAAAATTGGGGAGGAGTTTAACTGTAAGCCGGGTTCTGTACCTGATGAACAGGTGGTGATCATTCATCTAGGATACCCGTTACCGAGTATCTCCAGCAACCTACCCTGAAGCTTCGAACGGGCCGCCCTCAAACGCTTCTCTATTTGGTCTTGCTCCAAATGGGGTTTACCGAGCCGCTCCGGTCACCCGAACCGCTGGTGAGCTTTTACCTCACCGTTTCACCCTTGCCTGAGCCGCAAATTGGCCATCGGCGGTTTGCTTTCTGTTGCACTTTCCGTGGGGTCACCCCCCCTGGGAATTACCCAGCATTTTGCCCTATGGAGCCCGGACTTTCCTCCCGTAGCAGACGCTACCGGCAATCACCCGATAAACTCCACCCCAACAATGTCATTATAATACATCCCATAAAATCAATCATTACATTTCCATAAATCAAATGAACCACTTCGAGCGGATCCAATCAATCGTATCTTTAAGAGTGACCTGGATATCCCGGGGTTCCCAGGACAATTCCTCCCGAATCTTTTTCGTTGATAAAAATTGATGTTTCCCTGCGAATTCGCGGATCAAATCCATGGTTATCTGACGTTGGGTTCCCGTGAATTTTGAAGATATCCAATCCAGGCAACACAACGGAACCAAAAGCGGCACGGGCAAAGTCCCCACTGGCATCCGAATCGTTCTGTCTAATTCATTCAGTTTCCTCAAAAGAGTCATCATATCGAAGTATTCTGTCGAAACGATATAGCGGCCATTTGCTGTCGGAGATTCATAAGCCAGCCTATGAGCCTCTGCCACATCGCGGACATCCACGTAACTGAATGCTAATGGCAATGCAAATGGGATTCGACCCGTCATCGCTTTATAGATAATCTCCGTTGATGGCGTATGACGGTAAAAACCAGGACCAATGACTCCAGAAGGACAGATCGTAATCAGGTTTATATCTTTTGAATAGACATACTCCCATGCTTTTTTCTCGGCATCACGTTTTGCGATGAAGTAGGGACTCCTCGCCGATGTATTCCAGTCACTTTCTGTCAAAGGCTCCTGGATGCTTGAATCTGTGCCTACCGCAGCCACGCTGGATGTAAATATCACCTTTCTGATCTTCCGTTCGTAACAGGCTTTCAACACATTCAATCCACCCATAATGCTTGGTTCGATAATATCTCGAACCGGATCAGGAGACCAAAGAGCATAGACTGCTGCGAGATGAAACACACCATCCACGCCTTCCATCGCCTTCATGATACTGTCCTGGTCCATAATATCCACATACACTCGCTCGATATCCAATCCGTCCAGTGATTTCATTTTCTGCGGATCACCCGGATCCCGAACTCCTGCTCGAACCCGATAATTCTTATTGAGTAATAGTCGGACCAGATTATTACCGATATGGCCGTTTGCTCCTGTTACCAACACAAAACCCATGAAACGCTTCTCCCTCTCCCCTCGACAGTTTTATGGAATCGTATACGATCGCTACTTGAACAGAAATCGAGAAATGAACTCCCGCTGCTGTGGCTCATTTACAAATTCAGTTATTACCTGCCAATCAATAGATGTGGCATTAAAATCGATATTGCCGATATAATGCATGAACACCGTGAAATCTCCAAGATATGCCGCACGTACAGCGCCAATCACACTGGCAGACTCGACAAAGCCCCGTGGGAACTCACCCTCATCCCACTCATCGATTTTTCCCTCAAGCGTATTTTGCCAATCGCTGTTCCATGTTGTATTGGATGGAGCGAATACCAGCGCCCAAAATAAAACGACTACCGTCCAGAGGGAAAAAGAAGCGACAATTATATTTCTCCCCCATCGAAAACGCTCCCAGCATTTCAAGCATACCGATGAAATGAGCAAAATTGAAAAGATAATGAGTGCTCCCTGAAAGTAATCCCATGTATGCGCTTTGGAAACCAAAGTGAAGCGATGCGACAAAATTTTTGCGACTCCCTGGGAAAAGGCCTCGAAAGGAGTCTCCCAGCGACCTGCATGAGCGAAAAAAATCTGCTCTCCAGACTTGAACGGATCCGGCTTTCCAAAAAACAACAGGGATAAATCATAATTGTAATAACGATGTGCGCTTAATGTAACGATCGCCCAGACTGACGACAGAAATACAAACAGGACACGGTGTCGTGTTTTCATGTTCGTCAGGACACAAGCCAATCCCAAACCTGCCATGGGTGTCAAAGAGGACAGTCTGCGTGGACCATAAGAACTGCCACCCCACCAATCGAACGGGCATGCTGAAATGTAAATAGCAATTGGGATTGATGCGGTCAATCCGATCAGCAACCGTTTTTTCCCGACGGGCATCGGTTTCCATAGAGAAAAATAAATCCCTATCAACCCGATGGCGAACACGGGTGCCCACGGCAAAAGCCCGTTGTAACTGCTGAACAGGAAGGATCGGATATGGGGTTGAGACCAGTGCATAAAATGCTTTTCATGTGTTCGGAGGAACCATTCGCCATATTGGATGTAAAAAAAAGAATACTGAATTGTAATAACAGAAAAAAAACTCAAAACAACTGCAATAAAACTATATGTTCTGGAACGATCCCATTTTTTTTCGAACAATAGATGAAAAAGGATGGGAACAGCCAAGCAGCCCCAAATGAGGTTATCCTGCCACCGACTGATTCCCATCATACCGGCTGTCAATCCCAATTGTATCCCTTCCATGATCCTCGGGTGTTCCAGCCACCTCACACATGAGTGGATCATCAAAACACTCCAGAATGCACTGAGAAGGTGCGAATTCCCATACGATTGAAGTCCATAAAAAAATAAAGGACCCGAGATAATGCTCAGATAGGCGGAGAGGTATCCGATATCCTTAGAATAACCTACCGTTTCAATCAAACGAGCTATCGCTTGAACTGTTATGATAAACGCAAGCATCGAGCCGATCATGATTGCGATATACAGATTATTGCGATATTCCACCGGATCGGACAACAAAAGAACCGGCCATGTATACCACCCATGCGTCACTGCGAAACCAGCACCAAAGGCATTTTTCAAAGCTCCAGAAGGAAATGTAATGGTCAATGCTCTGAATTTTTCGGAAAAAACCAAATTTGATGCAATGATGTTATTTTGGAGAAACAGATCTCCATCGCATATCGGAGATATTAATTGAGACAAAAAAAACGTCTCATCCCATCCATAAAAAGAAGCCAGCCAAAAGAATTTCCACAAAAAGAGGAATCCGATCACAGGCCATCGGATTGCTTTTATACCCTTTGCCAGCCACGGATAACACCCTGGCATTCTGAAAATATTCATGATGGATCTTGTTTCCTTCCGGCATCCAGAATATCTCTGAATGCACTTCCCATCATCGGACATGAGTTAGAGCGATGACTACTAACCTCTTCACTATAACAAAAATCCATGATTCAATGTCAGTGTGGATTCTAATTCATTCCGTGTGCATGGTACGATAGCGAACAACCCGTTAATAACAGACGCGGACAGCAACCACGCGAATCGATAAACCGCTACCATCGATTACCGTAATTCATCGATGTTGTTTTCGATAGACGTATCTGCCTCTTCTTTTCTGATCATTTTCAGACTCTCACTATTCAGGGAATGAGAAGCGGACGGGTTGATGACTCTCTTCAGGAACGGGATGATTCCCCTCTGATACCGTGTAATCTCCTGTTCCGCTTCTTTTAAAGTCGTTTGCCATGCTGGAGCGAATCCAGGTGCATTTTGAAACATGAACTGCAGAGCCTTGTCGTAAATATAGAGCAATTCCAATTCTTTACGCCCCGGTTTGTCCCGCAGATTCTGGATAGTGATTCTCAGGTTTTCATTTTCCTTGCGTATTCGCTCAAGTTCATTTTTGCGATTTTCATTCGCCTCAGCGTCCATCTCCATCTTGAGGTGAAGTTGCTTCTGGAGTTGGCGGTACTGATTCCGCATCTCACGAATCTTTATCGTCGAGCTGATAAATAAAAGAAGACAAATACATAATCCGGTGATAAAGCCCAATGTAAAGGGGTGTCTGAGTATTTCTTCCATGAATCGCTCCTTATCGGACGACAGCCACCGGGGTGATTGTCCGGATGTTCCACTGCATGTTCATATCACTCAATCACAGATCCAGTCGAAAGCTCAGTCACAGGACCTTGATCCATCATCCCCAAAATAAAAACCCCGTTGAACCTGTAGATACAAGCGGTTAGAATGATTTTAGCAGAAACATTCAATCACCAACGAGGATTGCCAATAATAGCTCAAAAATGATTGCCTTTCAAATATGAAATGATGGAATCCGGCTACCACCTATTCATGGAGATGTGGAGAGGGAACGATCGCAGTGCGGATGTGAATATCCCGCTGGGGATAGGGGATCTCTATCCCAGCTTTTTCTAATTCATCAAAAATTTGAAAGTACAGTGCACTTCGTACTTCCTTTTCGCTGATCCTGCGGATATCAATCCAGACGAAAAGAACGAAATTAATGGCACTATCACCATAACTTTCAAACCAGACTCCCGGATTGCGTTTACGGCTGATGGATGGATTGGCTTCTGCACAACGAAGCAAGATCGTTTCAACGTCCCGCGGTTTCGCCTGATAGGAGACTCCGATCGGTATATGAATCCGAATTTCGGGATCCGATAGTGTATAATTGACAATTGTAGTCGCTGAAATCTGGTTATTGGGAATCAGATATTCAATGTTATCCGGATTTGTAATTTTGGTTGCCCGTAAATGAACCTCTTTGACAACACCCAACGTTCCTCCAATCTCAATCCAGTCCCCCTTCCGTATCCGTCTCCCAAGAATTAACAATAATCCGCTGATCATGTCTGCAGCTAAATTTTGGAGTCCGAAGCCCAACCCAATACCGATTGCTCCAGCAAACACCATTAATACACGAAGATCCAGACCGATGACGCGAAGTGTGACGAGTCCGCCAATCGTAATTACTAAGTAGCCGATAAAAAGATTGATCGAATATGCCATTCCTTCATCCAAGCCAATGGATGGATAGATCCGATAATCTAAAAAAGCTCTGATAATTTTTGAAATATAAATAAAAACCAAAAAAATGAATCCTGATTTGAATAGAATCCAAATCGAGATCGATGATTTTCCTATCATGATAAATGGAGGTGATGTTACTCGGATGATTGGCTCCGAAATTCCCAATAATTTCGATAGAATGACAACCATTGATGTAATGGTGATCAACAGCAGCAATGTCCGAAGGGTCCGATGAAGGTGATGTGCTGATTCGTGGCTGATATCCTTGAGTTCGATCCAATGCTGGAGCCATTGATGAAGTCGATCATAGAGCAGCATGATCCCGATGAAAGCGAACGCGACCACCCAGCTCTTCATCCACAAAAACTGAGATAATGTTCTATAACCGAAACTCCACAATAATCCAGTCAAAAAGGTGGCGGTCATGATCACATAATAGAGATGGATGACGCCATTGTAGAATATTTGATATAATCGATAAGGCAAATCCAGGATTAAACTCACCATCGCAGGTTTGTTGATGACCAGGATACCTGATGCGATCACAATACTGAATGAGATAAGAAATTTTAATAAACTCAAGATATCTGCCGGAAGTTCAAAAATTTCTGCCCCCTGGTACAATGCATCACAAAACAAGACATAGACAACGACTATCCGGGATGCCCGAAATAACGAGGCACCATGTGCAATCGAAATGGGAAACAATCCTCTGATCAGCGTGACCTGAAGCATGGACAACACCAATGCTCCCACTGCCCAAATCTTCAACGCCTCTCCTGATAACAAGAACCACGCAGCCGAATAATTTATCATTGCACTGATCAATCGGTAGAATCCATATAATATGAACGGTACTAAAGATGCAGCAATGATATATAACAATCCGGTAAAAAATGGAGAATATGATAGAGGGAGATGTTTTTCGATGGGTTTTGCGAGATCTACCAATCTACTCAATACTCGTTTTCTGCCAATGATACTATACGCCATTACTCCCAGAAAACTCATGATGATGAGGGAGCCGATGATGCCGAGGAATCGACCTTGCTCCATAATATGCTGGATTAAGGAAGGTATTTTCGTTGGCAAAGCAATAAACCACTCCACCAATTTATAGATCGTTTTGGTAGTAAATTGCAGCGGTTCTCGGTGAAACAATGACTTCGCTTGCTTATGCAATTCCTTCTGTACTTCGACCGCTTCCGCCATGATACTCTCACCCATGTCTTCCGGTAATGAGATGGCCGTCTCATCTCCGGTGTGATCGGTTTTCTTTTCGGCACGACATGAACATTCAGGAAAGAAAACCCAAAAACACAAGACGACAAAAATCCAGATACCGTTCATTCTCCCATGGGAGCTTTTCATCGGACATCTCCTTTTTCTGCATGGTGCATAAACTATGACGGTAAATGCTGATTCTGATGTGAACATACCTGAAAGTCGCTGATTTCCTCTTCCCTTCGATCGAATTCATTCCTTGTTTATGTTCGTCCTCTTCAAAATCCATTTACACCTGCCTGACAGGATTGAGTGCTGCGATCCCTATTGGAAATCAAGGCTAATCTTATCAATAATCCATCGATAAATCATCATGTGATGGCTGGTGATCGTTCTGATTTCCAACCTGATTGAGAAAATCGGTCAAAAACCCAAGAAGCCTAACCGTATCTGAGTTTCAAAAAGGGTTCCTGATATATCTGAAATAATCGACTCGTTTTTTCGTGTTGTTTTTTTTACTCAAAAGAATATTTTTTTGTTTCATCTTATCTCAAACAATCAGAAGGATAGTTCTACCGACGATCCCCCGTCCAAAATTCTGATTTCTCTTCATCAATGTGGAACGACATATCCGATATTTCTGCTTTCCTTCTCAGGTTGGAGGATTTTAGATGGAATGATGGAAATATCCTGCCGGAATTGTTATCATAATATAAGCGTATCTGATAAAAGTGATCTATCGAGCAGATTTTGACAAATGCGTAACACTTGTATCGACCTATAGGGAAAAGTAGCTATTCCAAATTCAAAAATCTGACTTGATCTCGAGTGATGGATCAACATATTGGAAAAACGAATGTATCGAAAAATGGAGATACTTTCAGAAATGTTCCATGGTAATTTAGAGTTACATTGGGTATCAAATCATTATCCTTCGAAAAAATAATACGTGGTGTATGTTGGATATTTATCGGGTTCGGTTACGTTTTCAGGAAAGATTACAGTACAAATATGTGCACAGATAGCTCCAATCGTCAAACTGCTGAGATAAACAAAATGAAACCAGAACTGGAATACAAAGCGATCATTGACTCAATCAGCGATAAACTAATCGTGATCAATCATACAATGGCCGTTGTCCTGGCCAATGCAGCCGTGAAAAAATGGCTTTTGGATCTCCATTTCCACACTGACATCGAAAACAAAACGATCTACGAGGCATTACCATTCCTCCCGATAACGATGCGGAATGATTTTGAAGCGATTTTTGAAAACGGGACTTCAATCGTTGGAGAGGATTCGGTTGTTATCAATAAAACAAAGATTATTTTGGAAATACGAAAAGAACCGATCTTCAGAGAGAATCGAGTGCATCAAATACTAATTATTTTTCGAGATATTACAGATCGAAAAGCGGCCGAAGCCGAGCTTACAGAAGCCCACCGGAACTGCGCTTCCAAAGCAGCAGAGCTTCAATCTATCAACAATGATTTAAAACATTTCAATTATATCGTTTCTCACGATCTGAAAGCCCCGCTTCGTGCAATCAATACCTATGCTTACTTCCTTCGAAGAGATCTCAATCTGACAGAAGATACACCTGTTGTAAATTACCTGAAAGGATTAGAACATTCCATACACCATGCTAAATCACTGATCGACGATTTGCTGGAACTATCCCGGCTGGATCAAATCAGTTTTCATTTTCAGATGGTTGACCTTGGCAATTTCATTCGCAGTCTTCTGCAGAGCTTCAAACTCTCTTCCGAAATCCAGATCATCATGCCTGACGAATGGCCAATGATACAGCTCGAACCGGTTCTGATGAGACAACTTTTCCAGAACCTTATTGAAAACGCCATTAAATTCAATGTACGAAATCCCAAAATCATCGAACTGAAGTGGTCCCAAATCGATGATAATCATTTTGAAGTACAGGTGCATGACAACGGGATTGGAATTGAACAACGGTATTTGGATAAAATTTTCGGAGTTTTCGAGCGGATCAATACCAGCGAACAATATGAAGGGACAGGGATAGGGCTGGCGATTGTCAAAAAAGCAGTAGCCAAACTAGGTGGAACGATCCGAGTGGAATCCGAGGTCGGAGTAGGCAGCACTTTCTATGTGACCCTGAAAAAATCACTCTATCAGGTAATACGCAGCCAATCGAGTGAATCATAAAACCTTCATGTGGTATATTTCAATCCAAGTGCCTGATTGATTGTGGAGATCAGAATATTGAAATCTACGGGTTTCTCCAGATAATAATGAACCCCCAGCGACTCAAGGTGTTTCAATCGCAGTGGAGTATTGTACGCTGACATTACAATCACCGGGATATTCAGCGAATACTTTTTTAGATGATCGAGGACCCCATACCCATCTACCTTGGGCATACGCAAATCGAGCAAAAGCAGGTCGATCTTATCTTTTGACAATTTTTCAATAGCTTCATTGCCGTTCTGAGCTGTCAAAACCCGCATATTACTGTATTCACTATCCAAGCCCTCTTTCAAACTCCAGACAAAAGCACTTTCGTCATCAACGATTAAAATCGTGATTTTTTCCATTACCAAACTCCTTCCCAATTTGCTGTTCATCGATGAAATAAGCCGTATTATTACCTGCATGTCCCTCCGGCATTGTAATGTAAACCGTGGTTCCTTGGCCATGTTCACTTTGTATCTCAATAGTGCTGTTCATTTTTGTCAGGATATTGCGAGTGATCACTAATCCAAGCCCTGTACCTTTTTCTTTTGTCGTAAAAAATGGGTTAAACAGATTTTTAAGTTGGTCTCGTGGAATGCCACTTCCATTATCTTTGATCTTAATGCAAATACGTCCTCCAAGACGATATAAACTCATTCGGATTTCCGGTGTTTCACAATCAACTAATGCATCTAGCGCATTTGTGAAAACATTCAAAATAGCTTGATGCAATGCTCGAGAATCGATATATCCATACCGTGCTTCAAATGAAAAATCCGTTTTGATTTTGATCCCTCGATTGAGCGCATCCAGTTCCGCAATAGTCATGAATGTACCAAAGAATGCCATCAAATCGATATTTTCAGGTTTTGGGTCATCGAACATATTAAAATTTCTCAAAAGTTTGAGCAATTCTTCCAGTCTGACTATTTCCTCCAGAGTACGTTCAACGTATGTTCTTATGTTTTCGAGCGGAATCTGATCCATGTGTTCCAGTTTGGCTTTCAGAACCGTCAGAATCGTCTTGATATTATTGACTGGATTACAGATCTCGTGACGCAATCCAGAAAAAATGTACCCGATATTATCCATTAAATTTACAGCTTCAGCGATCGACTCAAGTCTCGATTTTTCAGTGATATCCTGAAAAAAAAGCCACAATAATGCTCCTTCGGGATGAATGATCCGGTAGTGCAACAACCGTTTTTCACACTGAACAGTGTTATTTTGAAGCAAGATCGCATTTAATGTGAGTGGTTGGGGAAGAAACAGATCATAAAAAAATATAAAATCACCGCTTTTATTCAGATTTCGAAAAATATTCTGTGAATATTTATTTTGATGTTTCAGTTTCTGTTTATCATGATCGAGAATAATTAATCCAATGTTTAATGCATCCATGGCTTGTGAAATCACTTCAAATATCCTGCATTCCAGGTTATTTTCCGGGCAAAACAGATAAGACTGCAAACCGTTCAATCCCATATCACACTCTGAAAATCTATCAATGAGTTGCAGGATTCAGATTTCCGTTATCCAGCTTCCAATGAAATTCATGAGAGAGCCGGAGTTTTCGATTACTCAGCATCACCATTCGGATCCAAATTCTGTAAGCAATCTGGGCAGATGCTATGACTGAATTCGGTATCAGAATGCATTCGAAGAAATTCTTCAATCTGTCTCCAATACCCTCCATCATCCCGGACTTTCCTGCAAGACACGCAGATAGGCAGCAAGCCACTGAAAGCTCTCACTTTATCGAGGGCTTCTTTTAAATTGAAAATCAAGGTTTCTCTTTCTTGATCCATTGCTTTTTGTTCTGTGATATCCCGAGCAACTGAAGCCAAGGCGATTCGATTCCCTTTATCGTCTCGGATGATAGAACACGACAAGGACACGGGAAAGCGGGATCCATCCTTTCGATTATGCAGAACTTCACCTCGCCACTCCACATCAGCAGACGTCGACAGCAACCGAACAATATTATCATTCTCGTCCCGATGAACCCAAATGACTTGACTTGTTTCCCCCAAGATTTCCGACTCAGGATATTTGTACGTGCTGCAAAACATCCGATTCACAAAGATAATTTTCCCGTTCAAATCGGTGATGAAAATACTGTCATTCACATTCATAATGGCATGCATTAAAAGACGGCTTAACTTTTCGGATTCTTTGAACATGATCGCATTATTAACGGTCAAAGGTAATACCTTGAGGTAATTTCTATCCATGTCTTTGACTATATAATCATATGCGCCATTCTTCATGGCCTTGATTGCAATTTCTTCATCTCCAGCGCCGGTAATGACAATAATGGGAATGTTCTTGATTCTATGGATGATATCAAAAGCGTTGCCATCTCCCAATAAATAATCGACCAGAACGATATCGAAAACCTGGGAGTTCAGAACTTGTTCTGTCGATGCAACTGAATCCACAATCGTGCATTGATAGGGAAGCCCGGATTCCTGAACAAATTGTTGAAATATCATCTGGTCGATGAGATTATCTTCAACCATTAGTATTCTGGTTGGTTTCCGTGTCATGTGGGAATGGTTTTCCTTCTAACTCAATTGAATGAATACAAATGTTAAAATGAACTGACCTTTATAATTGCGTCAGAATCCCGTTACATTAATTCATTGGAGGCAACTCCGCTGCACTCCAGTAATTTAACAGATGCTTCATGTTATCTAAGAAGACTGAATAATCAAACTGTTTGAGCAGGTATCCGGAGACTCCCAGCCGATAACACTCCAAAATATCCGTAACCTCCCCGGATGTTGTGAGAACAATCACCGGGATCAATCTCAACTTGTCATGTTGCTTGACTTCCCTTAACAGTTCCATCCCGCTCAATCTGGGAGTATTTAAATCCAATAAAATAATGGATGGTCGTTTGTTTTTTATGTTGAGGAGGTAATCCAGAGCTTTCTCACCATCTGAGGCGACCTTCAATTCAATCATACAGTTCAAATCTTTCAACGCCTGTTCAAGATTCATGACGTCTGAAACATCATCTTCGACAAGTAGAATTGTTGAAAGGGCTTTCACCATTTTTACTCCCGTGCTTATTTTCTCATGATGCCGAATCCATGGAAAACACCTGTCGTGTATTCTATTCTATTTTTCCATAAACGCAAGTTTGAACGATCAGACGGCTGTCCAATTTTCGACCCGATGTTCACCTCCCAAATGCATATGAACCAGCGCTTCCTCCAGATCGATGAATGGCAGAGAGCACGGTCAGACTATGACAAAACTGCTTCCCCTAAAAAAATAAACTTGAAGCAACGGATCGAATCGATTAGGTTTTATCAGGGTTTAAGCCCCCAGAGGTATGACAATATTCCGTTTCAATATCGGCATCCTGCTGTCGATAAAGGAGGGACGCCATTGCCACGATGTTTTTTTGTCAGTGATTTGCATGGGAATTACGATAGATATCAGAAGCTGTTAGATTGCATCCTCAGAGAGCAGCCAGAGATCGTGTTTATCGGCGGCGATCTTCTCCCATCGGGTCTACGATCCGTTTCCGATCTTCAAACTGGTCATCCGGATTTCATCCGTGATTACCTGTCTCTTGCTCTCGATTCACTTCGGACAACTATGGGAGATCAATATCCTGAAATTTTTGTGATCATGGGGAACGATGATTGCCGGGGAGAAGAGCCGGCGATTACTGAAATGTCGAGTCAGGGACTATGGAAATATTGCCATCAACAGCGATATGAATGCGGACGATTCCACATCTACGGCTATTCCTATATTCCACCGACACCCTTTCGGCTAAAAGATTGGGAGCGTTATGATGTCAGTCAGTATGTGGATCCTGGCTGCTCTGCTCCAAATACCGGAATCCGCACATTTCCCGTTCCCGAAGACGAAATTCAATATTCAACGATCAAAGACGATTTGAAAAAGCTGGCGGGAAAAGATGATGTATCCCAAGGCATCTTTCTGTTCCATGCACCACCTTATCGATCAAATCTGGATCGGGCTGCATTGGATGATAAATGGATCAATATGGTTCCCCTCGATGTTCACATCGGGAGCATTGCCATCGCGAATTTCATCTCATTGAGCCAACCTCTTGTCACGCTCCATGGTCATGTCCACGAATCCACACGATTGACTGGTTTCTGGCACCAAAAATTCGGGCGTACCCATTCATTCAATGCAGCACATGATGGACCGGAGTTGGTCTTGATCCGGTTTGATCCGGAAAACCTGGACGAAGCCACCCATCACCTGATCTGACCCGTCGCTCCATCAGATCACGTTCGCCGGTTCTCTTCTACCAATTCCCGCCCGTGTCAGAAAAATCAATCGACCTTTTCTTGAGGGACAATGGTTTCGCCGGATCCGTTATCGCTCCGATTTTAACCGCATAACTGCTCTTCCGCTCGATATCCGCATCGGTCAGTACCTGAACATCCAGCAGACCATTACTTGCATATCCCGTTCTCAGATAATTCAGCTCTCCAAGGCACAAACTCCAGCCTTCCAGCCAACTCATCAGTTCTGTTTTCTGTTGCGCTGTTCCTGTGAAATGGATCAGCAGATCAATATCGCTCCCCGCCTGCGCAGTTCCATTTTTCGTGCTACCGAAGACATATAAAGCCTTGACACCGAATCGATCCGGATCGAGTTCTGAAGCGATTTTTTCCGCCATTCGCATCCGCCATTGCCAATGATCATCGGACACCTGTTCTGAACTTTCCGACATCAGGGAAGTCGATGGAACAGGAGAAGCAATGGTTTTAACGGAACTGGGCAGCGATAAAAAGCCGACGGCTTCCTCCAGATCCGCATTCATCAGAATTCTCAGAATTCTTCCGTCATAGGATTTCGGGACATCAATGACCCGGACAGTATCCGCCAGATGCTGATAACTCGGTAAAATATCAGGAAGAATATTATAGGAGTTCAGTAAGAACCGTTCATTGAATATCACTTCCGGATCATCCGGGTAAAGCGGCAAGTATCGAATATTGGATTCGACCAGATCTTGAAAAAAGTGAGTCCCGAAAGACAGCTCAGGAGTATAATTTCCTTTTTTCTTGGCAATTTCGATCAACATCGCCGTTTTATTGAAATCAGAATAAGTGACCTTGACACCCAGTTTGATATCTCCCCGGCTACCCCATCGACCTGGACCCATCAGGATGAACTGCCGTTTGGGGAGGAGTTTATTGAGTTGGGCAACGATCCAACCGATAGCATTGAGATCCTCCAGACTGCTGACCTGTGAGTATCTATCCGGATCGACATAAACGATATGCGTGATATCAGGGACTCTGCCATTGGAAATATACCGTTTGGCGGTGAAGATAATTCTATTTTTAGGAATATCCTGGGGTATTGGGGATGCGCTGTTATCCGATGAATAGCTCTGAGGTCTGCATTGCAGCAGATAAAAATCCTTGCCATCGGACGCGAATTCGATATCCACTGGGCAATTCAGATTATCTTTAAGAACTTGTAGCACCGAATGAAGTTGTGAAACGAATTTTGTATCTTTGATCAAACCTTCGAATGTGACAACGAGCGTATCCGTATCATAATCGATGAGCGCTCCAGGCCGCTTGATCTGCCCATCTTTATATATGGATACCAACCGTTTCAAACCCGGGAATTCCGCTCCGCTCTCACGCAGCAGATCGGTAATCTCCACTGTTTCAAAGCTATTGGTTTCCATATTGATCACATCGATTTTATGAGGAGAATAACGAAGCATTTCATCGGGAGATATATTGACCTTCAGATTGGGCTGGCCGGGAGCGATCAGGATCGGGTAATCATCACTGAGCCGATCAACCGCACGAGTTCCCAATCCGGGCACAAGCCGGATCAATCCATCTTCTCTTTTGATGCGTGGAGACCATCTGAACTCATTATTACTGAACGCGACACCGGCAAAACTGGGCAGGAAGTAGCGTCCCATCTTTGTACCGACGACCTCCTGAAGCAAAATGCCCATCTCTTCGTTGAAATCCAGTAATCCACGCTCGGTGCGGTATTGAATCGGATCCGGGCTGAAAGTTGATGCATAAACTTCAGCGATTGCATCCATCAATGCTTCCAGACGCCGTTTCTTGTTCCCCTGATTGGCAATAAAAAGACTCTTATATTTTCCGGAAAAAGCGGTACCTAGGCTATCCTCTAACAGACTGGAACTCCGGACAATCAACGGTCGATCACCAAAATCATCCAGTGCTAAAGCCAGACCTTTTACAATCTCCGGCGGGAAATATGAATTCTTGAACATCTGGATGATCTGGGGATATTCCATCCGGATCTGATCGATTTCCTTATATTTCTGTTCCACAACATCTTCAAGGTTGTTGTAATGCAAAAAATTAACCAGACTGTCGGATGTGACAAACCAGGTTTTTGGGATTTTCACATTGTCCAGGATATCTTTAACTTCTTCCGATTTTCGCAGAATTTTAGAAGCAAGAAATAATCCGGCACTTTTTCCACCGAGCCGGCCGCGGCCTCCTGTGGGATGAATAATATTCTGCATGAGATCATAAAAATCCGATACTTCAATGAACTGCTTCGCAATATTAATGAATTCCAGTCTCGCGAAGAAGAATCGACGAATCAGAGAAACCTTCAGACCCTTTTCAGCGGGTGGAGAAATCTCTGCTGCCAGGTTCCGATACCGTGTCAATGCATCCACGATCTCAGCCAGAGTGCTGCTGTTGTTTTCGATCGTTTTGAGCAAAAAGCTGGCTTTATCTTCCTGTATCCATTTATGAATGAGTTCGAGAATTTCCTTGTCTTCCAGATAATTCTCTGCCAGCTTGAAAATTTCATCACTCATGTGCAGGATACTGTCCATTGTTTTTCGCTGACTCGGGACATTGGACTCCTCATGCAAATCCAATTCAGATGCTTTCGCTTGCCCTCCTAGTTTTTTAAGGAGGATGGATGCTTCTTCGTTCCCGCTCCAACAAAGATGATTCATCATCTTGCGTGCAATTTGGATAAACAAATTCTGGTCGGTTGTCCGGAGCAGATCAAGGATGACCGGCCAATCTCCGCTTGCTCTTTTTGATGCTTTTTGGGAGGAACTGGATTCGATATCCTGAATCACTTCCCGATGTTTGATATAAAAAATCGTATTCCCCAGCCGCTGTCCGATGTTGGCCAGCAGTTTCTGTTCTTCTTCCAGGAACACATCGACGCTATCGATGGGCGGCCGTTGCATATAATAAACACATAATGAACCAAGGATACGTTCCTGAACATTGATATTCGAACACAAGCGCCAGGGGGTTTCGATCACATTGGCGGTTTGAAAAATCTTGTCTTCATAGACAATGCGAGCGCCACAGATCTCGGGAAACTGAAATCCCAATGGAATGGCTTGCACGACCAACTCAAATTTTTTGTTAAAATCATAAAACTTGTTGTTTAATATATCTTCGATCTTATAAAGACAATTCAATTCTTTTGTGCGTTCCTGTAGATCTCTATAAATTCTCTGTACCGATTGATCTGACATGTTCATATCGTAATGATTCCCTTTCCTGTTCTTCCGTCGACTTTAACGGTTAGTTTTCCGGGAGTTTTGATGTGCCGCACAAACTCTCCCTCATTGATTGCGTCCTGATGGTTCAGCCAATCCCAGTTGATTCGATAAGGTCCATAATGGTTGACAGAGAAGTAGTTCACCTGAAAACTGGAGAGGTTATGGAAAAAATGAGAGCCTTGGCTTAATTCGGTCCGCATATTCGGCAGAGTAGCTTCTACGATCACTTTTGCCCCGCAGATCTGGCTCCAGTTGACAGGTATCCCCAACCAAGGATCAGAACTCCCCCATCGACCAAATCCGATTAACAAAAAAGGGGTTTTGGATTGGAGCAATGATGTGTTGCGTTTTTCGATTTCCTGAGCGATCTGCCGGGTGTATTTCGCATCAAAAACTCCCGGTTTCACATAAACGATATCTTCAATGGAGCGAACGCTGCCATTTCCCATCACTCGATCCGAAGCAATAATGACGCTCTCAGACGCCAATTCTCCATCCTCAATTTCTACTTGCTCATGAGAAACGACCATCGGACGGACCTGCAGTAATCCAAACCGTGCGGTGACCGGTGATGAAGAATTAATGGTCAATGCAAACTCGATCTCAACTTCAGCCTTTGCCAGATTTTCACAGAGCGGCAGGACTTCTTTTATCAATCGATTCAGTGGTAAGAGTTCCAGATCCAAAATCGGAGCAAAATTGATGATTCGCGGTCCGTTTCCATCCAGACCCACATTGATCCGATCCGATTGAATATCAAATGTCGAAGCGATGAATCGGAGCGTATCATCGGATTCTGCATCCCTCAGATCCGCACTGATCAGGTATTCGGTTTCTTTCATGGGATCATACGTCAAAGACTTACCCATATTGACTGCCCAGAACTGGTTCTGCGATTGTTTTAACAGATCACGAGCCGCTCCGACGGGTGGTTTTGCACGAGGATATGCAGGAGAATATGTCCAGACCATTCCCCCATCCACAATGGCTTTCCCCAATCCCAATGCCAGATCCACGACACCATGTTCCGGCTTGGCTTTGCCAATCGGATAATAATTATAACTTCGCGCCACACCCGAAATAGTTGGATAGAAGCGGTCTCCATGCCGCAAACCCACAACCTCCTGAATGATTACGGCCATTTTTTCATCTTCTATCCGATGATTTGTTGCCTTGAAATAATCTTTTGCCTCTTTGAAAAATGTTGAAGCATAAACAAATTTAATGGCTTCAACGAGTCTTCGAAAACGCGATTCCGGTTCCTGCTGATTATTGGGAATCATTTTTGTTCCATAGATGCCCGCAAACGGTTCGAATTTCGCGTCTTCCAGTAAACTGGATGACCGTATGGCCAGCGGTGTTTTGACATTTCGAATCAATGCCCATATATCACCAACCAAAATGGCCGGGAGATCTGCTTTTTGGAAGTGATGCGCAATGATCTCGTCCGATGAATCTGAGTAGGCCAGTTCATAAAGATTGTTTTGTTTCAGAAACAAATCAAAAAACGACGTCGATATCACCGTCAGACGTGGAATGTTCACCTCGATCTGATGAAATGGACTCCCTTTGTATTTTTGATCCAATGCTTTTTTTATTTGGGCCAGTCCGTGAGCTTTTCCTCCGATACCACCATCGCCGATAACCGTAAAATCTTCCAGAGAATCGAAAAATTTTCTATCATATTCATGCCATTTATGGCTATTGCCGTCTTCCATCCAATCACCCCCTCCACAAGTCTATTTTACATTTACACCCTTTCCGCAGGTCCGATGTCGGTATTTCCATCTAAACGCACGCAAAAAACCAATGGATAAAACCGGGAGATGGTATCCGGAATTGACCCCATCGCGTCACAAGACAGATATACTCCTTCCCGACAAATACATCCGTTTCCCATGATAACTCCATCTTCATTATCTTATCAGAAAGATCCTGCAATCGCACCTCTCAAAAAAAAGCTCCAGTTTGGAACCGGAGCTTTTTATCTTCATTAAAACAAAAATCAAGATGAACAAAATTGACAGAATTTTAAAAGTGTAACTGTGGGACTATACCCATCCTCGGTCTCTGCAGGCCTGAGCTACCCGGTTAATTGCGATAACATACGCGGCATTTCTCATATAGATCTTACGCTTTTTGGCTAATTCACTGACTGCGATAAAAGCGGAAGTCATTTTAACGTCTAATTTTCCAAGGACTTCATCTTTTTCCCAATAATAGTTCATATTGCTCTGGACTTGCTCAAAATAACTGCAAGTCACGCCGCCTGCATTGGCAAGGAAATCAGGGATCAAAAATATTCCGCGCTGCTTGATAACTTCGTCCGCTTCTAAGGTCGTTGGGCCATTCGCGCCTTCCGCTATCACTTTTACACGCTTGCTGATTTTGTTTACGCTCGTTGCTGTTACCTGATTTTCCAGAGCTGCTGGTATCAGGATATCGACTTCCTGCTCAATCCATGCACCACCCGGAAGAATTTCATAGCCCAAATCTTTGGCTTTGCTCTTGTTGATGCCACCAAATCGATCCGTAATTGTCATCAACTGATCAATATTGATACCATCTTTTTTATAGAAGCTGTAGGATGTCTGATCTTCCTGATCCCAACAGGATACACACACTACGACTCCGCCCATCTGGTTATAGAGCCGAATCGCATATTGTGAGACATTGCCGAATCCCTGGACACTGGCCAATGTATTTTCCGGCCGCAGATTCAGTTCCTTCAACGCTTCACGAACCGTATACATCACACCATAACCGGTTGCTTCGGTTCGTCCCAATGATCCACCCATTCCGACTGGTTTTCCAGTAATAAATCCAGGGTATTTTGCACCGTGAATCACTTCATATTCATCCAACATCCACAACATGTGCTGGGCATTTGTCATGACATCAGGAGCGGGGACATCGTTTAACGGGCCAACATTCTTCGCCAATTGACGTACCCATCCACGACAAATCTGTTCCTGTTCGCGGTCGCTTAAATTATGAGGATCACACACAACGCCACCTTTGCCGCCACCCAATGGGATGTTGACCAGGGAGCATTTCCAGGTCATCCACATTGACAAAGCGCGAACCGTGTCAACCGTTTCCTGCGGATGGAAACGAATGCCGCCTTTGCTCGGCCCCAATGCATCATTGTGCTGAATTCTGAAACCTCTGAAGATTTTAACAGAACCGTCATCCATGCGAACCGGAATACTGAACTGATACTCCCGAATGGGCGTACGAAGCAGTTCACGGGTTGCTGGATCCAGTTCGAGATATTCTGCGACAGTGTCAAACTGCGCCTGAGCAACCTGATATGGATTATACATTTTATCTGCCATGATTATGTCTCCTTCGATTCTCAAAAAAAAGGTTTATGGCTTGTTATGGGGGAACCATGGTCCCTCGTCGCGTTCAACCGAAAAAAACAAATTCTTTGGAGTGCCCTGTTGAACACTCCATATTCCCTTATATTACAGTGTTCGGTTATATTCACTACTTTTTTGTGAGGTGCCTCCCGATACCTGTTTCTGTATCGAATTGTCTGGGAACCGAGCAGGACCCAACTTCTGCTGGACATTGATCTGGCAAACAATAGTCCGGCTGTTCTTGTAGAAAAAGGGATCCGCATCCCCCTTGGGTTTAGAGGATGCGGAATTTCAGAGGGAGTTGTTGGTTTGTCAAAGGTTAAGCATTGAAGCAGGCGGTGACCGAATGGGAATTGTACAACCGTCAATCCATCTCAGTCCATGCTCTGCCATTGTAAACGATGGATTTCAAAAAATGGTTCAAAAAAAACATTACATCTCGAGAGTCAAAGCCGCCATTGAGGTGCTGTAAATCCGCCCCCCAACCGTTCCCCACTGATCATGCGGATTCCATGTTCCAGCCAAAGGTCCAGTAGCGATGTATTGATCTATCAGCGTTTCCTTCAGAGACTCAAGAACCATCAAACTATTTTGGGTTTTCACTGAAGACAGAGCCGATGCCTGAAAATACAGACCATAGAAATCAATGGGGCGTTCTTCCTCCAATCTTGTTTCAAGAACCGTTGCCTTCACCCGATGTAATAATTCCGTATCAAATGGTATGCTGCTCCCGGCCGCACTCATAAAACAATCAGCTCCCATCGCAGTCAAGGTTTCATGACCCATTGGGAAATCATTGGCATGGGAATAACCAACCTGACCTTGATCATTGACTTGAGCTGCCAGCCATCCCATGCCCTTGGTGAGCACTGATTCCTGATTATTCCATCCGAGTTGATGCGCTCGCAGTAATGCATGAAGCTGCCACACCGATATGGACGTATTGGCCTGCCCTCCCGGTATGTTCCAGTAACCCCAGCCGCCCGATGACAATTGCTGTGATTGAATATAGCTCAAAGCCTGATGGATCGGATTCTCCATCACGGGATCCTTCATGAGCGTGTACGCTTCCAATAACGCTGTCGCCGCAATGCCATGATTATACATCTTTCCTGAAAACTCCTGTCCAAATAATCCGTTCTTCGTTTGCTGACCGATCAGATATTGGATTGCATTACGGATTGCAGATGGATTTTGACCGGAAAAATCCGGGTTTCGAATCATGGACAACAACGCCATAGCGCTCAGTCCAATCGTATACTCTTCCCGCCCACCCCATTCTGCCGGATTCCATTTTCCACTTTTATCCTGAGTCAATAACAGCCATTCCAGGCTCTGATCCAAAATAGCCGAAGCGATCTGTGAATCGGCTGGAGCAGCATTGGATTTCAGGATATACAGCAAGCCAAATCCAACTGCCGTAATGCCCATACAAAACAGAAATCCCGCAGCGATCCGGAATAGCGGCGTATTGATTTTTGCGAAAAATCCCGATGTTCTCTTTCCAGGATTCCATTCTTCAGACGGAATACTCCGGAATATTTCATCCGTAAGATCCACGGATTCAACCGGCTGATAGAGCTGAGCGATATGGGAGATTGTTTTCCCGAAGTCATCCGCCGTCTTCCGGCACGAAACACACTGATTCAAATGCATACGAAATCGTGATTCTTCCTCAGGGGATATTTCATCCCGGAGAAAAGCGACGATCTCCTCCGGATCAGGACAATCCGCCGTTTTGCGATCGAATTCACCTGTGGTCATCGCCTGACAATGCCTCCCGTAATTTCCTCAATGCATGAAACATACGCGTTTTTACCGTCCCTTCGGGAATCCCGAGAATGTCCGCGATCTCCCGATACTTCATTCCGTGATAAATATTCAATACGACCACCTGTCGCATATCCTCGCTGATCATCCGGAGTATTTTTTCGATATCAGGTGCGTTCGTGCCTGATTCCGCAACAGCTTCCTCTGGAACTCCTTCCTTTTTGTAGTCCTGCTTGAGTTGCAGTAATCGATACTGCTTCCGAAAAAAATCAACTCGTATCTGCCGCGCCAGCATATATAAAAATGTCGTAAACTTGGCAGTAGGAGAATAATGGTGCCGATACCGGAATAATCGCAGGAACGTCTCCTGAACTAAATCCTCCGCATCACTGTAAACGCCGAGTTGGCGAAAATAGTTCAAAAGTCTGGATTGATACCTCTGAACAAGAATGGCAAATGCCTTCCGGTCACCGCGCCCGGTATCCAGCATGAGTTCGATATCGGATCTTTCAGCATCTCCTCTGTTCAATTAAAAGATCACTCCCCATACACGGCAAGAACAAACCCAGGGACCGCTCCGTGAGCAGTTCTGTTTTGCCAGAAAATCAGGCATAGCTCTTCGTGATACACTCTACCGGGAAAAGAACAGCACGTTTTCTCTGCTTTTACAAAATGATATCATCGACAGTTGTTGAAAACAAAAACACTTGTCTTATTTCGTCGAATGAACTAGCATGCTGTTATGAACCGCTTGATTGGCGCTTTTTTTTTATCATCATTCGCAGATCACCTGACACTCTGTGATTTCACCTCTCCATCCAAATAAAAATAGGTGTCAATCTTTACAGCCCATTCCGTTTTACTGACACGTTCGTCCAGAGGATACAATGATTGGATTTAATGAGATACTGATCATCCTGATTGTTGGTGCGTTGGTATTTGGAGCGAAACGGATACCGGATATTGGGAGCAGCCTGGGGCATGGAATAAAAAACTTCCGGAAATCCATGCGCGATGATACTCCCCAAACGGATCCCCATGACGACATCGCACCTTCCCGCAGAGAATAACGATGGGGGAGTGGCGTGCGTTCACTCATAACCAAAGAACTCCCCGGCTTTCTCAATCTCAATCCTTGAATTGATTAAGGCTTGAGCAGTTTCAGTTCCTGATACAACTTCAGCATTCCCTTCAATGTTTTAAAAACATCCGTAGGTTTTACGGTTGTTGTACCAGCCGTTCTGGGAAGATGGGTAACACCGACTTCCGCAACACGAAAACCATAGACCACCGCTTTCGACATAATCTCCGTATCGACCATGAAGTTCTCAGAAGTAATTTTTATTTTATCAAATACTTCTCTCCGAAATACTTTAAATGCACAATCGACATCCCGTACATTGAACTTAAAGATCTGATGGGACATGATGTTGAAGCAGCGTGAGACGAATTTGCGAATCCATGGATCCTGACGGTCTTTCCGGAAGCCTACAACGATATCATTCTGATCGACGAGATTTAATAAGAGTGTAATTTCTGACAGATCGAATTGATTATCCGCATCGGAATAAAAAACCAGTTCTTTTTTTGCGCTCGTAAATCCGGTCCGTAGTGCGGCGGTATATCCCTTGTTTGGAGAATGTGTATATATCACCAGATTCGAAAATTCTTCCTTCAGTTTTTTCAGAATATCGGGAGTCCTGTCTTTGGAACCGTCATCAACGACGATCACTTCATAATCATCGGTGATCGTACGACATACTCGATCGGCATCCCGTACCAGGCGATCTACGTTTTCCTCTTCATTGTACGCTGGGAAAACCATGGAAAGTGAATATTTTTGACTCATAACACCACCTCTCAATAGGCTGATTTTAGAATACATGATTGCGCCGTTACTTTCACGACAATTTACATGCGTCCTGTTTTTTTCTCCGAGTTCACATCATCCCGTCTGGCCAGGATCATCGTCCATGGAAATGGAGATTCCACTGTGAGGATCTCCAGATGCCGTTCAATAAACCGCACAAACTGCTTTCGTGTCCAATGCTGGATATGATCCGGAGTGTTTCCCAATGATCTCAGATATCGACCGGAAGCGATATTCCCAATCCGCCACACAGGCTCCCATGGTACACTGAAAATGTAAAACCGGCGTCCGACCCGGATGCTTTCCAAAAATCCCTTCTCCGGATCCGATAAATGCTCCAGAACCTCTGGCACAACCACCAGATCAAACGTTTCCGGACGAAAAGGCAACTCATAAATGGATGCACATGAAAAACAGATGTTCGTACCTTTTTTGTTCCCTATTGCCACGACATCGAATCCCGGATCCAATGCAAAAATCCTCCGGACCTCCGGAAAGGATCGCTGCATGCGCTCCGTCAAACTCCCATCCCCACATCCAATCTCCAAGATCGTATCCGGATTGCCCGTCCGTTCAATCAACACGAACAGTTTTTGCAGATATCCATTCATCAAGTGCTGAACGATCGGGTTTTTCGATCCAAATTTATCGAAATAATTTCCATATACTGCCGACATCACATCTCCTGTACTCATTACTTCAGACAGACACTTACATTAACGTGTATACCCGAACCATTTCAAGTTCGATGGCCTGAAATAACATGTGTTAAACTCTGAATTCTCATTCTGCATCGGTTGGAACGGCGAACCTGCCGACCCTTTCAGGTTCAGGACTGTCTCATCCAAAAACGATTCGATCGGAAACGATATACAAACAATCGTGCCCAGGAGCAAGTGATGGATATTTATGGGACCATCCTGTTCCATGATGAAACGATCATTTCAGCGTGCTGATTGGCCAATATCGGTTCATGATGGAGGATCGCCCGTATCACGGTTCTCTCGCTTCCGTTCATGTTTTGCTTCTATAATATACTTTTTATCCGGCTCAATGATGGATTGAAGTTCCAGAAACGCATTTCCCAGCCGGGAAGACATACCCCGACTCCTTCGCCAATGGATCCATCCCCTGGATTCCATCGCCAACGCCAGCCGGTCGAAAAGAATCAGCACAAGAGCACCCAAAACGATCCAGACAAACGCACAAACGGTTTCCAACTTCATTTCCCTCCATCCGTGATTATGTCATTCAATGCCATTCTGTTCAAATCATCCATGACTACATACTACATTATATCAACCATCCTGAACGTAAGTGAAACCATGCTTCTAACGCTTTTCTCTTCAAAGCATCACTAAACCGCTTCAGCAGAGCACGTCCTGTTCATCCCATATCCGCTTTCCGAATCATCAAGATCAGCGAAGCGCTCCGGACGGTATTCTAACTGGTGTTGGCCTATCGCTTTCAACCAATCATTTCCCTTTGAGAAAGGAAGACAGGAAAGGGATTTTTTTAGGAGGTTGCATGATAACGCTTGGTATTTTTATTCAGAGGGTGTTGACACTATTGTTCAAAAAAACCTAAAAGAACCTGTTTGGGTTGGATACGGTGACGCAATTTCATCGACGCAGAACGAGGGCATTGGGTTTGTCTCCCTCACCCCGTCGGCCATGGTGATGGATTCGTCCGTGTTGGATTGGCCGACGACCCTCTCCCGGCGGGAGAGGGTAAAGAGGACATCTGCACGCACATGTTTTGTCTGATATACAAATGCATCGGGAACACCAGAAAATATACTATCAACACCCTCTCAGAAATTGTTTTCGGACAGGTTCTCATTAAAGTCCAGTGTCAGACCGCTGAAGTCCTATGTCAGATCGCTAAAGTCCACTGTCAGATCCCTGAAGCCCACTGTCAGATCCCTGAAGCCCACTGTCAGATCCCTGAAGTCCTATGTCAGACCGCTGAAGTCCTATGTCAGACCGCTG
>CAZELM010000002.1:88372-176313 GCA_964512995.1 uncultured bacterium
TGTCAGATCCCTGAAGTCCTATGTCAGACCGCTGAAGTCCTATGTCAGACCGCTGAAGTCCACTGTCAGATCCCTGAAGCCCTATGTCAGATCCCTGAAGTCCTATGTCAGACCGCTAAAGTCCACTGTCAGATCCCTGAAGCCCACTGTCAGATCCCTGAAGTCCTATGTCAGATCGTTAACGTCCACTGTCAGACCGCTAAAGTCCAGTGTCAGATCCCTGAAGCCCACTGTCAGATCGTTAAAGTCCAGTGTGAAAAAAATTAGAAGTTTGGAAGCCTGCTTTTGCACAGTCGGATCCACAGCGGGTCACAACGCAATATTCAATCACCTATTACACAAAACAACCAGCCGTGGTTTCTCCCTGTAATAAATCCCTACCCGCAAGCGATGGAAATGAGCACTCCCGATTTCATCCAGTCTGATTGGCATTCATCGGAGAAGCATCTTGTGATATATGGAACGATACTCGATCCATCCATGACGGCGATTGCTGGAGAGTTGGGAATGGTGCCATTCGGATAGACGGACCACCCGGAACTCAGGGGGTAACAACGACCTCAACTTTGATACGATCGGGATCCTCGCAAAACAGGGCATAGTAATCCTGCCCTCCCGCGTATGGGTGACGATCCGGATAAAGCAGGGTGAATCCGGATGTGATAACCCATTCCGTGAGAACATCCACCTGATCTCTGGATGCCGCATGAAACGCCAGATGATTCAATCCGACTCGTTTTCGATGGTACCCGGCATCCAGATAATCCGATTCCGCCTGGACGAAAACGAGGTAGGTATCCTGGAGTATGTAACTGATACCGGTTTCCCATTTCTGGAATTCGGCATATCCCAACTGGGTGAGAAACGGTTGCCAGAACCGTTGCGATACTGGAAGAGAACGAACATAGATTTCAATATGATGGAGTGTTCCTGGAATAGTCATCGTGGTTTCCCCTGACATTTACGTCAACTCTTTCCGATAGTAAAAACACCGTTCGACTTCCTCATAGCCCAGTTTCTGATGAGCGGCGGGACTCAATGGATACTCCGAAGTGGTATCTGATGCCATCTCGATACACCCTTGGGACCGGGACCAATCTTCGGCAGCTTCCACCAGCTTCCGTCCAATACCCAGACCCCGGAACGGTGGGTCAACATACCATCCTTCCAGATATCCGATTCTGTCTGTTCGGCAGCCTTTCGCTGAAGCATGGATCGACACCTCCACCATCCCACACAGAATACCGGAACCACAATCCGCCACAAAGATCGCGTCTCCCGATGTATTCGCTCTCATGGTCGCCATTTCCATGGAAAGTTCCGCCACCGGATGATGCGGCCACAGGGCATGCCGTAACCGAAGCCATTCCGCGTCATCTGTATCGCTCACCGGACGGATGACAATACAGTTCGTTGCTGGCTCATTTTGCTCTTTCAAGTCCGATTCATCCCCTTTCGGTCATGCCATATGCAGGCGACCTTTGTTGGTCGCATACCAGCCAGAACAACTCACGGATTGCACGCTCTCTCCAACGGGAGAAAAATGATTTTCACCCCTGGATAGGGTAAGGATAACGCCAATTCACATGGTGATCAAGCGAACCACCTCCGGTTGTGGAGACCTGATCGGCGAGGCCTTTCCGGATGTCCCGAAAAAACCGGCTCATTCCTTTAAATCACACATGGATGATCGTGCTTCCCCATCCAGTATATTCTTCTTTTCATGGTAAACCTCGCTTGAAATCATCATATATTTATCGTTACAATCGTCCGGTATTGAATTCTGATCCCAGAGGAATCTCCTGTCATGAATCGACTACCGGACATTGACATCAAACACGAAAACCAATCTGTCCGCATCGCCGTGGTCATTCCGGTTTATAATGAAGTATCACTCATAGGCGATGTGATTCGCTGTATTCCTCCCTGGATTTCCTCGATCATTGTTGTTGATGATGCGAGTCTGGATGATAGTATCGTTCAGATTCAATCCATTAAAGATTCCCGGATCAACCTCGTTCGCCATCAGATCAATCTGGGAGTTGGGAAAAGTATTGTATCGGGCTACAAGAAAGCTCTTGAAGATGGCTGTGATATCACAGTCGTCATGGGTGGAGATGGGCAGATGGATCCCGCTGATCTTCCCGCATTGGTGTCTCCTCTTGTTCGACAGGATGCGGACTATGTCAAAGGAAACCGGTTTTTGCATGCAGATACGAATCGGGTCATGCCCGTTCATCGGCATTTCGGCAATAAAATTCTATCTCATCTGACGCGCTGGGCGGCTCAAAACTATCATTTTTTCGATTCACAATGCGGCTACACTGCGATATCCGCAAATCTGCTTCAAAAACTTCCGTTGGATCAATTGTATCCCAGATATGGTTTCCCAAATGATATGTTATTTCGGATTCTTGAAATCAATGGGCGAATCCGGGAGGTACCGGTCCGCGCCATCTATGGCTCTGAAAAATCCGGTATCAATCCTTTTACCAGTGTACCCCGAATGCTCTATCTGATACTCAAAAACGGTGTATTGTTCAGATATCGTCACGTGTTATCCACACTGGCAGTAAAAAAAGCGGGTTCCCCCTCGATTAAACCCGGTGATGGAATAAAATAGTGGAATTGCTGTTTGTCACCACATCCTTTCCCCGTTATCCGGGAGATCATGCAGGGAATTTCGTTCTGAAACTTGCACAGCATCTCAGCCGTACGTTTTCCGTTCGCGTTCTGGTTCCGGATTTCCCCGGATCAAGGGAATCATTTACCGATATTCCGGTATCCCGTTTCACTTATTTCCGGCCTGTTCGCTATCAATCTCTGGCATATCGGATGGGCATCGCTGAAAATATCCGGAAAAATCCATTTCTCAGTCTTCAAATCCCTGGTTTTCTGGCAGCCATGTATGGTGGACTGAAACGGCATATCACGCGGGAAACGATGATCATTTCGCATTGGCTCCTGCCCTGTTCCTGGATTTCAGGCGAAATTCGGGAGCAGACCGGAGCGAGGCATATCGCCATTGGTCATGGGGGGGATGTTTATCTCCTGTCACGGCTGCCGTTTGGGACATATCTGGCCAATCGGATAATCGCTCGCTGCGATGCCCTGATCGTTGTCGCCAGATATATGATGGAAAAGCTACTGACACTAGCCTGGAATCGCCCGGCTCTCGAATCGAAAATGCATGTAATACCCATGGGATGTGATCCGTTTGCTCCACACCTGGATCGTCCCTTCAGACACTCCGGCATGATCAAACTTCTTTTCATCGGCCGGCTGATTGCTCTGAAAGGCGTCCGGAACCTGCTCCAGGCCCTCGTCCGCATGCCGGCTATTGAACTCCATATCGCAGGGGATGGGCCGGAATCCGGAAAATTGCGGGAATTTGCTGCCACCCATCATCTGAATGTCATTTTCCATGGCTGGGTGAGCGGCTCCCCGAAAGAAAAGCTGTTCAGAGACTGTGATCTGGCGGTCTTTCCATCGCTGCAAACCCAAAATGGTCGAATGGAAGGGGTTCCGGTATCGATTCTGGAGTCACTGGCAGCCGGCATACCGGTGATTGCCACAACAACGGGCGGGATTCCCGATGTGATTCGTTCCGGAGAAAATGGGTGGCTGATTCCACCGGGAGATGTCAGTGCTCTCACAGACGCAATCCGAACGCTTGCCGGGAACCCGGAGTTACGGCATCGGTTATCTGTGAATGCGGCAGCCAGCTCAGAAAAGTACCATTGGACATGCATTGCGTCTCAATATGAAACGATCATTTCTCAAAAGATAAATCAGGAAAAATGATGATCAAAGGCAATCCCAATCAGACGTCGGATGTATTATTGATCACCAAACCACTCGTTCCCCCCTGGCATGACAGTGGAAAAAACATTCCCAGAGATCTGGTGATCTATTCCAGGCGGTATCGGTATCGGATTTTTGTGCCATCCGATGGCAACACATTTGACTCAAAGGCGATTGCTGAGCCGATCTACCGGAATGCCGGGCATTTCAGTCCGCCGTTGATGAATCAGATTCGACTGCTTAGGCGATTGCTGTCTCCATCCCTCAAACCACCAATATATCACTATTTTTTTACTCCGAATCCCAGAACATCGATGATCGGCCGCCTGGTGATGGGTATCAAGCGCCAGTCTATGTCGGTTCAGACGGTCACCAGTGAACCTTCTTCCTATGAGCATATCCGACGGCTGATATTTGCGGACCGTATCGTCGCCTTATCCCAAACCGTCCAGAACCGCCTGGAAACTGCGTTGGAAAAACCGGTGGAACTGATCTATCCGGCCATTCCCATTCCGAATCTGCCCAGTCTGCCGGAACGGCAGGCCGCCCGGCTGAAATGGAGAACGACCGGTCAGTTCACCATCCTCTATCCGGGAGATTATGTGTACTCGAAAGTGACACCAATACTCCGGGAAGCCACTCTGGAGTGGATCAGACAAGATGAAACTATCCAGGTATTTCTGGCCTGCCGTGCCAAGACGCCATCCGATCGGGCTGAGGAGAATCAGTTGAAACGGTGCTTGTCGGGAGTTGGTGAGCGTGTCCGGTTTCTGGGTGAGGTCGATGATATGCAGTCACTGCTGACGGCTGTCGATCTGGTGATCTTTCCGGTGTTGTCCCTTTACGGTAAAATGGATTTCCCGCTGGTCGTCCTCGAGGCGATGGCGCTGGGGATCCCGGTGATTGTCAGTGATCTGCCGACACTTCAGGAGATGGTTAATGGTGATCCGGATATGATCATCCCCGCAGGGGAACCCGGACCATTACTCCAGGTTGTGGGAGAATTGAAAGGCAGCGCATCATTTTACCAGACCATTTCGAGCCGGGTACGGCAAATGGTTGAGTCCCGATTCGATGCTCAACAAATGGCCGATCACTATGAATCGTTGTACGACCAGATGCTCCACTGATAAACAATTCCGAAGAATTCATCGATGGTGCCACATCGTTCGATTTCGACAACTGAACAATAAGAGAGGACAATCGCGATATGATCGATAACAAACAATATTACGACTCGTTTTCCAGTACCTATGACGATGAGCGGCATGATGGGTATCATGCATTGATTGACGATCTGGAGATCAAGGCGGTCCGATCGTTTTGTGAAGGGAAACTGGTATTGGAGGCCGGATGCGGGAGTGGGTTGGTCCTGGATCGATTGAAGCGGATCGCCCGGCAAGTGATTGGAATGGATCTTTCGTTTGGAATGCTGGGAAATGCCCGGAAACGGAGCCTGAATGTCGCTCAGGCCAATATCCTGCATCTTCCGTTTCCATCGAACACGTTTGACACCGTTGTCTCATTCAAGGTGCTGGCCCACATCGAACTGATCCAGGATGCACTCCGGGAACTCGCCCGAGTGACAAAGCCCGGAGGGATGCTGGCGTTGGAATTTTACAATCCGGTCAGTATGCGCGGCCTGATCAAGCGGCTGAAGCCACCATCGAAAACATCGGACCGATTTGTCGATGAAGATATCCTGACTCGGTATGATTCGCTTTCCAGGATCCGCTCCTATCTACCGGAAGATGTCGATTTCGAAGGATACCGGGGTGTCCGGATCGTTACGCCGTCTGCCGGCGTTCATAAACTGCCAATCATTAAAAATATGTTTCGAGCTATGGAACTGGCGATGGTGAATTCGTTTTTCGCTCAGTTTGCAGGATTTCTGATTGTTCTCGCCCGAAAAAAAGAGGTATGAGGTATAAAGTGGTTCCTCATTTTTTCAATACGGTTAAAATCCGCGTAATCTCCTGTCTGGACAGTTCTTTTAACAAAAAAAGAACGCCGAAATAAACGGCAGGGATCACTACAGAACCGGACAAAATTTTGCCTATCACGCCTTCCGGCAGGGCAAATGTCGACAGATAAGCCACAGTACCCGCTGCCAGTGTCCGGATCCATGTCAATGAAGGGATGAATGCATGGAATTGCCTGAAGATGTAAATTCCGGCAATGACGAGACCGGCCAGCCAGCCCAGAGACGCACCCAAAGCAGCTCCGGCAATGCCAGACAACGGAATAAAAACAAAGCACAATCCCCCGAGTATGACCAGGGCGACAGCATTAATGGCAATGGACGCAAGCGGCCTGCCGCTCCCGGTGATAATGGTGACCGCGATGAACATCAGTGCCAGAAGGGCTTCTCCGATCGGCAGCAGGCGTAATGCAGTGCTCCCCTGAATATATTCGTCGGGATAGACCAATGAGAGAAACTCGCCGGGCAGAGCCGAGAAGATAATCGCCACTGGCAGGACAAAGAGCCACGTCATCCGAAGCGATGTCTGGATGTATTGTTGCGTTGCCCGTTGATCATTCTCGAAAGTGGATTTTGAAATGAGGGGGAAGATGACCAGGCTGACGGCAATCACCAACGTATAGGGAATCCGGGCAAACGTCTGAACCGCTGTATAATATCCAGCCTGAGTTGCTGCTGCACTTCCCGATATGATCGACTTTACCAGAAACAGATCGGTACTGATGAGCAGATTATTGATCAGGGTAATGATCATCACCCAGATTTCAAATGTCAGAATTTTTTTGACCGGGAAAGGTTCACCCGCAGATGCATGTTGATATCTGACCACGATCGACACGCCGATGATTAAAATCAAACAGGCTGAAATCGAAAATCCCAAAAAGCATCCGACGACTCCAAATCCTAAATACGCCAGGGTCAAAATCCCTGTCGTTTTCAATATGGAAAAGGAGATATCCAGTGATGCCTGATGCATGAACATTTTTCTGCCGTTGAGCGAACCGACGGTCACTGCGTAAAATGCATAAAAAAGTGGAACGGCTGATCCAGCATAAATTGCAGGAGCGACCGCCGGATCCTTAAAAAAAGCGGCCAGAAACGGAGCAGTTCCGATGAGTATCCAAAATGCGGCGCTTCCAATGATCGTCTGAATCCGGTTGGCACTCACTCGGATCGCCCGTTCGCGAAGTTCTTCTTCAGAGACGAATTTTGAAACCGCCTGGATCGTACCCGTGATGAGAACCATGTTGAACACATTGAGGATGCCGACGACCACGCCATAATTGCCGAACTCCGCAGCGGACAGCAGTCGAGGCAGTGAGAAATACACCACATAACCGGCAACCATGAATACCAGTTTGGCAAATGTCAATGAAAAAAAGCCTTTGAGAATTTTCCGATATTGATTCTCCGCTTTGTGACTCGTTCCAGGCGTCGGATGATCCTGAGATGACAGATTGACCGTACCTCGAAATTGTTGGCTATTCACATTGACTCCTCATTCCGTTAGCGTTAAAAAAGCAGTTTGTAGAAACGGAGGCGGGAAATGGCAGAACATAACATTATATCACAAAAACGAATTCGATTTTCTCATTTCCTGAATGCTTTTCTGATCAGTGGATTTTTATTTGGATTCTTTGAAATCATCTATACAACCATTCGCCGCTCACCATCATTCATTGTACCGACTGAAAAATATTTGTTTTATCTCGCCATTCTGGGATTGATGGTCATAATGGCTCTCATCCTCTCTTTCGTCTGGCAAGGATTCTATTTTCTCTATTCTCGGCTGCTAGTCAACCGAATGGGAATCAATTTTGACAGTTTGCGCAGGATTCCGAACCATCTCATCTTTTTCTGTACCTGGATTTTTATATACACGAACTATGAACTGACACTGTTTTTTCTGAAAAAATTCCATAATCATGATATGATTTCTTTTACACTGGCTCTGTCTCAGGGGATTTTTGTGGGTTTTCTTCTGTTATGTACCGCTGTTTTTGCACAGAAAAACATATTGCATCCCCAAACAAAAAAAATGCATGGAACAAGATCGAGAACCATTGTCTCTTTCATTATCAGACAGATCATAAATCCGGTCTATCTCAGTGTTCTGGCGATTCTTGTATTGTTTCAATTTAATCGGGAGTGGCTGGGTGAAGTCTTGGATATCCCCTATCTGATTTTTCTGACTTGTTTCGGGTGTTCGACATATGCGATATACCGTCTCATGAAACTGCACCCATTTCACTTCATGAACCGGCTTCCGTTTATGATCACTGTCCTCCTGTTGTGTCTTTTGACGATAACAAGCACCGCATTCACAATCAATTACAGCAATAATCTCAATGTCAGTATCCATAAATTTTCGGTGATACCGGATCATATATTGTCTGATTTATCGAGAGTCATCGACATCAAAGCATTCCCTGCTTTGATAAAAGCGCCCATTGAATCCGGTGATTTTGATTTGAAGGGATACTTCGAGGCCAAAGCTCAGGAATTCGAGTATGATGACCGCCCTTTGGCTGAGATAATCGGAGATACATCCGACTGGAATGTTATTTTGCTGTCCATTGACGCGGTTCGATCTGATCATCTGTCCTGTTATGGATACCCCTTTCCAACATCGCCTCATCTCGATACGCTTGCAGAAAATGGTGTTCTGCTCGAAAGAAATTACATCCAGGGTGGTGATACTCCGAATTCGATCAACTCATTTACGTCCGGGATATATGCCATCAATTTTCAGCGCAACGCCACGAAGCTCATGAAGGATATTCTAAAAGAACACGGGTTCACGACAGGATTTGTGGGCTACAATGAAATCCTTAAAAATCATCCATTCCGGCAGGGATATGATGATTTAGTGTTGTTTGATACCCCATACAACGAGATATTCAAATCAACTTCGTCAGAAAAAATGATCACAGAAATCAAAAGCATGATCGATCGCAATAAAGATAAGCGATTCTTCATATACTCTCATCTCCTGGATCCCCATGCCGGATATATCCGTACGCCACAGACAGACCAATTTGTGCAATCCAAGCAGATGCTGTATGACGGCGAAATCGCCCATACGGATTTTTGGATTGGAAATCTGATTGAGCATCTGGAAAAGCTCGGATTAATGGATCATACACTGCTTGTCATCACATCCGATCACGGAGAGGAGTTCAAGGAACATGGGAATTCATGGCATGGCAAATTTCTCTATAATGAATCCATTCACACACCGGTCATCATGAATCTGCCCGGTATCCAGGGGCGTCGTGTCAAAGTACCGACCGGATCAGTGGATATTGTCCCCACGATTCTGGCATTTTTAGGGATCGAAGCAGACCCGCCCCGGGATGGCACCAATCTGCTGCCACTCATATATCATGGTGATCATTCCGCGCTGACTCCCGTTTATTCCATGATTCCCAATGCCAACTACAAGAAATTCGGTGTTATCTTCGGTCCCTGGAAATTCATATACAACCAGAAAGAAAAAACGTTTGAACTGTACAATTATGAAATCGATCCCGAAGAACGGATGAATCAGGTGGACCGCTATCCGAATGTGGCCAAAAAACTCAGGGATCTGCTCGCTGAGCATTATCCAAATCCGAAAAATCCCATTCCTGAAATTGCAGCGGACAATGTCGCGTGTGATATGGATCATGATCTTGCACTGGCTCCATCTGAAAAAAAATCGGGTGCTGATCCAAAGAAAAACGATGAATTGGGTGAATCCACTCTGCCTTCAAAAAGTGTATCCCAACCATCCCAATCAACAGACTCCTCCCCCCCACTGCATTCCAATACGGAATTAAATGAACCGCGCGATGTGGCATTCGGTCCGGATTGCCATTATGCGGTTGCTGATTTTCGAAACTATCGGGTGGCTGTTTTTGATCAGAAAGATAATCTGATCACTCAATTTGGCGAGAAGGGAAATAAAATCAGTCAATTTGAAGATCCATGTGGAATCGACTTCAGTAAAGACAATTTCATCTATGTGGCAGATACATTCAATCAACGGGTTCAGAAGTACGATGCATCCGGCAATATCGTGTGGACTGCAGGCTATCGATTCTGTTATCCGATGGATGTAGTGGCGGCTTCAGATGGGATCTGGGTCAGCAATACCAGTATGCATGAGCTGATCAAGCTGGATTTCAACGGGAAAATGACAGCAAAAATTGTGGGAGCCAAAGGATCCAAATCCGCTTTGCAGAAACCGGTTGGCATTGCGTTGGATACCGAAGAAAACATCTATGTCGCAGACTCTTTGAACAAAGAAATCAAAGTTTTCAACCGGGAGGGAACCTATCTGCGCAGCATCCCCATCAACGGCTGGCAGGAGCAGACCTATACATTGCCGTACCTTTGTTTTGACACGGACGGCCACCTGTTTGTCACGGATCCGCCCAATCACCGCATTTTAGCCTTCAATCCTGCGACCGGGGAACAAATCGGTCAATATCCGGTTGAAGTGGGAGCAGATACGAAATCCGAATTTATGTTCCCGATGGGAGTTTCATATTGTCCGGCAACAGACGAACTCGCAGTTGTTGATTGTAAACATAACCGGATTGTCCGTCTGAGTTGTAAGATGCTGCTGGCAAAGCGCATGCCGATGGCTCTGTCAAAGAGTTAGTCTGGCGACAGGGAAAAGCCTTTTAAAGAATAATCGAGTTGCGAAACATGACTGCCATTGGTATGGTAAGTTTGTCATTAACGACTATTTGGCTCTGATTTTTTTCCAAACCCGCCATTCACAGGCACTATCACAGAATGCATGGTCATGAAATTGGTCATTCAAATTCCGTGTTTTAATGAAGCTGGTACGTTGAAAGAAACGGTGAGTGAGCTCCCTGTCACATTGCCTGGTTTCGATGAAATCGAGGTTCTGGTCATTGACGATGGCTCTACTGATGACACTGTCCGGATTGCCGGGGAATTGGGTGTAAAAATTCTGAAGCTCGGGCATCATCAGGGATTGGCAAAGGCTTTTGCGCTTGGGCTGAAGGAATCGGTAAGATTGGGAGCCGATATTGTTGTCAATACCGATGCGGATAATCAATATCAGGCAGGTTGTATTCCGGAGTTGATCAAACCCATTCTGGCCGATCAGGCGGATATTGTTGTTGGATGTCGTCCAATCGACCAGATTGCTCATTTTTCCCCCACCAAAAAGTTGCTCCAGAAATTCGGGAGTCGCATGGTTCGATTTTTTGCAGGAACAAAGGTTCCAGATATGACATCCGGGTTTCGGGCTTATTCCCGCTCGGCAGCCAGAAAACTACGGGTTTTTTCGGATTTTTCCTATACCATTGAGACCATTATTCAAGCGGGTCGGAATGGTTTACGGGTGTTCTGGGTACCCATTACCATCAATCCCCCGACTCGGCCGAGTCGGCTATTCACCAGTAATTGGCACTATATCCGAAAACAGACCGTCACGATTATTCGAATCTGGTCTTTGTACAGTCCGGTCAAGCTGTTTTCCCGAGCTGGTATTGCTGGACTTGGCCTGGGAATGCTTCTATTCTTACGTTTTATCTTCTACTATATTGCCTCATGGCCCGGTCCCTCCGGAAAAGTTCAAAGCTTAGTCATCGCCTCCATTTTGTTGATTTTTGGCCTTCTCCTTTTACTCATCGGCGTTCTCGCCGATGTCATCGCCATCAACCGAAAGCTCCTTGAGGATGTATTGGATCATCTGGATGAAAAAAATAACAACAGGTGACAGAATGAAGAATAAATCTGTATTGAATTTTTTTATTTTCATCGCCATTTTCCCTTTTTTCGTTTTTGGTTGCGGTGATGCAATACCCAAACGGGTGCTGAATCGTCAGATCCAGCAAATTGGCAGCCGGGGCTCTGAGCCGGGGCAGTTTCTGGAGCCTCGAGGGCTCTGTTACACTCCCGCAGGAAACTTCCTGGTCACGGATTTCCGAAATTTCAGAATTCAGGAATTGAAGACAGATGGCTCGCCGGTTCAGCAATGGGGGGGCAAAGGCAATGGTCCGGGTCAGTTGAATGACCCAACCTGTGCAGCGATGGACAGCCAGGGAAATCTGTATGTTGTCGATACATGGAATCATCGGATTCAGAAGTATGACACATCTGGAACCTGGACACCCGAATGGGCGCAAGGTGGAGGGTTTTATGCACCACGGGGTATCGCTATCGATCAGCACGATCGGGTTTATATTGCCAATACCAGCTTTCATGAGATCAAAGTATTCAACCCGGATGGAACACTCGCCTTCACCTGGGGCAATCATTCCGCATCTCCAGAAACATTTCACGACCCGGTTGGACTGACGTTTGGCCCGGAAGGTAACCTGTACGTCGCGGATACAGGTAACCACAGAGTCAAAATTATCGATACAACCGGAGCGACCATCAAGACATTGCCGGTTACGGAATGGAAGAAGGAGACATTTAATGAAGCGTATATCGCGGTAGGCTCCGACGGCAAGATTTATATCACGTCACCATTAACGAATACCATCGGCGTTTATATGTCTGATGGGGAAGCATACAGCCGGTTTGGTGAACCGGGAAGCGGACCGGAACAATTGAATTTTCCGATCGGTATTGTCGTTGACAAGGAAAATAATATTTTCATATCTGATTGTCTGAATCACCGGATCGTAAAATATGCACCAGCCCCTGCTATACCCAAACCAACCCATGCTCCACCATCACCTCAGGACCGGCTCATCTCCATATCACGGATTATCATCGACCTGATCGCCTTGTTCATCATCATCCGATGGGTGCTCACCAAGTTTATCCTGCGAACTATGACACCGGTCGAAACTCGAAAATATCATCTGTATCCAGCGCTCAAAAGCAGGCTGGCCAGAGATTCAGGATTATCATACATACTGATGATCTTTGGAATCATTCTTCTGACATGCGCCATCATCAGTTTCAGCAGGAACCGGCCTTCCCTGGGTTCTCTCCTGATGCTATCCGGAATCGGACTCTCCTTTATTGCAGGAATTCCCTTTTCGTTCAGCAGGATGATACTCCATCATCTTCCTCCCATGAATAAACACCTGCGGATGATCAGTTTTGGAATCCTGATACTCGTCACCGTTGGATTGCGTTTGTATAAGCTCGATGAAATTCCATGGGGGATCAACAATGATGCCGCGTGGAATGGAATTTATGCGCAACGAATTTTAAATGGTGAACCATATACTCCTTTTACCACGGAGTGTTGGGGAAAAAGCACACTGTATATGTATCTCGTTGCGTTGACATTCAAATGCTTTGGAGTTGGCAGATATATTCTCTATATTCCGTGTATAACTGCAGGTATACTGGGTGTCGTGTTCCTGTTTTTTCTCTTCCAGCATCTGTTTGGAACCCGATTCGCCATGATTGCATCCTTTATCTATTCCGATCTGGCCTGGATGATCACATTTGGCCGGACCGGATATCGGGCGATTCTGGCACCATTATGTCTGGCACTGACCTGCTGGCTCTACTATCAGGCGGTTGATGCCTCAAGCTGGTGGAAACGTCAGCTCTATTATATGGGCTCCGGTTTATTTATCGGAATCGGGCTGCAAACGTATTTTTCTTTTCGTGGTATCCCATTATTGATGATCGTTGTAGGGATTCATACCTGGATCACAAAAAAAAAATTTATGCGACAAAACTGGTGGGGTCTATCGGCACTATTTATCGTATCCGTTGCTGCATATATGCCAACCATCATCTACGCATCCCAGTTCTGGCATCCTGGGGAACCATTGCAGAATAATATTTCTCATATCCTGGAATCCCCCTTGATGGGACGGCAAAATGCCCTTTTCGTGGGATCCAAAATCAAGTCCGCTGGATCTCTGGAACCGTTGTTCCACAATATCTCCAGGAATCTGCTCATTTACCACTACCAGGCAAGGGTGGGCAATTTTTTCAATAATGAATGGCCCATACTCAGCCGGCCGGCCGGTCTGTTTTTAGCGATGGGTTTTGGGGTCTTCTTACGCGCCTTGTTTAAACGGGGATCTATCCTCGTCATCCTCATCTTTTGTTTTGGAACGCTTCCATCCATTTTATCCGAACCGGATGCCACGCGATTGATCATGGTTCCAATGGCGTTGGCGGCTTTTATTGGAGCTGGCATCACGTCCGCATGCCATCTCATTCCTGCCTCCTATTTTGAACGATGGTATGCCCCTTTATCTATCCTGCTTGTTTTCTGGGTGATGGCTTCGGAGTTCCAGCTTTATTTCCATAAAATGGGCAATGATTACTATGCCCAGTACGGCTATGCATTAAAACATACTCTGATCGGCGAAAAGGGATTGGAGCTATCCCGAAACAATCATTTATACATCTCGCAGGGACACTTTATCGATACACCAAAGTTTATTTGTTATGGCGTTCCCGGGAATGTATTTTCGATTACTGATGGGGAAGTGATCGATTTTATCTCAACCGAACGCCTTCTGGACAATCTCGACCGCGTATTAAGTCAACCCCATGAACCGGGGAAAGGACTTGCGTTCGTATTTGAAAACGACCCGAAAAATGTCCCGTTAATACGAAAGGTGCGAACCAGGTATCCGAAAGGAATCTACGAAGTTTTCTATGACAATCGGCTGACAACTGATCCCATCTTTTTCACGGTTGTCATCCCGGAGGATCAACTGGAAGCACCCATCATTCCCGATCTTTCGATGGAATCAGAGACACAGAGGGAGTCATAATTCGGAGTCCAGCGTGTTAGGATGTGGTTTGGCTCAGTATCAAAAACTCGTGGTAGTCCGATGCCGCCTTCATTGATAAAAACCGACAAACCTGTTCCACAGGGATCACAGGATCACCATCTCTCAGTCATTCATCGGGGAATACTCATCAGCATTGTGCTGTTTGCATTCGGTATCCGATTGTATGAAGTGGGTGACATTCCCGCCGGATTTTTTGTCGATGAAGCATCGATCGGATATCATGCATACTCCCTCGGAGGCTGGGGGATCGATGGGAATGGCGTCCGATTCCCGTTATACATCAATGAAATCGCCGGTGTTCAAAAGAATCCGGTGTACATCTATGCTGCCATTCTCCCGGTCAAATTATTCGGTTTGAATGAAACCGCGGTGCGAGGCACCAGTGTATTTTTTGGAACACTTGCTGTAATCGGCGTGTTCTGGCTCATGTTCGAACTCCATGGACCGATCGCAGGGATCATCGCTGCTGCGTTACTCAGTATTACACCTTGGCACTTTCATTTCAGCCGGATCGCGTTCGAGCTGATATCCTTCCCAAGTTTATTCATTCTGGGCTTCGCTTTCCTGATACGGGCAATCAAGAAAGGCGGCTGGAACTGGGCTGCTGGAGCCATTATGATGGGATTGACGATTCATACGTATGTAATGGCTGTTCCTTTCCTCCCGCCTTTCCTTCTTTTCTTCTGCGTACTCTATGCACCGGAAATATTCAAACACCGGAAATATGTGCTAATCAGCGTGTTGATGTTCGCCATCATCGTAACACCGGCAATCATCAACCGGTTGAACACGAAAAACACCCTTCATTACCGGGCCGCCGTTTGGGTGAGTCAGGACACTCAGACTGCTGTAAAAGAAAAAGTCTTAACCTTCTGGAACCATTATAAAGCGTTTTTTTCGTATGATTTTTTATTTCAGACTGGCGACATGAATCCAAGACATTCGGTCAAGAACCATGGTCTTTTATATCCTTCTTTTCTCCCTTTACTGATTCTCAGTGCGCCCTTCCTGATTTTCCCGTTCAAACGCCATAGTATCCTGCTGTTGTTATGGCTCGGATTATTTCCATTTGGAGCCGCTCTCACGACGGATCTATACGCAACACGCTCCATCATGGGCAGTCCGCTGGCTGCAATTTTCATTTCCATATCCGTAGCTCGACTCTGGATTATAATTGCCGGGATTCGCTGGAGATGCGTACGTTGGCCGACAAATGCCTTACTGCTCGGGCTGGTGTTTCTCCCCATCATTCCGGAATCCTATCGATATTTTAAGATATATTTCGAAAAATACAGTGAAATGTCCGCTCAGGGTTTCAATGGATTTCAATACGGGTATCGCCAGATCATCCATTTTATGGAGGCACATTCTGAGGAATACCCACAAAAAATGTTGACCGCAACCGATGTCAACTATCCAGATGTTTATGTAAATTTCTATGCCCAACTCAATCCTGTCGAGTTCAGCCGAACAAAAAATACCGGTTATATCGTCCTCCGGCCATTCAACTATTCGGCATACAATCTGGATCAACCAACGATTTATGCGCTCCGTGAACAGGAACTGCACTATTTCGAAGATTATACTATCAAGGATACGATCATCGATCCGAATGGCGACATTGATTTTATTGTAGCCGATGTGAGAAAACGGAAAGTCTTTCTGACAGAATGGTCTGTGATCGGCGTATTCGAAAGAGCAGCTCCCGATCAATGTGATGAAACATACTCCTTTCCATTTCAAACCTTTGGTCAGGAGCGTCAGGGACTGAATGGGGTGGTTCATTGGAAGAAATTGACAACGACGTATGTCAACCTGGAATTCCAGGAATTTTTGCAGGATTCCGATCCCAAGCATCCGAAGAATCCGGAAAACTGTTCCGCCGAAGCGGTTACATATATCTACCTCCCGGAAGCACAAAATGGATATCTGGAATTTTTTGGCTCCAATGACTATCTGGTGATCTGGGTAAATGGAAGGAAAATACTAGGTTCCACAGCAATCAGTGGTTCACTCCAGAGAATGAGCGGACTATTTCAATCTGGCTGGAATGAGATATTTGTACGAAGTTGCGAAGGGTTGGGGGATTGGTACCTCGCCATGACTATCACCGATGAAAATGGGAAATCGATTCCAGGCATGATTCAGCAGGCAACCCCACCCATTGAATATCGTGTTATTCCGGAGACAAATCGTTGATTCATCACGCTGTCAGGAACCTGGTCTTCACTTCGACAGGAGGATATAAAACATTGAATCGGCGGCAGAGTTGGCTTATAGTATATGGGAAGAATTGAGAATAGCGGAGACGCCATGATAAGAGAAAAACCCAAAAAATCCCCATTTCTTACTCCGGGAAGAATTTCCACACTGCAATGGATACTGCTTGGAATTATTTTTTTATTCACGTTTGGAATCCGATTCTACAAGATTACAGATGTGCCAGCCGGGTTCTACTGCGATGAAGCATCGATTGGCTACAACGCTTTTACACTTGGCGGATGGGGGATCGATGATACTGGAGCGAAATTTCCGTTATACATCAAATCATTTGGCGTCCAGAAGAATCCCGTGTTCGTCTATTCCGCCATCATTCCGGTCAAATTGTTTGGATTATCCGAACGAAGTGTCCGGCTGACGAGTGTTATGTTCGGTTCATTCACAGTATTGGGTATCTTCTGGCTCATGTATGAAATATGGGGGGCGATCGCCGGGCTGGCTGCAGCGGCTTTTCTCAGTGTCACACCGTGGAATTTCCATTTCAGCAGAATCGCATTCGAATTGATTTCCATGCCATGCGTGTTCGTTTTCGGCCTGGCAGCACTTGTCCGGAGCCTCAGGAAAGGTCGGTGGTATTGGGTATGGGCCGGCATCCTGCTCGGGATCTCCATTCATACCTATATCATGATCACGGTTTTTCTCCCCCTTTTTCTTCTCCTGTTTACCATTCTTTACGTGCCCGATCTCTGGTTCCATCGAAAATTTGTTTCACTGGGTCTCCTCTGTTTTCTCCTGTTTGCCGCTCCTGCGATCTATTACCATTTCACGACAAAGGATACACTTCACTTCCATGCGTCCTCATGGCTGAACAGCTCCGAAGGAAGAAACCTTTCAGAGAAAGCCCGGTTATTCTGGGACCATTACAAGCAATATTACTCCTATGGATTTCTCTTTGAACATGGGGATGTCAACGCACGGCATTCTGTCAAAGGACACGGAGAGATCTATCGATCGTTTATCCCGATGGCAGGACTCGGCATCTTACTCATGCTGATCCCTCTCCGCCGCATCAATCTGCTGTTATTATGGTGGCTCGCAATTTTCCCGGTAGGAGCGGCTTTCACAAATGATACCTATGCCACACGATCCATCATGGGGAGTCCTTTGCCGTCGATTTTCTCCGCTGCGGCATTTATCCACGTTTGGGCCTTGTTTCGCTGGATCAAATGGCGATGGCTGAGGTGGCCGCTTCATTCGATCTTGATCGGAGCAGCTTTTATTCCGGTCGGACAGGATGCCTGGGTGTATTTTCAAAAATACTTCATGGAATACAACAAAATGTCGGCATCGGGTATCTATGGATTTCAGTTTGGGTATCGGGAAGCCATCGCATTTATGGAAGAACGCGCTGACCAATATCCACAACGTCTCTTTTCCGCTACCAATGTCAATAATCCCGATATTTTCGCCAATTTTTACAAGAAGATAGATCCCCATGAATGGCTGGCGACATTTAATAATGGCTATAAATTCCTCCGGCCATTCGATTACCCGATGTACAGCCTGGATGTCCCAACGCTTTTTGCATTACCTGAAAACGAGTTGTATTACTTTGATGATTACGACATCCTGCATCGGGTGATCGATGCCAATAATCTCCCGGAATTTACCATCGCCCATATCAAAAAGAGAAAAACACCTTTACTTCAATGGTCCTTGATGGGGCTTTTCGATAATCAGGAAGCAGAAACACATGGACTGCCCTATCCGCATCCCTATCGTTCGATCAATGAGGAACGGGATGGATTGAGCGGCAAAGTCCATTGGCGACCCTATGAAGGCAGATATGTGCTGCTCGAATTCCAGGAATTTTTCAAGGGAATGGATCCCCGATATAGCCCTGGTAATCCGGAGGATGTCTATGCTGAAGGCGTCACCTACCTGTCATTCCCCAAAGAAACGACCTGTACCTTGGAATATTGGGGAACAAATGATCATCTGGCACTCTGGTTGAATGGCCAGAACATTCTGTCATCAACATTGATCGGCGATTACATGAATAAGCTCCGATTGACGTTTCGAGAGGGCTGGAACGAGATCTTTTTCAGAAGTTGTGAACAGGCGGGAGACTGGTATGTGATCTTTGTGTTAATGGATGAGTCTGGTCGATCTTATGATAATCTGATTCAACAACCGTTTCCTCCGGAAGGTTTCGATCTGAACCAGACGGAGTAAACTGATTTTCTTATGTTTTATGGGTACCCTTGATAGAATGTATTCTGTTCGGTACCTATTCGTTTTCTTTCAGTGAAACAGGGCTATTTTGATGGCAGGACTATTTCTGAATCTAAAAAATACCCGGTGGATTCAGGTAATATTATTTAGTTTGGGAGCCGGCCTCTTGTGTGGGTTCCTGCTTAGGACGTTTCATCACTATCGCCATCATTTCACATACATCTACACTCCGGATCACGCCGAAGTCTATCTGGATGGGGATTGCCTGAATTATGGTCATCCGAATGACCTTCAGGAACCATCTGTCGAACTGTTGTTAATGCCTGTATTTCTTCAGCCACACCCGTATCTTTTCCTGCAGTATTTCAACAATCTGACACTGAGAGATATTGATACACATGAACCATTCTGGCGTCATACATCGGGAGAGATCCCCAATAGCAACCTGAAAAGATATGGGCAGACATTTCTGAAATGGATCGGCATTGGTGAGCGCGGCGGATTCTCCAGGCACTGTGCGATGTATTTGACGTATAGCGAGTATGCTCGGGACGAATTCATTCTGGACGTTGACCTGATCATGCCGATCTGTGCCCGTCTACACATGGTCTCCAAGCTGGCCAGCACTCGGATGACCTATGATGCGGATTTTTATATGGGTCGATACGGATTTGCCTTGAATCCTCCCTATAACAACACGCAATTTTTTTTCGTACCGGAAAAGACACGTTCAGATCTGCAATATGCATTTTTTTTCAAATATTTAACAAATATCGTCGCTGCACTGATTCTTCTGATCACCCTGGTCTTAATTACCAGAATTGCTTTACTCCTTCTGAGAATGGCCATGTTGATTTGTTTCATTCGAAACCTGGGAATGCAGATCAAGCATCTCGTAAAATTAGCGGAGCGGATTCGATTTCTTTGGTTCGCACTGCTCGTTTCAGCCATCGGTGGTTATCTCGCAATGATCCTCAGCGATACGATTTTCCACGGCGTTCCCAGGGTAAACGACGAAGGGATCTATCTGTTTCAGGCTAAAGTATTTGCATCAGGGAAATTCTATGTCCCACCTCCCGAACCGGTTGAGAGTTTCAAGCACCTGGGAATCTGGTGGGAAGACCGCATATTCAGTTACTATACATTCGGCCATTCGTTCCTTTTAGCTATCGGTTTTTTGATCCAGCGTCCCCAGATTATCCCTCCCATTCTCACGGCCCTCACTATCCTGTTTACTGTTCTTGCGGGATTTCGATTGTACCGATCAAAATTACTGGGCTTGCTGGCAGGTGTATTGCTGTCTTCTTCCCCGTTGGTTCTTCTCCTGGGTGCTTCCTACATGTCACATATATCCTCAATGGCAGCCAATATGATCTTTCTGTATCTTCTGGTAACTTCGGATGAAACGCAAACCCGAAAATCCACCATATTTGCGGGACTGGCATGGGGTATCAGTTTTGTTATCAGACCCGTTACCACGATGATTTTCAGTATACTGCCGCTGGTATACTGGGGTGTTCGTCGGCTCATTCAAAAAAAATATCTCCTTATCCTGTTGTTTGTTATATCTGCTGTTCTGATCAGTTCAACGGCCTATATTCACGCGTATCAGACAACCGGAAAGTGGGAGTTAATTCAGAAGCAGGTCGAAGAACGGTTTGAGGAAGGAAACGATCCGACAACTTTCTGGAAATATCTCCATTACAATGGCATGTGGTTCCTGCAACGCGTATTTGGATGGCCACCCTATCTCTCATTGATCTTTGCATTTCTCCCCTTTATTCTCCTGACTCCCAAAATGTGGGATTGGATCTTTCTCACTGGATTTATATTGAATGCCTATATTTATTCTGCTCTGGCGCATTATGGCTGGACACATGAACCCCGATACTGGTCCGAATTCGTTCCCCTTATCGCACTCCTGTCTATCCGTGGATTGCAACGAACGGGTGAAATATCTGATAACATCTGGCATGATTCTCGATCCAGGTGGACTTCCATTGGAATTGGCATATGCATCATGATTACCTTGATTCGCTCCAGCATTCATTATTATTGGCCTTATGAAAAAGAATGCTACCGGAATTATTGTTGTGTGTTTGATGATACGATTACCATGATTAACAGCATCCATACCCCAAACTCCATTGTCTTTATCTCCGGCCATCCGGATTTTGCCTATATTTCATTTTTCTATAAAAATGACCTGGATTTTGCCGGTAACATCATTTATGCCATTGACATAGATGAGGTAGCCAATCAAAGATTGATGGATAAATATCCGGATCGTGCGGTGTTTCGCGTTCGGGAGCATGGTCCGGTCGAGCAATTGCGTTAATATGGGATAGCAACATGAGTGCTTCTGTATCACACGTTCTGACCCGTCTGATCATGAAATCAACCGTATCAATCGGTGTCTTTTTGGCTGGATTATCCATTATGGGACTTCATTGGATACCGGAGGACAGTATGGGCATCAGGCATGAACTCCGGAAATCCCAACCGGTCGAATGCATCTCCAGCGGATTGGCATTCGGATTTCCCTTTTCATGCAGAATTGATCGGGTATCTTTGACCGGTAATCTGGTTTTAGCCGACTACATTTTCGACCGATTCTATCAATTACACGCACTGCACGCTGAAACAGCCGATGGGTATGTTGTCAGGATGTTTCTTGTTTTTCACTATACGTTCGATTTTGATACTCTGAAAAACGTGTTGTTGAAGTATGATGGCCGTTTCCCAAAAGAGTTCATTGAGTATGAGATTCGACAATCCGCAACACGTCTGATGGCCGATGAACATAGTTCTGTGTTTACTGATCCAGATCGGTATTCCCAATTTCTCGAGAACCTTCGAATTACATCTCGACACGAACTGGAGAAGCGCCACATTGTATTCACGGAGTATACAGTAGAAAAATACAATAATCTGGTGCCTGCCATCCAATTGAAAAACTCAGAGTAAATCATATGTCTGATCCCATACTGAGGTAATTGAATCATGGAGTATTCGAAACATGCCGGAAGCAACTCAAACTACTGCAACTGACCAGCCCACCTTTTGGATCCGGTTCATCACATCCATATTATGGATTCTATCAACCGCCGGATTTATCACGGGGCAATTTTATCTGATCCATCGGCGACAGCAAGCTGGAATGATGTATCTGGGGATCGCTGCTCTAATACTGCTCATAACCTCATTGGTCGAAAAGCGGAATATCACATCTGATCCGGATGTTCCATCCCGCATATCCGGTTTTCTGGTGATCATGATTCTTCTTGCGGCGGCTCTGTTACGAGCCCATAAACTGGATACTATTCCGTTTGGTGCCTATAACGATGAAATGGTCAAAGGGATGGACGCGATCAACATCATCAATGGCGCACGCTTTGAACCCTTCCATTCCGCCAATAAAGAGTTTTTATATTTTTATCTGGTCGTACCGTTTATCAAATTCTTTGGCGTCAACTATGTCGCACTCCGGATGGTTGCGGTAACAGCGGGAATCATCACGGTTATACTCCAATATATTTTATTCCGAAGTTTGTTCGGGCAGCCTGTTGGAATCTGTGCTGCAGCCGTTCTGGCAGTTGGCATCTGGCCCTGTTCCAGTTCTCACATCTCCGAAAGACTGAATACCGCTCCACTTGCCGCCATCGCAGCCATCCTGATGATTCATATCCTGTCCCGGACACGGCGATTCATCCCGTGGCTTTTAGCTGGCGTTGTATTGGCAGCAGGCATGTGGACATTCCCGACATATCGGCTGATCCCATTTGTCGCTCCCGTTTATCTGATCTATATTGCATTCCGGACACCGGGATTCTGCCGGAAGAATTATTGGAAAGCATGTATCGGCATCGCCGTCTATATTCTGGTCTTTTCGCTGCCTCTGAAACTGGATTTGGTAAAGACTTATCATACATTCTATACGCGTGTTGGACATGAGTTCAAAATCACCACAACGAACGTACAGATTTACGAAAACCTTTCCAATCTTCTGAAAACGTTTAATTACCGATTTGTTGGTGATATGTCGTTCCGGCTTTATGATCAACCGTTGTTCTGGTGGCCGATTGGAGCACTCTTCCTCATTGGATTGTTGTGGGTATTGATCCGGTTGGAAAAACCCGCAACCATGCTTCTGATTCTATGGTTAGGCGCTGGAATATTACCAGCAGTGGTTTCTATTCCAGAAATCAGACGATTGACTGGTGTTCAACCACTCGTCTTCGGACTGATCGGTATCGGATTGTATCGGGCGCTGTCCGGAATATCCGCGGTGATTCGCTGGCGGAGGGCATGGTTATTGCTGCCTGCTTTGATACTGGTTTCTGCAACCGGTTTCCGGACATGGGATGTACTGTACAATGAAATCGGCCCGAAATGGTGTATATCGAAAGAGGATTATGGCATGGTTCGCATGGCAGTTGGTGCATTCCCGTTTTTCGATGTTCGGATGGATTGGATCGAAGAGGAAGCAGAATTGCCTTACCGCTATTTAACCTACCCTTATACCAAGGATTTCAACTATTATACACCACTTGTTCCAAAGGATTCGATCCCTTTCAAAATCGATCCGACTAAAGATCTGCTGTATCTTTTCCGGAACATTCAGGAAAACCGGCTGATGCTGCCGTTAATCAAAGCTTATTATCCCATGGCTGTTCTATCCTTGCACAAAGACAAAGAACTGACCCGAGGATTTTATTCCCTGATGTTATCGAAAAGCGATCTGATGGAAATTCGCGGTCTCAGGGCACTGTATCGCTCCGTGGATGGTACAACCCAAAATGCTCATCTGACACAATCGCTGAAATTACGTTTCCCGGATGATTTTCCGGAAAATCTCCAAGCACCCATCTCATGCGAATACACAGGCGGACTCCTGGTAAGCCACCTGGGTGATCATGCTTTCGCATTTGAATCTCCTCCACATTCCACTATCTGGATTGATGAGGAGAAAGTAGCTGAGATGCCGGATGATCAGGAGTCGATAAAATTCCATCGGCATTTATTACCCGGCCTCCACCATTTCACGCTTTCTTCTCCCGCCATTCAAAATGGCGACCAGATATCGTTGATCTGGGAAACACCTCCAGATCCCAAAAAACGATACTCCACAGAACCCAGAGAACGATCCGTGATACCGGCTCAACATCTCATTGTTCCGCCGATTCCGGAGTTAGCTCTTCCATCGAATACTCAAAAGCCAGCGGGATTCCAATATCAATTCGTCACAAAAACAAGCTATCGTAACGAGGCGATGAACCGTTTTTATGATCCCTCCATCGTGAAATGTCTACCCGATGGACGGATCATTGCCGCGAACTGGCACAATCGTGTCATCATGGTATTGAGTGAACAAGGGGAACTGCAAACTATATGGGATCCCAATGTATTATCCGATCACCAATTTGATCTGCGCTATCGAATCGATATCAGTGATGACCAGATGATTTATCTGATTGGGAGCCGTAACCAGGGGATGCTTGTATTCGATACTGATGGTAATTTGAAACGGAAAGTACCATTACCCTTGTCTGTTCGGGATATCGCGTGCGCTCCTGAGGGTGACTGTTATCTGCTTGCTCCCAGCACGATATATCGGATTTCGGGACTCGACGGGCAGATCAAATTCTCCGTTGATGTTCGAGGTCAAAATGAGGATGAGTTCTGGGAACCGGAAGCAATCACATCCGACAAAAATGGAAACATCTATCTATTTGATCCTCCCAATCGCAGGCTTTTCATTTACGACAGTACCGGGAAATTCAATCGCTCCTTCCCCTTTCCATGCCCCATTGAAGATACGCTGGGATTAACGATCGATGGGAGAGGCAACATTTATATACCGAATGTTATCCAGAATCGAGTATTTGTATTCAATCCAGAAGGCTGCTTGTTGACCGGAGATGAGCAGCACGAGTTTGATCCACTGGATTCACTCAAGGTTCCCCGTCCCCGCTATATTACATTTTCACCGGACTTGACAAAAATGTATATCGGCAACAGTGAATCCGGCATCTATATGTTTGAAAAAATCTGGTGAAACACCATAAGAACGATTCCATTCATTATTGAGGCAACGGAATTTTGTATGATTGAAACAGCTCCACACCGGAATCATGATTCAGAAATTGCTCATCATATTTATATAATTCATGTTTCCCATCAGGAAAAATACTTCGCAAACTCTCCAATATCTGATTCCCGTTCTCATCGATTGGCAGCAGAAACAGTGTGCCAGATGAACCGGATCGCAAGGACGCACCACCACTGGCTGCATTCATCGGGGAATCCGATCCCGGGACACCATCTCGCAATACCGGCAGTTCATCCATCTTCTGGAAAAACTGAATTGGCAGATCCCTTTCCCCGGGCTGACGATATTGCCCGCAGACAATCCAGATTTTCTGTATCCGTGTATGCGGTTCAAAAAACATGTAGGTGTAGTAAGACTGGATATTGTCACGAACGATTTCTGCAAGCCTTCTTTCGGGACCATTCCGGAGAACTTCAGACGCAATTGCATGGTATCGAAACGTCGCAAAAGCAGTGGATGACGCGAGCAACATCAACAGAATTCCTGCGATCTGCAACGCATGCCGGTTTACTTTTGCGGGAATTGCTTTAAAATAGGATGCACAAACCATAATGAAACTGGCTGCAATAATATAAATCGCCGGATTGGCGCACAGAATTCGACGTGGAGCAACCACTGCGGATGGAATGGTAGGTATTATACCGCCGATGAACCATATCATGAGCAGAACGCATCGATAATCCCTGAATCGAGGCAGACACCAACTGATACCACCCAGGAGCGCGACACTCACAGGCCACATCAGATATGCACCTTTTTTGGAGAACCACGCACACCCTTCGCCCTCCAGAAACAACCCTCTCAGGGTCAATGATGCATTCCTCAGGATTCGATCCCATGCCTGAACCTGGTAATCCGGATGCTCCTCAATCTGGGTATTCAAAAGCTTCACCTTCTCCTTGAATCCAAAAATTCCGATTTTGGGAGAAATGATCAGTGTCAATAAAACTAAAAATATCACTCCACCGATGAAAACAGGGAACGATTTACGCTTTTGTGTTAACAGTGTATATAGCCAGAAGACAATCAGAATGAAGACAATGAATTGTGCGATCACATAAAGAAAAAAGTCCACTGACAGAACGATGAGCGACAAAATGGTCCATGAAATCCGCTGTTCCCGAAGAGCCCGAACGACACAATAAACCGATAACGTGACAAAAAGGATGGCAATGGCATGTTCAGTGCTGCTGTATCGGGAGTGCATGATATGCCATGGTGAAATGGCCATCAGAAACGACGCCATAAAGCCAGTGTATGTGTTGAATAAATATTCCGCGAGAAGAAACAGAATCAGCACCGTCAATACACCTGTTATCGATGTCACTCCCCGTTGCAATAGAAGGCTTGGCCACCAGATGCTGAATATGACCCAGTCAATCAGAATATTAGTACCTTGTTGGTGTGGCCCGAGCAGATAGTTTTTAACATGGCTCCATGTCTGACTGAAGGCTATCGGATTCCGGATATCCCAGGAATAATCACGAGCCATCATCGCTGCTTCCATTCCCCATTCTGCGGTATGCTGCGCCTGACCTGCCGGAATCGTATCCAGTTTATACGCTCGAAAAATAAACGCGATGAGAAGCACTGCTGCCAGGAGCAACCGGCGGTTGATTTTTCCAATTGATTTGGATGAATCCTGGCATCGTTTGTCGGGATTCAGTATGGAGGAAATGAACAGGCAGACAGAAGCGATACCTAGAACAACCGGAATGACTGAAAGCGGCTTCCATATATACAGACATTGAGCCAGTATGCTCAGAAAAACCCCACTCCAGAGAAACATTCTCCCTGGTTTTCGATCCGCGGAAAATCGATTTTGAAATATAATCAGTATCAGAAACAAAAGGCTGAAACTGATTATCTGGATGAAAGGGGATGCGTCGGTGAGTTGATAGATTGCCTCTCCCATTCTTATCAAGGGTTCTATAATTACAGCCAACGACCCGAAAACCGGCTGCCTTGGGAATGGCACATTAGCCAGATAAGAGAGGTATTGGATGCAGGCAATGAAGCATAAACACCCGAGAATAATCTTTCCCGCCAATGGTCTTAGAATGTCTTTCATACACAGATTGAACATCACTTCCTCGACACAATTTAAAACGATTATACGCCATCATCGTTCCATAACGTAAAATGTTTCTTTTTTTTATCGAAAAATATTTCCAATTGTATGGAAACGTAACGACGTCACTCCCAAATGAACAGATTAAAAATCTGATTTGATCTTGAAGACACGATAGTGATGTGCGTCAATCACCAGGATATCGCCTGCTTTGTCCAGTGCCAGTCCCATAGGCAGAATGAATGGTTGACTGTCATCCGTTGCTGATCGAAATGTCTTGATCAGATTCCCATCCGGATCATAGACAGCAACAAAACGTTTCGTTGGATCAGAGATCCAGATCCGGCCGGACTTATCAGCGACAACGTATGGCTCAACAAAAACATCTCCTTCCCACCCATTGAATTTCCATTCTTTGATAAAGTTGCCGTTTGTGTCCAGTATCTGAACTCTGAAATTATGGGTATCCAGAATGATCAATTGATCATTGAAGACACAAATACCAATGGGAGTGTCAAACTCGCCGGGGCCTTTTCCCAATTTTCCGAAAATGGCGACTTCCTTCCCATCATTCGTGTATTTGATGATCCGACCGTTGCCAGTATCTGCAAGGTAAACATATCCTTTGCCATCTGTCGCAATGCCTCTGGGATAGAAGTAGTTCCCCTGATCCGTTACCCATGTTTTAACAAACTCTCCGGTATGCGTAAATTTCTGGATTCGATTGTTGAATGTATCGGCAACATACACGCCATCGGCATCTACCGCAACGTCGCACAGGTCGTTGAACTGCCCGGGTTCACTCCCAGTCGTTCCCCAAGCCAAGATCCAGTTTCCATCCGGATCGAATTTCTGTATCCGATGGTTCCTGAAATCAGCGACATAAATGGTACCATCCGCATCCGTTGTCATCGATCGTGGTTCATCGAACATACCCCGGGACTCTCCCTGACCGCCCTGGAAAACGGTTCGGGGTGGCATATTTCGAATGGCTGCTGTTCGGGCTTCCTCTGCTTTCTCTGCCTCCTCCTTGCGGCGGACTGCTTCCTGTTCCAATCGTTCCTGGAGTTTGGCGAGGGCATCACTGTCTGCAGCGACCTTGGCAAAATCGACATTCAACCCATAATCATTGACCTTGTAGATGGTCACATCAGGATTAGCGTATGCTGGAGTCATATAATCCGTGAGTTCCGCGAACTTGCTGATACCGGCGTCGGAATACTCCGCTTTTTCTGTTTTGCCGACGTAAATATAATCAACCTGATATAACCGGAGCAACTCCAATACTTCCGGGACATCCAGGCTTTCGTACATCGTCACGATATCCTGTTTCATCTTTCCGGTATTCCGCTGATATTCCCGCTGATCGACATGGCTCCACCATCCCAAAACACAGGGTAATCCCGTGTTGGCGGAGATCTTGGCGTATTTATAGAGATAATCCGCTCCAGATGCTTCCAGCAGCGTAGCATATCCTTTTACATTTTTATTCAGCCAGTCGACAGCGCGATATTCATTTTTCCATTCACCCTGCTTCATATATGCCCAACCGTCCAACGTGAGCGGCAGTTCCACTCGATTATACTCATCATGGTGTCTTCTGGCTCTGGGACCTTCAACGGTGAAAATCAAACTGCATCCGAGCAATACAATAAATATTGCATTCCAGACCCACCGGCTGAGCCGGCTCATTCTCTTGATAAATCTCGTTGGATGATCCGGAATACTGATCAATGATCGGTTGGCAAGAAAATAGGCAGATACAATGCCAAACAGGAACCACGCCTGGAGATAAAACTTGAAAATCGTGTTGAATCGGCGATGATCCCCTCCCTGATAAAAATCCTTGATGAAGAAAATCTCGCATCCTGCCGTGATCGCAAACGCCATCAAGGCCAGCAGCAGGACGAATACCTGATTGAGTGTCGGCTTTCCGGATAACAGAATATAAATGATCATTACACCAACACAAACACTCCAAAGGAATACGGCATAATCGATCTGGAGCGGGGGGATAAATCTGAAAATGGAATATACTCCAAGAAGACCGAAAAAGATCGCACCTCCATAGACATAGATTCTGGTAATGGATCGCCCCTTCTGACGATTGACATGATACCACCACCGGATTACCTGAGTGGTAATAATAAACAAAAACAATCCGAACATGGTGATAAATCCGTCCAGATTCGTTGTTTGCCGATGTTTCCAAAGAGTTCCGACACCCATACCCTTGCGAGAAAAATGCATCAGATATGGCAGATACAGCACGATCGCACCCACGACCAGAACAATACATGGAACAAGAAGCGTCCACAGGAATTGGACATTCTCTATCGACTCCGTCACGGCAAATCTGCTGAACGCAATCATTCTTTCTTTGAACGATTTTCGAGGAATTGGAGGTATTGCTGATAGATCGGTAACGGGTGATATTTCTGTCGGCTCCAGACCGGCGACTTCCGGGTCCTTTCCGCCACATAACTCACGATCCTCATCCGACACCGATTCAGATGCTGCGTCCGTCAATGAATCCTGTGCATTTTCAGTATCAGAACCCGATTCTAGCTCCTCTTTGTTCAAAATCGATGATTCGGGATCCTCAATCGTCAATGATTCCTCTTCGATCTCCATTTTCTGGGAAACAATCGTATTATCAGAAGAAGCTGAGGCGAATTCTGCTTGCTTCGCATCTGACACAACGAGATGATCCGTCGGTTCCTCTTCCTTCGTCTGAATAAGATCCGATGAGTCGTCTGAGGACAATGTAACCTGAGGGATTATCCGTGTCTTCTGATTTTGGATATGTGCGATCGTTTCGACAGGTTCAGAATGGCTGATGGAGCCATAGTCCTTCTCCTGGAGATCATCAGCTAGGATTTCTCCGGGAGTTGGTTGCTCCGATGCCGAATTTTCTGAAATATCATCCAGTTCCGGTTGTTCTGCCAGAGCATCCGTTTTGATGTCTGACGCCCTCGCCGATTCGGGAGATGTTTCTTGGGGAGCGGATTCATGCGGAATCTGCTGGGAAGCAGGTTTTGGGGGTTCGGCTGAAACGATGCGTTTATCCCTGTGCTGGCGTGGTTCAAAAGCTGTAAACCACAGAGAAATCAGCAAAATGATTCCGATGTGAGTCGGGAAATCCCAACTGTTTGTCGGAATCAGAGAACCAATCGAGACCAGCATCAGGAAAATGGTTGCATACCGTGTAAATCCAGTTCCGAACAGCGCTATTCCATTTTTCTTGTTTCTGAACAAAACCAGATGCAACGCAATGATAAACGATGAAATCATCGTAGCGATCGTATGCGCATGAAGATCCATGAAATTATAGGACCAAAACGGAAACTCATGGACAGTCGGATTGATGAGTTCATGTGCTGACCTGAAAAAGCGGAAATGATTGGCCTGGCGTCCGAGATTGAGAAAAAGTCCGACAAAACTCTGGAACAGATTGGCCCAGTCTGCCAGTGCGGTATTTCGTGCAGCAGATGCCCAGATTCGAGCGTACTGAGCGATTCCATCCAGATTCCCGATAAGAATGGTTATCAGCACACTCATCATACCTGCCCAGATTCGCCGTGTCAGTGCGATGACGATCGAACAGACAGCCAGAGCGACCATGGTTGGTATGGTGATAAAGAAAAGATTATAGCCATAATCCGCGGTGACTCCAGCAAACTTCGTAATAAAAGCAGCCAGATAATGACCATAATAATAATAATTGATGCCTTCTCCCTGAATCCATGGATCGGCCGGGGGAAAATAATCGGCACGGAGAACTGAATTGAGGAATCCAAAATCCATGGAGCTTTCACTCCAGTAAATATCCGGATTATAGGCTTTAAGAAGGGCGAAAATCGTAAAGATACAGAAGAATAAAAGTTCATATCCAAGAATTGACCACCAGCGTTCTCTGAAAAACTGCTGAATCGCCTGTTTGCGTGATTGATAAATCATGTAATTGATGAAAGCCAATGTCACTAGAACCAGGACGATCAGTGAATTACTGAATGGGAGTAGTTTCAGACTTGGAATCAACCACGCGAAATAACCAGCAATCATCAGACCCGTGATTTTGGTCAACGGATAACCGCGGTGTTCAAACTGATGGAAAATCAGAAAAACGAATGGAAAAACAATTAATCCGAGGAGTTCGATGGTTAAGATCCATCGCAGAACAGGCATATCGACCGAGCTTCCGACCTCGGAAACCGGGATAGCAGTCAGAATCTCCTCATATGTCAGATTACTGACATCTTTTGGAGGAGATACGAGATATGGAAGCAATTGTTCGCTGGATAAGTAGGTTTCTTTGACAAAAACATCGACTTTGGCGTGTTCATATACTCCAAAACTTTCATCAGCCAAGTCATCCCTGAATTTCATAGGTCCCAGGTGAGGTGGATTCGTGAATGATTTTACATAGCGATACCCGAGTCGCTCCGCAAACAACGCCCGATAAAAATTGCTGCTGATCGGATACCGATCCGGGACTCGCAGTACGGAGCCATAATGCCGTTTGGATGCGAGGATAACGACATCACCCCATTCCAGGATTTGGGTCATATTGCCGGCTTTTCGTGCATTGTCCGGCTCCTGATAGATCTCCAGTTTATCAAAATGGTAATCATCCGGCCGATTATTACCATTCGTTGAAACCGGCAATGAATCATCCCAATTGCTTTCCAAAACGATATTGGAGCCTTTGGGGATATTCTCATATACCCAATCAGATGCTACGTGACGCGTATTGGGTTCCGTATAGATGGCTGAAAACGCAATACTCCAGAATAATGCACCTCCTATGACAACAACATTCACAAGTCTGGCCCGGAAACGGCCGATGGTATGATGGAGGTCATGAAGCCAGCGAGCTGCTAGAATGGCGAAAACGGGAAACATGGGGAGCGTATACCGCAAAAATTTCACCTGGAAAGTGCTATTCAGGATGAAGAGCGGTATCAACCATGCCAGCAGGATAAGATTCCCCGTGTCGGATCGCTTCCTGAAAACCCGGATAATACCCAAAGCAAAACCGATGTAAGCTGCGAGTCCGAGGGGCAGACCCATCGACCAGAAAATCATGTTCCGGATGAGATACAAATAGGGTGTTGTATGGGCATACTGGATGGTGTAGGGAAGCGTGACAGCTCCCGTCACCATTCGCTTTTGTTCATTTACATCACTGTAGAATTTATCGAAGTCCAGGATCCAATAGGGCATACATGCCGTCATCACCACAACAGACAGCAATCCTGCTGCAACCCAATGTGCCCAGGAGTTCCATCCTTTTCGCTTCCCATTGGCAACAGCGAGCACCTGAGCGAGAAAAAAGGCCAGATATATCGGACTGCTGCTGACCTTTGTCGCCATGGCCATACCGATGAACAAAGCAGAATAGTAGTAATCACGATTACGGTCACTCTGCACAATACGAACGATGAAGAGCAGTGCACACGTTATCAGAAATGTCTGAGGACCATCAACCACATAAAAATGGGATTGCTGGATCGATAGTACGGTGAAGGCAAACAAGGCTGCTGCGATCAATCCGATTTTACGATTGTATATCGTTTGAGCCAGATAGAAAATGACCAGGATCGTACATGCAGATAAAAATGCAGATACCGCTCGGCCTGTCAGAACCATGCTCTCGAAATTATTCATTCTCGGGAAGGCTTCACGGATGGCGGATTTGACTTCCGGAGAAAAATCAATGGAAGTAAGCGCTCCAGAGATGCCTTTATTGATGATATCCAGTGAAAACAGAATGCCTTTCAGAAAATACATCGGTAAGGAACCATACGCAAAGAATTTGGGATTGGGTTCCTGCCAACTCAAATCCGTCACTTGATACATGATCTGGCGTTCATCGGGATGGAAATAACTCGGGATTCCCCATTGGATGCCAAATAAACGAAACCCAAGGCCGGCGATGAAAATAACAGCGAGCAGCCAATTGCGTCCTTGCCGGTACTGTGTTTTGGTTTCTCCTCCCAGTGATTCCATACTACCAGCCTCCATCCTTATCATTTCCCGCTGTGGCGGTACAGATAGCCCGGTTTTCCATCCGCTTCTTTTACATCAATCAGTTTCTCCAGAAATGTATTGAATTTATCGAAATCGCCACTGGGATACTGATCATGTTCCAACTTGCCGACATAGACATAATCGACCTGATATTTATCGAGTAACCGCTTGACTGCATCGATATCCGAGCTTGTATAGATTTCTTTTACATCCTGGACTCTCTCATTCACTTTCTGCCAAGTTCCATCTCTCCAGATATTTTCATGATTCGCCCATCCGAGGATGGTGCTGAGTCCGGTAGCAGCGGAGATCCGTCCGTAGTGGGAGAATGCAGGGCCAGTCGCTTCCACAACAACGTCTTCTTTCGGGTTGGCGTGTTCGCGCAAATAGCGAATGGCTTCATAATCTCCTTTATGTTGCCAGGACATGTAATAGGTTCCGTCCATTGTTATGGCACTCCAGGGATTATCTCCCTTGAATCCCGCAAAATGATTACACTTGACCGCAGTCCCGAAAATCGGGAATGCCAGTGTACATACAAATAACAGACGAAAAGCAGGCTCCCAAAGTAATGAAATGGTTTTAACAGTCCGCTCACGAATCCAGTACACAGCATACGCGGATGCAATCCCGCAAAAAATCCATGCCTGATAATAAAATTTGAAGATGGTATTCTGACGTTCCAGTGATTTCCCATAGGCATCTTTGATATAGAAAAATTCGCAACCCAGGAGAATCGCCAGGACAACCAAAAACAAAGCCAATGCAAAAAATTTTTCCCTGATAAATTCATCTGACAGCTTCAGAGGAATCTGAAGTATCAAAATGACCAGCAGGATGCATAAGGCGATCATAAATCGTTCAAACAGAATAAAACAGAAGATGAACATGCTCAAATATCCGAACAGAACAATCGGTTGAATACGTGTCGGCAATGTTTTGTACTTTGGATACAACAGCACACCGATGAATGACATCATGCAAAAAAATGGAAAACCATAGATCGTCAGGAAATCACCCGCCAATGTCCATTGAACGCTTGAAACGACACAAACATCTTTTACGCCTGCCGGATGAAAATTGAGAGTATATGGCAGGAACAAGATGATTGCGAGAGCGATTACCATGCCAGCAGCCACCCACGACTGCAGCATCGGATACCATAACGGCCGTGAAATCAGGGGATCTGATTCCGATGTCTTCCGCTTCCAGAAACTGGCTATGATTTCTGTAATGGGAGAGACAACCCATTTACCGATCGAAATGGGTTCATCGGATGGTATTTTCTGTGTGTTCTGGAGACGGAGAAAAAATTGCCGTCCCAATACCAGGCCTGCCACCATCAGAGACATATAGGTTGGAGTATCCCATGTGTTCGCTGCCGGAATCGCTCCCAGTGCGATCGCTGCAATCACGAGACGGAAAACCTTTTCCCTTCCTTTACCCAGTAACGTAAAACCATCTCCAGATAATCGGAAAAACTCCAGAATAACAGCCAGCACCAGCAGGGAAAATGGCACGACGTTCATATGAGCATGAAGATCCCCGAGAATGTAGCTCCAAAATGGGAATTCATTGATCGTGACATCGATTCCTTCCCGGACAATAACCCGGGAACTCATCCACCAATTGAACCATGTGAACGGATAAAATTGCTTTTCTCCGGAAAAAATCGCAGGCAGATTGGCAATCAGTTGATTGATACCATCCAGATTGCCGATGAATGCTACAAACAGACCACCCAGAATTCCATATTTCAACCGGTTAATGAGACCATACGAAATACCGGTTGCCATGATGAGTGTGATCGCAAACAAAAAAGCGACTCCCAGATTATAGGTGTATTCCGGAGCCAGTCCGGATAATTTGGTCAGCATTGCGATCTGGTAATGGCCGTAATAAAAATAATTGATCGTTTCACCGACATACCATGGATCTTTTGGTGGGAAATATTTGCTGTTCAATATGCCAGTAAGAAATGCGAAATCCGGCATTTTTTCGGTCTGTGAAATATCGGCATTGCACATCCGAATGATCCCGAAAAAGATAAACGCACCCAGAAAAAGCAGTTCGGTGGTGATCACGAGCCGTCGGCTGGACATTAAAAATGTTTTAAATGTCGAAAGGGGTTCTGATCGAAGCAGAATCCATCCGGAAGCACCCATGATGATCAATGAGGCCAGCACTGACAAGAAAGAAAACGGTAGAATATGGAGGCTGCACAGGAACCAGTTGATAAAACAGACCAGTGAAAGCCCTAGTCCCTTGGAAAGGATATAGCCTTTATCCGGGAATGTCCGAAAAAAACGCTGAGACAGAGGCCATGCAGCAAGGCCGATAACGAGGATGATTACCCACCAAATCATGATATCGATCAATCCGGATACCATCTATAACCCTCCATAAATGAAACTCCGACCCTAATGATCATTCGCCTGTATGCATTCATGCTTCTTTCTGCCAGGCAGGAGCAGGCTACAGAATGTCCTTAGTGAATATTTGTACCCGGTTGTTCTGAGATTCTGTAATATAAACCCGATCCGGTCCGATCGCAATTCCCAAAGGTTGACCGAATTCGCCGTTTGCCGTGCCCTGTTTCCCCCAGAATGATTTGAATGTTCCATCCAATCCAAAAATCTGAATACGATTGCTTTGCGAATCGGTCAGATAGAGCAGTTCAGACTGAGCATCGATTGCTGCATATGGTTCGGTGTAGTAATAGTCCCAACCGAATACCTGGAAGGTATTCACCTGATGACCGTCTTTATCATAGACCACTACACGTTGATTTGCTGTATCCGCTACGAAAAGCCTTCCGAGGTTATCAATCGCCAGTCCAACCGGTTCCGCAAACTGATTCACACCATCTCCCTTTGTTCCCACAGACCATTGTTCCGCCCCATTTCGATTGAATTTCTGGATCCGGTGGTATCCTGTGTTGACGACATAGATAAAGCCATCTTTATCGACAACCACTTTTTTCGGTGCCCAGAACAGATTGGAATCACCGAATTTCATCTTAAAGTTGCCATTGGTATCGAATTTTTGAATGCGATGATTCCAGGTGTCCGCGATATAGACCTCTCCCCGGGAATCCACAAAAATACCTGTCGGCTGATCGAACTGACCGTCTTCTTTTCCATTCTTGCCCCAGGCGAGGAGGAATTTTCCGGTCGGATCAAATTTCTGAATGCGATGGTTTTTGTTATCCACAACATACACATTCCCCTCAGTATCGACAGCAATATCTTTCGGAGAATTGAATTTGCCATCGGTACTGCCAAACCCACCGATTTCCAGGATATTCTGCTTGGTGACGGATTGGGATGTCGGGGATTCCTTCCGTTTTGGCGCTTCAGGGGGTTGTCCGATATCGACACTATACTGGAATTTGGCGGCATCCTTCCGAACGAACATACAGATCTCCTGAGATCCATATAACTGAGGTTCAAAACGTTCCCGCAATACCACCCATCTGAATGCGTTCCTCCAGGGGTTTCCCTTCATCAAATCCTGGCGTTTGGGCAGATACCATGCTCGCAACCCATACCGTCGGGCGACATATTTATCAGCGAGTTTTTCTGAAAATTTATGCCGGTCTTCCCAATTACAGATCACAATGAGATGTCGTTCGGTATCGACATTCTGGCCGTAGCTTACTCCCGTCCAGTCCCTGAGATACCAATAGAACGGCCATGTTGCATGTCCAGTAATCACCATCGGGAGTTTGGTTCCTTCTCCAGTCCAGAAACCGAGATCTTCCATCTCCTTGATCATCTTGGGAACATCATAGGTCGTCTGCACGTAGACAAGCTGTTCTGTTGGATCAGCTTCATGATACCAGCACAATTGAATGGATGTATGGAGACAATACGCGATCATCAACCCAAACAGATTCATAACAACCAGTCTGGCCCATTTGAAGTTTGATTTCTTGTTCTGAAAGACTTCGACCAGTTGAATGGCCGCAAAAAAGATCATCGGTGTCAGAATATGCATCACCAGCCAGGGAACTTTCTCCTGGAGATATGAATAGATGAGATAAGCCAACATCGACCACCAGATCAGAAATCCTTTGAGATAGGCTTTTTCCTTCAGATAATCCAGGACGATAATGATTCCGGCAACCAGAACACCCAGTGCAATGATCAGATGGCCATTCGTGAACAGATCTTTTTTCGTGACATGCGCAATGGGTGCCATTTTAAACTCAAAGATGCTGTATGCCACTGCAAAAAAGATAACATAGCCGGCCGAAAAAACAGCAGTGCGACGTGCTCCACGAATTATCACACTGACCAGCGTGACAACAGCAGGAATGAATCCGTAGATCAGCATCAGATGATGGTAATAATGAAATGGTCCTGCGATTCGTGCAATACTGTGCTGGTGAAGCCAATAGGTATACCATTCATACATCCCACCCCAGAATCCTTTGAGGTTTGTGAAAAGAGTGGTGTATAAAAGAACGAAAATTCCAATGAATATGAACATGCTCACTGCAAAAACATGGCTGTCAAGAAAAAATGACGGATTCAATCCCCAGATTTTGGATTTTACATCATTGGATCGAACTCTCTCCCCCAGATAGACCATATAGAAAATCAAAACAAAGGCGAATGCATAAACAGCGATCCAATACGTATGAACGACTGCATCCCAGTTATCCACTCTTGATTTTAAAAACTGATTTCCAAGTGCATATAAAATGAAGCTGATCCCCCAGATCGAAATGAATACCATGACTTTTGCAGGCAACGAATACTCCTCGATCACCTGAACAATTGCTCGGAATCCACCCCTCCGTCCATCCGTCTTTTCAAAAGCTTTAACCAGTGTGAACAGAAGACCGAACGAAAAGATGATGAATGCCTGCACAAACGCATTTTCTTTAGTACATACCAACATCGATAATGATGCAGAAGCCCAGTATATCTGCCAAGGTTTCCGGTCGATAAACCACAAATAAACAAAAAATACAAGTAGAATAGCCCACATCGTAAAGAATGGATCTTCACGCATGAATCGTTGAAAATACATAAAAACCGGATTAATGGCACATAGCCATCCTGCCATCAGAGCGACATCCTTCGGCAGCCACTTCCGTATGAAAAACAAAAATAATGTAATGACAATGCCCGTTAATGCAGGCAGGATTCGTACGGAGTAGTTGGAAACACCAAACAGAAATAACGTGAGCTGAGAAAAGTGGAACATGAATGGTCCATGTTGCATGGGATCATATTGATAGCCCTGCCCGACATGAAAATTCCATATATATTTTGAATAAAGGCTTTCATCATGATGGAACGGCTTATCACCGAGATGGTGGAATCGTGTGATCAAGATAAAAATGAATAACCCCAGCCATAGCCATGTTCTGAAATCGATTCTAAACATCAATCCATTGGAAGACGTATCCTTCTCGGCTGCAACCTTTACGTTATTGCCCATCTTCTTCAGCTCCTCGTTTCAATGTTTGATTTTATTGAAAATACTATGGAATATCTTTTAAATAAACAACCTTCCTCTTACCACTGAAACAATCTGGTTGTCAAGTCAGGCTGGATGGACATTGTGGGATTCATTTATAAATGGAATAATTCTTGAATACTAAAGATAATCTCATCTAGTATAATTTTGTTCAGGATGAACTTGGCGTATTATCAAAGTTCAATCGAAAGTGAGGTGATGATCCGATAAACGACAGATGTTTATCATCTGGAACCACCATCCTTCTCTGCTATCCGGAAAATCATCTTTTTTTCACTAAGGAGTCGACGGTATGAGATCTAACATGATGGATGGAAAAGAAATCTCCCGTAATCTGCTGGATCAGCTCAAAACGGAGATTACCGAATTCGAGAGTATCAACCAGCGAGCTCCGATGCTGGTTGTGATCCAGATCGGGCATGATCCGGCATCGGATTCCTACATTCGAAACAAGGAACGAGCTTGCCACAAAGTTGGTTTCCATTTCAACACACTGAAACTACCTGACACGGTTCCGCGGGACGAACTGATCTCGATCATTGATCGGTTGAATCACGATGACGGCTGTGATGGAATCCTCGTTCAACTCCCACTTCCCTCTCATCTGGACAAGGATGAGATCATTTATCGGATCGCTCCAGATAAAGATGTTGATGGATTTCATCCGGAAAACATCGGGAAACTGTGGATGGGAACTGCACCGATCGCGCCATGTACTCCCTCAGGGATCATCCAGCTTCTCGATGCCTATCAGATCGATGTTCAGTCAAAACATGTTGTGATTGTCGGACGGAGCAATATTGTCGGGAAACCTCTGGCCGCACTTCTCTTAGCTCGCCATGCCACAATCACCATTGCCCATTCCAGGACGAAATGCCTCTCCGATATCTGTCAGGAAGCGGATATTCTGGTCGCAGCAATCGGAAAACCAGGCATGATCAATGCCGATTACATCCGGCCAGGAGCCATTGTTATTGATGTCGGGATTAATGCTGTCAGCCGTGAATCAGCAAAAGAACAATGGTTAAGCCCATCTTCCCCGGTCGCTCAGAGTTTTATCGATAAAGGAAGCGCATTGATCGGCGATGTCGATCCGGTGGATGTCGCGGAACGAGCGTCCCTGTTCACTCCGGTTCCAGGAGGAGTCGGACCAATGACCGTGGCCATGCTTCTGAAAAATACACTGGTCCTGGCTGCACACAGATTGAAAAAACCGTAAGGCCATCCGAGTTCGATGCCACTCATCTTCAATCATAACAGATCCGGAATTCCGAATATCAGATGATCGGAACCTGAGTGGTATCATTTCCGGAAAAATTAATCGGCATTTTGCGATGACTGAATGATCGATAATATTTGATCCCATGCATCTGTGCGTCCGATATTCGACAATGCGGAATATATGATGACGCTATCATTCTCAGATAAAGCCAATGCTTCAATGATGTTCCGCCGGTTCCGAATCTGATTATTCCGGCTGACTTTATCTGCCTTGACCACAAGTGTTGCTCCAAGGATTCCGCACTGTCTCAACCAGTGAGATACTTTGACATCCAGGACGGTTGGGGGATGACGAATATCGATGAGCTGGAAGACTGAAGCCAATGTTTTTCTCGAATCGAAGTAGCTGGCAATCGCCTTCCGCCATGTTTCGCTGACCATCTCAGGCAATTTGGTATACCCATACCCCGGGAGATCCACGAGCGTCACGAACTCATTGATCGTATAAAAATTTAGAAGCCGTGTTTTGCCGGGAGTAGAACTGGTTCGCGCCAACATTTTCCGGGCAGTCAGATGATTGATCAGTGTCGATTTACCAACATTGGATCTCCCCACAAAGGCGATCTCCGGAAGAACACCTGGAGGGTATTCTTCGGGTGTAAATGCACTCTTCACAAAAACAGCGCTTGTGATTTTCATATTATATTCAGCGTGGTATCGAAGCGATGATATTTGAACTCGATTCGAAAGTATCTGCCTGGATATGATCGTATTGGAGCGTTATTTCGACTTGGAAACAAGAACTTCATCAATCACGCCATAGGCAATCGCCTCTTCGGGACCAAGAAAAAAATCACGGTCCGTGTCCTGAGCAATTCTTTCAAGGGGCTGGCCGGTGTGATAAGCTAAAATTCGGTTGATTTCCTGTTTAATCCGCAATATTTCACGTGCTTGAATGTCGATATCCGATGCCTGGCCCTGAAATCCACCCCACGGCTGATGAAGCATGATTCGGGCGTTTCGCAGAGCAAAACGTTTTCCCTTTTTCCCCGCTGCCAACAGAACCGCTGCAGCGCTGTCTGCGTGGCCGACACAAATGGTGGACACATCTGGTTTTATATATTGCATCGTGTCATAGATAGCCATTGCCGACGTAACCGCTCCACCCGGAGAATTGATATAAAGATGAATATCTTTTTCCGGCTCTTCTGCTTCGAGATAAAGCATCTGAGCAATCACCAGATTGGCGACCTGATCATCGATGGGGGTGCCGATGAACAGGATATTTTCTTTCAAAAGCCGAGAAAAAATATCATATGCTCTTTCCCCACGACTCGTCTGTTCGACTACTATCGGTATTAAACTCATAAATTATGTTCCTCATTTACGATGAGTTACAGCAAAAATCCCGTCGCTGCATTCATGCATCGATCGGGAATAATGTTACAACAGAGTATCGATTCCTGTCAGATAAATCACTGATCATTCTCTTTGAAAATCGGTATCGCTGGAATGACACAAAAGCGATAAATACATACGAATCTTATTCAGAGACGGGATTCTGATTCGGGTCAACGGGTACCGGGTCAAGGACATTGATTTTTGCTGTCTGTCGAAGACATTGCATCGCTTTTTGTCTGGCAATCTGCTTTCTGACTTCACCGAATATTCGATATTCGTACCATTTATCTTTCAGTTGATCCCGGTCCTCACCGGATTCTTCAAGCTCTTTCTCAAATTCTGCATCCACTTCTTCTGTCGTAGCTTCGATTCGTTCCAACTCAGCGATCCGGGTTAAAATCATTCTCTCACGCACGATTTTTTCTGCCGATGGAGTAATCGATATCATCAAATTCTCTCGATGCTGTTTTATTTCTGCTCCGCGACCCGACTCGTCCTCATCTGAGTCCTTCATTGGGCCGATCCACGAATCCAGCATGATCCGGGCTTCCTCTTTAACCAGCTTTTCCGGTAGATCAAATGGATTGTTTTTCCAGATCTGGTCAAGTATCAATGAGTTTATCAGATGCTCCTGCTGGGAATTTTTCGTTCCAAAAATATCTTCTTTTATTTTGAGTTTTAACTGGTCCAGATTTTCCAGTCCTAAATCCTGTGCCAATTCATCATTGATTTCGGGCAGTACCGGCGTTTTGATTTCAGAGACCAGCAGATTGACAGTGACAGCTTTGCCTTTCAAAGCGCTATAGTACTCATAATCCATAGGTATCTGGATCGTCCATTCGGACTCTTTACCGACTTCAGCGCCAATGAACTGATCCTCTATGCCACTTCCCGGGAAAAATTTACCGCTGCCGACATCTAGCTCTATAGAACGATTGTTCCAGCCAGGCAGAGGGTTGCCATCGGTCATCAATCTCACTTTTCCAAAAACCCGATCGCCTTTCTGGACAGGCCGCTGATCAGCAACTTCAAATGTAATATTTCCATCTCTGATCTTAAATAATCCTTCCTGGATCTCATCTTCGGTCACATCGGGTTTTGTAACATTGATTTCAACCCCTTCATAATTTGAGATGTGAAAATCGGGAATAACCTCAATTGTAAATTCATAAACAAATGGTTCATTTTCGTTCACTTGCCACTCTTTGAATTCCGGATTGTCCACAGGCTCTATCCCGCTTTGCTCAAGAAAATCCTTATAGGATTCTTCTATCAATTTGCTTCCGACATCGAGCCTGATATCTTTTCCGAATCGCATTCTGATCACAGAATCAGGAGTTCGACCAGGGCGAAAGCCTTTGATAGCGACTTTCTGACGAAGTTCATCATACATTTCTCTAATTTCCTGGTCCACTTTATCAACGGGGATTTCAATTCGTACGGTTCGAGTCGTCCTGGATAGTTCGTTAACATCAAACTTCATCTATAAATTCCTTTTGCTATTCGCTTGTTGAGTTGAAATTTGGCGTCAATGTTCTGGATGTTCAATCCACTGATAGCAGGTGTGCGAGGAGGGGGAGTTGAACCCCCACGTTAAAAACACTGGATCCTAAGTCCAGCGCGTCTGCCAATTCCGCCATCCTCGCTTGAAACGCCGATTCATCATCATCGATTACGCCCGGTAGGGCTCGAACCTACGGCCTACGGATTCGAAGTCCGGCGCTCTATCCAACTGAGCTACGGGCGCGCGTTCAGGAAATCTGCTTCGCTCGTTTTCTGAAACGGATTCCCTAAAAAATTGGGTGAGTGAAGGGATTTGAACCCTCGACCTCCTGATCCACAGTCAGGCGCTCTAACCAACTGAGCTACACTCACCATAATAATCTGAACCTACCGACCTGATATGTGGAATCTAAATTCCGCATTGAATCTGCTTACGCCCGGTAGGATTCGAACCTACGACCTACGGATTAGAAGTCCGTTGCTCTATCCAGCTGAGCTACGGGCGCATCACCAACAGGTCGCATCATTATCAATGGGTTCGGGGCGAGAGGATTCGAACCTCCGACCCCCTGCTCCCAAAGCAGGTGCGCTACCAGCCTGCGCTACACCCCGATGCGTTCCGTATTAAACGGCTGCGCAAGCTTCATCTTTTACCATGATGTGTGATCGTTTAGCAATAGAAAATCTCGTATGTGTCGCAGTGCTTTTCCACGGTGACTGATCCGATTCTTCACCTCCGGAGGCAATTCTCCGAAAGTACGATTCAACTCAGAAATCAAAAATACTGGATCATACCCAAATCCGCCACTCCCTCGAGGTTTATCCAATATGATCCCTTCTACAGTCTCTGAAACAGAGATAATCAATCGAGTTCCAATGGCCAAAACAACCGTGCACCTGAACCGTGCACTCCGAGCCTGATCCTGTACACCATGTAAACTCGTCAACAATCGGTCGATGCGCTCCGCATCATTCAGTCCTTCCCCGAAAAACCGGTTGGATTTGATACCTGGATTTCCATTCAATGCATCCACTTCCAGTCCGGAATCATCTCCCAGAGCCGGAAATCCGGTCCGTATGGAATAGGTCGATGCCTTCAGAAATGCATTATCCCGATATGTCTCTCCCGTTTCAGCAATCTCCTGGATATCCGGAAACTGGCTTCCCGATAAAAACGTCAGGTTCAGGCCAGCCATCAGGTCACAAATCTCAATGCACTTTCCCCGATTCCGTGAAGCGATCACAATTGTTCTGCTGGTCACTTTTTCAGGCAGTCTCCCTGTTCCAAAGCATGTTCCTGAATACTGAAAAGAGCTTCTAATCCGTTTTCCGCCAATGCAACCAGCGACAAAAATCGGTCCCGATCACGGGGACCTGATTCAGCCGTTCCCTGAATCTCAATCCAATGCTGACCAGGTGCTCCAACAAGATTCAGATCGATTTCCGCCATGGAATCTTCCTGATAACATAAGTCCAGGAATGCAGTTCCGTTCACAATACCCGCACTGACGGCGGCGATCCAGGGGAATCGTAACAATCCGGGCGGGTACCCTTCCGGGTAAAGTTTTTGAAGAGCGATTCGAAGAGCGATCCAGGCTCCAGTGATAGCAGATGTCCGAGTTCCCCCATCTGCTTTCAGAACGTCGCAATCAATCTGAATAGTCCGGGGACCCAGCTTATTCAGATCAATCCCGGCACGGATACTTCTGCTGATCAAGCGTTGAATCTCGAATGTACGCCCATCAACACTCGGACGGCCATCTCGGGAAGATCGTGTCGTTCCTGCATGAGGGAGCATCGCATATTCTGCTGTAATCCATCCCTGATTTTCTGACCGGCAATGAGTGGGCACGCCATCTTTCATGGAAACATTACACAATACCGTCGTATTACCAAATGAAAGCAGAACAGAACCCAATGCCCATGGAACAAAATCAAGATTTATCTTACATGGTCTCAGCTCATTCCATGCCCGTCCATCAGTTCTCACGGTATCTCCTCTTTGACTCGAATCAACCGAAATGGTCTGGATATATCAATATGCCCGGCAAATGTTTCATTTTCTTTATGATTGATCAATAACTGCACCGTTTGAATATCATCGAAATTGCTCTGAATTGTTTGAATAATGGATTGTATGGCCGCCCATTCCGAATTGATGCCCCCCAGATTCACCGACTCTTCCTCAAACACAAAATCACAAAAGAGATTATTTTGCTTATCCTGATATACTCCTTCAATACGGGCGGTATCTGGAAAAACCGATCTTCCCTCTCGCTGCGGTCCTTTTATCAGTTCCTCCAGCGCTTTCTGTATTTCGTTATGCTCCGACTCGAATCCGCTGATCGTTCGCTGTTCGGTTGACCATCCCTCTCCGGCTAACAAAGGAAAATACAAGACGATATCCCGCTGAGTGAGACTGGATGACTGGAGCGTTCCGGCGGAAAGTTGATCAAACTGGAGCGGTGTCTTGTCATATTTCACCCATACAACGCCAACCAGTATGGCCATAAGGAAAAACGGTAGATAAAGCCAGACGCTGAATCTATTCTTCAATATTGTCTGATCGTTGTTCAAATCATGATTCATTTTCTCAACTCATCACCAAGCATGCTTTGATCCCATCGAACAAGGCTTCGATAACTCGACCCAGACCAGCATCTTCATCCAGTGTCACATTCCCGTAAAAAGCTGCGGACCATGAAAATTCCACAAGAAATCCTGGTATGGATAATCCTTTTAATACCTTCAGATCTGCCCATTTTCGCTCCCATGTTGAATTTTGTGAGGCTTTCAGCATCGCATCTCCCATTCGATCGATCATCGAAGAGACAATGGCAGCGGTTTGGGGAGAAACATCATCCCACAAATAAATAGCCCGATCGAGTTCAGATTGATTGTTTGAACTTCCACTCCAATAAATTTCCCATTTATCATCTCCCAGATCTTCCGGGGGAGAGATATGGATGCTGATAAACAGATCAGCCTGAGATTGGTTTCCCGTCACTACTCGATCGATTGAAGTAACATCATAATCACCGGATCGAGTAAGTATCACTCTCGCTCCCAGACGATCTTCCACGATACGAGCCAATCGTTCGACGAGTTTTAATGTAATGTCTTTTTCCAGACTGTTAGTTGGAGAACGGCAGCCAGTATCTTTCCCGCCATGACCTGGATCCAGAACCAGTATCAATTGCCGGTCAATCGTTTCAGTTTCAGAACCTGGCTGCTCGGGTGAACTTCCGATTGTTCGAAGACTCATATTGGATGCATCCCAGGTGAGATCACCCTCCCACAGGGGATCAACAATCTTTGAAAACAATTCAAACGGAACCCACAAGCCTGATTCATCCTGAAACACAGGCCATGCCAATGACAAAAATCTACCGTCGATCATAATACCCTTGACACCATCGCCTAATCGTATCTGGTGATCTCTGAAATGAATATCTGCAATGCCGGTTATAAAATCCCATTCCCACGTTAACTTCAAGGCAGCAACCCACCCGGATACGGACAGGTAACGCTGCCCATCCCGCATCTTTACCTCGATCGCTGATTTGGTCTGATTTCCGGTATCTGAAACTGTGATATACTCCACAGAAGCAGCCCTTGAAAAGGAACACACAATGACACATATCCATAGAAGAAAACGAATCCAGCAGCAGCGGATATTATCTAGTGGAATGTGGCAAGGCATCTTGGTGGAACCCATGAAAACATCTCCTTTCAATGACCTCCATTCTGGTTCTGAAAGGTCTTTTCTCATTTTTGGAGATTACCACAGACAGTGAACGATTGAAATTCGGTATTGATTGAAAGATGAAATCCCGGTCATTCGAGAATAACGCCTCCCATTCACTCTGTCTGTGTGCGTGGACTATTGGATTCTCAACGTTGGGGCTTCAAATTCTGGTTATACGGGAGATCCTGGCCGCATCCCATGGGAATGAACTCAATCTGGGTATTCTGCTCACCTGTTGGCTGTTCTGGAGTGGTCTTGGGAGTATTGTCGGGCGATCGATCTGGTCCAATCTGACCCAATGCCACATGCTCTGGCTGCTGATGGCACTTGCATTATTGATAACTCCCACGGTATTGACCATGAAAGCAACCCGTATCCTGATTGGATTGACACCCGGCGAACTCCCAAGTAACAACTCAATATTTTTATCTTCGATTATGATCCTTTCTGGATTTTGTTTCATGGGAGGTATGGCATTCGCGCTTGGTTCTCGATTGAGCCTGCAAGGGGGCTGGAAGAGAAATGGTCCTTCCAGATTCTATGCATGGGAAGCATCAGGAGCGCTTTGTGCCGCCATTTTGTTGAGAGTAATGGCAACGAGACATCTGGATCTGAGCATCTACCTTGGCATCATCACACTCCCGCTCCTCATCACCATACGCGATTTCACTCCTTCTGTATCCAGAATCCGAATCATCATCATATCGATCCTGTTGCTGTTGCCGATATATAAATCCATGGAGTGGAACCAACGGATTGAGACTGCATCCTGGCCCGGCTATACCTTAATCGATAGCCAGGATACACCACATGGGCGTGTTCAACTTCTGGAGAAAGATCAGGAAATCTCCCTTTTCGTCAACCATGCATTGGTGGGCACATCGACCATCACAAGCAATGCAGAAGAGGCGGTTCACATCCCCATGGCCATCCATCCCGATCCACACCACATACTTGTTCTGGAAGGCGGATATTCTGGCATCCTCGCGGAACTGCAAAAATATCCGGAAATCAACATTACGGCAGCTCTACTCAATGAATGGCCCCTGAAAATCCTCTCCCGCTATCCCGAATCCAATATAACTGCAGGATTTTTCAGCCCTGCTATCCACTTGATATGGATGGATGCTCGAAAATTCGTAGAAATGAGCCATTTACGTTCATACGATGTCGTAATTTCCTGCGCTCCCGAACCAGCATCCATCGGAGCTTCCCGGTTCTATACTCTTGAATTTTTCCAGGATGTTCAGCGCATACTCACAGAAGACGGTATTTTCAGTATGCGGTTACAATCGTCGGACAATTTTCTCAGCCCCTGCCAGCAACAGTATCTGAAAATCGCTTTGACTACATTGCGACGTGCATTTGGGCCGGATGGGGTTCGGATATTGCCCGGAGATACCGCTGACATCATTGCCTCGCCCAACACGGATCTTCTCAAAACTATCTCTGCCGATCTCATCCTGGAACGTCTGTCCGAACGGAATATTCAATCATCTTACGTGAGTGCTGCCTATCTTCCGTATCGTCTCATACCATCAAAGATGAAAACGATCGAGGAGCAGTTCGATTCAGAGCCGTCAGTCGTGACAACCGATCAGTATCCACATATTTTCCCAGCATTTTTACGCTTATGGGAGTCCCAGTTCGATCGCTCATTTTCATGGTTGCCTGAACTCCCTCGAATTCGGATATTCCAACTGACCACCACTCTGCTCCTTCTATGGAATATCTTATTGTTCATCGTACGTCGGAATGATCTGTTGCCGATTCAGGGCTGTGTCACTGCGGTCGGATGTACTCAATTGATCATCGAGATCATTCTCATTTTTTTGCTTCAGGTGACTTCGGGAGCGGCTTTTTTAAAATCCGGAGTCCTGATTGGATTGTTTTCTTCGGGATTGGCAGCCGGAAGCATCATCGGGAACCGAGCATGGAACAATCAGTCCTTGACCCGAAACACGATCCTTTTCAATCAATTGACGATTGCGGCACTCGTGTCACTCATTGGATTACCCCAGATGACATCATGGGACGGCCATGAACTGCTCTGGGATATGCTGTCGTTTGTCATCGCATTTTTCGGCGGGACGCATTTTGTTTTATGCAGCCAGCTTTATCCGGAAAAAACCGCGGCATTGTATGGATTGGATCTCGTCGGGTCCGCGATGGGAGCTTTTTTCATTTCGACCGTTCTGCTTCCGAATTTAAGCATCCCGGATATTCTGATCCTGTTATTTATGGTATTAGTTGGAACAGCGATCCCATTACGGTTCAGTGGAGCAAGTAGAAGCGGGTGATGCGGCTATCCCCAACAATGACATCCCGCGGCTGAACGACAGATAATGTCTTGGTTTCTGCATGGCTTTGTTCTTGAAACATCGAATACAAGGGGGTAAATCATGAATCGATTAACAGTCAGGGAGATGGCGGATGTGATAAATGGAGATTTGACGGACGCAGGGACACAAACCTGTACCGGAATCTCCATTGATACCCGCACCTTGCAGGAAGGAGATGCATACTTTGCTTTGGCGGGTGAACGATTTGACGGCCATGCGTTTGTTTCTCAAGCCATTGCCAAAAAAGCTTCGGTGTCGGTGTTACGACGCTCTTTCGCACGGCCTGATGCGCCGTGTATCCTTGTAGATGATCCCCTGGATGCGCTCCAGCGCCTGGCCGCCTGGTACCGTCTCCGATTCAAGATACCCGTGATCGCTATTACCGGAAGTCATGGAAAAACAACAACCAAAGACCTGGTCACGGGTATATTGCGAACCCGGTATTCCGTTCATGCAACCCATGAAAATCTCAATGGATTGATTGGTGTGCCGATGACGATCCTTGGGCTTCAATCCCATCATGAATTTCTGGTAATTGAAGTGGGCATTTCGAAGCCAGGAGAAATGGATCGAATGGCGGCCATCGTAAAACCAACTGTTGCAATCCTGACCTGCATCGCTCCCGCGCACACCGAATATCTCATCTCTCCTGCTCAGATCGCAGCAGAAAAGAGCAAGCTATTCTCGTTTCTGTTCGAGGGTGGGATGCGCGTTCTCAATGCTCATGATCCTCTGGCTGTTCAATATCAAAATACCCGATCCCTCACGTTTGGATTTGATGTGGGGGATGTGCGTGGGGAAGTCCTTGAACTCCATGAAGACCGATCGATCTTTGCCGTTACTGCTCCGCATCGAAGCCGGGAAGTCTATGCTCTGCCGCTCCCAGGAACACATAATGTCTTGAATGCATTGGCAGCACTGAGCGCCATAGCACCTTATTGCATCAGTCGGGACGATATCCAGAAAGGATTCGACAATGTCGTTCTGGCCCCCCATCGGAGTAATGTTCTGAAAATCGGAGGATATACGATTATCGACGACACCTATAATGCAGCGCCGATCTCCATGAAATGCAGCATTGAAATGTTATCAGCCATTCGAAACCAGGGGCGAGCGGTTGCAGTATTGGGTGATATGCTGGAATTGGGGAGTTACTCGGTCACGGCTCACCGGAATCTTGGAACACAGATCGCAAACGTGCGAATCGATCTACTGATCTGTTTTGGCCAGGCCATCGAAGAGACTTACCGTCAGGCGGTCACAGGCGGAGTTGAAGCGTATTACTATCCCAATGCCGGAAATGCAAAAGATCAGCTCCTGTCCCGCATGAAAAAAGGAGATACTATTCTGGTCAAGGCGTCCCGATCAATGCATGCAGATCAGATTGTTAAGGAGTTACTCGAGAAACTCCAGATAATCTATTTTTAATTGCATCCCAATACTATTCCTCCGTTTCTGCAGGTCCGACAGATTCTGCAGATTCAACGGAATCACTCATGGGATCATCCTCTTTCGTTGATTTGGTCAATTCTGAAACATCAAACTCCCGAAGATCCCCTTCTTCAATCTCAACTAATGCACGGTTACGAAGAACATTCAATTGGCGCACCCGGCCTTCTCCCTTGGGTGTCATGACGCGTTTACCGATTCGAGGCATCTTTTTGATCTCTTCTGAGTAGTGATCGTGTTCATATTGCAGGCAGCACATCAAACGGCCACACACACCTGAAATTTTTGTCGGGATCAGGCTCAGTCCCTGATCTTTGGCCATCTTTATTGAGACCGGATGAAATTCGCGAAGGAAACACACACAACACAGTGAACAACCACAAATTCCGATTCCACCAAGAATTCTGGCTTCATCACGTATCCCAATCTGCTTCATCTCTATCCGAGTTTTAAAATGATGCGCCAGATCCCGCACCAGCTCGCGAAAATCAACACGGCCATCCGCCGTAAACATGAACAATGCTTTTGACCGGTCGAAAGCAAATATGACCTTTACGAGTTTCATCGATAATGCACGGGCTGTTATTCGCTCGAGACAGAACGTGTAACCGGTTTTCTCCAGTTCTTCGAGTTTGGACAAGTGTTCCCAGTCCGCTTCCGATGTTTTTCGAATAACATTCGGAAGAGTCTCCTCCAGAAATCGCTTTTTCATGACGCGAGGCGTTGAAACGATTTTCCCAATCTGAATGCCGATCGATGATTCCGCTAAACAATACTCCCCGACAGCCAGAGGGATCCGTTGTGTATTATATCGTTGTGAAAAGATTTCTCCCTTTATCAAAACATCCGTAATTTCAATCATTCTGAATCAGTCCGCCGTAAAAGGTATCGGTTGAGGCGGGTTGTGATCAAATGCCAGATCGATTCCGCAACCGCCTCGATCGATTCTTCTCCACTGAGAATTGTAAATCGATCCGGATATTGCCTGGCCATCTCCCGATAAGCCATCCTGACTTTTTTATGAAATGCCAAACTTTCGCTTTCAAATCGGCCTTCTGAATCAAACATGTCCTGTTGTTTCAATCGCGACCGCGATCGCTGAAGGCTCACAATCTCGTCCGAATCCAGAACAATGGTATGGTCAGGATAAAGCCCTTTCGTCGCCCGATCATTCAGTTCCCGGATAAATTCCAAAGACAATCCCCGACCAAATCCCTGATATGCGATAGAGGAATCTGCATAGCGGTCGCATATCACTATTTTCCCGTCTTCGAGAGCCGGTAAGATGATTTCTTTGACATGCTGCGTTCTGTCCGCCTCCAACAGAAACAATTCTGTTAATGGTTCCAGTTCCGTATCACAGCGACTCAGGAGAATCTCTCTGATTTTCTGACCGAAACATCCATCTCCAGGCTCTCTTGTGAGAACGACATCATGTCCTGATTCCGTCAAACGCTTCTGCAGAATCCGTATCTGAGTGGACTTCCCGGATCCTTCTATCCCTTCAAAACTAAAAAATAATCCTCGTCTTTTATTCATTTCGCCCTCACGATCTTCTGCATCCAACCTATCAAAGCTTGTATCAGTGGTCAATGTCTGAAAGTCCGGGATAGTATCAATTCCTCATGCTGGAGGGAGCGATTCAGGTGGTCAACGAAGATGACTGGTTTTCGCGTAAGAATCCAAACCTCCCATTTATCGAACTGGAAGGCGAATGGGAATTTGGGCTCTGGCAACGAAAAAGGGTTTCCGGATCATTTCAGGCTCGACGGGTAATGCAACAACCCTGGACGAAAGTACACTTGTCAAAACCAGATGGTTTATGGATAACCTTGCTTCATTTTCAGATTGCCATTACTGCATTATTCAGATAAAAATAGAAAAATAGAGGAACTTCCACCGGCGATGCATGGTATAATTCCCAGCGTAACATGGACATTTGTTTAAGGAGAACGATATGAGCGATTCGAGATCAGAGGACAACAAAGACAAATCAAAACCAAATGCCTCTGAAATGACAGACGAAAACGCAACACAAACGAAGCAACCCATACCGGATGAACTTCCAATACTCCCGCTCAGAGGAACGGTCATTTACCCTACCATGGTCATTCCTCTGCTTGTCGCTCGCGAGAAGTCCATCCAGATGATCAATGAAGTGCTCGAGAGCGATCGATTGATTGGATTGGTCGCTCAAAAAAATCCGGAAGATGAAGAGCCGAATGTCGAAGATATTTATCGTGTCGGCGTGGCTGCACAGATCATCAAGATGATCAAGATGCCGGATGATTCCATCCGGATCATGATTGAAGCCATCTGCCGCGTCAAGGTGACACGGTTCACCGCAACCGAACCTTATTTCAAAGCGGCAGTCGAAACAGTGAAGGAGATCACCCGCATTGGAATCCGCACGGATGCGCTCACTCGGAACGTCAAAGCCATATTCAAATCAATCATCAATAACTCCCCGTCTCTGCCGAGAGAACTCAATCTGATTATTCAAAACATCAGTGAGCCGGGGAAGCTGGCCGATATTATCGCTCCGAGTTTAAGTCTCAGTCTTCAGGAGCGTCAGGAAATTCTCGAAATTTTCAATGTGAACAAACGGCTGGAGCGTCTGCATTTTCTGTTGAATCGGGAAAAAGAAATACAGGAGCTTGGAAATAAAATCCAGTCAGAGATCAAGGATGAGATGGATAAGTCCCAGAAGGAGTATTTCCTTCGGCAACAGATGAAAGCCTTGCAGAAAGAACTGGGAGAAGGCGATGAACGGACCGTGGAGATTGAGGAACTGGCTGCGCGGATCGAAAAAGCCAACCTGCCGGAGGAAGCCAAAAAAGCATCATTGAAGGAGTTGGACCGATTGAAACGAATGCCACCGGCCGCAGCCGAATATACGGTTTCCCGCACCTATCTGGACTGGATTCTGGAACTGCCATGGTCGGAGTCAACAACAGATAATCTTCAGACCAAAAATGTGCAAAAAATCCTGGACGAAGACCATTTTGGGCTCGAAAAAATCAAAAAACGTATCGTGGAATATATTGCAGTCCGGCATTTGAAAAAAGACCTGAAAGGTCCCATCTTATGCTTCGTCGGCCCTCCCGGAACAGGCAAAACATCCCTGGGCCGATCCATCGCTCGAGCCATGGATCGGAAATTTCATCGAATTTCAGTTGGTGGCGTGCGAGATGAAGCTGAAATCCGTGGGCATCGTCGAACATACATCGGCGCTCTCCCGGGCCGCATCATCCAGGGCATCCGAAAAGCAGGCTCCAATAATCCCATCTTCATGCTGGATGAGGTTGATAAAATTGGAATGGATTTCCGCGGCGATCCGGCTTCCGCTTTGCTGGAAGTTCTGGATCCGGAGCAGAATTACTCTTTCTCCGACCACTACATCGATGTTCCTTTCGATCTTTCAAAAGTCATGTTCATCACGACCGCCAACATTCTGGAGACGATCCCACCGGCACTGCGGGACCGGATGGAAGTATTGTCATTATCGGGTTACACTATTGAAGAAAAAATCGAAATCGCCAAACAACACCTGATTCCCCGACAATTGAACGAACATGGGCTGACGAAGAAGCATCTACGATTTCAACTGACCGCATTGCGTCAGATCATTCAGCAATATACACTTGAAGCCGGTGTCCGGAATCTGGAACGAGAGATTTCCGCCATCTGCAGAGCCATTGCCCGGGAGGTTGTGGAAGGCAGGACCACCCCGGCATTGATCACGCCACGTAACCTCCATGACTATCTGGGACCCATCAAATTCTTTTCTGATCTTGAAAGCCGTACACGTGAACCCGGTGTCGCCATCGGTCTGGCATACACGCCACAGGGAGGCGATACATTATTTATAGAGGTCTCCAAAATGCCCGGGAAAAAGACTCTGCTCCTGACAGGGAAACTGGGAGAGGTGATGAAGGAATCCGCTCAGGCTGCTCTCTCCTATATCCGATCATCGGCCGCTAAATATCAAATTGATCCGAATTTTTTCGAAAACGCCGACATCCACATTCACGTCCCTGAAGGAGCAGTTCCCAAAGATGGACCGTCTGCTGGAATCACCATCATCTGCGCTCTGGTGTCTTTACTCACACGGAAAAAGCTGATTGACCGCATCGCCATGACTGGCGAAATCACTCTCAGAGGAAATGTTCTTCCCGTTGGTGGGATCAAAGAAAAAACACTGGCAGCGTATCGATCCGGTATCCGGACAGTCCTGCTCCCCAAACGAAATGAAAAAGATCTCATCGATGTTCCAACCTACGTCCGGGAAAAACTGTCATTCAAATTCATATCGACTGTTGACGAAGCCCTGGATTATGCTTTGGAGAAACACACGTACAATGGCGAACCCACACACCATATGATTCCAGACGCAGCACCTGCAGAGGAAACGGAAGATGATCAGGATCTGGAGATCGATACCAATTAAACGCTCACCAGTTTTCTGAAAACCTGATATCTCTCTTCAATCATCGCGGGAGTCAGGGCGGTCAAAGCCCATGGGCCAAAGCTCGTAATGTTGAACGAGGCCATGACGGATCCATAGACCATCGCCTTTTTCAGCGAAGTGGGTGTCAGTGTGTTTTCTCGTGCGAGCGCTCCCATGAAACCTCCTGCAAACGAATCACCCGCGCCCGTTGGATCGACCACTTTCTCCTCGGGATACCCCGGAACATAAAACCATTCATTATCATGGAACAGAACCGCACCGTATTCCCCTCTTTTAATGACAAGAGATTTCGGACCGAGTGTCTGGACGATTCCAGCCGCACGAGGGATATTGGATTTTCCGGTAAGCAGCCGCAACTCCCCTTCGTTTATGATCAACAGATCGATCTTTTTCAATGTTTCGAGAAGCGCATCATGAGAGCCTTGAATCCAGAAGTTCATGGTATCCAGAGCGATCAGTTGAGAGTTATTTACCTGGGACAACACCTGGGTTTGTAAAGAAGGGTCGATGTTACCCAGAAAAATCCATTCTGTTGTCCGGTATTCGTCAGGAATAACCGGTTTGAAGCCCTCAAATACATTCAGATGGGTATGTAACGTTTCCGCTTCATTCATTGATCCATGATATCGACCGGACCACCGAAACGTCTCCCCTTCCTTGACCTGTAATCCTTGCAAGTCGATTCCACGGGATTCAAATACCCGGCAATACTCCTCAGGGAAGTCCTGTCCCACAACCGCCACAAGCCGTACCGGTGCAAAATGGGATGCGGCCAGTGAAAAATAAGTTGCCGACCCTCCCAACATTTCATCTTTTTGATCCCAAGGGGTTTTTACACTATCCAATGCAATGGAACCCACGATTAGAACTGACATCGCACACTCACTCCTTTCCGGATCTGGTCTGTTTTATCTCAAATAGTCCTGTAAATTCTGTTGAACCGCTTTTCGTCGCAATTTAGCAATCGCTTTCTGTTCAATCTGACGAATCCGTTCCCGTGTCAGGTTAAATTTATCCCCGATTTCCTGCAAACTCAATGAATCCCCATCAAAGCCAAAGTGAAGTTTCAGTATCTCCTTTTCCCGGTCATCCAAACACGTTAATAACAGTTCCACATCATCGACAAACTCATCTTCTATCACTTGATGCTCGGCAAGTTTCGTGTTCTCATCCGGTATATCGATGACGGTGTTCCCACTCTCGTTTTCATCCGAAGGAATTTCAAGGGGAACGAGTGTTCGGGAAACAGAATAAAGGGTTTCAATCTCTTCTGGGGAGATTTGCAAATCCTGAGCGATTTCCGTGAGTGTTGGGGAACGGCCGAGTTTTTGAGTCAGGGACAGTGTTATTTTATTGATCGCATGCAGCATATTTTCTTGTTTGGGGGGAAGCCTGACCATCCGCGTTTTATTGGATATGGCATATAGGATAGCTTGCCGGATCCACCAAACCGCATAGGTAATGAATTTGACGCCTCGGTCATGTTTGAACCGCTTGGCCGCTTCAATCAGTCCGATTGTCCCTTCATTGACGAGTTCCAGCAATGGCAAACCTGATTTCACATATTTTTTTGCAACGAGAATCACAAATTTGAGATTCGCTTTCACAAGCTCCAGAATCGCCGCCTCATCGCCATTCTGAATCCGTTTCGCGATCTGTTTTTCCTGTTCTCTGTCAAATGTTGGATATTTATTGATTTCTTCAAGATGCTTATTACGATGGAGTTCCGAATTGGACATATGGATCAATCGTGCTCCCTGGAAGAATCCTCAGGCGTTCCGGTTTTTCTTAAATGAACGATTGTCTGTTTGGGAGCCCGGACGAGAAGAGTATCAAATCGTTTGGAAAGATCCCGGTCCTCTTTTGTGAGTTCCTCCCGGAGGAAATCGATCAATGATTGAAATTCTGTTTGCATCAGGTCGATCTGACTCCGAAGTTTCAGAATGATTTCGACGCCCGCAAGATTGACTCCCATATCTCGGGTGAGGGCAAGAATTTTCTTCATCTGACTGATGTCAGACTCCGAAAACAGCCGTGTGTTTCCTTGACTTCGGGAAGGTGTCAGGAGACCTAGTTTTTCATAAGTACGAATGGTCTGAGGATGAATGCCCAGCATTTTGGAAATGATCGAGATCATGTATTTGGGTTCATTTATATCGTGATTCATCGCATGTCCTTTTATTATTCTCCCATAATCTGACAGATGATGCGTCGGGAGCGGGGTCGATTATCAAAATCAACTAAAACAATCTGCTGCCAGGTTCCCAAAAGCAGGCGTCTGTTCTTGAATGGTATCGTGAGAGAAGGTCCCAACAGAGCGGCTCGGACATGAGCATGCCCATTGTTATCATGCCATTTCAAATGATGATGATACGAATCGTGTTCGGGCACCAATCGTTCGAATACCTCAGACAAATCCTGAACTACTCCATCTTCATATTCAATCGTTGTCAATGCAGCGGTTGACCCCGGGACAAAGAGTGTGACAATCCCTTCTTCACGATCTGATGAATCGAGGCGTTTAACGACATGATCGGTGATATCCTGGATATGCGTATTTCCTCTAGTAGCGATATCCATCATAAGTGTTTGGACTGTCATGAATTCCGCCTTTTTCTAATTTCCGGGAGTGGTTTGTTTCGGGAACATCTCACCAAAAATACCCGATAGATCCATAAATTGATTGCTTTGATCACCGACTGGAATACCCCATATCTTCAGGCTTTCGCTGAGTCGTTTCGCAAACTCCAGTTTCACAAGCAGATCGCCTCCGCCGATAGCTGTTGCCAATGCCCCTTGTACTTTGGCATTGGCTTGCCCAAGTGCTTCAACCCCTTCTGCTTCTTTGAGTTTTGCATAGAGTGCTGCATCTGATTCCATTTTGATCTTCTCCGCTTCACCTTCAGCCATCTGGATCATCGCCATTTTCTCACCCATGGCTTCTGCTTCCCGTTTTTTTGCCCATTCCACTGCTGCCAGATGTTGTTCGGACGCGATCCGTTTTTGTTCGATCGCAGCCTGGTACTCATCCGTGAACTCATACCTCCGGAATAAGACATCAATAATTTCAAGTCCCATTTCTCTGGTGCCATGTTGGCCTTCATAGCCATCATTAACGAGTTGCCGGATTTCTTGAGAAACCTTCTGACGTGTCTGGCCGTCATAGATTTCTTCTGCGGAGTATTCACCGAGCTTGTTATTGACCAACGATCGGATCGTTGGCCGAATTACATTATCGATATAATCATGGCCATATTCCCGGTGAATCTTTGGAAGCTTTTCAAAGATCAGCCGATACCGGATGGATACATCGATCCAGGCCGTTTGCCCATCTTTTGTTTTGAAAGAAATATCATCTCTTCCGTGCTCCGATTCCTTAAACATATGGTATCGAAGTTCATTGACTTCATATTTGTCAACCTCAGAGAAATTCGGGATATGCACATAAAGACCGGGTTCCAATGGTTTGGATTTGATTCCTCTTTTAAACCATTCTGACTCTCCAAAACCTCTGGAAAATCCGATCATGGACGTTCGAACACCGCCTTCTTGAGGTCCCACTTTTGCACATCCGATGATCATGATCATCATTATCCCGAGAATGATCGACTTCATCTGAATTTTCATCTTCCTGTCTCCATTTGGTAAGAATGCCCTCACCAATCATATTCCGGTATCGGTTGGGATCGGAAAAACACATCCATCCGCAAAGTTATCTGGATAACCCTCTATTTTTATATCATCTGGTGTTGCCCACTGCAGATCTGGTCCCTTGCTGATCAGAATGAATCCTTCGGTTGTTGTCCCGTTTTTGGTTGGACTATAATAGAATCGATACCCCCAGGAATCAAATAAATCCCGTTCACGTAAATAACCACGATCCACCAATTCAATAACCGAGGCAGGAAACTTCATATTGAAAAGCTCATATGTTGCTAAAGCGAATTGGATGTTATGCATTTTATGCCGTGTGATCATTGAGGCTTCCTGTAAACTCATTCGTGGAGATAGCTCCGGAAAAATCCTGGGTTGTGCCATTTTGACAATGATCAGCGATAACAGAACGATCAGGGGGATTGTCAGATAGTTCGATATCCTGGTCATATGTCGGACGAGGGTGGAACGGATCGGATTGCTCGCATTCCTGTGATCTTTAGGGATTTCAAAGCGGATCAGACCCAGTTCTTCCAGGTCGATCAATGATGACAGGGTGGTCCACTCGAACTGATGGCATGTATCACAAATATCCCGCACATTTCGTGCGCCATCGATCCTTCGGTAAACCTCTTCCTGACTGGAGGACAATCTCTTCTTACTAGATTTCCCAGCAGGATCATGTGCGATAGTTTTTTCCGCGATTATAATGGGAACCGCAGCGATACTTGGAATGCGGTGTCTCAGCCAATCCAGGCTTCTAATAATGCTCTCCCCTTTTTCCAGGAATCCACTGATATCGATACGTGTGGAATCATGATCCAGCAAAATCGTTTGCTCTTGCCGAAAATGATAGGATCCTTTGGTCCAGATGATACATTGGAACAGGTGAAGCAGCATTTGATCTTCAAGAGTATCACGAAGCTGATTGATGTTGATCAGTCCCTCCTCCCTTGCCAACACACCCAGCTTTTTCAGTTCTGATGACTGGCGGACGAGTAGTTTCTCCAATTGTTCATTCGTCACCAGATTCCGTTTGATGAATAGTTGTCCGAGCCGTATTCCGTCACGTGGGTAATGGGATTCAACCTGAGCGAGGTATCCTGCAATAAAGGTCATGACCAATGTATCAGATACAGATGAAACGGTCAGATAGCCTGTGACCTTATTGCGTACCAGGCGAGACAGAATTTTATAAATCGGTCTCTCGGATAAACTGCCTTCCACTACCACTTAAAACTCACTTCCCTTATAGGCGAGAAAAAGCGACAATACATACAAAAATCCAAGCAATAGAAACAGAACAAATGGACCAAACAGCCATCCGATGGATGGAACATTCCATGGAAACGAAAATCGACTCCCTTCCGACAACAATATGCAGATCAAAAAAGACCAGAAAAAAACGATACTGCTCCCACGAAAATAACGGCCATGAAACAACTCGCTCGATCCAGGAAATATAAACGACAAATAGAGCCCTTTGATCCAGGTTCGCCGGTTCCGGCGTTCGATCTCCCGCAGCATCTGCTCACGTTCTTTGATACTGATATTGCCCTTCTTGATGAACAGGAGCCCACAGTATGGGCAGTATTTGTCAGGGGCTTCCACCTTTTGGCACTTTGGACAGGTCGGTTCTCCACACATGATGCAGAACTTACTCAGTTTACCATATCCTCGGAGACAGTGAATCAGAAGCAGAAACCCAACAATGGTTGACATCACGATTACTGCTCCCATCGTACTCAATCCTGGTCCCAGTCGAATCCAATATTTCTCATGAATACGCAACAAGGAGTCAGCAATCCGCTTCAAATCCTGATAAATCCAGCTATTGGGTATTGAACAATCGATCATACTTGGCTGAAGCGTGGCATTATAATTATCCGTTTCCTGTGTTACCCGTTCCGGATCGATCTGGGTTGCTCTATCCAGCATATCGGTCGCTTTCTGGAATTGAAACTGCTGAAGATAGGCTTTGGATAGATTCAGATAGATGATTGCATTCTCCGGATTCGCCTGTGCTGCCATCAGGTATTCCCGAATCGCATCATCCATTCGGTTCAAAAGATAATAGAGATTTCCAAGATTGACATGCCCGGAGTCATCCATCGGTTCCAAACGGGTATATTCGAGGTATTCTGCAACGGCAGCATCGTACAGACCGCCTCGTTTATACTGAAGACCGGAGATAAAATGTCGGCGTATGCTGAGCAATGAATCATTGTCGGAATTAGGGTATAATTTAAGCCGATTCACTGCAGATTCACAATATCCGCCCTGTTTTAAATAGAGCAATGATTGAAAATAGGGATCGTGATAGGCTTTGAAAATCGTAATACGAATGAAGTTCAAAGGAATGACTAGGAAGGTCAATAAAAGAAATATCCAAAGAATCCGCAATTCTCCTTTATGAAGAAACAGATAAAAAAGGATGATCCACCAGAACATGGACCATATCAAACCGAGACCGATCAGGATTGGAAGCGCAAGAACCAGAGCCGTGATCACCAATGGGACATACGGTGGCAGTCCATATGGAATCCGCTCTTTGAATTCATGAATCCATAACGAAGAATACTTCATGATAACCGTGATCAGAATCACAAGAAGACACGCGGGAAACACCAGAATGAAAACTGCCGATAAATCCCCGATCAATAAAAGCAAAGTCCAATGATCACTGAGTGCATGCAGATAGGTCTGAGCGAATTGTGGAATCGAGCGGACAAATGCAGGGATTCCCATCCGAAACGATGCGATGAGCAAGCCACGTGCTGCCGGAATAAATCCCGGATCCATGTCCAATGCTGCTCGAAAAGACCAGACCGCGGATTCATATCGGCCAACCGCCAATAATTCCTGGCCTTTCACGGAGTATGCTGCAGATAGCAGAGGGGAACTATCCATCCCCTTCTCTTTAAGAAGCGTCAGGAGGGTATTCTTTGCAGTAACACGTTGGCCGGTATTGGCCAAGGGATCATCCAATGTGGTGATCTGGTTTTGCCATGCTTCTGCAATCGGACTGGAAAAACGAGCCAACTCTTCATCTGAAGCAGATGATACAGCACTCCATAAAAAAAACAGGCTCACGAAAAAATATATACAGAAACGATGATTCATATTGATTACATGCACTTAAACAGACAGTTAACAAATTAATCAGCCAATTCGTGGCATCTCTTGAGAAAACCACTTCAACTGCACATCCGAAAAGAGCCGATCTCGTTCTTCGCAATAATAGAGAAACTCTGACTCCTCCTCCATCAGTCGATTGCCTTCCAGACATCGTTCTGCAAGTGTCAATAATTTGCGACAGTTTTTTGCATGCTCAGAAAACCGCAACTCCGCATAATCCGCAGCACTGATCGTTGAAATGAGGAATTGCCAGTCTGAAGCACACGCCAGCATGAGTTCTCGAAGTGCTTGACATAACAGACGCTCAATGAGCGGATCAGGCTGCGGGGATGCATGGAAGCGAGCGGCCACATTCTCAAAATAATATTCCTGTTGATAAATTTTCCGCCACGTCCATTCCGTATCTTTATTGAGCCAGATGTAGTGAAACCCGCCCTGTCCCCACGATCCTTCCGGCAAATTAACAGCATATCTCGGACCAATGGTCTCCAACGCATCAGCACATGTGATGGAAGTGATTCCAATCTCATCCAGTTTCAGAAACAATTTTTGAAGAAAGCCTGGACCTTCGAACCACCAATGACCGAATAATTCTGCATCGTATGGTGCTGACAATATCCCTGGCTCTCCAGTTTCAGTCCGGTATTGATCCAGAAGCTCTGCGATCAGACTCGCAAAATGCGTGGAATGAGCCTCCAGTGCGTCCACTGCTTCATCGGGCAGATAGGCTTCCTTATCTCCCATATCCACGCCAGCACCTGTAACCCGCCAATATCGATGACCACCGGGATAATTCTTCTTATGAAAATCCAGGTAACGGGGATCACCGGGATACCCGATGTTACCACTCCATACCTGCTCCCCGGTCCGGGAATCCCGAGTGAAAAAAGCGATGTCACCAACGGTATCCTCAGTACGTCCGATCCAATGAATGCGATAGGGAGACCGATCGGATATTTCTTCCCTGGGCTGATAGCTGCTCTCAAACTGCTTCCATAATTGCCGAAGCGCTTTGAACCGCGAAATATAAACACCCAGGTTCTTCCCGCCACGAAGGAGATGAGTATCCACGATAAAATATTTCAGTCCACATCGGTCCAGGATCTCCTCAACACCCGCTCGCAATACGGGTTCATTCTCCCGGAACTCCCCAACCGGATGGATCCATTTATACGATGGCCGATACGCACACTCCGGCAACCATATCCCCGCTGGATATCGACCAAACAACCGATGGTGCGTTTCTACCGCAGTCCGCACCTGCCCATAGACGTTCCAGTCTCTTCCAAGCAATGGGAAGTATCCATGTGTCGCACCGCACGTAAAAATTTCTATCGCTCCCAATGTATCCAATTCACGGAAGGCATCGATGACATTACCTCCCAGATCATTTTCAAACTGATCACGAATGGTCTGATAGTGAGACAGCCACCGCAAGGCCTGCTTCCATGATTCCACACCGGTTTTTTTGAAAAGCTCGGCATCGACCTGAGCTGCTTCGATCTTTTGTTTCAGATAGTTCCGGAATCCCTCCGTAAACTCCGGATCAGCCAACTGCTCACCTAACACTGGACTGATGTCAATCGAGAATGATGGCCGGATCCCCCTTGCCATGAGTTTCCGGGTCATCATGATCAGCGGGACATACGTTTCCGCAGCCGCTTCAAAAATCCAGTCCATTCCATGAGGCCATTTTCCATGAGATAGCACATATGGGAGATGCGCATGGAGAATTAAATTGAAATATCCCTTTGATTTCTTCACTGCCTCCACTCCTGACCCCTCCCGGTTACGGCTGTTTACCAGTTTCAGCACACCATGCGTGATATTATTCCAGAGATAGCGCGTGTTCGAGCTTGCTATCTGATTTGGGTCTCGATACATAAAATCCATTCCATCCCTCAAAAGAATGGAGATGGAATGATCTACACTTCCGGTGAGCATTGCATCAACCGCTGGTTTCGGCGGCAGACAATACCCCATTCTGTTACTATGACCGCCATTTGATAATCCATTATCTCGAAGAGAAATGGATCAATCCATTTTTTAACGCATAAAATTCAAGATACTATTGACCTGGTTCCGATGCTTTGATCCCCGGAATCCCTTTCATCCCTTCGACTTTTTCGGTGAGTTTGCAGAATGCTTTCAGCTTATCTGTTTTAAAGACCAGGGATAATCCAAAATCTCTTTGAATCATCTGGGATACCGGCATTTCTTCCTTTTTTGTCTCACCTTCGAGTCGATAAACTTTCTGATTGGTGAGATCGACCCAGAAATCACCAAATTCTCCCGAGCTGATTTTCAGATGATTGCCCTCTTTGTCTCTATAAATTTTGCCTTTTGCATCATCCTTCCATCCACCATCTTCAATTCGATTTATTTTTAATTTGTTGGTAATATCTTTCCATTCTGGTTTGGTGGTCTCCTGAGCTGAAACAAAACTACTTGCCCACATTAATGAAATCAGCACTGAAGCGATCAAATAATTTTTCATAATACCTCCTTAATACAAATTTTCTCGTATGCACCCTAGCACATAAAGCCATCTTTGTCCAGAGAGCTCAAAATCATTCCCCCATGCTGAGGGACTTGACACTAATCCCAGTTCCGAATAATTCTCATTGATGATGATTGCAGACCAACTTTTTGATTTAGCACCTGATAAATTTTACCGCTATTATTATGCTTGTAAACTTGCCGATGCCATCTGCCATAACACAGACTCTAACCGCTTCATTGATCTGGGAGCCACGGAGGGCATTCTGCACCTGGCGTTCCCAGATCATTCCGTATTCCAGATGGATCTCCATATCCTGCCATCATCAGGTGTTTCCGTACGAGGCGATGCACGTGCCATCCCATTTCCCGATCACATATTCGATATCGTTTTTGCATTGGATATCCTTGAGCACATCTCACCAACCACCCGCGTCAATGCCATACTCGAAGCAATTCGCATTACCCGCAAAGCAGCGATTTTTTCGTTTCCAGCCGATAACCCATTGAACTCCCGCACCGAAACACTGCTGAATCACATCGAAATCGCCCTGACCAACCGTGAAAATCCATTCCTTCAAGAACACTTCCTCAATGGACCAGTCGACCACACAGAAGCGGTCCGGATACTATCCGATCATTTTCCCTATGTTCGCACTTTCTGCAATTTTTCACACACCGGCTGGTTGCTCAGTCAGCTCATGGAAGCGGTATTATCGATGCTTCCGCTTGCATTACCGCTCCAGAAAATATTCCGACGTCTCTACAATACCGATTCCGTCCATTGGCTCCCCCAAACGCCTGTTTACCGGCTGATCCTTGTCGGAAGCCACAGCGAAATTCCATCTATTACTCCCGATACACCCGCTCCCGATTACCAGATCCTTTTCCCTGAAATCCTGAAGGCTGTTTCTGAGACCTATGCAACATTGCAGAATCTGGATCTCTATGCACGTAAAATGGAACAGGAAGTCGCTCAAAAGGAATCCTATATTCAAAAACTCCTCACCGAACTCAACGCGAATCAATCGAACCCCTTCCCAACAGATTCTGTTCCCTCCACTCAACAGAATCTCCATTTGATTACCGAAAAATTCACCCTTCTTGAAACCGCTTACAAGAAGCTTGAGACTGCTCTGGAAGATCGCGATTCAGCGTTCATCCGGCTCGAATCCGCTTACCGGGATCTGCTGTCCAGTCATGACTCGGACAAACGGATTTACCAGGAGCTGAGCCTCGCTTACCAGCGGTTGGAATCAGAATACCGCGATTTGAAAGCCGGCCACCTGGAATTGGAGTCCAATTACCTGATCATCAGCAAATCATACCGGGAACTGGAAACAGAACATATCAGACTGGAATCCGGTTATCATGACCAGTACGACGCCTATCAGAAACTGGAGCAAGCGTATCTGGCTGCTCTCGACGATCTGAAACGAAACAAATCCGCTCTGGAAACACTTGAAACAGAATATAAAAAACTCGAATCCGCCTATCAGACACTGATCTGCCGGGATCAACAGCGTGCCGGCGAAATCACGGATCTGACCCTGACACTCCAGACAATGAAAAACACTCTCCGTCAGTCGACAAATCTCGGAGACCGGCTTCAATCCGAAATGCGGATCATCGCCCAGCAGAAATCCAGGTACGAACATCGGATCCAGGACCTGGAGATCCAGATCATCGAGCTGCTGAACGGGAAATGGAATGAAAACAGCCTAGAATAGGAACGCGTTATGGCTCGACTGCTCGTATTTGGATTGTGCCCATTGCCTTTCGAAAACATGCAGAAAAATTTCGGACCCGGTATTCGGGCGTGGCAGTTCATACAACCCATATTGACCCCCTCCAATGAAATTCTCCTCATCGCCAACCGCATCCCGTTCATTTATCCGGATAACACACCACCGGAAGTGAAAACAACACGCCCTTCACTCACCACCATTCACGTCTCTGATCGTGTCTTTCATGATACCCAGCGGATCCAGGAACTCCATGATCGCTTTCATCCGGATGCGATCTTGTGCGCCACAATTTTCGCATCGGTACCCGTTTGGCAGCTCCAGACATCCGCACCGGTATGGATCGATCTTTTCGGACATGTGATGGCAGAAGCCCAGGCCAAGGTATTCCGATATCAGGACGATCAGTATCTGGAGCATTTCCGGCATCATGAACTGGAAGCGTTGAACATCGGAGATGTCTTTTCAACGGTCTCCCAGGCACAAGGATACGCCACGATCGGCGAACTGGGATTGATCAATCGGTTGAATGCGTCGACAACCGGGTATGACTTCTGCCGGACCATTCCCTGTGCCATGGAGCCTGTTCCATACCAACACGACAAACATGTCTTCAGGGGAACAACCGTACCGGATGACGCGTTTGTTGTTTTGTGGAGTGGCGGATACAACACCTGGACGGATGTCGATACGCTGATGGATGGACTCGAAATCGCCATGAGCCACAATCCCGATATCTGGTTCGTATCTACCGGAGGCCAGATCGACGGTCATGATGAGCGGACCTACCCGGAGTTTATCGAGCGTGTGAACCGATCGCCTCACTCCCACCGGTTTGTCATTCGGGGATGGGTACCCAAAGAAGATGTGCATAACTATTATCTGGAATCAAACATCGGTATCAACATCGACCGTTTCATGTACGAAGGCATGTTCGGCTCCAAAAACAGAGTTTTAGATTGGATGCGAGCAGCGCTCCCTTGTCTGATCGGCGAGTTGTGTGAACTCTCGATTCAGATGCCAGCCCTGAAAATCGGCTACAGTTATCCACTCAACAATCCTGAGAAATTAGCGGAAAAACTGCTGCAACTGGCAGCTCATCCAGACGACGTTGCCGCAACCGGCCGCCGGGCACAGGCGTATGGATTCGAGCATCTGAGTTTTTCCGCCACAACCCAGCCGTTTCAGGAATGGCTGACCCATCCGACGGCTGCACCGGATCACGCTCCCCGATCATCCCGAAACTCATTTTTCATACTCAAATCTGAAGCCCTCGACTACACTCAACGCCTGGAAAAGGAGTTCCATAATCATAAGACTCATATCCAGGAACTCGAGCAGTATGTTCACCATCTGGAACGTGAAATCCAGTCATTACAGAATCGGAACACTTCGTCTTCGCCCAATCACTCAATCCCGCCCACATATCCGCCATTCCCTCTATCCTCTCCAATACCACTCCTCCTGGAAAAACATCCGGTATCGGTCAGTGTCATTATCGTAACCTGGAACGGAATCCGGTATCTGAAGGAGTGTCTGGATTCTGTTGTCAACTGTGGCTACCCGGCGATTCAATGTATTGTGGTGGACAATGGCTCCAGCGACGGCTCTGCGACGTTCATCCGCAGTTCCTATCCCCAGTTCAAACTCATCGTGAACAGCCGGAACCAGGGATTTCCCAGAGGTGTCAATCAGGGAATTCACGCAGCCACCGGCGATGTCATGGTGCTGCTGAATCAAGATGCGATCCTCCAGACCGGCGCGATTCAATCCCTGATCATCGAACTGGAGAGAGAGCCGATGATCGCGATTGCCGGATGTAAAATCCTGAATCCGGATGCCCGGACGCTTCAGCATGCCGGCGGCATCCTTCATGATAATGGTCTGACGGATCATTATGGTGCCGGAGAGACCGATCAAGGTCAGTTCGATGAAGATCGGGATTGTGATTATGTGACGGGAGCAGCCTTCGCTTTCAAGTCAGCATTGATTCGTGAGATTGGATATTTTGATGAGCGATTTACGCCTGCCTATTTTGAGGAACTGGACTTTTGTGTTCGTGCCAGACGAAAAAATTATCGCATCCGATATGTTCATACCGCCAGAGTGCTCCATCACGAATCGACATCCACCGGGAAATTCAGCACCCGTTTCTATTATTTATATCACCGGAACCGGTTACTGTTCATGCTGAAGCATTTTCATACCCGGTATATTCTGACGGTATTCCGGCAGAAAGAACAACGCTGGATTCAGAACCATCTGCCTCCGGAACAGCTTCGCCCATTGGTCCAGGCGTATCTCCGACTGCTGCCCCGATTCGGATGGATTGTCATTCGGGATTCCATCCGGAGGTTTCTGTGAAAAAAGTACTATTACTTGGCCTATGCCCGCTTCCGACAGAAAATGATACCTGCACGCTGGCTCCCGGAAAACGCACATGGCAGTTCGCCCGGTCACTGCTTGAAGATGGGCATCGGGTTTGCATGGTCTGCAGCCGCCATCTTGCCTCCTATAAAAATGCTCAACTGAAAGATATCCAGGCGGAGGATCACGGCAACCTGATTTACTACTCGACAACGCAGTCGGTTTTTGAGTCCGGAACATGGCTTCAGACCATCCACGACCGATTTGAACCGGACTGTATTGTCGGTGCGACAGTCTACCCGTCGTATATCGCCACACGTCTGAATACCGATAAACCTGTCTGGGCTGATCTGTTTGGACATATCATGGCTGAGGCACAAACAAAATCGTTTGTATTCAAAGATAATTATTATCTTTCCAAATTGTGGAAGATGGAACGGACGATCCTGGATCGAGCGGATATCTTTTCCGTTGTTTCGACTCCGCAATCCTATGCAACGATCGGGGAACTGGGAACACGAGGCCGACTCAACAGCAGCACCACCGGATATTTTTTCGTCAGAATCATTCCCTGTTCCATCAATGACTCCATTGTGAACGCTCCAGCCAATCCCCACCCGGTATCGGAACCCATCCTTCGGAATATCCAGGTTCGCGATGATGATTTTGTCATATTATGGAGTGGCGGTTATAACACCTGGACCGATGTCAATACCCTTTTCAATGCATTGGAACGGATCTTCTCCATCAATCAAAAAATCAAATTTGTGTCAACGGGCGGCCAGATTGAAAGCCACGATGAGCTGACCTACCAGCATTTTCTGAACATGATCAATCATTCGCCATACCGCGATCATTTCATCATGAACGGATGGGTTCCTTTCAATGAAGTGCCCCGGTACTGGCAGGAAGCGGATGTCGGAATCAATATCGATCTGTTTTCATATGAAGCCATTCTGGGGAGCCGCAATCGGATTCTGGACTGGATGCAAGCCGGTCTGCCGGTCGTGACAACGGAACTGTGCGAGCTGTCCCAGATCATCCGCGAAAATAAGCTCGGATTTACGTTCAAACCCGAGAACATCGAGTCGCTGACCGCGTGCATTCTGCATCTGGTTCAGCAACCGGAATTACTGCGTGAAACCGCAGAACGAGCGAAACAATATGTGTTTGATTGCCTGACCATCTCGCGAACCACAGAACCACTCCGGGAATGGGTGTCTTCGCCCTGGGCCGCCCCAGACCGGCATCGTCAATCCGCTCTCGAAACCGATGACCTCGATCAGGCCCGTTTCCTGACCAGACATTACTGGGCGTCAATCCGGAACCAAATCCGGTATAATGGGTTGGCAGGCACATTGAAATGGATACTCTCGAGATCTCCTTTTTTCTCACGCTTTTTATAACAGTGGCAGATTTGAACAGCGCCGGTTTCAGTTATACCGGGAGATTTACCCTTTCAAACCAGCCACAACAAGACAATTCAGACGTATTTGAAAAATAACTCGCCCGTTTCACGATCAACGATGAATTCAACCACCACTCATGGCGATATCTGACCTTTCAACTGCTGGAGTCTGGACTGGGCATGAGTCAGATACTTTTTCTCCGATGGAACGGAGCTGGCTGCCTGGATGTAATTTTCCCACGCACGCCCGGCATCCGGTTCTCCAGCCTGATCCAACGCATCCGCAAGTCCATAGAGCGCCTGAACGTGTACCGGATCGAGCTCCACTGCCTTCCTGTAGCTGGCGATAGCCTGATGCTGATCTCCGAGCAGTTGGTATACCTGGCCCAGATGCAGCCATCCCAGAAAATAATATGGTTGCGCCTCCACAGATTTCCTGAAGTACTGTTCCGCGTCTGTCAAGTTTCCGGATTCAACCGCAATCGTCCCCAGATTCGAATAGATCTCCTCCGAATCCGGAGCGAGGCGAAGCGCAGACTGCCACAACGCCACAGCACGGGTCTTGTTTCCCCGCTGATACGCCAGTTTACCCAGATTGATCATGGCGGGAGCGGACTCCGGCATGATCTGCAACGCCGTCTGATATGCTGTTTCGGCTCCATCGAGATCACCCAATCGGGTCAGACTGGATCCCAGGTTGAAATACGATTGGGAGTGGGTGTAATGCGTCAATGGCAATGATTCAACGCCTACGGCCACCACTCCCAGAAAAATAAACAGCAGAAGAGAGACGAATTTCCGCTGATTCAGCATCCGGGAACATTCACAAACCGCAGCGCCGGCAAACGGCCAGAGATATGCGACAACGGGCAAACGGTATCTGGAGTAGACATGAAATGCCACTACAATCATGACATACGAGATCGTCCAGGCATACAGAAACCACAACTCCCGAAACCGCCTCAGACTGAACACCATTCCCAGGAGCCCCAGGGTTCCGACGATCATGAACGGGTATCGAGGGTATCGGATCCAGATGGAGTAACGCCGGTAAAAATCAAAATCATAGTTGTCCGGTATCTCAACGCGATTCCAGAACAATCCCAGTTTCCGTAACTGAAGACGGATTGCATCCCTTGGGTGTCCCTTGATCCATTCCCTGGCGCTGTTCCACCAGTATTGGCTGGCCTCGCTTGCGGTCAGCTTCCTGCCCAAGGCTCGTTCGGCTTCGCGATGAAAATCCGCTTCCTCATGTTCCGGCGTCATGCGAACGAGGGGCGGTCGTTTGGATGTACCATCCGACCAGGGGCTGTTCCCCAGATAAAAGTTGGCACCTCCCTGAGCCGTGATCAGTACCCGTTCCCCGGCTACAAACCAGTTCCGCAATGCCATCGGACCGATCACCAGCATCACTCCCAATCCGAACAGGACGCCTTTTTTCATCCAAACCAGGATGTTCCGGATCCCCGACTCCCAGATGATCCAGATTCCGATCAAGGGAAGTTGCAGCAGGACCGAACCCTGAATGCCTGCAGATAATCCCCCGGCCAATCCGATCAGGATCATCCGAAATCCATCGGTCTGTCGGTTTTCCCGAAAAATCAGATACAGGAGAACAACGGTGAAAAAGATGGTCCACGTCGTTTTCAGGATCAATCCGCTCTCAAAAATCAGAACCGGATACAGTGCCATCCCCAGACCGGCAATCCACCCAGCACCGGAACCGAACAACCGAGCCGCAATGCCAGTGACCAGACCAGCGGAAACGGAATCCGCGAGCATCTGCAGAATCCGCACCACATCATACTGAACCCCTGTGATCCGATAGACACCCGCCAGGAAATAGGGATAAACGGGGGATTGAAAATAGACTTTGGCCGGGAGACCTGATCCAAATGCAATGTCCTGAGCCATTTTGTCGTAGGAAAGGCTGTCGAGAACCAGCACATCGGCCACCGGATCGTTATGAAGGCTGATCAGGTGAAGGAAGCGAATCAGGAATGCACTGATGAAAACAATGACTGCCGCACGATGCTTCAGTCTGCTATGCCACCGATTGTCCATCATAATACTCCTCGGTCCTTCGGTTATAATACGGATTGGATCGGCTCTTGACGATCGATTCCATCCACCGTTAATCTTACATGGGAGGATAAATCATGTCGAAGGGTAAAACATGGGTTCTGTCCGGTATTTCAGCCGCGTATTTACTGATGGTGGGGAGTTCGTATGCCGGGGAGCTGCCGCCCGGATTCAATGTCTATTTTAACGATGCCCAGCATTCGCAATCCAATGGAATCGACACCGCACTCGTTGCATTCATCGACAGTGCAGACGAAACCGTGGATGGCGCATTCTACTCCATTTCCAGAACATCGATTGTCGATGCGTTCATTCATGCCGCCAACCGGCTGGGGACATCCAAGGTCCGGATCATTACCGATGCCGGGAACCGGAACTCCACAGGTTGCCGACGATTGGAGGCGGCGGGAATCACGGTGATCGATGAGACGTGTGATGGATGGGACGACGATGCGCTTGAATCGCATCACAAATTCTGCGTCGTTGACGGTATAAAAGTCTGGACCGGCTCCTATAACATCACCGATTCCGGAACGCTCTACAATAACAACAATGCCCTTGCGATTGAATGTGAGGAGCTTGCTCAGGCGTATCAGCGAGAATTCAATGAGATGTGGGGAGCGGATTCAGGGGCTCCCGGCGATTGCCATTTCTCAACCCATAAATCGCCCCAGTCAGAAACTCACTTCGTATGCAGCGGTGTCCCAGTGGACGTCTATTTTTCACCGACCACAAATCCCGAACCCGATCGTGCGCTGGACGCGATTCTGAATGAGATGAACAATGCCGAAACATCGTTTCAGTTCTGCATGTTCGCTTTTACATCCTATCCGATCGGGAGCAAAGTCGTACAGCTCCATCAACGCGGACTTACGGTTCAGGGTGTGCTGGATGCCGACCAGTCGGAATTCAGCTCTTCTCAGTATACCATGATGAAAAATGCGGGCGTGGATGTGATACTGGATGAATCCGTCGATCCCCATGGCTCGCTTCTGCATCACAAATTCGGAGTCATTGATTATCAGTCAACGGATGCGGTCGTGATCACCGGTTCCTACAACTGGTCAACCGCCGCCCAATTCACCAATGATGAAAACTCCCTGTTCATCCACAATCAGGAAATCGCACGCCGGTTTTATGACGAATCCTACCGGTGTTATCATGGGAAAGATCCGGAAGAGAACGAGCTTGTCATCGATATTTCGATGAATCAGACCACCTATTATCCAGGTAACTTCTTTCGGGTTGCAGTCGCCATTTCCAATACTGGTCCGCAACGGTCTGTCGATGAATATATCCTGCTGGACCTGGGAGAACTTTTTGGAACGGATCGATTCTTTTTCTGGCCCGGATGGTCGGAGGTGCTGGATTTTGAAACGATTCTGCTGAGTGAGGGAGCGAGACTGGAGCAACCGATTTTTCAGTTCGTTCTGCCCAGCGATCTTCCATCCAGCGGACCATTCACGTTCTGGGCGGGACTGCTCGATACCGGAACCGCGACACTCGCCTGCCCGATCGACTTCGTTTCGTTCCGATTTTCAAATTAGTCCCGTTTGTCATTCTCCAAAGATGAGGGTCTCATGGCATCCGAAACTCCCATTTTCGCGGGAATGACACTCCCGCCAGAAAACGGGAACCAGCCATCTGACAATCCTCCCCGAATTATTGGAGTGTCGATTTTGCTTTGCGAACCATGTCAATACCGGCAGCCAGAGCGCGCCGGTTGAGTTCTTCCGTGCCTCGGGGAACGCGAGCCAGCACGGCAGATTCCAGAGCATCGTGGGTGACGACATTGGAGATCTCCACGATTGCGCCCAGAGCGATGATATTGGCCACGATAATTTTACCGACTTTTTCCTGTGCGGTTTGAAGAATCGGCAACGGAAAGACCGTATATTGACCCTGGGGGATGTTGTTCACCCGGGAGTTGTCAACGACCAGAATACCTTGTTCCTTGAGATCCGGAATATATTTATTACAGGCTTCCTGGGTCAATGCCAGAAGCAGATCGATATTGGTCGCTTTGGGATAAAAAATATCTTCATCGGATATGATGACATCCGATTTACTGGCTCCGCCTCTCGCCTCCGGCCCGTAAGATTGACTCTGTGTGGCGTTCTTCTCATCATAAATTGCCGCCGCCTCCGCCAGAATAACTCCAGCCAGAATCAGCCCCTGCCCACCTGCTCCACTAAGCCTCAATTCACATCTCATTCAGTAGTTCTCCGAAATAAAAATAGTCAGTTTAAATGGAATTTTCCGGTGCGGTACCGACTTTTTGCATCAATGCCGCATATTGTTCGGTGTATTCCGGACGATCGGTTTCAAAGATGACGCCGGTCGTGAATTTATCTTTGAGTTCTTCGGGTGACATCTTTTCTGCGGCTTGAACAGGTACCGCATGTTCTTTCTGCCAATGGAGTTGATCCAATGCATTTTTAAATCGATTCCGGCGACCAAACGCGGTCGGGCATTGGACGATCACTTCTACGAATGAAAATCCCTTTTTACGAAGAGCCTGTTCGAACAGTTTTTCCATCTGAGCCGTATGATAGGCAGTCGTTCGCGCCACAAATGTCGCTCCCGCCGCCTGAGCCAATGCACTGACATTGAAGTTCGGTTCGATGGAGCCGAATGGCGCGGTGCTGGCATATGAACCCATCGGTGTCGTGGGTGATGCCTGTCCGCCTGTCATACCATAGATGTAATTATTATAAAGAATCATGGTGATATCGATATTTCTCCGAGCCGCATGGATGAAATGATTGCCACCGATCGCGGTTGCATCACCATCCCCCGACACAACAATCACTTTCAACTCGGGTTTCGCCAGCTTGATACCGGTTGCGAAAGCCAGTGCACGGCCGTGCGTCGTATGCAACGTATTGAAATCAACATATCCAGGTGTTCGGGATGAACAGCCGATTCCGGAAACCATGACGAGTTCATCCTTGGACAGGCCGATATTGTCAATTGCGCGGAGCATTGATTTTAAGATTGTACCGTCTCCACATCCGGGACACCAGATATGCGGAAACTTCTCCATTCTCAGATATTTGCTGTAGTCAAACATCAGTAGACCTCTTTCGTCTTTACCAGGATCTCTTGCGGTGTAATGGGCTCACCGTTTATCGACCCGACAAGATGAACCTCCGCCCGATTTTTCACAATGCGCTCAATTTCCCGAGTCACCTGGCCCTTGTTGGCTTCGCATACGATGATGTGAGCGGTATTATGCAGATGGGCAAGCAGTTCCTTATCTGGAAACGGCCAGATCGTCATGGGCTTGAACAACCCGACGTGCAGGCCTTCCTGCCGTGCCAGAGCCATGGCCTGATATGCCGAGCGAGCGGAAGAACCATACGAAACATACATAACTCGTGCATCATCGGTATGTTCCGCTGAATATTCAACGATTTCATCCCGATACCGCGATATCTTGCGGTTCAGGCGCTGGAGCATGGCGTCGATTTTGGATGGGCTATTTGTCGGGAATCCCGTTTCATCGTGACAAAGACCCGTGACATGGTATCGATATCCTGAACCAAAATCCGCCATTGGCGGAATATCCGATGGAACCATCTGATATGGGAGATACTCCTTGGGCGAACAGGATGGTTTCGGCCGATTCCAGATCTCGATTTCCGACACGGGCAACTCCCGCAACACCTCCCGCATGTGTCCGACGATCTCATCGAGCAGCAAAATGACAGGAGTCCGGTATTTTTCAGCGAGATTGAAGGCACGGATGGTGGCTTTATAGATTTCCGGGATGGTGGATGGCGCCAGAGCAATGATTTCATGATCGCCATGAGTTCCCCATCGTGCCTGCTGAACATCACCCTGGGCCGACTGAGTGGGTAATCCGGTGCTGGGGCCGCCGCGCTGAACATTGACGATAACACAGGGAACTTCCGCCATCACTGCGTAGCCGATATTCTCCTGTTTCAGTGAGAATCCCGGACCGCTGGTCGCTGTCAGCACTTTCATTCCAGTCAATGAAGCGCCGATCACGGCTCCCATCGCAGCGATTTCGTCTTCCATTTGAATGAACTTGCCGCCGATCTTGGGAAGTTCGGCTGCGAGAATTTCAGCAATTTCTGAAGACGGGGTAATGGGATACCCGGCAAAGAACCGGCATCCCGCAGCCAGCGCACCGATGACACATGCATGGTTGCCTTGAATAAATTTGATGTTCTTCTTTTTATTCATTATTCATCTTTACTTTCTTCAAAAACAACTTCCAAACAAAAATCCGGACAATTGGCTTCACATCGCCCGCAGACGATACAATTCTGCAAATTGACGACAGCGGCTTTCAGGTGATTCATTGCCAGAACATTTTTGGGGCACACATCCACACAAATCGCACACCCCTTGCACCAACTTTCGCGGATCACGATTTGTTTGACGATTTTCTTTGATCTGCTCAAGATATACTTCTCCTTGAATTCAGTTCGATCTTTAAAAACCTGAATCGGAATACCACAACCCATCCGGGACTTCAAGACCAATTCCATCCAGAAGCGCGTTTACAGAAGTTGTTTCAGGATAGCAGCAATCGAAGATGGATTATCCGCCACATGAACACCGGCACTCCGTAAGGTCGCTATTTTTTCGGCTGCTGTCCCTTTTCCTCCGGCAATGATGGCTCCCGCATGACCCATCCGCCGGCCGGGAGGAGCGGTCTGTCCCGCGATAAAAGCGACTACCGGTTTGGACACGTTTTGCTGGATGAATTCCGCTGCACGCTCCTCCGCAGTCCCACCAATCTCCCCGATCATTACCACCGCATCGGTTTCCGGGTCGGCCTGAAACAGCGCCAGACAATCGATAAAATTCATTCCCGGAATCGCATCGCCTCCGATCCCGATCCCAGTCGACTGTCCCAATCCCAATCCGGTCAGTTGTGCGGTAATCTCATATGTCAGCGTACCGCTTCTGGAGATGATCCCGACCCGACCTGGCTGATGGATATACCCCGGCATGATACCAACCTTGGATTTTCCCGGAGAAATCAGTCCCGGACAGTTCGGTCCGATCAACCGGACGTTTTGTTGAGAGATAACACGTTTGACCCGCATCATATCCAGAGCAGGAATTCCTTCCGTAATGCAGACAATCAACGTCACACCAGCATCTGCTGCCTCCAGAATCGCATCCGCTGCGTATTGCCGCGGCACAAATATGATACTGGCATTCGCATCGGCATCCCGTACGGCATCATGAACCGAGTCAAAAACAGGGATACCCTCATGAAATGATCCGCCTTTGCCTGGCGTTACACCTGCGACAATCTTGGTTCCATCATGGATCATCTGCATGGTATGAAAGTGGCCTTCCCGACCCGTTATCCCCTGCACCACCAAACGAGTTTCATGTCCCACTAAAATGCTCATTTTTTAACCTCACCCCCAACCCCTCTCCATGAATGGCGAGGGGCCCATGGGTATGTTCCTTTATTTTTTCGATCTCACCCCAGCCCCTCTCCATGAATAGCAAGGGGCATATTGGGTGGAGATTATCCTGATAAGATTCCTGCTTTCATTTCTGACTTCGTGACTTCGCGCCTTCGTGTGAGAATCTTCTTTGATTTTGTCTTCTCTTTTTCTCTTTCCTCTTCACTCCACGCTTGCAATCACTTTCTGCGCGGCTTCCGCCATTGTACCAGCGACTTCCAGTTTCAGTCCGGATTCCATCAGAAGCTGATTTGCGATATCGGCATTCGTGCCATTCAGCCGTACGACCAGGGGCCGATTCATTCCGACATGCTGAACCGCATGAATGATGCCACGCGCCACCCGATCGCACCGTACAATCCCGCCAAAAATATTGACCAGCACCGCTCGAACATCCGGATCAGCCAGCAGGATGGTAAACGCGGCGGTTATCGACTCTTCATCCGCACCGCCACCGACATCCAGGAAATTCGCAGGCGAAGCGCCATAGTATTTGATCAGATCCATGGTAGCCATGGCCAATCCGGCGCCATTCACCATACACCCGATATTCCCATCCAGCTTGATATAGTTGAGTCCATATCTGGAGGCTTCGACTTCCAAAGGGGATTCCTCATTCAAATCCCGCAGTTGCAGGATCTCCGGATGCCGGTATAACGCAGATTCATCAAAATTGATTTTGGCATCCAATGCGATCACGAGACCGTTTCGCGTCACCGCCAGGGGATTGATCTCCACCTGAGATGCATCGAGTTCGATGAACATCCGATAGACATTCAGGAATAACCGAGCGGCATCCTGGAAGTGGCTTCCCTTCAATCCCAGGCCGAGTGCGATTCGCCGAGCCTGATATGCGGACATGCCGGCCAATGGATGAATATATTCCTTAATGATCAGTTCGGGATGCGCGGCAGCGACCGATTCGATCTCCATTCCGCCTTGTGTGGAAGCCATCATGACCGGCTGCTCTTTCTGACGATCCAGCACCATCCCCACATACAGCTCCCGTTCCACATCCAGACAAGCCTGGACGATCATCACTTTTCGCACGATCCGGCCTTCCGGTCCTGTCTGATGCGTCACCAGCTTCATTCCCAGCATTTTTTCCAGTGCTTTCCCGACATCCTCCAGAGTATCACAGCCAATGACTCCTCCCGCTTTACCCCGGCCGCCGGCATGCACCTGTGCTTTTACAAACAACCGGGGGCATTCCGAGCGCCACATCTCCCTGGCAATCCGCATTCCCTCCTCCACCGTTGAAACAGCGTCCCCCAGCGGAACAGGAATGCCGAACTGAGCCATCAGATTCTTCGCTTGATACTCATGGATCTTCATATCGCGACCTCCCAATTTCCCCGTTATATAAAAACTGGAAATCTCCTCTGAACGAGGCTACATTCTACCTGACAGTGATGGGCTGTCAAAATCTTTTTACTCGATCCACCATAATCCACCCGCCGAACCACCTCCCCTGGAGAATTCGATTGAGACTGTTTTTCGTCATCGGGAAAGGTGGTGTTGGAAAAACAACCATCACCTCCGCACTCGCCCACCCATTCCGCAACAATGGTGGCGTATTGGTTGTTACCATCGATCAGCCGGATCAGGCAGCTCATTCCCCAAAAAAACCATTTCCGCCAAGCGTTCCGCAGCAACTCTCCGATGGGTTCTGGACCATTCATCTGGACCGTGATCGATGCCTCCATGAGTTCATCTCCGGATTCCTGAAAATCAATATTCTGTCCCGATGGATACTGGATCATCCCATATTCCCCTATATCACTGGAGTTGCTCCTGGGATTCGCGAGTATTTGGTGTTGGACCGCCTGAGAACATTTACTCGCAGTTCCTGGCAGTCGTCATGGCACACGATCATCGTCGACGCACCCGCCACCGGACATGGCGTTCATCTGTTGCAGGCTTCCGCACCATTGGCCACTATTCTGAAATTCGGACCGCTCCGGTCCCGGATCACAAAAACAGACGCCATGATCCATAACCCCCATATCACCCGAGCGATCCTGGTCACCATCCCGGAAGAGCTTCCGGTTCAGGAAACCATCGAACTGCATGCGCAGTTGCACCGGTCCGGTATACCCATTCACGCCATCGTGATCAATCAGTGCGAGCACCGGTCGCTGGGACCCAGGGAGTCGGCTATCTGGAAAAATCTATCCACGGAAACCGATCCTCTCTTTCCGGATGAGACCGACTCGCCTCCCCTGATCGCGGATCGATTCCGCAACATCAACGATATTCTCGATCTTCAGGAGAAGCGCTATCATCTTTCCGTCAAAAACATCCAGCGACTCAAACGGGCGATTACAGGTTCATTCATCGAGATCCCGTTCATTCCGGAACCGGAGCCGTCCCGGTTGATCGCTCAAATGACGCCATATCTGGACTGTCCTGGCATCCTGGAGGAACAACGGAGTGACTAAACAGCCACATCTCATCCTGCTGTGTGGGAGCGGAGGCGTCGGCAAGACCAGCATGGCTGCTTCTCTGGCGCTTCAGGGAGCCATGTTGGGCCGTGATGTGATGGCATTCACGATCGATCCAGCCCGTCGGCTTGCAGATGCACTCGGGATCGAACTCCACGGAACCGATGTTTCGGAAATTCAACCGGCGGAATCTTTTCCTGTCCACGGCCGATTCCGAGCCTCCATGCTGGACCTCCATGGCACCGCTTCAGAACTGATCAGACGCTACTGTTCATCCCCGGCGATGGCCGATGCCATCATTTCCAATCCGCTGTTCCGCACCGCAGTGGCTTCCATGGCCGGAGCGGAAGAATTCATTGCACTTGGCAATGTATTTCAGCTTCTGGCAGATGGCGACATGGAGTTTCTCATTGTCGATACCGCTCCGTCTCACCATGCGCTCCAATTTTTCACTGCACCGGACCGGTTGATTCAAGTTCTGAATCCCGCAATCCTCCACCGGATCTATCAGCCTTTGAACCGATTCCGCCTGACTGGATCATTGACATCCCGGACACCGATCGCTCCGCTCCTGAATCAGATGATCCGAGTGTTGTTCGGTCTCGAAATCGTTCAGAACCTGTCGGATCTCGCCACTCATCTGAAAAGCCTGCTGGATGATTTCAGACATCGTGTGGAATCGATTCGCAGCCTGCTGCGGGATCCTGACAGAACATCGTGTATCATTGTCACCACACCGGATTACCGGTCGATTCGGGAAACGGAATCCATGATCGATCAGATCGCAACAGAACAGATTCATCCGATGGCTCTGATCGTGAATCGGATTTTTCCGTTTACGGGAACGGGCCGGGAACCGGATATCGGGATGATCCGATCCATGTCCAGTGCTCAAGAACTGACGTCGATTCAAAAACGGATTCTCACGAAAATCAGCAACCTGGAACAGGAGTGGCTGAAACGGGCGCAGATCCAGCAGCAGTTCATCGACCGTATTCTCAACAGGCATCCGGAGATTCCGCATCTCATCCGTATCCCGCTCCGCGCTCTCGATATTTCCAGCCTTTCAGATCTCGTGTGTTTTCACAATGAACTGGAACCGTTGAGCCGGAAGTTGTTTTTGAAATAACCTCACCCCAGCCCCTCTCCATGAGTGGAGAGGGATTATTGGGTGGTTCTGGTTCTGTTCCCAATGCTTATTCCATTCATCCTGAACGTATTCCATTTCCTGCCCTCATCCTCCATCCTTCTCCTGTCGGGAGAAGATTTTATGGATTGACGGGTATGATTTACCGGAGCAGCGGCGAGAGAAGAGAATACAAGATTGACTTTTCGCGACTTCGCGTTTTCGTGTGAGTCACTTCATGAAATGAAAACGCCCGGTTGCTATTCCTGTCTCTGTTTTATCGTTTGGGCAGGGTTTGACATTGCATGGAAAAAGAAAATGGGTCACAATTTAAACCGCTTACGGAAGAACGGGAAGGATGTCGAACCAATGGCAACTGAAATGAATACCGAAAGAAAACCTGAGCGTGTTTTTATTGTGGGAGTGGGTGGTTCGGGGATGAGCGCGATTGCGCAATGGCTGAACGCGCGAGGATGCTGGGTGGGTGGCTCCGATCGCGAGCATGACCGTGGGTTGCGTCCGGAGTTTTATCAGGTGATGGAATCTCAGGGAATCATACTTTTCCCGCAGAATGGCTCCGGGATCGATTCCACCATCGATCGGGTGGTCATATCGACGGCCATCGAAGCGCAGATACCCGATCTGAAGGCAGCCCGGGACCTGAATATTCCGATCGTTCACCGCTCCGAGGAGCTTGCCCGGCTGGTATCCCGATATCAATCCATTGCCGTTGCCGGTACATCGGGAAAAAGCACGGTCACGGGCATGATCGGCTGGATACTCCGTGAAACCCATTTCTCTCCAACGATTGTCAATGGCGCGCCGATTCGGAATATGGATGATTCCCGGACTGGAGTGGGGTTTTATCCGGGTCATGGTTCGTGGTGTGTATTTGAAGCGGATGAGAGTGATGGAACGCTTCTGCGATTTCACCCCGATCTCGCCATTATTCATAACATTTCCAAAGATCACATGCCCCTTGCGGAACTTCGGACATTGTTCGCAACCTTTATCCCCCAGATCGGGCGGCGTCTTGTATTCCATGCGGCGTGTCCCGAGACAACCCTTCTTGCGATGTCCCATCCCGACAGGATCAGTTATGGATTTCGTCCTGGAGTAACCGTCATGGGGCACGAGCGGATGGAGTGGTCCTGGGGAAGCCGGTTCCGGGTGACGATCGATCGGAGTCTGTCACCCGGTGATACCGAACTGGAACTGACTATCAATATTCCCGGTTCCCACAATGCTGAAAATGCACTGGCTGCGATTGCTGCGGCGTTGGTAATCGGTGTTCCTCCAGCAGCGATCCCTCCGGCTGTCGCATCGTTCCCTGGAATTCGAAGGCGATTTGAATTGGTTGGAACAACCCGGGGGATCGCCGTGATCGATGATTATGCTCACAATCCGGATAAAATCCGAGCAGCGCTTCACACTGCACACGCGATGGCTCAGCGGATCATTGCCGTGTTTCAGCCACATGGATTCCGGCCCATGATGCTGCTGTTTGATGAGATCGTCGATGCATTCTCGCAGGAGACGATACCAACCGACATGATCCTGCTGACACCCATTTATTATGCCGGGGGCACGGTCAGTCAGGACATCAGCTCTGAGACGATCGCCTCTGCTATTCGACACAGGGAACGGTGTTGTCTGGTGAAAAACCGGAATGACATTCCCGCATGGATTCGCTCCATCGGCCAGCCGGGTGATCTCGTGCTGGTCATGGGTGCCCGGGACCCATCTCTGTCGGACCTCTGCCGGCAGATTCATACGGCGATTTCTCAGGGATAGATCACAATCTCATTCGGGGATCAGATCAATACTGCGCGTATCGATCATAAGGTTCTTGCTCTGTCAATCACTTCTTACACGCGGAATTTCACGTCCGGAATGCTGGGCATCCAATTGACAGGTGTGTTTGGATGCAACCTCATCAAAACGGCGCTTCTGTCATACTTTCAAAAAAATGCGATGATTGGTTTTCAAAGAAAAAATCCGCCCTTTTATCGGAAGAGGCGGCCTGAAAAAATTTTCAGGAAATGCAGCGAAAAAGATTTGTCCGACCAATACTCTGAAATCCGTTGCAGTGAGTTAAAATCAGGGATGAAGAATTATCAGGGTATTGAGACCACGAAGCGATGGATTCAGCCGGAACATCCGATAGAGCGGATCGTTTGATGAACATGGAATGAATCCACCGCTGCGTTCACATGAGATTCAGGAATTACTGGCGGGTTCTACAGATAGATCAAGCGGACGGTTCAGATGCTTCGGATAACGTGCTGGCAGGTAAGTCTGCCGGATTGGCGGATTTGGTGCGACGTGTCCCGGCATCGATGATCATCCGAGCATTGAAATAATCCTGATAGAACTGGGGATGACTGCTTTTCAGGAAGATCACCATGGGATCCATCTTGAACTTCAGGATGCGATCGACCTCTTTGAAGAGCGCTTTGAGATCGGCAGTACAGGCTTTTTTTAAGGCGCGGATTTCCCGTGGCTTTACAATGGCGTCTTCGAATGCGCTGACCTTGACACGGAAGTTATCCAGAATGGATTCCGTGATCCCGTAGTCCGCCAGTGGGATGATGCGTTCTTCGGTCAGTGTCTTGATGGTCGTACACCGCTGTAAAATCTCGAAGTCGCGGAAGCGGATGCTCGAGTAGGTCAGATGCGCTTTTCGCATCAGGGGCAGATCATCCGTGTTTTCGGCGTAGAAACAAATACCTTTCGCGATCTGAACAGCGGACTCGACCATCGCGATTTTCAGATTGAGCTTGGCCTGAGTGAACCCGGTCGTTGTCGTGTCCTGAAGGCGGAACAGCTCCTTGATCCGCGACAGAAGAACACAGAATGTCTGAAAGGCTTCCTTGAATGCAGGAAGACTATTGATCAACTCGATCTGACGTTCACAGACAATCTGGGTAGCATAATTCATCGACATCTTGCTGTTTTGTGTCTTGTTCATACAAAAACCTCCTGATAACTGTTTAGAAGATGAAAAAAGAACCATGGAATACTGATTGGCCTCTATACCCAGTTACCTGTCACATATGCATTCACAACAACTGATTGTTATATACAGAATCGATTCCAATGAAATCAAGGAAAAAATTATTTTTATTTATAACCTGTTATATTTAAATGATAAGGATGAGGGGAGACGATTGGTTTTTGCCCTCACCCCAGCCCCTCTCCATGAATGGCGAGGGATATATGTGCGAGGTGATTCAGGCATATTTCATCCCATCACAACGAACAACCATTGCATTCAGCGGAACGGTTATCACATCAAATGCCGTGATCATTACATTCAAACGCAAAGTAGGTGCAGTTTTTTAACCTGCACCTACGTGTATGCCACCGGCGATTACATCCACCGGAGCGATCATTACATCACACGCCGTGATCATTACATTCAAACACAGTGGCGATTACATTCAAACACAGTGGCGATTACATTCGCCAAGACGATCATCACATCACACGGAACGTTCATTACATCACACGCCGTGATCATTACATTCAAACATAGCGGCGATTACATTCGCCAAGACGATCATCACATCACACGGAACGTTCATTACATCACACGCCGTGATCATTACATTCAAACATAGCGGCGATTACATTCGCCAAGACGATCATCACATCACACGGAGCGATCCTCACATGCAAACGCAGAGTAGGTGCAGGTTAAAAACCTGCACCTACGTGCATGCAACGGGGGATTGGCTCATCATGGATTATATCCGATCAATGGGCGAGAACAGATACAGGTGAAAAACCTGCACCTACATTCTGCCAGGGGAGAATGGTTTATCCGGGAATATTTGTTCATCTACGTCATTCCCGAAAACAGGGATTCGACTCAATCTATTTATCTTGTAATATCTTCTCATATCGATAAAATAGAGTGGTTCAGATGGTTCTGAGAACCTCTGAAGGTCGGTACCATGTCATTTCACATGAACAAATGAATTCGTTCCGGAATTCAACACTTTTCAGAATGACGGGCTGATCCAATCTGATAACGGATGTAATACCTTCTATCTTTAATGGGAGATGGCGTCATGGGAGTTATCTTTGACGAACTATCAAAACGGTTTCCGAATTATCCACACCTGAGACAGGTCGAAGACTTCGTCAGCGGTCTGGTTCGAGATATGGATCCGTTGTTGATCATCATGTTTGGTGCGTTACCCCGGGAAGATTATACTCACAACAGTGATGTTGATGTACTGCTGGTTTTTGATAAACCTGTCACCTGGAATGAGGTGTTTGCTTATGGCAGCGGCATCGTGCAGCCCATATCCAAAACCAAGGAAGATTTCATATCCCAGCTCAAGAGAGGAAATGCATTCTTTATCCAGATCATGGAGGAAGGTATCATTCTTCATGCAAAACAGAATGTGCTTGGCGAATTTCGGGAGATCGCGTCAGAAACCATCACCAACATGAAAATGATCCGTGTTGAAAAAGGATGGGATATCCTGGAATCCGAAGAAGAAGAAGAGAGTGTTGAAGAAGAAATAACCGATACCGACGATGAAGACGACATCGAAGAAGAGAGTTCTGACGAATTATAACGACACCAGATCGCCGGTATCCATTACCTTTTATCTACTATATCTTCAAGCGGTATCTGCGGCAGCAGTGTACCCGATACCGCAAGGCCTATCTCCCGTCACAAACTGCTGAAACGCTCCGGCGGAACAGATTCAGCACATCCGGCGGAATCCTGTTCATCTATGAAACGACATGTCCGTCTCAAATCTATCGGGTCATCCATCCCTCGATCATCTGCGACTCCCTCGGATATCCCGCTGTTTTGTTATCCTATGAGGAACTGGAGTATTTCCGGTCCTTTGATTTCCTGAATCAATTCCGCCTGGTTGTATTGCATCGCCTGCCGATGACTGCATTGATTCGCCAGTTCATCCATTCTGCTCACCGGAATAACACGCCCGTCGCTCTCGATCTGGATGATTACATTTTCGATCCGGATGTCTATCGGGAATCTGCAATCTTTGATCTTCTGGATCCCTTGGAGCGGGTGTTGCATCTCCGAATGGCCCATGCCATACAAATGACACTCAAAATGGTTGACGTTGCGACTGTCTCCACGTCGGAGCTTCGGGATGCCATTACTTCAACAGGGAAACAGGCTATAATGATTCCCAATGCCATCTCCCCCGACATGATTCAATCCTTCGCATCCAGCACCTCCCATTCTCAAAACCGCCAACCCCATGATGCCATCATCATCGGATATCTCAGTGGAACTTCAACGCACCACCGTGATGTTCAAAGCATCCTTCCGGCTATCGGACATATTCTCCATCAGCATCCGACCGTCAGACTTCTGCTGGCCGGCCCTCTGTCATTGAATTCGTCGTTCGAGAATCAGTTCAGGCACCGGATCATCCGGTCTGAGCTGGTGAATTGGGAGCAATTATCCACGCTCTATCACCCGCTCGATATCAATCTGGCGCCTTTGGAACTGTATAATGTATTCTGTAATGCCAAAAGTCCCATCAAATACCTGGAAGCCGCTCTGGCACAGACGCCGACCATCGCGTCCAGCACCCGTGCATTCCGGGAAGTCATCCGCCATGGCGAAACGGGATATCTCGCGACAACGACGGAGGACTGGATCAATAGCCTTGAACAACTCATTGCCAGTGAATCACTCCGCAAACAAATCGGCCATGCTGCGTTTCAGGATATCCAGAAGAACTATCTCCTGGAGAACACCCGGAGCATCTGGACCGATATGCTGTCGAACGGCATCACGGGATGACATTCGAGATGGCCATGAAACTCCCATGAAAATTATTCAGGTTGTTCACCGGTTTCCGCGGGAAGGCGGTGCCGGTGCAGAAAATTATTCCCGGCAGTTGTGCGACGCTCTGGCAAAAAATCATGAGGTGATGGTGGTCACACGGGCGGAGCCCTCCGGTCTTTCCCGGAGTTACTGCTCGGTGGAAACCGTTCCGGGCTTCCCGTATCCGGTCCGTGCATTTTCCATTCATCCACGAGATACGGATCGGCTCGCCAAAAACTACTGGAATCCCGATCTGGATGAGCCATTCCGGGATATCTGCCAGGCATTCCGACCGGATATCATCCATTTTCAACACTGCATCCGGTTGTCGGTTTCTTTGATTCATACCGCTTGTGAATCCGGTGTTCCCGTATTCATGACACTTCACGATTTCTGGTTCGTCTGTCCGGGGATCATCATGCTGGATATGAAAAACAGTCCATGTACCCGCCACCATAACATTCCCTATTGCTGGCTCTGCCAAGCGATCCGGTTTCCAGGACCCCGGATCATCATGGGCGGATTACCCTATATCCGCAGACGGAAACAGCGGATGGCTCAAACGCTCCGGATGTGCAGACGCATTTTCACGCCATCTCACTGCCTGAACACGGCCATTTCGAGTCTGGATATCCCGCCATATAAAATACGGTACTGGCCACATGGGATCGACCAGACGCCTTTCACCAACCGGAAACCAGTTGATGCACCCAGCCATTCTCCCATTCGATTTGGTTACATCGGCACGTTTTCGGAACAGAAGGGAATCGATACACTTCTGGAGGCTTTCTCGATCGGGGGAAACGACCATGCGGAATTATGGCTTTATGGCAACGCTGGCCGGGATGCAGACACGCAACGTCGCGTTCAGGAGTGGAAAGCCCGATACAGTTCCAATCCGCGGATCACGTTCAAAGGGGTGTTCACTCCCGGTGAGATCGGCACCATCCACCGAGATTTGGATGTGATCGTCGTACCGTCCAGATGGTATGAAAATCGGCCATTGGCTATTCTGGAATCCTTCGCAGCCGGTAATCCAGTCATTGGATCCGATATCGGTGGCATTGCGGAATTGATCGGGCCATCCCAGGCCGGATGGCTATTCGAACGGAACAATACGCAGGACCTTGCGCAGATCATCCGACGCATCATCACCGATCCGGAATCCATCACTGAAAAGCGACAGAACATCCCGCAGATACCTCAAATAGCGGATGAAGCTCAGGATCTTCTTCTGGAATATCAGCGAGATGAATGCTCGTAATGATAAGAGGATCTTGGGAGCGGATTTAATCGTTCTCCGAAAAATAGTTTTCCAAACGAACAAGATATTGGGCTCTCCCTCACCCCGCCGG
>CAZELM010000003.1:0-167829 GCA_964512995.1 uncultured bacterium
TTTACCCCGCAGCAATCCATTGTCAACCGTCATTTCCCCTCCGTCTCAATCGATGATTCCATGCTATCCGCACTGCAACGGCACACCGCCATCAGCGACATCCGATACATCCGCGTAATCAGCGGTTCAGACCTTTACCCCGCAGCAATCCATTGCCAACCGTAATTTCCCCTCTGTGTCAATCGATGGTTCCATGCCATCCGCGCTGCAACGGCACGCCGCCATCAGCGACATCCGATACATCCGCGTAATCAGCGGTTCAACTCCTTAGCTCTGAACCATTATCTGCTACGATCGCGCTGTCGTTCCGAAAACCGATTTCTTCCTGCTGATGAATATTCATTGACAGAACAGGGAGATTTTCTGTTAAATCGGCCTGTGGAACGAATATTCAACATCAGCGCAAAACATGAAACAATCGCATAAAATCAGTCCGGATATCCAGCACGCCCATAACCGCGTGGCAGGTGAATACGGGATTTGCGGTATTCATGATGAACTCCCGTCGAATAGCTATAACTACTGGAACCTGCATCGGAACGTCGTCAGGCCATTGACAGCGGTTTTTACGAAATATTTGAAAACCGGAGCATTATTTTTGGATGCGGGCTGCGGGAATGGTCAGATCAGTCAGATTCTCTGCTCGATCGACTCCCTGAACATCATCGGTATCGATTTCTGCCAGAATATGCTGCGCCATGCGATTATTCGTGCGAAACACCATGACTATTCCCATCATTTCACGTGTATTCGTGCCGACCTTGAATCACTCGATATGATCCGCCAAAACACATTTGATGCTGCCTTATTGTTTGGCGTCATCGAACATCTGGATGATCCCGGACATGTGATCGCCAATATCCTCCAGACCCTGAAACCCGATGGGATTTTTATTCTGGGAGTTCCCAGGAAATGGTCGTTCAGCTATTTCTCTTATCTGTTGTTCGGACGCAGTCCCCGGAGATGGGGAAATACAACAACCTGGATGGACTACTTCAGCTACCGGGAAAAGCTCACCTATTACCGGTTTTATACTCCCCATCAGATCGAAGATTATTTAGCGCCGAATGGCGTCGAGATTTTGGACAAGTATCCATTCGGCTATCTTCATCTCGACGGATTTCCGGGGAGAATCTGTCATTTTCTGGGGCGTTATCCCACCATTGGACATGTCATCCTGGACCGGACCGAAAAAATTTTAAAGCGGATTCGATGGATACCCGGTGGCGAATTCTGGGTGATCCGCAAACCCGGAACCAGTCATTGATCGGACCATCCGGATGATCCTCAACGCATTATGGGCGAGGTCAACCGTAGTTGTAACGGTTGGTAATTTTCTGATCAAGGGATTGGCATTGCTTGCAATGGTGATCATCATGCGGACGTTCGCTCCAGCCGATTATGGCATTGTGGTGACCATGATCTCGCTGATGACCATCGTTCCCGTTTTGATGGATTTCGGAACCGCTCCCAGTATGATACGTTTCGGCCCCATGCTCCATACCATGGGACTGATCGAACGCCGGAACCAGCTTTACCAGTTTGCATTCCATCTGCGCATGGTGTTCGGATTGATTTTTATTTTTCTGGGAGTCATCTTCGCTCGGGATCTGGCTCGCCTGCTCCTCCATAATGAAAATCAGTCCCATATCATCATCATCGCCATATTTGGTTCTCTGGGAGCTTCATTTCTTCAGTATATCACATCGGTTCTTCAGTCCGAAGAACGGTTTGAGACCATGACTCTCGCGAATATTCTGGAAGCCGGTTTGAAAGTCGTGATGATCCTGGCGATGATATGGCTGATCCCGGCACGTATTCCAGAATATGCCATAACGATCTACGCGATCGCTCCGCTGGCAACCGTCCTGGTCCTGATTCCATTCAAACCGGTACCGTTTTTTTTCAGACCGAAGCCGGAGATTTCTTTATATCAGACGCTGTTCCGGTTCAGCTTCTATTATATGCTGTCGTCGGTTTGTCTGATGATTTTCATGAATTTCGATTTTCTGATTGTCGCGGCATTGAAACCGGCGGAGGAAGTCGGCTACTTCGGGTCCGGGAATAAGCTGGCGTCCATCTTGTTTCTGTTTGTTCAGGCCGCCAATACGATATTGATGCCGAAAATCAGCCGGAAGCTGACCTATAATGCGTTCGTGATGTTTGTCAGACGATCCATTGGCATGTGTCTGCTCGGAGCGGTACTCATGGTTCCGTTTGCGTTTCTGGGGCCGGTTATTATCCCGCTCGTCGCAGGACCCGCCTACATACCCTCTCTGAGCGTCTTCAGGATCCTGGCCTGGGATCAGATCATGATGATGGCGTTCACACCGTTCATGATCGTTCTGTTTGCAGTCAACCGGCCGGCTCTGCTTACCGGAATCGTTTTCGTGGAGATGCTGTTAAACATAGTCGGAGATATTCTGTTGGTTCCCCGATGGGGAGGTGCGGGTGCGGCTGCCGTGACGCTCAGCATCCGCGTCGTCGTGGGAACGCTGGGGAGCCTTTACCTGTATTACAGACTCAAAACTGCCCCGGACTACATTCGGCAGGTGATATGATCGGTTCCAAGACCAGCCGTTTCGGGTGCTGGAATGATGTTTCTGGGGAGCATTACATGGAGAGAGGAAAGATGACTCAAATACCAGATGACAGACAACCCTCTGAGAGCCTGTTTCTGAACCCTTTAATCGGCTGCTGACTCTGGTTATTCGTTTAACAGGCTCTCCGGGATCGATACAGGCTGGAAATACGGAGCGCATGCGATATCATTTTTGATGCAGCCGCTTCTGGATTCCTTTCCGAAGTAAAGCGAACACGGCATCGAATGTATTCGGTCCACAGGGTGCCCGGCATGCCGGACAGATTTTCGTCCTGATCTGCCGGTTGATATCCCGGCGCTGTCCGCTTTTCCAGAATTCACCGTACATTTCCGGTCCGGACAATCGGGGATAGGTGATGTCTCTGCAATTCAGACACGGCAACAGGTGCCCATCATGGTTGATGATGATGTGTTGTGACAGCAGCCCACAGACTCGGGGCCGGTATCCCAGCTCGAGCCAGTCAATGAACTCCTGATAGTGATAGTGATGCCGGGGATCCGGATCGGTTCGGAGCTTTTTCCGGTAAAATGCGATCAGTGACTGCTCCATCGCTGGGGTCAGGGTGGGAGCGCTTTCGGGATTGGGAAGAACATAACTCACATCATTGACAAAATTGAAAATCGTCTGAGTGTTCAGCGATTCGAAAAAGGGTTCGATCGTTTCGAGAAACGGGATGTTATCGGGCTGGAGTACACACAGATGATAGAATTCACAATTGGGAGTTGCTGAAAACAAGCGTTCCATGCGGGTTCGGGATTCCATGACATTACGGAATCCACCGGGGACGCCGCGGATGCGGTCATGCAGATCTTCGGTGCCGTCCAGGGAGATCTGGATGATGAGCCGCACATTTGGATTCAATTTATCCCGGATCCGGATGAAATTCCGGGCGATTTTCTCCAGGCGATCGGGGAGAAACGCATTTGTGGAGATATTGACGGAGTTCAGTCGCGGACACGCCGTCAGTATCCCCTCAAACAGAGTATCCAGGTCATTTCGCAAGGTCGGTTCGCCACCGGTAATGGCGACATTGACAATGTGCCTGAAGAGCGGTTGCCGGACAATCGAAACATAGGTATCGATGTGAGAATCCGGTGTGTTCTGATTCCAGATCTGGCACATCCGGCATCGGGAGTTGCATCGGGAGGTGACCACGAAAACCGCACCGAATGGATCCAGAGGCATGAACTTCGAAACAAGTCCATGAAGCGTATCACGGTAGAAAGACATGGATTCGATTATTGAGGGGGAGTTCGCGGGAAATCGCCCGGAATCTTTGACTCCTCATAGTAATGACGATGCCCCCATGCAGACGACAGAATGGCCAGATCGGATCCGTCGATGGATCCGTCATGATTGAAGTCGGCATTCGGGTTGAATTTCCCCTCGCCCTCTGATGAACCGAACCCGAGTGTCAGGATGGCGAGATCACCACCATCGATCCGTTTCGTTCCATCCAGATCCAGGGGTCGCTCATCAAATGTGTATACCTGACCGGAACTGGCGCAGGCGAAAAACAACCAATCGGCGGCAAGCACCACACTTCGGATATTGGCAGGCAATCCGTACGCCCATGGAGAGAACGAAGCGCCTCCATCTGATGATAGAAATACCGTTGTCGAAGTGGATGTCAGGTTTCCGGTGAGGATCTGCCGTTCGTTCCGGTTGTTCAGCCGGACGAAATTGGAAGGCTCCAGGAAAAGCGGCCACCAGGATTTCATGTCATCCCGGCTGCTGAACAAGCCCTCCTGCACCGCGCTGTATACAGTGGGAGGGACATCGGTGCCGGCGGCCAGAACCGGTTTTACGGAAATCTTCTCCCACGTTTCGCCCGAATCCATGGACCGATATTCTCCCCAGTAGCATTCCCAGGACGAGGTTGGGTGCCATACCGGAGCAGTCTGGATTGTCGCATCCGATATGCACGCCTGCCAGGTGGCTCCGTTATTGACCGATCGTTTCAATGCGTTTTGATCGGAGCCGTCTGCCTTGAAAACTCCCAATAACAATCCGGGGATGAACGGTGAAATCGCCAGAAACCGGGTTTGGGGTGGCAGTTCCGCGATGAAATGCCAGGTTGATCCGGAATCGCTGCTCTGCCATAACTCAGATATCTGGCCAGACGGATCATTGGTCTCACAATACCAGACAGCCGGTTTGGAAGGATGCGATAAGACGGAGGTGACTGGGAGATGATCAGGGGTTGCCAGAAGGGTCCATGTATTCCCCCAGTCCTGAGACCGGTAGAGGTTTCCACCGAATGCCACCGCCATGATATCACCTGTTTTCTGGTGAGCGGCTTCGATGGACATGATCGGTTCCGAAAATTGATCCATGGGTTTCCATGGGATCGTCATGGCGAATGCCTGTGAGATAAGAATCACACCGATTAAACTGATGATAGATACTCTCATTCTTTTCCCTTCAGGATATCCGGCTGTGTGGTTCATCGGCTGCTATGGTCAACCGGCGGGTCGATCTTCCGGTTGTCTGTCGAAGTAATAGGTAATTTAAGATAACGACGAAACCGGTCATTGAAACGCGGGATGACAATACAGTCTGCCTGCCTGTTCAGGCGTTACTTTCATACCATAGTCTAAAGGACCTTGTTTCGCAACTGATCTATTCTGCACAGCGTGCCATGGTTCAGTGGGTTTTACATCACTCCCAACCCCTCTCTGAAGGGCGAATGGGCGTGAGCCTTCTTTACCTCTGCTAAGAAACCTCTTCACGAGCGGTCGTTTTATAGGTTTCTTCATTTCGTGTCATGCGGAGAGTGTACGACCTCCCAGCGCAGCGACCGGGAGAGGGTCGCCGGGCAAATCCGCTGGGATCAATCCAGCACATGTCCGGCGGGGTGAGGGAATCGCACTGTTTCGAGTGTTGTGCTCGGTTTCACTATCAATGCCGGCGAGGCGAGGGAATCGCGTTATTTGCCAGTTCCGCCGTCTGACAATGTGTATTCATCATGGAGAGCTGGGTGGTGATTCCGTAGTACGGACAGATCAAGAGGCGGAATCATTCGTCCGTCGAAGATTTCAGTACGACGGGATATACTGGTTTTCGCGTGTTGCAGATGCGCCAGAATATCGCTGGCGATCATGTGCGGTTCACCGAGTTCGGTTGCGGCCAGGTCACCTGCCAGTCCATGGAGAAAGACGCCGCCAAGCGTTGATTCCTGAGCGTTGAATCCCTGTGTGACATATCCTGCAATCAGTCCTGCGAGCACATCACCGGTTCCTCCGGATGCCAGACCCGGATTTCCGGTTATATTGACAAACCAGTCGCCGGCGGGTGTTGCGATCAGTGTCCGGGCGGTTTTGAATACAACATAAGCGCCTGATTCCAGAGCGTATTGATTGACGATATCCAGTTGCTGGCTCAGTGTTTCAGCCGTTGTCTTCCGGACCAATCGCGACATTTCACCTGGATGGGGCGTGATGATCAGTGGATGCTTCTTTCGTCGCCAGGAATGAGGCGTATTGGCCAGGCAATTGAGACCGTCCGCGTCGATGATCAGGGGCAGGTCAATCTGCGGGATGAGTGTCTGAATGAATGCGATGGTGTCCGGATTTGTTCCCAGTCCGGGTCCGATCAGAACAGCGCTCTTCCCGTGGAGCAGGGATTCGATCGTGGGCATGCTTGTCAGATCGAAATATTGACCATTGCCGGACGGGATGGGAGCGGTCATGACTTCGGTGAGCTTGACTGCCAGGATGGAATGGAACTGGTCCGGGACAGCAACGGTTACCAGACCCGCTCCAGCACGAAGTCCAGCAATGCCAGCCAATGCGGCAGCTCCCGTTTTCCCCGGAGATCCCGCAATGATCAGCAGATGCCCATAACTCCCTTTATGCGTGTCGACCATTCGCTCCTGAAAGAGTGTTGGAAAATCATAGGGTGTCAGGATATGGCCGGCGATGGGATAGGAATCGATCAGCTCCCTGGGTATGGATATGTCGGCAACGATTACCTGACCGGCATAGGCTGCGGCGGGGAAGAGGAGAAGTGCCGGTTTCGGTAATCCAAAGGTCACGGTGAGATTGGCTCGAACACTTTCTCCAATGACGTCCGGATGATCCGCGAATATGCCCGATGGAATATCCAGCGAGACCACATAGCTCTCACTTTGATTGATCGCCCGGATCGCAGAGAGATAGATGCCGGTGGCGGGTTTCGATAATCCGGTGCCGAAAATGGCATCAATAATAATATCCGATTGGTGAAGGATGTTATCCAGATCATCATTCCAGTCAAAAACTTCCATGATCGGTATTCCCATGCGTTCGACGATTTCGGCATTGATTCTGGCATCGCCCCGAAGATCATCCAATGTTCCGATGAGGATCACCCCCACATCAGCCTGGCGATTCCAGAGATGACGGGCGACGACGAATCCATCACCTCCATTGTTCCCTTTTCCGGCGATTATGGTGAAATGGTAATCGCTTAAATTATCGAATACGAATTCCAGGATATCGATGGTTTCTTTGCCGGCATTTTCCATGAGGATAACACCGGGAATCCGGACGGTTTCAATGGATTGCCGGTCGAGTTCCCGCATCTGGTCGGCAGTTGCGATTTTCATGGGTTCCTCCTGTTACGGATTAATCAACGTTGGTTTCCGAAGGCTGAATTATTATAATCCGGAATTTATGAAAACAATACCTTGCTCCAAATCGAAATAGTATTGAACAGTTCAGTGGATTCAGGTTGATGGATTGATCCCTGTGAGGTTCACCGGTGATCCTTTCCCGGCCGCTCCACTGGGAGAAGATAAAAAAAAGAATCTGCACATATGCCCTTAGGCATGGAAACTCTGCAAATGACCGCGGAAGGCGTACCGATGACCGCGACGGATTGGTAAATGATCGCGGAAGGTGTACCGATGACCACGACGGGTTGGTAAATGACCGTGGTAAGTTGTACTGATGACTGCGGTGGGTTGGTAAATGACCGCGGAAGGTGTACCGATGACTGCGGCGGGTTGGTAAATGATCGCGGAAGGCGTACCGATGACCGCGATGGGTTGGTAAATGACCGCGGAAGGCGTACCGATGACCGCGATGGGTTGGTAAATGACCGCGGTAAGGCGTACTGATGACTGCGACGGGTTGGTAAATGACCTCGGAAGGCGTACCGATGACCGTGGTGGGCTGGTAAATGACCGCGGAAGGTTTGCAAATGATTACTGAGGATTTGCAGTTGACTTCTCACGATCGCCAAAAGCATCCTTATCATGGGCTCGGTGATCCCTGTGATCCGAGGGAGCAGACTTCGTTTCGGATAATTCCCGTAAGATTGTTGATCGGGTTCCCCTTTGTTTCGACCAGATTCTCCAATCCGATGAGCGTGACGGGCAAACAGTTCGGAAACGTGGTATCATAAGCGGAAGCGGGTCAGCCGAGGCCTAATGGATAGGAACGAATCGGCAGATCGCCGGAGGGATCAGTGTATGTGGCGTATCAATCGAACCTATCGTAATTTGCAGCGAATGCAGAATATCCTGAATGTGCTCCTGAAACATGGTTTCGGGCAGATTATCAGGAGATTGGGGTTGCATCGTTTGCTTCCTCTGGGAAAACAGGCGTCTGCATTTGCATCCGATGAACGAACGAGCACCGAACCATTGACGCTGCCGGAACGGTTCAGGTTGGTGTTGGAGGAGTTGGGACCCACATTCATCAAATTCGGTCAGGTATTGAGTTCCCGGCCGGATATCATTCCAGAATCATTCATTCACGAACTGAAAAAACTTCGGGAGGATGTCCGTCCGCTTCCGTATGGTATCATTCGAGCATCGGTAGAAAAGGAACTCAATCAGCCGATCCCGGATATTTATGAGTGGTTTGATCCGGAACCCGCGGCTGCGGCTTCGATCGGTCAGGTGCATTTTGCCCGTCTGAAAACGGGTGATGAGGTCGTCGTAAAAGTATTGCGGCCTGGAATTGAAAAAATTATCCGGAATGATCTCGATATCCTGATTGCCATTGCGGGACTGATTGACCGGCACCTTGAGAATCTGGCGCAGTTTGATCCGATCGGATTGGTGCGTGAGTTTGAAAAGACGATTCTGAAGGAAGTCGATTTCACCGTTGAAGCGGTCAATACGGAGCGATTTTATCACAACCTGAAAGATGATGAGAGCGTTGTGATTCCGAAGGTTTACTGGGAATACTCCAGCCGCAGCGTGTTGATACTGGAGCGTTTGCGGGGTTTTCCGATGGACGATTTTCAGCGGATCGAAGAAGCTGGTCTGGATAAATCCCGCCTGGCCAGGGAAGGAATGCGTATCTTTCTCCGCCAGATTCTCGAATTCGGATTTTTTCATGCCGATCCGCATCCGGGAAATGTTCTGGCTTTGCCGAATGGGAAAATCGGGCTGGTTGATTTTGGCATGGTGGGAAGGCTGGATCCGAATACGGATGAAAATCTGTCGTCACTGATCCTGGGTATTCTGAATCAGGATTACGGCCGGATGGTTGTCGCGCTGAAGGGGCTGGGGTTTGAATTCGAGGATGTCAAGACGACACAGGTTCAAATGGAACTGCGAGAGTTGGTGGAGATATATTATGGGTTGCCATTGAAACGGATCGGCATATCGGATCTGATCATGAAGCTGATCGAATCGGTGATGAAATACGATATCAAGGTTCCTCCCAATTTTTTCCTGTTGACGCGGGCGATGGTTGTTGCGGAGGGGATCGGTCGGCAATTGGATCCCACGATCGATGTTGTTGCCATTGGAAAACCGATGATTGTGGAGATCCTGAAACGAAGGAGCGATCCACAGAAGATGATGAAGGAGATGCTGGTCGCGGCCAATGAGATGCGGCATTGTGCGACTGTACTCCCCGGATATGTGGAAACACTGTTCAGTAAATTGTGCCGGGGAAACCTCCGGATTGAATTCTCCCATGTCAACCTGGAAACGTTTTACCATGAAATGGAACGTCTGGGGAACCGGATCGCGTATAGTGCGATCCTGAGTGCACTGATTATCGGCTCATCTCTGGTCATCCTGTCGGACAAAGGACCCCTTCTATTTGGTATGCCTGCCCTGGGGATGATCGGGTATGCCCTGGCTGGGATTGTCTGTATTTTTCTGATCGTTTCCATTGTCCGGTCCGGAAAAATCTGAACGATCGGTACGATCTGCACCATAAGTCCGGGATGAGGTTGATTCTGACGGTATTCTTCGATAATCTACCATCTGTGTTCGGGCAGATCTCCAGAAACTGAGGGTGAATATGGTCAGCGACAAGGTTAATCGAACAAACTGGGTCATTGGTCTGTTATTGATACTGGCATCGGTTTCTTTGACCAGTTGTGATAATGATTCGAAAAATGGCCGGTTTGATGTCACATTTTATTCTGACAGCGATACGCTGGATGATAATACAGTGACACTTCAGATGGTTGAATATACCGATGATCTGCTGGTGTTGTCTGTGGATGTTAATAACATTACGAACGGAGCGATTCACTCCATATTTTTCGATATGGTATTTCGAAGTGAAATCCTGCAGTATACCGGTTATGGCATCGGGAACCTTCTGGAAGGATCCGGCTCAGTCTCTTATATGGTCGCTCCGGATTCTCAGGACGCAGACCGGCTGATCGCCGGGATTGCTCTGGTCGGAAATACAGCGTTATCGAATGGTGATGGCGTTGCCATCTATTTGTTTTTTAAGCCGATCCATGCCGGAAATTGCCCGTTTCGATTTGAAAATGCGTGGATGAAAGATAATAATGGCGCATCAGGTCGGCCGATCACCGGAATATCTTGGTATGGTGGAGAGGCAGGAGTTTCTCTGTATTGATGATTGGGAAACATGATATATGATTAAATATTCAGTCATTGCCGGGCTGTTTTTCGTCGTATGCCTTTCAGCGAGGGCGGATATTTTTTCCTATAAGGATGAAAATGGCATTCTGCACATTGGAAACCGTCCGGAGATCAAGAAATATGGGAAACTGTTTATCAAGGAGCACCCGCGCAGATTCGTGGATAACCGAAGCGCGGAGGAGATCATACAGGTCATTGACCGGATTGCAGACGCAGAAGGTGTGGATAAATTGCTTGTACGGGCTGTCGCCAGAGCGGAATCAGGATTTCAACCCAACGCGGTGTCTCCGAAAGGCGCTATCGGTGTGATGCAATTGATGCCTGCCACGGCGGAACGGTTTGAAGTGAAGGATATTTATCATGTGGAGGAAAACATCAAAGGCGGTATTCGATATCTGAAATACCTCCAGGGGTTGTTCCCGGATGATATCCGCCTTGCGATTGCTGCGTACAATGCAGGAGAAAATCGGGTACTTCAGAACGGTACCATTCCGGAAATTACTGAGACAATCGAATATGTGGATCGGGTCATTCAGAATTACAATCAGTATCAAGGCAAAGCATCAGCTCCGGAACCGACCAAAAGACCGAACATCAGTCGCCCGGTGCGAAAGATAAAAGACGAAAAAGGCTGTTTACACCTTACAAACCTTTGATTGATGCAAGAACATATGATATATCTGTCAATATTGGAGGCGGTGTAAAATAAATAGATTCAGGAGCGGGTATGATAAAGGGTATTGCTTATGTGAATCATGGGTTTCGATACCAGATTCATGCAACGGATCGGGTTCATGAGAAAATGGGAGTTGTCGTCGTTGATGCCAATGTTGAAGAATTCAACACAAAGGTGACAATATTTGAAACCGGTGTCGTTATCATAGATTCTCCGTTTCGCCGAATCGAGTATAATCTGAAGGATGGCAATCTGATATGCGAATAGGTGTGAACTCCGCGATCGTCAGCTCCATGGGATGGTGTCTGGTTTTATTGGGATTAGTGGTTTGTTTTCAGCCCGTATCTTATGCTGAATCGCCGTTATCTCCGGACGATATCATTTCTCTTTGCAATCAAGGCACTGCCGAATCAAAAATGGTTTCCATTATTCATACCCGAGGGATCGGATTTGAAATGGATCTGCCGGTTATGCAGAAATTGCTCAATGGAAATGTATCTTCCGGAATCATCCAGGTGTTGATGGGTTTAAGCAATAGCTCCGAAAAGCAGCCGGTATCCAAGCAGTTTCTTCCGGAGGCTGTGCCGGGGATCTCCCTTTCCACCGATCCACCCGGTTTTTCTGTTGTGGTTGATGGAATCGAGATGGGTGTCACGCCATTTTATTCCAATAAACTGACACGCGGAAAGCATCTTCTCACCGTGGAACATCCGTTATTTTTTTCCCGTCAGGAAGAGGTCGATTTAAGTGGGAAAAAGGGTGTGGCATTGAACTGGAAGATGGAAGCGCGGGAGCCATTGATTCTGGTAAATGTTCAGGTCAGCAGCAAAGAAAAAGATTATCCCTGGTCGTGGATTATCCGGCCGCGCGATAACTGTCCCGGAACGACAACGGTGAAACTGGTTCCCTGGCAGACCATATCCAATAACTCCGAAGCGATTTTTATTTTTTCGGATGAATCCAAACGTGTGTATCGGGGTTCAGGGAAAGCGTGTCTGGAAGTTCTTTTGTGGCGGGGCGAAATCCGGAAGGATCTGCCAATACATGATCTTCCTCCGAGCAATGCCCGTTATTTCATTTCCGATATCACATTCACGGGGATGGAGAGTATCGATATGGATCTCCTGATCCAGGTCGACGAGTTGGATCCGTTGCATCCCAAGGTGACATTGGAATCGGATAATGGAACATTGACATCGACCAGAGAATCGGTATCAAAACAAAGCGCAGAATCCAAAAAGGATCGGGCACTGGAAAATATCGATCTGATACTCAAGTGAGAACACTCCCCAGAATAATCGCCGGCAGTCACCGGAATCATTGCCTGGAATTACCCTCCGGCTCTCTCGTACGCCCAACGCAGGAACGCGCCAGACGGAGTGTGTTTGATATTCTGGGAGATCGGGTGTTGTGCGGTCCGTTTCTGGATCTGTTTGCCGGGAGCGGGATCATGGGTTTCGAGGCCCTCTCCAGAGGAGTTCCGATGGCTGTGTTCATTGAAAGAGACCGGGAACTTGTTTCCTGTATGAAGCGCAATTATCGGAGACTGGGATTTTCTCAGACTGCCTGTTTTTATATGGATGATGTGATGAAACGCGTGAAGAGGATCTGTGATCAGGTATCGTTTGCGCATATCTATATCGATCCCCCCTATCAATCGGATGCCGTCCATCAGACTCTGACTGTCCTCTCAACGTGCAGCCTGGCAGAGGAGTGTGTGGTAATGGCCGAACATCATCATAAATTACTGCTTGCAGATGCATACCCGGCGATTCGTATCATGCGGCAGGAACGTTATGGCGAAACAGCCGTTACTTTCTGGGAAAAAATGCGAACTGCGCCTGATGATCGGATGTGACCCATGGTACACGCTGTCTATCCGGGAAGTTTTGATCCGATAACAAATGGACATCTGGATATTATTCGACGGGCGCTGAAAATATTCGATATCCTGACCGTTGTCGTTATGAACAACTCCAAGAAAATACCGATGTTTTCCATTGAAGAACGGGAGGAATTGATCCGGAAAACGGTTCGATTGGAAAATCTTTCGGTGATGGTCGATCATTCGGATGGATTATTGGTTGATTACGCAGACCGGATTCATGCGAATGTGATTCTGCGAGGCTTACGGGCGGTATCGGATTTTGAATTTGAATTTCAGTTGTCACTGATGAACCGGAAATTGAATCCGAATATTCAGATGATGTATCTCATGTCCAGTTCCGATCTCACATTTCTCAGTTCGGGGCTGATCCGCGAAGTCGCTTCATTGGGCGGTGATGTGTCTGCATTTGTACCCCAGCCCGTAATCGCACAACTCGCTCTGAAATTCAAGGGTGTTTGAAGGGGGGTCGGGAGTTCTGAAAGACAGACAGCCAGGGCAATCCACGATATGGAACAACAGCGCATCGTTGGTGTGTCAGGTATTTCAGGGTAGAAGCGAGTTCTTTGGAAGAAACCATCTGTTTTGTTGTCCAGTCTTGAACCTGGATTTTCCATAAAACTTTTTCCGGTGGTATCAGGTAGCCACTCGCGAGTTTTTCGGATGCCGCCGCCAGTGATTGCCCGATCTGATTGAATGAGAGATGGAGTTCTTTGCTGATCTGGTGTTGATATGCCATAACCGCCCAAAAATCGACTGGCAGAGGAAGGAGTTCCTCGAGATCCTGGGACAACCAGTTGCGCGCATTTTCGGGTGAAACCACGGTCTCATAATAGATATTCACCGCGATCTGAACGTTGGGATGTTTCGATTTGGCCTCCCGGAGGATGCCATTGAGAATATGAGCAAGTTTTCGGGCTTTATATCGGCTCCATTCATAATATCTGGGGAGATATGCGGTATGGGTGGACGTCCGTTTGAAGAGCTTCCGCAGATCGGCAGTGGAAAAGGCTTTCCCGGAAAAACTCCGCCATGCCGAAGTAAAAAAATCGTCGGATTGCCGTGACACCCAGTCATCCTGAATGAGGATGCCATCAACGCCACTGTTGGCCAATTGAAGGATAATGGAGGATAAGCGTTGTCGGACATCTTCCCGGAATATATCGAGCTGTCCGCTGGGCAGCTTCTGACCGGTTGCGATTTCAGTTTTTGGACTATCCCATTCCGGGTGTTCTCGTAAGAGCCAGGGACATTTTCGGGTGGTGATCCAGGCGAAACATCGCAGCCCGGCATGATGCGCAGCAGACAGGATATGGGGTAAGAGGTTTGAGACGAGAGGTTCGCGGGATGTTTTGAAATACAATCCTGTCTCGGTTTTCTCCGGGAGAAGCAGGAAGGGTGTATCTCCCGGATTTTTGAACATCCGGATGATGATGGTGTCAACGCCCTGATCCGCCAGTTTCTTGAATTCGGTTTTCAGTTCCTTTTGAGATTTGCTTTCCAGAGAGAAGATCTGAACAGCGGCGGCCTGTTGTGCAATTACATGCGGACAAAGGCATACCCCGGTGATGAAAAAGATCAGCAGTGGGAGTTTGACGAAGGCAGTCATCTTAACTAGATAATAGGGTGGAACGTTTCATGGATCAATTACTTTATTGGGGAGGAGTCAGTTTGTGGAACGGCATGAGGCAGAATCACGGATTTCGACACTGCGGACGCTTATTGAGGAACATAATTACCGGTACTATGTTCTGGATTCTCCGGTGATCTCGGATGGGGAGTATGATGCGTTGATGCGGGAATTGATCGCACTGGAAACGGCCAATCCGGAGCTGATAACTCCTTTTTCGCCCACTCAGAAAGTTGGAGCGGCTCCGGTTGAATCCCTGGGAACCATCAGCCATCGGATACCGATGCTGAGCCTTGACAATGCGATGAATGTCGGTGAACTTCGCGATTTTGATGCCCGTATCAGACGGCTTCTGACTATTCAGGAGCCACTGGTTTATATCTGTGAACCAAAGATGGATGGCATTGCAGTGGAACTGGTCTATGAGAATGGCGTGTTTGTCCTGGGATCGACTCGGGGAGATGGCGCTACCGGAGAAGATATCACGCTCAATCTGCGAACCATCCGCCAGCTCCCGCTGCGTCTCATCACCCTGCATCGGCCGGTTCCGGAGTTATTGGAAGTCCGTGGCGAAGTTTTCATCAGCCGCCGGGATTTCAAAGCGTTGAATCAGCAACGGGTGGCAAATCAGGAGAATCTGTTTGCCAATCCCAGGAATGCGGCAGCCGGGTCATTGCGGCAATTGAACTCCCAGATCACCGCTCAACGAAATCTTTCCCTGTATTGTTATGGAATGGGTTATGTTCGGGGAGCGGCGTTTTCGACGCATCAGGAAGTTCTGACGGCGTTTCATGCGTGGGGGTTACCGGTCAACAGCTTTTACCGAAAATGTAATGGGATCGAGGAAGTTGTCCGTGAATTTGAGGAGATGAACAGGGTTCGGGATGAATTGGAATATGAAGTGGATGGCATGGTAGTGAAAGTGGCGAACCTGGAATACTGGGATCGCCTGGGGCAGACGGCGCGAAGTCCCCGGTATGCGATTGCGTGTAAGTTTCCACCCCGGCAGGTCACTACCATATTGAGAAATATCGAGACGCAGGTCGGAAGAACCGGCGTGCTGACTCCCGTGGCAATCCTGGAACCGGTTCGGCTGGGGGGTGTTGAAGTGAGCCGGGCAACGCTCCACAATGCAGATGAAATAAAGAAGAAATCGATCCGTATCGGCGACCGTGTCATTGTTCAACGAGCCGGCGATGTCATTCCGGAGATCGTCGGACCCGTCATTGCGGCACGAACGGGTTCTGAGCGGGAGTTTGCCATGCCGGCGGAATGTCCGGTCTGTCGGTCACCGGTCATCCAGGAGGAAGGGGAAGTTGCAGTCCGTTGCATCAATCCATCATGCCGGGCTCAGATCGAGGAGAATATCCTGCATTTTGCCTCCAAAGCAGCCATGGATATCGATGGGCTGGGGGGGAAACTGGTCGCTCAACTGGTGGAGAAAGGACTGGTTCGAGATGTGGCGGATCTCTATTCTCTGAGTCTGGAAACCGTGATGTCTCTGGACCGGATGGGACTGAAATCTGCTCAAAATCTGTTGTCTGAAGTGGAAAAGTCAAAACACACGACACTCGGCAGAATTATCACGGCACTGGGAATTCGTTTAATCGGGGAGAATACCGCTCAGTTGCTTGCAGATCATTTTCAATCACTGGATGCAATCCGGCAGGCGTCGATACAGCAATTTTTGGAAATCGAAGGGATCGGGCCGGAAGTCGCGAATTCCATCTATCATTTTTTTCAATCCGTTCGAGCTCAGGAACTCATCGATCGATTGCTGTCGGCCGGATTGCATGTTCTCCATCATCCGCAGGAATCAGGAAACAGCTCCAATGAAATATCCGGCAAAACATTCCTGTTCACCGGCACCTTGGCATCAATGTCTCGGAATGAGGCGAAGGAACGGGTAAAAAAATGGGGCGGCCGGGTGGTAACGACGATCAGCAACAACGTTGATTATCTGGTGGTGGGAACTGATCCCGGATCAAAGCTTCGGAATGCCCAGGAGTTAAAAATAGGCATATTGACCGAAGAGGAATTCTGTAAACTCCTGGAAATCGCTGCACCATGATGAGTGAATGGGAATGGATTGACGAAGTTTCCATCGACATGTTATCGTCAGATGTTGGCTGATCAATTGAACCAATCCGGGAGAGAGCCTTGTTTCATGTATCTGTTTGGTTCATTTAATGAGAAGGGGAGCTGGGTGTGAAAAAGAGTCCTGATGATTTGTGGTCTCAAGTGCTGAAGATGATGAAAAAGGAGGTTAGCCGGCAGGTTTTTGAAACATGGTTCAAGAATACAGCTCAGATTTCCAGAGGGAACAACAATTTAATTATTGAAGTTCCTTCCAATCTTTATCGCCAACTGTTTGAAGAGAAATATTCTGAAAAGATACTGGCCATTGTAGAGGAACTGGCACAGACCCGCATGGAAGTCACCTACCAGGTGACCGCGCCTCAATCCGAGGATACCGGGCCTTTATTTCGAGAACCGTCATCCAGATCCGAAGTGGTCAAAACAGAGGTTGTCCCGGAACTCGTTGCCATTCCTTACAATGTAACCGGACTGCAATCTCATTATACCTTTGATCGGTTTGTTGTCGGCTCTTCCAATCAGTTCGCCCATGCTGCATCTCAGGCGGTGGCTCACAACCCGTCTAAATCATACAATCCGTTATATCTACACGGAGGTGTCGGTCTGGGGAAAACCCATCTGATGCATGCCATTGGGAACAAAATTCACCAGACCTGCCCCAGTTTGATTATTTTATATGTGCAGTCCGAACAGTTTACAAATGAAGTCATCTATCATATCCGATTTGATAAGATGACCGATTTTCGACAGAAATACCGGAATGTGGATGTGTTGTTGATCGATGATATTCAATTCATTGCCGGCAAGGATTCAACGGTGAATGAATTTTTCCATACATTCAACACGCTTCACAATGCAAAAAAACAGATTATTATTTCCTCTGATCAACCACCCCGGATGATATCGGATCTGGAGGAACGGATTCGATCGCGATTTGAATGGGGTCTGATCGCAGATATTCAACCCCCCACACTTGAAACGAAAGTCGCAATCCTGCAGAAAAAAGCCGAGGAACTCAGTGTGGAATTGCCATATGACATCGCATTGTTCATGGCATCGAAAATGAAATCGAATGTCCGGGAGCTGGAGGGATCGTTATTAAACCTTGCCGCGAGAGTGTCTTTGACTGGATCCAAAGTGGACATGGATGCCGCATGGGAATCACTCCGCCAATATGTTTCCGAGAGTGATAAAGTCGTTTCCATCGATATGGTTCAAAAACAGGTTGCTCAGTTTTTTGATATCAAAACATCCGCACTGCGATCCAAAGGACGTTCTCAGGAAGTCGCTAATCCGAGACAGATAGCGATGTATCTTTGCCGGGAGTTGACTCCCCAGTCATTATCCGAAATCGGGAAAAAGTTTGGCGGCCGGAATCATACCACCGTCATTCATGCCTGCCGGAAGATCGAATCGGATCTGGCGACGAATACAGAACTCAGGAACCAGGTGACACTTCTGAAAGGAATGTTGCAAGGCTGAGTTTAAATGGGGAGAACCCATGGAGTATGCGTTAAGAGCGTATCGTTCTCAAATTTACTGCTTTTTGATAGTTATAGGGATCATCACAGGAATGCTTCCAGCCGGACATGGAAGAGGTCATCCGGAACGGGTGAATGCAGAAGAATTACCATCTCCAACACCATCTTCTTCGATTCCGGATGTACCAACCCCAAAGGATGAATCATTCCAGTTTTCAAAAGATCATATCCCGGAATTACTCAAGAAATCGAATGATAAAAAACAGGATATGGAGTTGTCTGATATTATTCAGAATATCCTGTCTGCATCCAGTGCCGCCGAAGTTTTACATGATTCCAATCAGGCTGGTAATGCGGTAGCAGATGCGTTGGATTCGGTTTTTTCAAAAGAGGATCTGAATGATCAGATCAAAAAAACGATTCGACTGTATACCGAAAAGCGACGAGGCGATCTGGAAGCGGGATTGCAAAATGCACAGCCTTATCTGGAGATGATCACCAAGAAGCTTCAGCAGCGGTCATTGCCTCAGGAGATCCTGTGGATTCCGTTGATCGAGAGTGGATTCAACCCAACCGCCAAGTCATTTGGTGCGGTTGGTATGTGGCAGTTGATTCCGGCTACTGCACGCCGTTTCGGTCTGCGTGTCGATGATTGGCTGGATGAACGGGCTGATCCGGAACAATCCACCGAAGCCGCATTGGATACATTGGAATATCTTTATGAGAAAACAGGAAGCTGGCTGCTTTCATTCGCGGCATATAATCTGGGTGAAGCGCGAATCATTAATGCGATCAATACGCATAACACTACGGATTATTGGGAGCTTGTCAGGAAGAAGGAGATTCCATCTCAGACGAATTATTATGTGTCCGCTATACTTGCTTTGAGTTATATTCTTCGAAATCCAGCAAAATATGGAATGCCGGAATTGAATATTCAGCCGTTTCCGTGGAGCGATACGTTATATGTCGATGAAGCGGTGGATCTCCGCTTTCTGGCTCAATGCCTGGGAATCGATGAGAAAGAGCTTCTCAAATTGAATCCATCATTGAAGCGTGGCCGGATTCCTCCCAAATCCACCAATTTTCCACTTCGGATCCCATATGGGACACGGGATAATTTTCTGGAGAAATATATGGAACTGCCGAGTTACAAGCCGGCAAATGTTATAACACATCGCGTCGAAATGGGGGAAACATTGAGTCGTATTGCAGAAAAATACAATTCATCGGTCGAAGCGATCATGAGCCTGAACAAGATGGAGGAATCATTTATCCGAGCCGGCGGAACACTCCTGATTCCTATCGGAAATGAATAGACAGCGTTATCCGGTCATTATGCGTCCAGCAACTCCTATTAAAACGGGTGATTAGCAGGTTTCCGCACCCCGTCGGCCACTTTTTTTGATGGTAACACGTGAAGAACACCAGAAGAGAAGAAATACTGTCAACACCCTCTCATGGATTGACCCGCCCGGCCAGGATGACTTTTATTGTTTCAAGGAGTATCCGGATATCGAGCCAGAGCGATTGATTGTAGATATAAGCGAGATCATATTTCAGTTTATTTTCCGGAGTTGTTGCATAGCCTCCGTTTACCTGAGCCAGCCCGGTGAGACCCGGTGTTGCTTTGAACCGCTCCCCGTATCCGGGTACCCGGTCGAGAAATTGCTCAATAAAATACGCCCGTTCCGGTCGAGGTCCGACAAAACTCATTTCTCCTTTTAAAATATTGATGAGTTGGGGAAGTTCATCGAGGCGGTATTTTCTGAGGAAGTAGCCAATCCGGGTGATGCGATTGTCTTTTTCTTTGCTGAGGATCGGTCCGGTGTCGTCTTCGGCACCCTCAATCATGGTGCGGAATTTGTAAATCGTAAAGGGGATCCGGTTTTTTCCGATTCGTTCCTGTTTAAAAAGGATAGGCCGTCCCGATGCAATCCACACCGCAAGAGCAGACATCAGAAACAGTGGGAAACAAAGAATAAACAGGAGCAGAGCAAGTATAAAATCACCAGCGCGCTTCCCTGCCGGCAGATGAGGTTGTTTGATCACTTCGATCAATGGAATATCATACAGTCTCAGATGATTGATTTTCCCGATGAGAATTTCGTAGCACGTGGGTATGACACAGATTCGGGCGGGGATCTGGTCTGTCCGGGAAATCTGATCGACCATCTTTTCCTGCCATGATCCGGATGTGGAGATAACCACTTCATCGATTTTGTATTTTTCGACGATTTGAAGGAGGTCTTCGCGGGTGCCAAGAATGGGGTACCCCTGAAATTCCGTTGTTGCGGGATCGGAATGTGTCTCGTCCAGAATCCCGATAATCTCCAGTCCATAAGTGGAAAGCCGTGCAATCTCTCGAAGCAATTCGCGGGTTGTATCATTGACACCAACGATCAGCACATTTCGTTTGGGCAGATGTCTTTTATAGATTCGATACCATAAATAGTGCCATGCCCATGCGGTAATCATGATCAGAAACCACAGGAGCAGAAGAATGGAACGGGGGAACAGGATATCCTGGCTGAAAAAATAGACAGCGACCAGGATCAGGATTTCAAGGCTTACGACACGAAAAATCCGATGAATAACCTGATTGTGATGGTGGGTGTGCATCTGGTCATACAGACCATGAAAATAAAGCAATGTAATATGGAGAAACATCAGCAGCCAGAGTCGATGATTGATCAGCAGGAACCGGTCGATCGGCATTTTTTCTTGAAAAAGGGCCAGCGATGTTTTGGAGCGAATCCAATAGGAGAGAATATAAATGATCGGGATATAAATCAGATCTCCGGCAATCATGATGATACGGGTTGTCCGGCGGAACTTATGAATTTTGATCAAAACCGATCCTCCTGTTTAGGCTCTGGAAAGTCTGAAAACCAGTAATCCAAACCATCGAAGCCAGATCATGGAATAGATGATGGTATTAAAAAGGATCGAGTGATTGGTTGCCTGATGTTTTTTATAGAACCGATGCATGGCGTAATGGATGTGCCATAGTGACCGGATCGGCAGTTTCTCCCGGCTGGCTCCCCGATGGTGTAACACGATGATATCCGGAACAAAATAGATCTTGAAACCTGCTTTCGTGACACGATAACAGAAATCCAGATCTTCTCCATAGAGAAAAAAGCCTTCGTCCAGTCCGGCGATCTGGTCAATGACATCTCGGGTCGTGCATAGAAAGGAACCGGAGACGGCTTCAACTTCATGGACGGAATCGAGGTTAGTTAATGGAAGTTCGTATTGCTGGGACAGGCGATGGGATGGCAGCAGGCGATGGAGCCCAAAGAGCCGGAAAAACGCGGCTCCCGGAGTCGGAATCTTCCGGCGGCACTGAGGTTGAATGGTGCCGTCTGTGTTTAATATTTTACCTCCAACGATTCCTGCGTCAGGATGAGACACGAAAAAATCCTGACAACGGCGGAGTGCATCCGGGGATAATTCGGTATCGGGATTTAATAAGAGCAGGCAGTTTCCCTGCGCATTTTTCAATCCGATATTAACCGCTTTGGCAAATCCAAGATTTTCGGTATTTTGAATCCATTTGACATCCGGGAATCTGGAAAGGATCAACTCTCGGGAGTGATCTCTGGAGGCATTGTCCACAACGATCACTTCCCGTTCAATGGTTGATTGTGCATCATAGAGCCTCGATATACACCGCTCCAGCAATTCCGGAACTTTATAGTTTACGATCACGATTGAAAACATCATCAGAAGATCCTATCCAGTCGGGCAGATAAAGTAACGCGTGGGTGTGATGTTCGTCAAGATATGATAAGGTGGACTGTTCGTTTTGTTTATGTGCCTTCAACTTGGAATTGCCGCAACCTGCCCCGGATAACACTGCGAGATGAAACGATCATGGAAACTCACAGGCATGACAAGAACCCTGATATAGTCATATCCATTGTCATCTTCCTGGTGTCTTCGCTCTATTTTCTGTCGTTCTATGATTATGGTGTGAATATATGGGATGAGGGTGTTCCCTTGAGCGGTGCGTTGAGGGTGATGAATGGCGAGCGTCCCAATCGGGATTTTCTGGCATATCCGCCTGGAAGATATTTTTTATATGCTTGGAGCTTAGCGATGGCCGGGGGATCGATGGCAGGTCCGCGGATCATGATGGGTTTCGGGGGTGCTATCATTGCGGTGTTCATTTATTGGGTGATTTGTCCGTTGATGTGTCGAGCCTATTGGCTGTTCCCGGTTATTATGTACCTTCTGATGCCGATCCCATATTACTACCGGTTTTTCACGGGGTGCCTGCTTGTATCGATCTGCGTAATGCGGGCATGTTTAATGAAGATCCGATGGCGGAGCAGTATTGTCATCGGAATTGGTGCGGTGTGTGTTGTTTTTTTTCGGGAGGAGATGGGTGTCATATTATCCGGTCTGGTTATATTGATTCTTGCCGGTAAAAGCATGCTCAGAAAAGAACGGATGGGATGGGCTTGGATTCCATTGGGGATTCTGGGTATCGGTTGGACTTGGAAGATCAACTATTATGGCGGACTCAAACGAGTGATCGAATTTTATCAATATGTGTGGGGAGTCGCAGCGACTGGCCGATCGGAGATGAAATTACCTTGGCCGAATCTGTTTTCTGTCGAGTTATGGGAATCGGGAGGTTTTTTTGGGGGATTCCAATCCGTGATGATCTGGATTAGCGGATTGGTTTTGGTGTGGAGCGTCTTCCAGTATTGGCTCAACTACCGTGGCGATACCGGGTATGTGAGCATTTTGGTTATTGCGATAATTGGCTTCTGTCTTGTTATGTGGCGAACCGGATATGGGAATCTGCATCGCTGTTTTCCTCCGATTGCCATTCTTGCAACGATTTTGGTTTGGGATGAAGCGCGAAATGCGTGGGTCAGGTTTTCAAAACGCGCTTTATTTATTGCGATTTTCGGTCTGTTGAGTCTCGATTCTTTGATCGTAAATCCGGCTTCATATGATTCCATTGGCATACGGTCTGTTTACGCAACACATTATAAGCATCCAAGGATGGATATCAGAGTGGATGACTACGTTGCTGATCTGCTTCGAGGCACTACATCTGCATTGGAACAACTAATCAGTGATCATGATTCTCTGGCATGCTTTCCTTTTCACACATTGTGGAATTTTCTGACGGGAGCTTTGAATCCGACTCCATATGAATGGCTGTTGCCGGGTATGATTCCTGACCTGCCATCCAGAACGAAGATGATCCGGATATTTCAGGAGAACTCTCCCGATGTCATTCTTTATAGCGATATTTCATTCGATGATGACCCCAGCCGCAAGTTTACTCGACAATATCCGGAACTTAATCTTTGGATGGCGCGTGAGTATTATGAATGGATGAAGGTCGATGCGTTTCATATCTTGAAAAAGTTGCCCGAGAATGCCGTTCATTTATTGGCGAACACAGCGATGGATAATATCGTTTGGGCGGAAGGAATGATAACATATTCCGGCGATGAAATCGTCGATCGGACATGGAAGGTGCTTAAAAACCAGGGGACTTGTCGGATTGCGGCAGAGGTTCGGGCTGATCCGATGAGCGTTCTGAAAGTTGGGATTCGGACAGAGGAGCCCGTTTCTTCTGTGATGTTTCAGGTTTATTGGATGACGGCTCATGAATCGATAACGGAGATTTCTCGGTTGAATCTTCCAATGGATGGTGAATTATCTTACGAAATGATTGTTTTTATAACCGAGGAAACGCCGAAGGAGGGGCAACTGGTATTTGAAATCAATCAGGCAGATCAATCGGTCAGCTATTGGGTGGATCCGGTTGTTTTTAAATGGCCGGCCATCACTCCCCATATTGACACGTCAACCGGTTCCCTCTAGAATCCATTTAGAGATGGAGGTCAGGGATGACGGTAACAATTAAAACTGATTTTAATCGAAAAATATTACATTTCGCCATTTTCATCATCCTCGCACTGCATTGGAATCCGATTTTATCTGCCCAGATGACACCTGGTTCAATGCCATTTCCAATGGGAAATATTCCAATATTGACGACTCCGCAATATGCAAAGTTTGTTGGAGACAGAGATGATGCTGTATTTTGGGGTTCAGAGAGTGGTCTGCGTGTGTATAACCTCGATGCGAAAAAAATTATCGCGGAAACCCTTCCAGGCGAACGGATTACGGCTCTTGCAGTCAATCCATTCAACAGAAATCAGGCGTATGTCGCATGCGCCGAAGGCACAGCCTGGATCGTTGATTTCAATGGTGAGTCCTTGGCTTCGGCTCAGATCAGCGCTCTCAGTTCTCACCCGGTTGGCGTGATTCGGGTGTTTGTATTCAATCCAGTGGATAAAAATAAGATTTTAGCAGCAGATAGTAAGCGGATTTTTTTGTCACTGGACGGAGGCAAATCATGGGAAACCTCCAAACCGATACATTTTGATGATGAGGATTTCTTAATTCGATCAATCATTCAGGATCCCTATGATCAGAATAAATTTCTCGTTGCGACAACGCCAATCAACCGATACCGTGGCGACTGGCAATTGGGTAGCGCACTGGAACAATTCGAAGAAAAAGCGCTTCCTCATGGATACCGGCTGGAATCATGGGGGGAATCCTATATTTTGATCGGGAAGAATGCAGATCTGTTCGGATTTAAATATATGAATTATCTCGTGTTGGATTTGATCACTTCCTCATATGATAAACAAGAATTTTTTGCTGCCGGTATGGGAAACTCTCCGATACGAATCATTCGTGCTCCTAAAAATAAAATCAGGATATATGATCTTAATACCAATTTGAAGTTGACATTCTCGATAGATGTTTCCGCAAGCTCCCCCCAAAATATGATATTAACAACAACAGGTGGAATTTATCAGAGCAAAGACGGAGGTGAAACCTGGACTTCTGTGACAAAAAAATAAAATGTTATTATCGTAAATTCTGTGGATGTGTTTTCCGGTATCTGTTGAGTGTTGTCTTCATCGGATGTTGGATGGGTTGTGCGCCTGATGCTGGAGTGATTGATCTGGAAACGTTGAAATCGGGGAGCGAAGCGAGTGATTTTGCAGTCGATGGCACATCAGAATCAGCAGTTTTAATCAAAAAATCGCCAGGCAGCGCGGAATTATATTCTGTTATTTCCGAGTTGAACTTGTTTAGCGGCGACCGACAGTTTGTTGAGGAGAAGGAGGATGAGGAAGAGGAACAGGCTGATCAGTCGGAACCAGAACCTACTCCAAAGCAAAAAATGACTGAGATCCCCAATTTACGGCTCATTGGCACAATCAGCATGGATAAAGAGAATGCCTATGCTTTTATTGTTGATTCATCCAGCAAGGAAGCAAAAGGCAAAATACAGAAGTATAAAACCGGAGATTGGGTGGGTGATTATCATGTTCTCAAGGTGGAACGGAACCGGGTTCAGTTACGATCGGGTGAAGATGTTGCTTATTTGGACCTGAAGCCGGGAGAGGGAGCTGCGAAGCCACATGCTCGGGGAAAGTCACCGTCCGGAGCCAATGATTCCCGTACCAAAAGAGCGGAACGGGCTCCTGCCTTCAATGATACCAAGCTAAACAAAAAATCTCCTGACAATCCGGGTTTCCCAGGTAATCCAGAACCACAGATCGATCCCAATGATACCACCATGATTGAAGCCAAAATGGCGGAACTCGAGAAACAGAAGGCCATGTCTGGACAGGAGTTCAATATTGATCCCGCATTCAATCAGGAAAACCCGGCTCAATCAGCGTGTGGGAACATGGCTGTGAGTGGCCAGCGGCGGCAAAACGCTTGCGGAAATTAAATTCCAGTCTGATCATTTCGAGTATTCTTTTTACTGTCTTTTTTATCGTGTTTTTTCAGGCAGCCCTGAGCCGGGATGTTATTTTTTTCAATCTCGATCATTCATTTCAGAATATTCCGTTTCGACATTATTCGTTCAATATCCTGAAAGAAGGTATCATCCCGATGTGGTGCCCACGGTCGGCAACCGGATTCCCGATATTTTCTGAAGGACAGAGCGGCATTGCATACCCAATCAACTGGCTGTTTTATTTTGTCTTGCCATTTGCAGAGGCATACACATTTTCACTTCTGGCGCATCTTTTTTTTATGGGTATCGGCACCCTCTGTCTGCTCAATATTATTGGCACCAATCCATATGCATCATTGATCGGATCCTTGGGGATCACCTTTTCCGGCTATTTTATCCGTAAGTTGATGTTTGTCAATTTTATTCAGGGATTGTCTTTGACTCCCTGGCTTATATTCTTTTGGATTGCGGCTATGAAAAGACATCAACCCGTGTTTTTTGGGATTTGCGGGCTGTTGGTCGGTTTGCAGATACTTGCTGGACATCCTCAAGGTGTCTTCCTTTCATTGGTTTTATTTTGGTTCATAGTCTTATTGGCGCCATCCACCTATCGATTTCGATTTCGATTCAAATGGGGCGTTATCGCCACGGGGTTGGGTATGATGCTGGGTGCGTGGCAGTGGATTCCGAGTATGCGGTTGCTGCAGGAATCGACGCGCGGACCGGATTTTGATTTTTCAGTATCGAATCAGATGGCATTCCCTCCGGGTTTTTTCCCGACATGGATACTTGGGGATCCCTTTGGGAATGCAGCGCAAGGAACATTCTGGGGTAATTGGCAATCGTATGAGTGGGAATTGACTGCGTTTGTTGGGATTACCATTTTTCTTCTTGCCTGTGCAGCGGTGAAGACAGAACCCTGGAACCGGTTTTTTATGGTTGTCACAATGGTGGGAATTGTTCTGGCATTGGGAGAATTCACTCCGATTTATTCGGTCATAAGTATGGTGCCGATATTGGAGAGTTTTCGGATACCTGCACGATGGTTGTTTTTATCAGTTTTCGGTATTTCGATTTTAGCCGCTCGGGGTTTATCCGTTCTGGTAAATGAGCATTTAGAACATCGGCTCCGAGCGGAACGTGCCATATGGATTATCGGATTACCGGTGGCTGGACTCATCCTCCTTGGCATGGGATGGACATCCTTCCATGCGAATGGCGCTTTACTGAATCCCATGAGAGAAGCAATTCTAATGGGAAGTGGAATCCTCGGATTTATCATTTTGATATTGTTTGTGAATCGATTTCGATACAATCGATTTTTGATAATCAGCAGTTTCATCCTGTGTTCATTCATTGAACTGATGATCACGCAGTCGTTCTATCCTGGTATTTCAGAATCCGCAATGATCCTGAATCCCCCAGACGTTCTGAAGGAAACACCTGCTGATGGGTTTCAGCATCAGCGCTTCTTGAGTCTGATGCACGAATCGGTGACGCAGTGGAATTGGCATGAGCGCTGGTCTACTCCGTCAAAAGGAGATTATCCCCATTTGCCCGAGTCTCTTCCGATGTATTCTGGTATGTTGTATGGGTTTGATATGGTGAGTTTTGATGAATGGAGTCCCATGCATTACGGTCGCTATGTTCAGTTGGCGCGTCAGTTGAATCTTCAATTGATGAGCCGGATGAGCCTGAAATATATACTCGCACCTCCTCGTCCCCTTCCATTTTCTGCAAAAGAAATGAAACGCAATCAGGATTGGGTGCTATTGGAGAACGGGAATGCAGTATCACGTGCCGTCCTGGTTCAGGGAATTCCAATGGGAACATCTTCGAGCAGGATTCCATTTTTGATGAACAATCCTCGATATCATCCCGAATCGCAGGCATTCATTGAAGGGGAGGCACAAGTATCCTCCTTTCAATTCGAATCCGTTGGTGGACGTGTGCAGATCATTAAAGATACGCCGCATGAGGTAGAGATCCGAGCTGAGGCGGAAAAAGACTGCTTTTTGGTGTTGGCGGATGCGTTTGATCCGGGATGGAAAGCCGTCATGGATGATCACCCTACTCGAATTTATATCGCCGATTATCTGTTTCGGGGTGTTCGTTTACCGGCTGGACAGCATCAAGTTTGCTTTCAATATTTCCCACTGGATTTTCACATGGGTTTGTTCATCAGTTTATGCAGTTTGATCCTCTGGATCACAGGCATGACGTGGATTGCAGCCTCTGGTGTAAAAGATTTCAAATCAAACGATATTGTATTGGGAGCTTCATTCATTCGATTTTTCCATTTTGTTGTCCTGGGATTATCAATTCTTGTGGTATCGGGATTATTTTTTAATTGGCGTGATTGGTGTGATTCATTTGGGAACTGGAATGCAAGACTTCCTGCTTATGAAGTTACAAAAGGTGATTGTGAGGTTGATGCAAAATAAAGTGACTCAACAGGGGAACCTTTCTATGTTTCATCGGTTTATAGTGATAACCGTCATGGAGAATCGCTCCATGGGTTATTTCATTAACACTATCCCCTAGGGAAAAGAAATTATCTCGACAGGGGAACAAAGGAGATGAAGGATGAAGAAATTATTTGCAGGGATTTCAATGGTATTGGTCCTGGGATTGGTTGCGAATTTTGCATTAGCAGATGAAACCGTTCCATTCCCTTACTGGCAGCATGGATGGGCGATTATGTCATTCTGGAGTGTTTCCAATATGGCTTCATCACCCACAGAAACAGCCGCTACTGCTACCGTAACAATCAATCTCTATGATGCGACTGCTGATGGTGCTTTGTTTGCCTCTACCACAGGAACCATTGAACCGGGAAAAGCCTGGATGATTGGTTCAGCCGATGCTTGGTGGGGAGAAGAGAGTTTGGGTAATGGCTATGGATTCGGAACATATGCAATCCAAGCCACCACAGACACCATTTACCTCTGGGGCGCTGTCTTTGCGAACCTCGGAACCTCTCAGCCGGGATACACCGTCATTCTGCCGAAGAATCCGTACGGAATGGCTGGAATGTAATCAGACTTAGTTAATTGTGCGCCGGATGAATGTCCGGCGCTTTTTTTTTGTCTTCATATTTTGCCTTTATATCAGGCTGTGCAGAATCAGAAAAGCGTGTTGAATTGATACCGGAATGATGATACATTCGATCTGTTTGATTTGGTGATTTTGGAGGTCTATTTAGATGAAACGGTTAATATCATTCATTCTGATTTGGTCACTGTGTTTTATCGGCTGCGTCAATAAAGAAAAAGCCATTCAGCGCAAGCTTAAAGTTCTGGAAGAGGAGATTGGATTGGCGATGATGAATCAGGACTTCAAGGTTGCCGAAGAAAAATTGTTAAAATCAATTGAATTAGATCCAAAGTCTCATGTAAATCGAAATAACCTGGCTATTTTATATGCCAGCAAGATGAATGAACCGGAGAAAGCTCGGGAATTGTGGACCGAGCTTTTGAAAGAAATGCCCAAAAATGCCGCATATTTGAATAATCTGGCAGGGATTTATCAGTCCTTGAAAGATTATGAGAAGGCGGTAGAATTATTCACCGAAGCAAAAAAGCATCACGATTCATATCACATGCCATATTATAATATAGCGCTGATCTACTTAGAACAGCAAAAATATCCTGAAGCGCTGGAAGAACTGAAAAAATGTCATAAACTTGCCGCTGATGATTACAATGTAATCGCTCAACTGTGCAAAGCGCTTATTCTGAATGGCCAATGGGAAGAAGCAAAAACGTTATTACAGGAAAAATATGATAAATATCCTAAAGCATCTTTTGTTTCATTGATTCTTTCCCGGTTGCATCAACGATTGGGCGACTATGACGCAAGTATGAAAATCCTCGACTCTTCGATTGAAAGCAGCCCCAAGGTCTCCTTGTTTTACGCTGAGAAAATTGAAATTGCATTTCTTCAGGCACTTGATAAATCAACGATTGAAAGTTTATTGACAAATTATGAGTTAACGGGCGACACGGTTTTAAATCCGTGGTATCCTGAAATGGTTCGGGCAAGGATTGAGATTGTTTTCGGATCCGTGAGTGATGGGATTCAAAAATTGGAAGCACTGGAAGGAAAGATTCCGGATGAATGGAAATATTACGATGGGATCCGGTGGCATGTATTGGCAGAGCAATATGCAAAGGCAGGCCAATCCGACAGGGTAGCTATCGCCAACCAGAAAGCCATCGAAAATACCCCGGAACTCTATTACGTTAACCCCTCGCCAACCCCTCAACCAGAAGGATGATGGAGGGCGCATTGCTTATGAAAAATAGTAAATTATACATATTGATGCTTATGATCGGAATCGTATGGGCGGGGTGTCAGACTGCCGGAAAACGGAATCAGTTGAGAAATGAGCGGATTGCAGAAGAATACCGGGTTGAAAGCAGGATTTTGGAGTATTATAAAGCCAGAAAAACAGAGGACACTGCAAAGCTGTATGATATGTTGATTCCCGAATACCGAGAAAATGTGACATTAGAGGAGTTCATCGATTCCCCCCGTGAACCATCGCTTGGATTAATGAATTTCTATATTGAGGGCATTGATTTAAAATCGGATTCGGAAGCAATTGTATGGGCGAGCGAATACGCTCAGCCAAGTGGAATTCCAACAATGATGTTGACTACCAACATCAAAACCCGATGGGTAAAGTTGGACGGAGAATGGTATTACGATAAAGAACTTCCAGCAGACTCTATCAATTTTGAAGGCTGTGGAAATATACATCAGCCGAAATCAACGCCATAATTTTCCAAGAATACTGCAGAAAAAACATAATCATCAGCAATTCTACACGACATTCCCGGTTTTCATTGTGTTTTGATAGAATTCTTTAATTTCCAGTCATCGATGCGTTGGAGACTTTTGGTTAAGCCACAATGCAGATATATTTTTTTCAATTCAGTAATATCGGAGTCTATTGCTTCATTATTATTGATTTTTTGTATGATAGAGTCTGTTTTTTCGAGCAGTCGGCGGAATTCCCAGGTTCTCGCTGCTCCTCTCCGATATAAGTGATTGATAATACGCTTGGCCATCTCATCATTTTCAATTGTATGGGGGATCGGTCGGTTTCTATAATACGTACGGTGGGGTTCGTCATAACGAAGGATCCAATCATTCGGAACATACTTGAAGATAAACCCATATGGGATGCAAGAAAAACTTGTCAGATATTTGATATTCATCGGATCAGTTGTGAAGCAATTGTCTTTGAATGCAAGGATGAATCGAGATTCCAATTGACCCCGTAGAATGCTGTACTCCAAAGGAAGTCCCATAAACATTTTGGAGTTTTGGAAAAGATTTCCTGTGTGATGCACTAATGTAATATCCGGGCGGTTGTGTCCAACGAAATGTGAATAAGCCATGCTGAAAGCTTCACCATCACTTAAAAGAAAAATGCAGGCACGATGAGGCAGCGATGCTTCAATGTTGTATGCGAGATCAGCAGCTACAAATGCCTGGCTTCGATTTCCATAAGCAAAATTTCTTACAATTGAAAAAAACACAAGGCTTAACAGCAACAGTTGCCCACTCATTTTAAATGTATTGTTGGAGAATCGTTTCCCGAGAGAACCGATCAGTAGAATAGTCCCAGTAAACAAGATGAAAAAAAATGGGATGTGATATCGATCTGTCATGAAAAGGTCATATCGGCTGCCATGCATGAGCAGAGATAAGATGTTCATGAAAGCAGTGAAACCCAGAACGAAAAACATCTTGGGAGAATTGAAAGTGAAGAACAATAAGCCGATAACAGATGTTACGAAGCCGATGATTGAGAATTGGTGGGTAATCCGAGTGGGTAATGATGAGAGTTCCTCGGTAACCAGATCCATATTGAGCCCTTCAGAATTGCTCCAGTAACTGCCTCTGCCGACGGAAACGAGAAACTGTGACAATGTCTCTGGGTTTTCCCAGTCCATTTCCGGATTCTGACTGGAACGGATTGGGAGTTCCAGATAGACACTGATACCCAGTAGAAAAAAGATCATGAGTGCCGGAAGGATTTTGAAAAGAGAATGTCTAAAATGGATCAATATCAAAACCAATACTGGAATGATGGTGAATAATATCTGGAGATGATTCCCCAGAGCCAGGCCAGATATGAATGAAGTAAGTAGCAAATGATGTGAAGAGATTTTACGCGGGAGAACGAGTCGAAGCAGGAGCAGGATGAAAAACAGGTTGAGCCCATAGACGCGAGCGACCGTTGCCTCTTCCCAGAAGACCCGGACGGTTGAGGCAATCAAAAGGGCAGGTATGAGCCAGAGTCGTGAGATTCCGATGATTTGAAAGCATTGATAGGTCAACAAAAACGATAATGCGAAAAACAACGCCGAGACGATATTGATGCGTACGGCAATATTATCAATAGGTAGAAACATAAAAAACTTGGAAATCAGAATGTATGTCGGGTAGCCGGATGGATGAGCAACGCCCAGAAGATGAGCGGTCGTAGTCAATTCTCCACTATCGCCGACATAGATGGTCGGGCACAATCCTTTAAGGTAAAGCTGAAAGGAAAAAAGGAAGATAAGTATCTGGAATATGATGTCGTGCCACCGGTCTTTCATCGTTTGGAATTTAGCAGAAAAACATGCAAATATAAAGACTACGAAAGATAATAGACTGGATTGTCGTGCGGTCACTATATGGAGACTCATCAAAAAGCTAAGTTTAAAGATGAAAAAAATTTGACAGTAACATGCTAATATATTATATTGGTCACCAGAATAGGAGGTGCTCTTATGAGTAAAGTAATTGGAATTGATCTGGGAACAACAAATTCATGCGTTGCAGTGATGGAGGGCGGAGAACCCACTGTTATCCCGAATCCGGAGGGAAATCGAACTACCCCTTCAGTGGTTGGATTTTTGAAAGATGGCAATCGAGCGGTTGGTCAGATTGCGAAACGTCAGTCAGTGACAAATCCTTTGAAAACGATCTATTCAATCAAGCGATTTATGGGCCGGAGATTTAATGAAGTTTCAGAGGAAGTTGCCATGGTTCCATATAAAGTCGTTTCCGGTAAAAACGGTGATGTTCGCGTTGAGATCGATGGGAAGATGTATAGTCCTCCTGAAATTTCTGCGATGATCCTTCAGAAAATGAAAGAATCTGCTGAAAATTATCTGGGTGAAAAGGTTACCCGGGCAGTTATCACCGTTCCAGCGTATTTTAATGATTCCCAGCGCCAGGCAACAAAAGATGCAGGTACCATCGCCGGCTTGGAAGTGGAGCGGATTATCAATGAACCCACTGCAGCCGCTCTCGCTTATGGAATGGACAAGAAGAACGATGAAACAATCGCGGTGTATGATTTTGGGGGAGGCACATTTGATATATCCATTCTGGAGGTAAGTGATCAGCTTGTGGAGGTAAGGTCAACGAATGGCGATACACATCTGGGCGGTGACAATATTGATCATCGGATCAATGAATGGATCATCGAAGAATTTAAAAAGGATCAGGGAATTGATCTGTCAAAAGATATCATGGCTCTCCAGCGTCTGCGCGAAGCTGCTGAAAAGGCAAAGATTGAATTGTCAACGCTTAAAGAAACAGAAATTAATCTTCCTTTTATTACCGCCGACGCCTCCGGTCCCAAGCATCTTTCGCTAAAATTAACCCGAGCGAAATTTGAATCGCTGGTCGAGGACATTCTACAGAAGACCTTGGAACCGTGTCGGATGGCATTGAGAGATGCCAAATTGGATCCCAGTCAGATCGACGAAGTTGTACTAGTGGGTGGATCAACGCGAATCCCCAGAGTCCAGCAGTTGGTTGCAGAATTGTTTGGGAAGGAGCCTCATCGCGGAGTGAATCCGGATGAAGTCGTGGCGATCGGTGCTGCAATCCAGGGTGGTGTTCTGGCGGGAGATGTCAAGGATGTTTTGCTTCTCGATGTCACGCCGTTGTCCTTGGGAATTGAGACGTTGGGTGGCGTCATGACCAAGTTGATCGAGAGAAATACAACGATACCGGTTCGCAAGAGTGAAAAGTTCACAACCGCAGCAGATGGCCAGACATCTGTCGAAATCCATGTACTGCAAGGAGAACGACCGATGTCAATCCAGAATCGGACTCTTGGGAAATTTCATCTCGTCGGAATTCCTCCAGCGCCAAGAGGGATCCCTCAGATCGAAGTCACATTTGATATCGATGCAAATGGCATTGTGAATGTATCTGCGAAAGATCTAGGGACCGGTAAACAGCAGCAGATCACAATCACGGCTTCATCGGGTCTCACCAAAGATGAGATCAAAACGATGGTTGATGATGCTGAGAAAAATGCAGAAGCGGACCTGCAGCAAAAGGAGATGATCGAAGTCAGAAACCAAGCGGATAACCTGATCTATACGACGCAGAAAGTTCTGGAAGAGAATCGCGAGAAAATCCCGACATCTGAGATCAGTGCGATTGAACGTGCGATCGAAGATTTGCAGGGTGCGCTGAAAAGCAATGATAAAATACAAATTGAATCGAGAATCAAAGCACTGACGCAGGCATCGCATAAACTGGCTGAAATCATGTATAAAAGCGCACAACAATATCAATCGGAACCCACGACGAGTTCACGCAATTCAGGGAGTGATCCAGGGAAGACCCAATCCGACAATGATATCGTCGATGCTGAATTTGAGGAAAAGAACTGATTTATCTCAGATTCCAACAGACCGTAGAACCTTTAATGAGACTGCTGATTCAGGCAAATGATGATTTCACAGGCGCTTGGATTGTCAGGTGCCTGTGATACCGTCAAAATGAACATCATCATTTCAGAGCGAATATGGCAAAGGATTATTATAAAATATTAGGTGTAAAAAAAAGTGCCGAGATAGGTGACATAAAGAAAGCCTATCGGCGCTTGGCTCGAAAATTCCATCCTGACGTGAACCCGGGCGATAAGGTATCGGAAGAAAAATTCAAAGAAATATCCGAAGCGTATCAGGTGTTGTCGGATCCCGAAAAAAGAACCCAGTATGACCAGTACGGAAGTGATTTTCCGTTCATGTCTCAAGGTTCATCGCAGAGACATGCTGATCCATTTGCGGGATTTGACTTCAGCCAGTTTGGCCAAAATACTGGAACTGGACCGCAAGGGGAGGCATTCAAAGATTTTTTTGAAGATGTTCTTGGCTTCTCGACGAAAACGACAACGAATCCCCAACAAGGAGAAGACACCCACTACTCGATAGAGATATCCTTTCAGGATGCATTTCATGGGATGACCGCTGATTTGACCATTCAGGGATTCGAGAGCTGCCAGTCCTGCTCTGGAACTGGTCACGTCCGGAAAAGTGGTTCAACAACATGCCCCGAATGCCAGGGAAGAGGACAGATACTTATTGCCAAAGGACCGTTCCACTTTGAGAAAGTGTGTCATAAGTGTCAGGGAAAAGGCAGGATCGACACATCTGTATGTCATTCTTGCCATGGAAAGGGGGCTGTTCCGAAAAGTTCCAGTATTTCGGTGAAGATTCCTCCCGGTGTTGATACCGGATCGAGAGTTCGTGTTCCCGGGAAAGGCGCTCCTGGAAAAAACGGAGCGCCTCCAGGAGATCTGTTTATTACTGTAAAAGTTGGTCCTCATCCATACTTTGTCCGTAATGGGAAGAATATCACCTTGGAATTGCCGATATCGATATCCGAGTCTGTTTTGGGAGCCCGGATAATGATTCCAACACTGGATGGTCAGATAAAAATGACCATTCCACCATCCTGTAACAGCAACCGTATTTTTCGGGTTCAGGGCAAAGGATTTCCGGATCTGAAAGAAGGCCTTCCGGGTGACCTCATGGTAAAGGTCTATATCGTGGTCCCTCCTCACATCAAAGAACAGGCGAAAGAACTGATCCGTGAGTTTGATCGACAGAATCCCTTCAATCCAAGAGAAGGGAAGTTTAATTAAACCGTTATGAAAGGCTATACAATTGGCGTTGTTTCTCGAATGTTGAATATCAGTCCCCAGACAATCCGGATGTATGAACATCACGGATTGATTCTGCCTTTCAGAACTCCAGGTAATATCAGGATCTATTCAGATGAAGATCTTGAAACCTTGAAGCTAATCCAGCGGTTAACGCAGGAATTCGATGTCAATTTAGCTGGTGTCGAAATCATTGTCAGACTCAGTCATAAGATAAAACAGCTTCAACAGGAAAAAGAGCAGCTCATCCAAATGCTCCACGGGGCGTCAGAGCTTATTGGCGCATTTATGAAAAATGCTCCCGGAAACCCTTCATTGGTGAGATCCTCCATGGATTATCTTGTAAAAATAACCGAAACGGAGTAGCTATGTAATATGTGCTGTCGGGATTGTTATCGCTCAATTGAATATCAAAAAAATGGATGTTATTATCATTATTCGTGTGCCGTTTGATATGCGATGGAATCCATTGATTTGATTCGATAATGCAAGCAGCGGATCCATGTCGGAGGGATATCGTATCATGGGAATGAGCAGTAAGTCGGATTATTATGAATTGCTTGGCATCGACCGGGATGCTGATTCGCAAACAATTAAACAGGCATATCGAAAACTTGCATTAAAGTATCACCCCGATCGCAATCCAAATGATCCGCAGTCAGAAATGAAATTCAAGGAGATTGCGGAAGCATACCAAGTCCTGTCTGATCCTGAAAAGCGTCAAACATATGATCAGTTTGGCCACCAGGGTCTTTCGGGCAGCGGATTTCAACCATTTACGGGCTTTGAGGATATTTTTGAGACCTTCGGCTCAATTTTTGGTGATTTTCTCGGGAATGGTCCCCGATCACAAACCCGTGCTCGTAAAGGTGATGATCTTCGATATGATCTAACAATCGAATTTATGGAAGCTGTTCTGGGTGTCACAAAGGAGATAGAAGTAGAAAAACTGAATTCCTGTGAAAAATGCGGAGGATCTGGAGCTAAGCCGGGAACACGGCCATCGACCTGCCCTCAATGCCAAGGTTCAGGCCAATTGCGAAGAACTCAGGGATTTTTTGTGATCTCCAGCCCCTGCAATCGTTGCAGAGGAACAGGACAATTTATTGAAGATGCATGCCCCACCTGCAGAGGTTTTGGAAGAGTCGACATCAAGAAAAAAATCAGCGTGAAAATTCCACCCGGCGTGGACAGAGGCTCCAATATACGTCTCCGGGGCGAAGGAGAACCCGGATATCTGGGAGGACCGTCCGGAGATTTATACATTGTTATTGATGTTCGCCCCCATGAACATTTCCAGCGTCATGGCTACGATATTTTGATTGAGATACCCATCACATTTTCTCAGGCTGCATTGGGAGCAGACATAAAGTTTGCGACACTGGAAGGAGAACATCTGCTCTCGATACCCAAAGGAACTCAGACGGGAATGACATTTACGTTTAAAGGGAAAGGTATCCGTCATCTCAATAGCAGCGCACGCGGAGATCTCTATGTCAAAATCTACATTGTTACTCCCACGAAACTTACTTCCAAGCACGAAGAATTGTTTCGAGAACTGGCGAAACTCGAGGGAGAAGATATTCCTCCCAAAAAGAAAAGTATTTTCGAGAAGATCATAGAAACGATCAGCTAGTTTCCGTCACAGACAGATCCCCACGATATTCTATAAGACAGTTCGGATTTTTCAGCACCTCAAGACTATTCGGCCCTTCATTGAATAATAAATCCAGTGTGGACAGATACGGTATAAACGGAGGGAAAAGTTGGCTATATCCAGGATGTGGATATTCATGCAGTAGCACATTGATGGATTTTTGATGAAACTGTTTGCATTCCATGTAATTCTGGCATAATGGACCACTGATATACTCAGTAATTCCGGCATATTCACAAATTTCAACAAGTCTGCCGGTTTTGTCCAGATTGGATATTTGAATATCCGATGAGCGATAGGTCGTTATATGTATCCCCAGCCATTGAAGATGAAGCTCTATCAGTGCGTAATCCAAATCGATCAGTCGTGTCCATTCTTGAGAGAAGATTTGAGCTAAATCATCGAAGTAAGTCGAAAAAAAAGGCGTTGTTTTGTAATTGAATTCGATCGTTTTGATGTGTTTTGAAGCCCAGTCGATTCGATTATCTATTTCTGTTTCGCAAAGAAGCTGGTGGTAACGTCCCTTCTGGTGGACAGGGATCGTCAGCCAGATCGGACCATTGGCTCCTTTGACACGATTTCTATTCCGCCATCCGCGACGGTCGTATTGCACATCGTCTAAAAACACAAAACAATCGGAGATCGCCATTTGATTGAAAAAACCCAGCCATGGGAGATATCCCGGCTGCAGAATTGCTCCTTTCATGTCAGATTCCTTTCTTCCTGGCCCAGAAATCCAGTCGATACCCAGAGCAACGCAATGGACCATTTTGATGAAGGATGCGAGTCTCTGCCCCCAAATCCATCATATGGTCATTTAACATATGAATCGGCATAAACATCCAATTTTCCATTCGATGCATGAATGGTCGATCTGGAGAATTCCACTTTTTTTTGTCGGACTCCGGAATCAGACCCTTTTGCTCCATGGTAAACAAATCGCCAATCAACATTTCGCCGTTTGGTTTGAGAACTCGATATAACTCAGATGCTGCTTTTATTCCATATTCTGCAGAAGGGAGATAATGATACATATTATAGCAGAGCACTCTATCAAATAGATTTTCTATAAACGGGAGCTGTGTTATTTCTCCATTTACGAAACAGATATCCGGATAGATTTCTTTCCCTTTTCGTAATGTTTGGAGGCAAAAATCCACTCCTGCTTTGAACGGAACAGAATGAGCCAATTGATGAAGCAGATGACCATTATTACATCCGACGTCGAGAATCGAATGGGTTCCTTTTTCATCAATGGAAAATTTTGACGTCAAGTCATCAACAACTGCCTGAAATTCTTCTTGAATGGGTCGTCTTCCTGTCATCCCGATGACGGATGTATATCGGATGCTATTTTGATACCATTCCATTTGCATTTTTTTCAGATGATCATTCATAACGGCAGATACTCTCAAAGGTTCATTAGCATCATGTTATCTGACATTCAAAATGAATGTCTTCGTTAACTCCATTTTGTGGGAAGTCCCGAGAGGGATCAATACTAAAATGGCATCATTCGCTCGTAGATACATCTTTTTGTTCTTTTTCGATGTCATCGAGCAAAAAACGAATATCTTTGACACGGGAATGGTTGCCAGCTTCGAGATGAAGCTTAAAAAGGAGTTTAAGAAGGGAGGGAGAAGAATATTTGGAAAAAGCGGTTTCAAATGTATGGATAATACCGGAAGGCGTATCGCAATATTTCGAAGTTGTAAGATAGTGTTCGATATAATCAGTATCGGATTCTCCATTCAAAATTCTGGATTGCAGAATCAACCGGCTGATATTCCATGCGCCTTGTTTCAGCAACTCGTTTAACTCAGTCTCTGAAATATTCGCTAATTCCTCGGGATCGCTGGAATGGGAAAGGATTGGATTAATGGATAGATTGCTGATCTTGTCTAATTCTGTGAGAAGATCGCGATTTGTTGCTTTAAATCGCTCAAGAATGACCCTCGCTTGATCGAATTGACCCGTGACGATTAATATTTTTCCAAGGGTACGATGGAAATTGGCGTTTTCTTTGTCAGAATCAACCGCACGTTGGGCTAAGTTTGCTGCGAAAGACAGTCGCTCTCCGAGTATAAAGTAGTGGAATGCTAGGTTATTGAATAGTGATGGTCTTGGCGGGTTGGTGTTCAGGAGGGTCTCCTCCAATTTCACTGCATCTGTTAATAATCCACGTGAAGCCATAAGAATAGAAATGAATTCAATGAGTTGCGGCTGTTGTTCAGCGAGTTGGGATGCAAATGCATAATATTGGCGAGCCTGACTCCACTCTCCGCGTTCGGCTTCAAATTCCGCTCGATTGATCAGAAATTCTACAATGATCTCCCGGCTACTTGGCTCCCAGAATTGTTCTTGCGGATTTTCCATTCCCTGGAATTTCGATAGAATCGTTTCATCCGGAGCAGGCATCACGGTATCATTTCTTTTTATGTAAACAACTCCATTGGGATAAAACTCTTTTTTATCTTTATTCTCTCTGAAGGTTCTGACGATTGGTCTGTTGGTGTTTGAGGAAGAAACTCCCAATGGTTTCACGTTCATATTCAGGTCCTGTAATGTCAGATCGGAACGATATTTTTCGACTGTTAACAGGTATGTCAGGCTGTTCGTGGAATTGTCCCCTTGGTAGTAGAGGATAGAATCAGGAGGCGTGGAGAGGAGAAGGCTTTTTCCATAATCTCGAGCTAAGTGGTTGAATGAGCGGTCTGCCAATTTATAGCATCGTCCCACATGAGTTATTGTGAGTGTAGAAAATAAAAGAATGATACCTATATTGAATGAGTGGCGATGAAAATTCGAGAGGATGAGATGGATCCCGATTCCTGCCAGAATAACCGAGAACCACTCCAGGGGTAGAAAATAGCTGTCGATATCATGGATATCATATCCTATCGCAAAGACTCCCAATGAGATGAAAGAAAGAAAAGATGCCAGTGCAAAAGGGCGATCGATATGGAGAAGAGTGAAGATGCCAATGACACTCAAAGGCCATATGATATAGTGCAAATCGGATATCAGAATGGTCGGGAACAGCGAAAGACGTGCGGCTATTTTCGGCCATGATCCAGAAAGCATCTGTTCATGGAATTGGCTGCCTGTAAGATGCTGCCAGAATTCCCTGCAGTGGCTTGGATCAAACCACATAAATGCAGGATCCACCGCCGCTCTTATCGGAAGATATAAATAGAGCGATATCCCTAAAATAGAGAAAGAAAGTCCGTGAATCATGACCTGAATTGTCAGATTTTTATTCAAAGGTCGATGAGATATGATGATCAAAAAAGGGATCATAAAAACACTGAGAAGGTGATTGGCAAACATGATCCCGAGTAAAAAGCAGGAAAGATAAAACCAGCGGTAATCGAGGGAATCCCGATAGGCTAATAAGAAAAATAAAAGAAGACTACAAAGAAGAATATGGAGACCATACACTTCTGCTGCGGTCGCCTGTTGCCAGTATAGCAGGTCAAAAGCCATCGAAATCGACATGAAGAAACAGACCGAAACAGGTATGCGAAAATGCCATAAAATTTTGAAAACAATGGTTACACCGAATGATGCGATCAGGGCCATGAGAACATGAATACGAGACGCACAGGATCCGAAGGGAATCCATGTACTGCCGTGAGCCAAGAGGGACCAGAATGGATACCCGGTTGGATGCGGAATACCCAGTGTGGTACCGACTGATATTAGTTCCCCGTGGTTAGCGCCAGGAAAAACATCTGAACACATTGTACGAAAATATAAGATGAAGCAGATCAAGAACAGAGAGGAATGGAGCAGTCGATAGATAGGATCAGCATTATGATGTGAAGCAACGAGGTGGTTTTTTATCATTGGATGTTGAAAAATAGTTTATTTCTTGGGAGATAGGGTTTCATTATTTTTGTCGGCACACAATCGAAAAGTAGCGTAATAAACAAGTTGCAAATCTACCAAAAAAGTTTACCATGAAATGAGTGGCTGATGGAAGCGGATTGAAATAAAAATGAATACTTGACAAGTGGTTTCAGGATCTCTAAAGTTTACATTCATTTTAAACAAGCGCCTGGAGAATGGAGGCCATTATGGACGAGAATTTATTGAAACATTTTGAACTAAAACTACTCGAATGGAAACAGGAGCTGATGAAAGAGTTTGGCGTGACCATTGGCCAGAATCTGATTGAAGACCGTTCCAGACAGGGTGATTTTGGAGATCTAGCTAACATTGAAACAGATCAGAATTTTCTGCTGAGAATTCGGGACCGAGAGAGAAAACTCATTGGTAAAATAAACCGATGCCTGCAACAAATCAAAGAAGGCACTTATGGTCGTTGTGAATCCTGTGGAGAGGATATCGATCCGAAGCGGCTGGAGGCTCGTCCCGTAGCAAGTCTCTGCATTTCATGTAAGACTGAGCAAGAGAAGCGTGAAAGGTAGAGTTATTTACTGCTAGAGTGGAACGATTTAATATATCAAGAGCTATAGAAGTACTAGCTATTTATGCAATAGCCGGTACTTTTTTTATCTCCTATTTTTTATACCCGGAGCTTTCTTTTCAAGTGTGGTGGAATGCCCTTCTCATCGGGGCCGTCATTTATACTTGTATACGAATGATTCTTGGAAGACGCGATGTCGAATATTACCTCTGGGTGTTGTTTTCTTTGATTTCTGTAAATATTTGGAGATTCGGTCAGCATGTCAATTTGGAACTGAGCCCTATCTTATTCGTTACCATTGCTGTTCTGTTCTTCTGCTTCTCAATTCGTCAGGCGACCATGGGTGTCGCATTGCTTCTGACCTCCATCTTGTTTTCGATCTTTTCAGGAACTACTGGATTTGCTGCCTTTATCTGGGTATGTGTTTTGGGTCTTTCATGGGGACTTATTTTCACGATTATAAAAAAGGAGCGGGAGAATATTTTAGCCCGGGCTGCTGATATTGAGCGGAGGGCGAGAGAATTCATGAACACCAATACGATTGAAAAACCGCGACAACCGGAATTCAGCCAAGATACTCAGATCGCCAAAGCCGCCTCGGTGGCTCTGCGTATTGAATCATTGGTTCGAAGACTTACTGAAATTGTAAACGAAAACATGCACCCGAATTCATGTTTTTATTTCTATCTCGATCAGGAATTCGGATTGCTGCGAGTTCTGACATTTCAAAGCCGGAGCCGGTTTTTTAATCGGGATGCGACGATCGATATTAATTCACAGGATATCCTGTCCTGGGTGATCCAAAATAAAAAACAACTGCGCCATGAATCCCTCGCAAAGGAAATGCAGTTCCCTTCTTATTATTTCGCGAGAGAACGAATTTTGTCATGTATGGTGATCCCTGTCATTCATGGCGAGGTGGTCGAAGGTATTCTGGGGGTAGATAGTAAAAGGAGTCATTCATTTGGAGTTGATGAAGAGCGTATCATGACACTGATTGCTGATCTTATCTCTGACTTGATAGATACTTTTCGTAATTATCAGGAAAAAGATAATCGAGCTGATTATATGGAAATGTATTATTATGCAGTAAAACAGCTCCTGGAATCGAAACAGGATCTCAACAACCGCTTGGCTCTATTGCTTCAGATCAGTGAGATGTTGAAAAAAAGTGATGAAATCGCAGTTGCAACCCCGGACGACGAATACCATTTTATCGTACGAGATGCAAAAGGCACGTTCACTCCCAAGCTGGTCGGTCTAGAGATTCATCCGGACTCTCTGGTCGGTGAAGTGATTCAGAAAGGGTTGGATATCGGAATAGAAAACATTTCGGACGTGAATGAATATTCAAAGGTTTTATTCAATCCATCAGAGATGAGTTTTCGATTGAGTTCGATCATGGTGATACCATTGCCACTGGAAAATCGAATCCAAGGTATACTGATCCTGGGTTCGCGCAAAAAGAATGCCTTCTCTGAACAGGACAAATTCATTTTTAACAGCCTGGCGGTTCAGTTCGGGTTTATCCTTGAGCATGCACGGATCTCTGAAAAATTGGAAAAGCTCGCGATCACTGATGGTCTGACTAACTTGTCAAACCATCGAGCATTTCAGGACCGGCTTGACAATGAAATTCTTCGAGCCAGACGGGATTCGACAAGTTTCAGCCTGCTTCTGATAGATATCGATCATTTCAAGAGTTTTAATGACTACTATGGTTATGAGGCAGGAGATTATGCGCTGAAAAAAATCGCTGGACTCCTCAAGCGAGAGGCTCGGGAAGTAGATTTTGTCGGAAGATACGGTGGCGAGGAGTTTGTGTTGATTTTAATTAATTGTGATTTAAAAATGGCTGCTCGCACCGGAGAAAGAATACGACGTGCCTGTCTGGGAGAAAAAATCGAGATGGGCGAAGAATCTACGAATGTGACATTGAGTATTGGTGTATCGAGCTACCCGACCCATTCACTTGAAGCTACTGGCCTTCTTGATGCAGCCATTCGGGCTTTGAGTGAAGCAAAGACAACTGGGCGGAATAAGGTAGTTATCGCTCAAGATACCTTGGAACAATCCTGATTGATTCAGTAGAAATTTTCATAGATACCGTAACGGTCTCAGGGATTCCCGTCATTGGCCTCCGATTTAATACGATTCCATAACTGATCCATCTCATCGAACGTCATTTTGCGGAAACGTTCAATACCACCCGCTGATTTTTCCATTGCACTGAAACGGCGAAGGAATTTCAGGTTTGCCTTTCGTAAACTTTCTTCTGGATTAATGCTTAGAAATCGAGCAAGATTCACCAAGGTAAACATAAGATCTCCAAATTCCTCTTCAACAGCCGAAAGGTTTTTGCCGTCAGTGATCTCTGTCTGAAGCTCCTGGAATTCCTCAAGGACTTTTGCGTGAACATCTTCGGTTTTCTTCCAATCAAAGCCCACTCGCGATGCTTTTTCCTGGAGCTTGACTGCGTATAGCAATTGAGGGAGGGTTGGGGGAATATCCGATAAAATTGATTGAGATGAAATTGTTTCTTCTTGTTTTTTTATGGCACGCCAGTTTTGAACAACCTCTTCCGCGGTCTTGACCGTAAGCTGACCAAAAACATGAGGATGCCTACGAATGAGTTTTTCAATAATGGACTGAAGCACAGTATGAATCGAAAATTGATTGGTTTCATCCCCTATCTGTGAGTGAAAAACAATCTGAAGAAGAACATCCCCAAGCTCTTCAGGTAGTTTATCTATGTGGTTTGAATCAATGACGGATAAAGCTTCATGCGTCTCCTCGAGAAGATAGGAGCGTAATGTATGGTGGTCTTGTTTCTGATCCCAGGGACACCCGCCTGGTTCTCGCAGTTTCTTCATGATCGACAACAATTCACAGAATTGTTCAGATGCTTTTTTTAGGTCCATATGGTTTGGTTCCTGACTTTCCCCGATAATACTGTAATTTCATTTGAATGATACTCCAAACGAGTTTCTTCATCATATTACATTTCCATTTTGAAAATAAAGGTGTTGATATGGCGTGATGATTTTCATATCAGTATAATGAGACGCGGTTGGTTATGTTCAGGAGGGGTGTAATGAGACAGTTTTTGATGCTTTCTTTGATGATAATCGCGAGTGTGGGTTATACCCATGGGAATGATGATGAAGTGCCAATCAGGGATTACTTTGGCGTCGAACGGCGGGATTCAAACTGGAACAATTCCTCGGATTTTAATCAGGATGGGATTGTTGATGGAGTGGATTTGTCGCTATTGCTTCTCGGTCCTCACGTAGATTTAAGTTCATTGGAGTATAGTCGGGATCATGTTTTAGTGAGGTTTCGAAGCGAATTATCAGAGAGGATTATTGAGCCGATTCTTTGTCGTTACGGATCTCGCCTTCTCCCCCGAAAACACCCATTACGGACTGGATTTCAGCGAGTCAGTGTGCCTGTGGATGATTCTGTAGAGGGCTTTCTTGAAAGACTTCAAAAGGAACCTGCTGTAGTAGATGTGCAATTCAATTTTGTTTGCAGAAAGCTGGAGACTCCAGATGACCCATTTTTTAAATTTCAATGGCATTTTGAGATTATTAATGTTCCTGAAGCATGGGATCTCGTTGGCGGAGGTAGTGAAAAAGTGACTGTCGCTGTTGTGGATACTGGAGTGGCATACGAGGATTACCAAGATTTTCAAAAAGCACCAGACCTTCAAACCACCCGGTTTGTGCATCCATATGATTTTATCAATTCCGATGATCACGCGAATGACGATGAAGGGCATGGAACTCATGTCACCGGTACGATCGCCCAATCGACAAATAATGGAATCGGAGTCGCTGGCATCGCGTTTAACTGCGCCATTATGCCATTAAAAATTCTTGATAGAAATGGGATCGGGTATGCCGATGATCTGAGTGAAGCGATCCGATGGGCTGTCGATAAGGGTGCTGGCGTGATTAATCTGAGCCTTGGATTTGGCCAGAAATATGATGGGGGAGCAGTGGTTCGGGAGGCGATTCAATATGCCTATTCCAAAGATGTGATCTGTGTTGCCGCCGCTGGAAATAATGGAGATTCCCAAGACTATTCCGGAGGGCTGGATTATCCTGCCGCGTTTGCTCAGTGTATTTCTGTTGGAGCATTGGACGTTCAAAAGAATATCACCTATTACTCCAGTTGGGGAACTGGCCTGACATGCACCGCTCCCGGTGGAGACCTTCGGTATGATCTCAATCTCGATGGTAGACCGGATGGAATCTATCAACAATCATTCAGCCGTTATGGATACAACTCATTCAAGTTTGTGATGAGCCAGGGAACATCCAACGCAACCCCCCATGTCGCTGCCGCTGCCGCTCTATTTAAAAGTCAAGGAGGAGGTGGTATGGAGGAATTCCGAACATTATTACAGGAAACATGTGTTGATCTGGGATCAATGGGGTATGATACGACTTACGGATATGGGATGATCGATGTTGCGGAGATTGTTCGATATGGCCAAGGATGGGGAGTCAACAATTGATGAAACAACGACTACTGTTTTTGATCGCGTGCTGGACGATATTAGGGTCCACCGAAATCGTCACTGCGGATGATAAACTTTTCATCGGATTGACGGGTGGTTATTTCATGCCCATCAATTGGGATGCTTCTCATGATATAGTTTATGGCCAGTCCGGGGAACCGAGTTATGGATTGGAACTGGGTTATCGCTTTAAAATCCCGTTGGAATTGGCTGTCGCATGGAATATGATTGATGGCGAAGGGGAACGGGTATCGTACGGTCACAATGAACATTGGGAAAAAACCGGAGAGAAGATTTCATTTTCGCTGACTCCGATCACTTTTCATGCCCGTTGGCGTTTTTGGGATAACAGCTTGATATCTCCATATGTGGGTGCTGGTTTCGGATATGTCCGTTTTAAGGAAACAGGCGCTATATCAACAGATGGAATAGGAGGCAGTATACAAATTGGGATGGACATCAATCTCCCGAATTCGTTCTCGACGTTTTTTGTCGGAGATTATGGTTATTACCCCAATGTCATTGGTGATGCAGGTGTCAGCAGATTTTTACATGAGGATAACGTCGGCGGAATGACCATTCGATTGGGGATTAAATATACACTCGAGAGAGATCACGACTGATGAGATCGCGCATTCATTTTTCGGTGGAATTGAACTGTTCAAGGGTAGCATTCTAAGATTGAACCACATGCCGCAGGATTAGAGATGCTCCTTTGGTCCATTATAGATGAAGCGATGATATGAACTTTTATTTTTGACTTTGCGAGTGAAAGTAGGAACTGTAAAATTGACATGTGAAATTGTACAAATCAATCCGAATTACCCACAACCACGACGAATTGCCAAGGCGATTGAAATTTTGTCAGATGATGGAGTGATCGCGTTTCCAACAGATTCAACCTATGGTATTGGATGCAATCTTTACAGCAAAACTGCGATTGATCGGCTATATACGATACGGAACAGAAATCCAAATAAACCATTTACGTTTCTATGTGCGGATTTGTCCGATTTAAGTAAATATGCAAACGTGCCAAATCAGTCTTTCAAATTGATGAAACAACTCACGCCTGGTCCATATACATTTATCTTGAATGCCACGCAATTGGTGCCTAAAATAATGCGTACCACTCGATATACGGTAGGGATCCGTGTTCCGGATCATCCGGTATGCAATGCCCTGTTAGTCGCTTTGGGAAATCCAATCATCTCAACAACAGCTCGGGCAGGCACAGAATTTTTTGCAGATCCATGGGAAATAAAGGATGCTTTTGGTGAGCGGCTCGATCTGATCATTGATGCAGAATATATCTATCCCCAACAGACAACGGTTTTGGATTTGACAGGTGATGATGTTCGATTGGTCCGAGCCGGAAAGGGAGAATGGAATGAGTAACATTTATCCCGATTATTATTATCAGGATCTCCCGTTGGATAGATTCCCCAATCTGATCATTAGCCAAAGATGTTTATGGGAAACTCTGGAGTTTATCGCTCCTGAGATCCATCAATTGTTATCAGATTTTACTCAACCCAAAATTCTTCCCGAGGAACTGCATTTTTGGGAGCGGCCAGACTTCGAGGGAGGATTTGAGAAGGTCATTACTGTGGCAAAAGGACTGGTCACTGCAACAGATATCGCCTTTCCGCTGTGGGGGATTTATATTGCCAGAGATGTGATTCTTGAACCGACCTCGATCATCAAAGGCCCTGCGTACATTGGATCACGATCTGAGGTTCGCCAGGGAGCATATATTCGTGGAAATGTGATCATTGGCAGTCGCTGTACCGTAGGGCATAACACTGAAATAAAAAACGCGATCTTAATGGACCATACAGAAGCGGGTCATTTTGCATATATCGGTGACAGCATTCTCGGCAAGTATGTCAATATCGGTGCTGGAGTGAAACTGGCAAACCTACCCTTTCGAACATTTGAAGACAAGAAAAAAACGCGTTTCCCTCCAATTCACCTTTCCATTGATGATAAATTTATAAATACGCAACGATCGAAAATCGGCGCTTTTCTGGGTGATGGAGTTGAGATTGGCTGTAATGCCACACTCGCTCCCGGTACTTTTTTAGGACCTGATGTATGGGTGTATCCTTGTACATACTTGTCACGTGGTTTTTACCCATCCAGGATGATCCTGAAACAGCAGAATGCAATTAATAGAACGCCGAAAACAGAAAAAATCCAGCGCAGTTAATGGGTGTCCATCCCGACCATATATTTTCCGATACGACCATCGGTTGGCCTGGCAAATGGATCATTACCAGCCCGGTCACCACCCCCGCGGACCGCTATGACCTCCGGATTCTGGATGTGACTGTGGAATCATTTTCGTCCGTTTTTGGAAACGATCTGCAAAAGCTTCAGAATTTTATTTTTATTCATTATGATACGTCAGCTGATTCCCCACAGATATCCATCAATCAAGAGCAGGAACGACTTGTCATCGGGTTTAGTTTATCGGTTCGAAATAAACCGAGAAGTTATATTAAGGAGATATTGATCAGGAAAATACAGGAATTGGATCTGCATTTGTCTGATTTCGTGAAACCAGCAATAGAAACCAAGTCAGCGTTTCCCGGGATACCCCAAAGAGTAGCGATCCTATATTTGGCAGAACAGAATGATACCCGATGGAAGAAAATGGGAACTCCTGTTGCACCGATGATCCTGGCAGAACTGACCAGGAAATCAGGCCACATTCCATTTATCATACCGGTTCATTCTGCCATGACAGAATTATCGCTCCCGGAAAATCCTGATATAATCGCTATTGGGATTTATGAAGATCTGTTTGATGAAGTGAAGTCCCTTCTGTCGCGATTACGGCTGAAGTATGATGCAACGTTTGTTGCAGGAGGACCACTCGTAACACTGGCTCCCCGAATGGTTGCTGCACATTTGCCCGAAGTGGATATTATTCTGCGTGGAGAAGTCGAAGGGACATTTCCACTCCTTTTAAATCTCCATGCAGAATCACGTAACAGGAAACAGCCGATCGGTTCCTTCCTGCATTTGGTGTCGGATATTCCCGGGATTTTCATTCGGGATTCTTTTCGGATGATTTTTAATGACTTCGATGTGTCTCCGGTGAGCGATTCCGATCAACTATTACATATAGCATACGATTTTGAAGATTTGATTCCGTTCCAATTATCAAATGGATTGGAATTATCTACTTCGAGAGGTTGTCCCAGATCCTGTTGTTTTTGTTCCCATGTACATGGCCGAAAGCTGCGAAAAGCATCTCTGGAAGGGCTCACAAAAATTTTGATGAACTACCAGGAGCACCTTCGGAATATCCCGGAGGTGAAAACCGATAATCGGTTCGCGGTGAATATCAATGATGATGATTTATTGATACAACCGGATCGATGTCTTGAATTATTGGATATTCTTCAATTAATGGGTTTTACCATCTGGGGAATACAAACATCATTGTCTGCATTGAAATCGGTTTATGTCCAGGAAAATTTATTGAAGCGATTATCTGAACCTTCTTTGTACCATACCCGACAACCACTGTTATGGATCGGCACCGATGCGTTTGTTTCATCTCGAATAAAACGGATTGGAAAAAGTGGTTCATTTGAAGATATTGTTTCGATCTGCCATGCTCTTCAAGAACACGGTATCTTAGGGTGTCATTACTGGATTGTTACAGATGCGGAATCGGATTGGAGTGATTTTATTCAGGAATTGATCCATATGAGCTATTTGGCTGAATCATACCCGGATACTTTTCGCGTTTTACCTAATGCTGCGACATTGATACCATATCCCTCTACTCCGATATATGCCAAACGATTGGATCAACAACGGTTCGATCGTATCATCACAAAGAGAATCGTCTCAATACCTGGATTTCCGGAATTTGATTACCCATTGATACGGCATGAGAGACCCTGCAGTCCCTATCTCTATGCATTTGTTGAACCGAGAGCTGAAGTTCCCGAGCGATTGTTGTTCCCACGCTGGGATTTCATAATGCTCATTCGTGAAAATCAGTTCGAGACAGCTTTAGGAGCTGCAATACACACTTTGAATCAGGAAATCCGGGATATTCAGCACCGTAATCCATCAGAAGCAGATCGATTGAAAAAGATAAGAGACCGAATATTCGAAACAGAGAAAATGAGGTTTGATGCGGATAAGCATCATCCACCTACTTCGATAGTGAGGATATGATTCATGAAGTGCTATGGGGTGACGCTTATCCATTTTAAGGATGAACAATATCGTGGGAACTAATACCATTTTAACCCGAAGAGCTTTCTGCTGCAGCATTCTGATCGTTATTGCGATCGGATTCGGGTGTGCAAAAAAAACACCCTCCCCAGTTTCTTGCCCCCCAACTCCATCGTTATCAGAGAAATCAAATTCCGACTTATATTACAAGATACTTTCCGGGCGATATTGGGAGTATGCCGGGGATCCGATAGAGGCTCAACGTCAATTTGATAGGATCATGAAGGAAGAATCTGTCGATGCTGATACCTATTATCAATGTGCCAATTTTTGGATTGGACTATCATTTCGAGTCAGACCTCAAAGCGAGGCGGATAAATTAGTACAGAAAGCCGTAGAAATTTGCGAAGACGGATTGATGGCATTTCCCGAAAATATCAAATTACGGGAGTTACTCATTGAATTATATATCAATGAGAAGAATTATTTCTCCGCCATATTTGAGTTTGAAAAGCTCAGAAAGATAATGAAACCAAGCCAGCAGCAATTGATTGATCTTGTACGATTATATCTTCATACATCTCAGTCTGCTGAAGCACTTACACTGGCAAATGAATTGGCTGCCAATCCCAATCCGCCTCCGGAGCTAGTAAAAGTGTTTGGTCTGATATATGCCGCCATGGAGCAGTTTGAAAAAGCCATCGATTATTATCGCGACTACTTGGACAAAAACCCAGATGATTATGAATCACAGTTTAATATGGCGCTGTGTTATCGAAACATCGGGAGCAATGATCGGGCAGAGCATATTCTTACACGGATGTTGAATATCTGGCCATCGGTTCATGAAATCCGCTTGCAGCTTGCAGAGATTCTGGAAGCTGAAAATCGTTTTGAAGAAGTCATTGATATATTGAGACCAGTCACTTCTGTTCCCCATTTAGCGATTGAGTCCAGAGTAAGTATCGGCCGTATGTTTTTGATAATGAAAAATTTCAGTGACGCTGAGAAATGGTTTCGGGAAGCGTTGACGATGGATGGCGCAAATCGATTGGCTCTTTACTATCTGGGCGTGACGTTATCGGAACTTGGAAGGCATCAGGAAGCCTTGGATCTCCTGGGACAGATTATCGAACAGGAACCGATCTCGATACCCATTATCAGTATTGCTGCGGAAGTTGAAAAAAAAATGGGAAACCTGCTCAAAGCGCTTCGGCTGGCAGAAAAAGCGATCAAAGCTTATCCGCGTGATCCCCGTCCGTATATGCTCCTTGCTGAACTCTATGGATCTGAGGAATACAGTGAAAAAGCAATCAATGCTTATGAACGTGGATTGAAGAATATTCCAGATGATCGGGAATTGACATTGTCGCTTGCGCTGTTATTGGAGAAAAAAGGTCAATGGAAGCGAGCTGTGAAGGAGGTTGAAAAGCTGTTCACCGTCTATCCTGACGATACTGAGTTATATAATTTTGTCGGCTACACTCTGGCAGATCATAATCAGAACCTGAAACAAGCGGAAAAGCTGATCCGCAAGGCACTTGCGCGTGAACCTACTAATCCAGCGTATCTTGATAGCATGGGTTGGGTATATTATCGCCAGGGGAAATATGAAGATGCATTGGATTTCCTTGAGCAGGCGATCGATCAGATGCCCAAGGATCCATTATTGTTGGACCATCTTGCCGATACCTATCTCCGATTGAATCGAAGGGAAGATGCCGTGAACACATTGGAACGGATATTGGAGATCACTCCCGATGATGAACGTGTTTTGGAAAAACTCAGACAGCTTCGCAATTGAGAGATTCCTTTGATGCTCAAATATATGATCCGTGTATTCATAATTCTGTTGTTTCTGAGTGCTTGTAGTTGCCTTGGAGTTACCAGGTTGCGTCCCAATGACTCTACACCGGTTACACAGGGACAGGTACATTTTTTATGGAATTCCCGGACAAAGCGAGTGTCTGGATCTGCGAACATAGCCATGAATAGAACGGGGTTATTTCGTTGTGAGATAGTAGATCCGACTGGAACGACGCTCTACATTATTCTGATCAAGCAATCCCAGATGAAGATTTACGATTTAGCGAATCGGTGTTATGTCAGCATGGAGGATTTGAGTGTCAAAACAGAGCGGTTTATGGGAATTCCAGTGGATGGAGAGCAGTTGTATCGACTTTTATGTATGGATCCATGGCCTGATCGAGTGACACGAAAAATGTATCGGAAGGATGCAGTGGATGTTCTGGAGGTTGCCTTTTTTCCGGAAACAGCCGATCAATTCGGCTCCCTGTTATTAGATCTGCGGAATATTGAAACAAAATTGGAAATCACTTGGGATAGCCGGGGATACGGGAATTTGCCCAATATGATGACGATTTTCCATGAGGATCGATTTCTGTGGTGTGAACGAGAATGGGTTTCATCCTTCCTGGGTGATTTGCTATGATCCGTGCCTTATCTCCAGCGAAGATAAATCTGATATTGCGAATTATCGGAAAACGAGTGGATGGATACCATGAAGTGAAAACGATCATGCAGGCGATATCGCTGGCGGATGAAATTGAATTTGAAATCGGAGCAACCGGTATCTCGATTGAATCGAATGAGGGGAAATTACCATGTGATTGCAACAATTTGATTTATAAAGCGGCGGAGAAGTTTTCCCAAAAAACTGCCCTCCCTCCACAGTGGCGATTTAGAGTAGATAAAAGAATTCCTTTATCCAGTGGACTTGGAGGTGGTTCATCGAACGCCGCCACTGTGCTGTTAATGCTCAATCAATTTTATCAGTTTCCTCTTTCTTCGTCGCAGCTTGTCGAGATTTCTTCCGGTATTGGGAGTGATGTTCCGTTTTTTTTGTATGGAGGAACGGCATTCGGACAGGGACGGGGTGAGATCATCTCGGAACTGCCATTTCCGGGTTCTATTTCTATCGTGCTGATTAATCCCGGGTTCGGGGTATCGACAGCAAAAATATATCATAGATTAAACTGGGTATTGACAAGTGATCGGATGATTTCTAATATACCTCCCGTTTTACCGGCCAAGATGCAATGGTCCGTTCTGATTCAATCCATAAAAAATGATCTCGAATCAGTAGTTTTGGCTGAATATCCCGAGATTGGAGAGATAAAACAATGGCTGTTGCAGCAAGGTGCGGATACGGCAGCCGTTAGTGGCAGTGGTGGAACTGTTTTTGGAATATTTTTTTCAAAAGAAGATGCAGAAAGAACTGCTATTAAGGCAAAACAACTTTTCCCGTGGGTTGAAGTCGGGTATACGGTAGACCGCCATTCCATGAGGAAGTGATTATTCTGGGGCGTCGGCAAGCGGTAAGCCACTGGTTTTTGGTACCAGCATTCGTGGGTTCGAATCCTACCGCCCCAGCTTTTGTTTTCTTTGGGGAGTTTTCAACGAGTGGGAGGTGTTCCATTGACAGAGAATTATAATTTCAAAGTTTTCTATGGCTCAGCTCATCCAGCGTTGGGAAAAGAAATCTGTACGTATTTAGGTGTTGAACCCGGGGAAATATGCAATAGACGCTTTGCCGATGGCGAGATTTTTATTCAGATCGAAGAAAACGTGAGAGGTCAGGATGTGTTCCTCGTTCAGCCAACTTGTGCGCCTGCTAATGATAACCTGATGGAGCTGTTGATTATGATTGATGCAGCACAACGGGCATCTGCCAAGCGGATTACCGCCGTGTTGCCTTATTACGGCTATGCGCGGCAGGATCGCAAAGATAAACCACGAGTTCCGATCAGTGCAAGACTCGTTGCAGATCTTTTGACGGTTGCCGGTGCCAATCGTGTTCTGACAATTGATCTCCATGCCGGACAAATACAAGGCTTTTTTAAGATACCAGTCGACCACTTATTCGCAACTCCGGTCTTTATCAAATATATACAGCAACAGGATTATGCCGAGAATATTATGGTGGTATCCCCCGATGCGGGCGGTGTCGAACGAGCTCGTTTTCTGGCCCGGTATCTGAGCGCGGATCTGGCTGTCGCTGACAAAAGACGCAAAGATCCCAATGTCGCTGAGTCGATCCGCATTATTGGAGATGTCACTGGAAGAAATATTTTAATTGTTGACGATATTATTGATACAGCAGGCACATTGATGAAAACAGTTGATGCCTTGAAAAAAGCGGGAGCTAAAAAAATTATTGCCTGCTGTTCCCATGGTGTATTCTCACCACCAGCGTTGGAACTGATCCGGGAAAATGAAAATCTTCAGGAAGTCATTGTGACAAATTCTGTTTGCCATAATCCAAAATCATTGGAAATACCAAAGGTAACCGTCCTTTCCATTGCATCATTGCTGGCAGAGGCAATCCTGTGTATCCACAATGAAACATCAATCAGCTCATTATTCCTTTCTAAAAATTAATACCATGCTCGGAGTATTTTCGGGAATCCGGGAGGATAGTAGCATATGGACATTCAAATACAGGCAAAATTGAAATCTGAATCGGGAAAGGGCCGAAGCAGAAAATTGAGAAAAGCAGGCAATGTGCCAGCAGTAGTATATGGTCCGAATCAAAAAGCAATCGCATTGGCGGTAGAAAATTATCAGGTTGAAAAAATTTTGACGACAATTGGTCGGCGAAGAATCATGAATATGATGATAAATGATGCATCCGATTTGCATGATATTCAAGTGATGTTTAAAGATATCCAGAGAAATCCACTGACCGGCGAATTGCTCCATGTCGACTTCTATGCAATTAAAAGCGATGAAAAACTCAATACCATCGTACCATTGCTTCTTCAAGGCGTTCCGGTTGGGGTAAAAGATCAGGGTGGCACCTTGCAGTTTCTGACACGGCAAGTGCGTATCCAGTGTCTTCCTAATGTTCTTCCTGAATACCTTAGAGTCGATATATCCAATTTAGCTCTTGGACAGACGATCTCAATTTCTGATATTGAAGTTGACTCAGAAATTAAAATCCTCGAGGATCGGAACAAAGTGATTGCTTCGGTTATCACGATCAGTGCCGCTTCTGAACATGAAAAGGGTGGTGCTGAAACAGCGGCCGATGAAACCTCTAAATCGAAATAACCCCAGTTTTTCTCCTTAGCCGATCATTACCATGGATTATAAAGTCGCAATCGGGCTCGGTAATCCTGGTGAGAAATACCGTGCGACAAGACATAACATAGGATTCGAGGTCATTGATTACATTTACACACGCTGGCGTAGTTTCGGGTGGACATGTAATCGATATGTTCAGTTTAGTTCGGTCGCAAGTCAGGGGATGATGTTTTATTTGGTAAAACCTGTTATGTATATGAATTTGTCGGGAGTCGCCATCGATTATTTCCTGAAGGAGAAAGGGGTTTTGCCGAGCGAGATGGTTGTCATTCATGATGATTTGGATCTTGATCGAGGACGAATAAAGATCAAGCATGCGGGTGGTAATGCTGGTCATAAAGGACTGGATTCCATTTGTGAATCAGTGGGCACTCGTGATTTCACTCGTATTCGGATTGGTATCGGCCGGCCAGCCATCCGTACCGCCGTTGTGGATTATGTACTCGAGCGACCAACCGATCCTGAAGAACTATCAATGCGGCAATTAAGTATCATCCTGGCAGGAAACGCTCTTGAAGTTCTCGTTTACCAAGGATTGAAATCTGCCATGGATCAATATAATCAACGTGATACGATCAGGATTAATAGAGAATTATCACATGATACCAGTTCTGAACCCATTTTGGGTAAGAATGGTGAAAGGGGGAATTTTTCTGAAAACATATGAAATCGTCTGTATTTTGAATCCAAGTTTGGCCAATGAAAAAGTAGAGGAAAAAATCAATGCATGGAGAAATATTGTGAGCAACCTCGGAGGCAATCTTGTGAAGCTTCTGCGCTGGGGCAAACGGACTCTTGCCTATGAAGTTGATAAATTGCACCAAGGCATTTTTATCCTCATGCATGTTCAAGGTCCCCATCAAGTTGTGGCAGAACTGGAACGGCAGTTTAAAATATCGGAGGATGTTCTGAGGAGTCAGACCGTGAGATTGTCTCCGAATGAACTCAAGGTTTCTGAATCAATCATAGAAAAAATGATGACAACACCAAAATCAGAAATGGGAGATGGTGAAGCTGATTCTGAAACCGAAAGAAAAGAATCAAATCATCGGCGGTTTAAATCAAGGGATGATGATGAAGACGAATCAGGTGATGACCATGAGGAAGATTCAGACTCTGATGATGAATTTTATAACGATTCCGAGGATGACTCCAACCGGAGATCAAAATAACGGACATTGGGAGCGACAGTCTTTCGGACCATTGCTGTCGGTGAGCATGAATATGCATTCAGGAGGATAAGTGCATGGAAGTGATACTGCGGCAAAATGTCAAGGGTCTCGGAAAAACAGGAAACCGGGTCAAAGTTGCAGATGGATATGCGCGGAATTTTTTGATTCCAAAGGGATTGGCTGTCCCTGCAAATGAGCAAATGGTGATCGCATTAAAAAATGAAAAGTCACAAGAAATCCTGAAAAAAGACAGAGAAATCAAAAAAGCCAGAGAACTTTCAGAGCTGTTGTCTAAAACAACAATCACCATAAACAAACAGGCAACAGACGGAGATAAATTATTTGGCTCCGTCACCGTTTCCGATATTTTAAAATGTCTTGAAGATCAAGGCATTGCGCTGGAAAAGAGACAGATCTTACTCCCGGAACCGATCAAAACATTGGGACTTCATCCGATCAAAATCAAACTGGCATCCGATATCGAATCTGTTTTGAAAATCTGGGTCGAGAAATAAACAGCTCAGGTATTAACAATGGAAACTACTGCACCATCGAGCAAACGCCTCCCGCCGTACAGTCTGGAGGCAGAGCGAGCGGTGTTAGGTGGGATTCTGCTTCATAATGAGTTGATCAATTCCGTATCCGAACTGATCAAGCCGGAAGATTTTTATAGCGAATTGCATCAGATTCTGTTTGAGGGAATGATTGTTCTTACAGAACAGAATACTGGATTAGATTTTGTTACCATCAAGAACTATCTCCAGAAAACCGGGAAAATCACAATGTTAGATGGAATGCAATCGGTCGTCGATCTTTGCGAGTCGACATCCTCTGCATCCAATGTTACTTATCACGCTACCATCATCAAAGATAAATCAATGTTGAGGCGGCTTATCCATAAAGCCGAAGAAATAATTGCTCGGGCTTATCAGGCGGAAGGCGAAGTAAGAGATATCGTTGATGATGCAGAAGCATCGATATTCGAAATTGCACAAGTAAGTGAAAGTGAAGGTCCCAGACATATTGAAGATATTTTGCATGGGACATTCGATGATTTGGAACGCTTGTCAAAAACACCTCAACTTGTCACAGGAATTCCCTCCGGATTCCAGGAGCTGGATACTTTGACATCCGGTTTTCATTCTGGTGAACTGATCATCATAGCCGCACGACCTTCGATCGGCAAAACAACTTTCGCGATGAATATCGTACATAATATTTGTAATCAGGAGAAGAAGCCGTGTCTGGTCTTCAGTCTTGAGATGACTAAGGAGCAGTTGGCACAAAGATTGTTATGTGCAGAAGCGGAAGTTGAGAGCCAAAAGTTGCGGACCGGTCATATTCGAGGCGAGGACTGGTCACGGCTGGCGCGTGCGGTAACGAATCTGTCACACATGCCGTTGTATATTGATGACACACCCGCAATTTCCATCATTGAAATGAGAGCTCGGGCACGTCGTTTAAAATCAAAAGTTGGTCTCGGATTGATCATGATTGATTACCTCCAGTTAATGCAAGGCCGCCGGAAGTTTGAAAGCAGGCAGATTGAAATCAGTGAAATATCCCGTTCGTTAAAGTTTATGGCAAAGGAAATGGCATGTCCTGTCATTGCCCTTTCCCAATTATCACGTGCAGTTGAGATGACGCGAGATTTCCGGCCGCAACTCGCACATTTGAGAGAATCTGGAGCTATTGAGCAGGATGCAGATTTGGTGTTGTTGCTTTATCGGCCCGAAAAACATGGGATTAAGGAAATAGAAATAAGGGGTCGAAAACAGAATTCTGAAGGATTAGCTGAAGTGATTATAGCCAAACAGCGCAACGGTCCGCCCGGTTCTGTCTTTTTAGCTTTTCGGGAAAAACTGATGCAATTTATGGAACCCATTCTCGATTATGAAACTCCACCTGATGTCCCATATCCAGAGGATGATTATGAGGAAGGCTTTTGATTATGGCAGGAGTTTTATCCTTTTTCGGAGTTCCCCTTATCCGATTCATAAATGAAAGTGGTAAAATCGTCATACTGGCAATATCTACTTTTTTTTGGACATTTCGACGACCCTTGCGGTTTCGGCTTATCTTTAAACAAATGGAGGAGATCGGTGTCCGTTCCTTTCCGGTCGTTATGATTACGGCGACGTTTACTGGCGGGATCCTTGCGCTCCAGAGTTATTCATCATTCAAACGATTTAATGCGGAAAGTCTGATTGGAACAATGGTGGCGATTGCATTATGCCGTGAGCTTTCCCCTGTGCTGACTGGATTGATTGTCGCTGGACGTGTGGGGTCAGCGATGGCTGCCGAGCTTGGGACGATGCGTGTTACCGAGCAGATCGATGCATTGTACACATTGGCAGTAAATCCGATTCATTATCTGATCGTTCCCCGAATGGTGTCCAGCCTCGTCATGTTGCCCATTCTGACGATGCTGGCTGATGGATTGGGAATCGGAGGAGGATTCCTGGTTGCCACTCAAGTATATGGGCTTAATCCAACCGTCTATATTCGTGCCTCTTTTGATTATCTGGAGAGTGAAGATGTTTATTCCGGGATTATAAAATCGGCGGTTTTTGGGATCATGATTGCGATTATTGGGTGTTACAAGGGTTTTTATACAACAGGAGGTGCTGAGGGTGTAGGAAAATCAACGACCTCTGCTGTTGTCGTTGCGATGATGTTGATTTTAATCTCCGATTACCTGATGGGCGCTTTATTTTTTAGTGTTTAACGCTATGTCTCATCTCCAACTACCGGATAAATGCATCCAGATCAGGAGTCTTAAAAAGACGTTCGGCTCCAAGATTGTTTTGAGTGGTGTGGATCTGGATGTATATCGTGGGGAATCGATCGCAGTTATCGGCGCCAGTGGTACAGGGAAGAGTGTTCTGATAAAACATATCATCGGTCTGTTGAAACCAGACAGCGGGACAATCATGGTCGATGATGTAAATGTTGCCAGTCTGACGCCATTGGAGCGAGGGGTATTTGTCCGACGATTCGGGATGCTTTTTCAAGGGGGGGCTTTGTTTGATTCCATGTCCGTATATCAGAATATCGCATTCCCGATGGTTGAGCGAGCCAGTTACTCCAAAGAACAAATCAATAAAAAAGTGATGGAATTGCTGGCTCTTGTGGAGATGGATGGTTGGGAAAATATGTATCCAGCCGATCTGTCAGGCGGCATGAAAAAACGAATCGGCTTGGCTCGCGCTCTGGCTACGGAGCCAAGTATTATGTTGTATGATGAACCGACAACCGGTCTGGATCCGGTCGTCGGAGGTGTGATTGATAAGTTGATTGTGCGAACTCGAGACAAATACCATGTAACATCCATCGCAATTACCCATGACATGAAAAGCGCTTATCGAATCGCTCACCGGATAGCCATGTTGTATAAGGGGAAAGTGATTTTCGTCGGAACCCCGGAAGAAATTCAGAAGTGTGAAATTCCAGAAGTAAAAAACTTTGTCACAGATAGAGTCTCAACTATCTTGGCTCAATAGATAGCAAGAGTTTTCTGCATTGAGTAATAAGGAGATCCCTAATTTATGAGCGCGGAATCAAAAGTTGGAATATTGGTTCTCGCATTCATTGTGATGGTCACGTTTTTCGCGTTTAAGATCGGCGGAGATCGGTTCCCATGGCAGAAAAAGGAGGGTTATTGGGTCAGTGTCCTTTTTGACACAACCGCAGGTCTGCAAGCCAAATCACTCGTCCGGTATGCCGGTGTTGAAGTTGGAACCGTGGAGTCTATCAGCCTTGAAAATGGCAAAGCAAAAGTGCTTCTGATGTTGAATCCTGATGTTCAAATACGCTCGAATGCGGAATTTCAGATCAGCTCAATGGGACTGATGGGTGAAAAATACATCTCGATCCATGGAGGTACTGAACGGGCTAAATGGATCGAAGATAATGACCAGGTCTCTGGTGATGCTCCGGTGAGTATTGATCAGCTTGTGACTTCTCTGAATGCTATCGGTGATGATATCAAAGGCATAACCAACACGGTAAAGCATGCTATTGGCAGTGAAGATACAGAGAATAAACTTGGGAGCATTGTCGATAACGTGAACCGACTGACCGAATCATTATCTGGGACTGTCGACCAGAATAATGAAAACTTCACGGAAATTATTCAAAATTTTGCCGCTATCTCTTCGGATTTGCGAATGATCGTTCAGAATAACCGTGATAATATTCAGTCTTCAATGGAAGATATTCGGAATATTACTGCTGCACTTTCGCAAACATTACCAGCCATCTCCAGTGACCTGCAGATCATTCTGTCTGATCTTAAAATATTGATTAATAATAATCAGGACCAATTGAATGGGACGATTCAGCATATCGCTTCCGCGACCTCTTCGCTTGATCATACAATGGTGGATGTCCGAAGTATCATGGGCAAAATTGATAATGGTCAGGGATCGTTGGGCAAAATGATCAATGACACGGAATTGCATGATAATCTCAATACAGCGATTGTTGATCTGGATAAAACAGCAAATGAAATCCGAAGTTTTGTTGGAAATGTCAGTGATTATCGATTGTTTATAGGTTATCGCGGCGAATATCTGTCGGCGGATGATTCAGTAAAAAGTTTTATATCGCTTAAAATGCAACCAAGTCCCGATAAATACTATCTCGTTGAACTGGTCAGTTCTCAATATGGCCAGTATTTCGAGGACGAATATGAGATTACATTCGACGAGGACGCCGAACCGTTTGATGACCAGCGCTTTGTCGTGACTAAATGGGAGAGGAACAAGCTGACGTTCAGCGTGATGTATGCCAAAATCTTTAAAAATCTTGCATTCAGGGGTGGTATGATTGAATCAACCGGTGGATTTGGCGTTGATTTAGAAGTATTCCGCAAAAAGTTGTTTTTTTCTGTTGATGCATGGGATTTATCAAGGGATACGGATCCACATGTGAAAATTGGCGCAACATTTGCCATTAATGAGAACTTTTATATTCATGGCGGATGGGATGATATATTACTCCATGATCGGGATCGGGATAATGTTTTCTGGGGAGCGGGTTTCCGCATTGAAGACAAAGATTTGAAATATTTAATGGGTTTTCTGCCATTGGTTTCAGGCTCTTGATAGTGAAAGAATAATGTCAATATGGAAGCGAAGTGGGATTATCGGATTGGTATCGGCTTTGATGCACATCGTTTTTGCATGGGCCGACGTTTGATTTTGGGAGGCATTGAGATTCCATTTGATAGAGGTTTACAGGGGCATTCTGATGCAGATGCGCTGATTCATGCGATCATTGATGCAATTTTGGGAGCTGTGAATGGTGGCGATATCGGAATTTTGTTCCCAGATAGCGATCCCCAATATAAGGATATCGCCAGTACTGATCTCCTCAGGCAGATTACAACCATCGTCGCCGCACGACACGCCGTAATTACAGGAATTGACTGCGTGGTGATCGCAGAACAACCGAAAATCAGAGACCATGCTGAAGAAATGAAACAGACGATAGGGCGAATTTTGAAAATTGATCCAGAATGCATCAGCATAAAAGGTAAAACAACAGAAGGAATGGGCTTTACTGGCAGAAGTGAAGGAATTGCGGTTCAGGCGGTGGTGATGATCCGAATTTTAAATCCATGAGGTGATCATGAATAACCGATCTGAAAATATTATATTCGGCCGGCATCCGGTGAGTGCTTTTCTGGAGCGAAAGTTATCAGATGTGGAGAAAATATGGCTTCTAACAAATATTAAATGCCCTGAAAAACTACGAAACCAAATTAGAATGGCACAAAAATCAGGAGCGGTAGTTCAGTATGTAGATCGGAAAACACTGGACAGGCTAACAGACGGTGCCGTACATCAGGGAGTTGTTATTCGAATTGCGAGTTGTCGAATTTGGCAATTCCAGGAGTGGTCGGCATCTTTAGATCCGTTGAGTCCACATTCGGTGGTGATTATTTTGGATGGCATCCAGGATCCGAGAAATTTGGGCGCTATTTTTCGATCGGCGGCAGCTGCTGATGTGGATGGAGTGATCTTTCCAAATAGAAAAAATTCGCCACTTTCTGCGGTTGCGATGAAAACTTCTGCGGGTGCACTGGATCAGATACCAGCAATCCGAATCGCAAATATCTCCAATACGCTGCATGCGATCAAAGACATGGGATACTGGTTAATTGGTATCAGTGAAAAAAGCGAGAAAAAGCTATATGAGGATGTGATTCCTGCCAGAGTGGCTTTTCTTTTTGGGGGCGAGGATCGCGGGATTCGGCAAATTAATATCGATATTTGCGATGAACTGCGCATGATCCCTATGACCGGTCCTGCAGGATCCTTGAATGTTTCGGCTGCCGCGGCAATAGTATTATATGAATATATCAGAGGGCTTGGTTGTGCCGCATCGAAATCACAAAATAACTCTTGACTTTGTCTCCAAAAAAAATACACTACCGACTCTGCAAACCTTTGCTGGCGTAGCTCAGCAGGTAGAGCAAGTGATTTGTAATCACTAGGTCGGGGGTTCAAGTCCCTCCGCCAGCTTAGTTTTGAAATGGGATTAGAGAATTTTTTGGGGAGATACCCAAGTGGCCAAAGGGAGCAGACTGTAAATCTGTTGGCTAATGTCTTCGGAGGTTCGAATCCTCCTCTCCCCAGATTAAAAGGTTTAGAGATGCGGGAATAGCTCAGCTGGCAGAGCATCAGCCTTCCAAGCTGAGGGTCGCGGGTTCGAATCCCGTTTCCCGCTCTAAAAAACGCTCTAAGATCGCCCACGTAGCTCAGTCGGTAGAGCACCTCCTTGGTAAGGAGGAGGTCACCGGTTCAAATCCGGTCGTGGGCTCACTCTTTTATCCGGGATTGGGTAGATTCGGCAATCTCGCGGGCTTTTGAGGAGTTATTCAGTCATGGCAAAGGCGAAATTTGAAAGGACGAAACCTCACGTAAATATAGGTACAATCGGTCACGTAGATCACGGAAAGACGACGTTGACATCAGCGATCACGAAGGTATTGGCGCAGAAGAATCCGAAGGTGGAATATCGGGATTTTTGGTCGATCGATAATGCACCGGAAGAGAAGGAGCGAGGCATAACGATCGCGACGGCGCATGTTGAGTATGAGACAGGGAATCGGCATTATGCGCACGTAGATTGTCCTGGACATGCTGACTATATCAAGAACATGATCACGGGAGCGGCGCAGATGGATGGAGCGATCCTTGTGGTGTCAGCGGCGGATGGTCCGATGCCCCAGACGCGGGAACATGTGTTGCTTGCGCGGCAAGTGAATGTACCGTCATTGGTGGTGTTTTTGAATAAAGTGGATCAGGTGGATGATCCGGAGTTATTGGAATTGGTGGAATTGGAAGTCCGGGAGCTGTTGACCAAGTATGAATTTCCTGGAGATGATACGCCGATAATCAAAGGATCAGCGTTGAAAGCGATGGAAGTAGATCCTGGGGACCCGGAATGGGCATCGGTGACGAAACCGATATTGGATCTGATGGACGCAGCGGATAGTTTTATCCCGGAGCCGAAGCGAGAGACGGAGAAACCGTTTTTGATGCCGATGGAAGATGTTTTTTCGATATCGGGACGAGGAACGGTCGTGACGGGTCGAATTGAGCGAGGCATCGTGCGGGTAAACGATGAGGTAGAGATCGTAGGTATCACGGAGACGCGGAAGACAGTGGTAACAGGAGTGGAGATGTTCCGGAAGCTGCTGGATGAAGGGCAGGCGGGTGACAATGTGGGCTGTCTGTTGCGCGGAATCAAGCGAGAAGAAGTAGAGAGAGGGATGGTATTGGCGAAGCCGAACAGTGTGAAGCCGCATACGAAGTTTGAGGCGGAAGTCTATATATTGTCGAAGGAAGAAGGAGGGCGCCATACGCCGTTTTTCAAAGGGTATCGGCCGCAGTTCTACTTTCGGACAACAGATGTGACGGGATCGGTGGAGTTGCCTGAAGGAGTGGAGATGGTCATGCCGGGAGATAATATCAAGCTGGTCGGTCAGTTGATCATGCCCATCGCAATGGAAGAAGGTCTTCGCTTCGCAATTCGTGAGGGTGGCAAAACGGTCGGCGCTGGAGTAGTCGCAAAAATTCTGGAATAGAAGCGATTCAGGAGTAGGTAGGAGCCTTCAGTCATGAGAGATAACATTATTCAAGCGTGCAGTGAATGTAAAAATCGAAATTACACGACTACACGGAATCGGAAGAAAACGCCGGATAAACTTGTCGTCAAGAAATTTTGTCCATTTTGCAGAAAACATACAGAACATCGCCAAGTAAAATAATTATCGAGTAGTTACGACGTTGCTATATAAAGATGTACATAAAGCTAGGCCAGTAGCTCTAATTGGCAGAGCGCCGGACTCCAAATCCGGATGTTGGGGGTTCGAGTCCCTCCTGGCCTGCTATTTGTGTGTTCGGCAAATCGAATACGTCATGGAATGGATTTCATGAAAACAAATGAGAAAAGTCAAACTGAGCCACTAGTCAATACACATTCAAAAAATCCGTCGAAAAAGAAGAATTTTTTGAATACGCTTCCTGAGAAATTTCAAAATTGGATCTCCTTCTTCAAGGATGTCAGAGTGGAGATGAAAAAGGTAACGTGGCCTCCCCGAAAAGAAGTGATCGGATCCACAACCGCTCTCATCGTTGCAACGGTTATGATCGCTTTGTTCCTGGGAGTTGCGGATCTTGTATTGGGAAAGGGAATTGAGCCGGCACTATCAGGGAATCCCGATGCTTGGTCGTTCGCCACATTGGGCTTGTTTGCATTTATTCTTTTCTGGGTATACAAATCCAATTAATAAAATGAGCCATTAAAATCTATAAAGTTAAGCGAGGTATTTCAAGATGGCGAAACGTTGGTACGCCGTCCATGTTTATTCTGGATTCGAAGAAAAGGTCAAATTGAGCATAGAACAGCAGATCAAAGCTAAAAATCTTGAAGATCAAATTGATAGTATTTTGATCCCAGTGGAAAATGTCGTTGATTTTAAAAAAGGGAAACGACAGATTTCGAAGAAAAGCTTTTTCCCTGGTTATATTTTGATTCATATGGAAATGTCGGAAGCATTGTGGTATTTGATTAAAAATACGCCCAAAGTTACCGATTTTATTAGTTCAGGTCAAAAACCAGCCGCTCTTTCTGATCGGGAAGTTGACAATATCCGCAAACAAATGCAGGCAGGTATCGAGAAACCAAAGCCCAGAATCCGATTCCAAAAAGGCGAGCGAGTTCGGATTACTGAAGGCGCATTTGCAAATTTTAATGGCACTGTCGAAGAGGTTAACCAGGAAAAGAGCCGATTGAAAGTAATGGTCAGCATTTTCGGCCGAGCAACAGCCGTTGATGTGGACTTTTCACAAGTAGAAAGCTCTTGATGTGATTTAAATAAATCTGATGAGTATTTTTGGAGATTGTTATGGCAAAAAAGGTCGTTGCTCAAGTAAAACTTCAATGCCCGGCGGGTCGAGCTACTCCATCACCACCAGTGGGTCCAGCGTTAGGCCAACACGGTGTAAACATCATGGAATTCTGCAAGGCATTTAATGCAAGAACGGATAGTTTCGAATCTGGAATGATTATCCCTGTGTTGATAACAATTTATGCAGATAAAACATTCACATTCGTAACAAAAACTCCGCCCACATCCGTTCTGTTAAAACAGGCAGCGGGTATTGCAAAAGCTGCTCATAAACCGAAATTTGAAAAGGTCGGAAAAGTGACGCGGAGTCAAGTTGAAGAAATCGCAAAGAAAAAATTACAGGATTTGAACGCCTATGATTTGGAAAATGCGGTGAGTACAGTCCTCGGAACGGCTAGGAGTATGGGGATTGAGGTTATTGATTAAATCGATAGCCGGTGGGAGTCCTGAACAATGCTGGGACGAATGGACCACGATTCACAATGGAGGCAATGATGGCGAAACACGGAAAAAAATATAATGCAGTTCAAGCAAAAGTGAAAAGCAACGAACTGTATACCTTGTCGGAAGCGTTGGAATTTTTGAAAGTGAATTCCTACACCAAATTTGATGAAACAGTCGATATTGCCATGCGGTTGGGTGTCAACCCGCGGCATGCGGATCAAATCGTACGCGGCACAGTTGTTTTACCCCATGGCACAGGAAAAACAAGTCGCGTCGTTGTGTTTGCAAAAGGAGAAAAAATAACCGAAGCTCAAGAAGCCGGAGCTGATTTTGTTGGTGGTGATGAACTGATTGAAAAAGTCACGAGCGGTTGGCTCGATTTTGATGCCGCTGTTGCAACTCCCGATATGATGGCAAAAGTTGGAAAACTCGGGAAAATTTTGGGTCCAAGAGGATTGATGCCGAACCCAAAAACAGGGACTGTAACTTTTGAACTCGCGAATGCAATTCGGGATATTAAAGGTGGGAAAATCGCATTTCGGGTTGACAAAGCTGGTATCATTCATGCTCCTCTCGGAAAAATCTCATTCGATGTCCAGAAATTGTTCGATAATGCCAAAATCCTAATCGATAATATCATTAAACTCAAACCAGCGACCGCAAAAGGAACCTATATACTGAATATTACTATATCTTCAACGATGGGAGTGGGATTAAAATTAGATATCCCGCAAGTCATGAGCCTTTTCCGTTAGTTTTGGGTTCTGATTTTATAAGAGAAAGGAATAAGGGACATGAAACGAACTGATAAAGAATCGAAAGTCACGGAGTTACACAAGGAATTCATACAAGCAAAATCGGCTGTGCTTATGGATTATCAAGGAATGAACGTCGCCGAACTAACTGAGATGAGGAAGAAATTGCGGGAAGTTTCGGTCGAATTCCGGATCATCAAGAACACACTTTCCAAAATTGCGACTAATGACACATCGATAACAGGGTTGAACCCGTTTTTGAGAGGCACTACAGCAATCGCTATCAGTAAAAAAGATTCGATCGCCGGAATAAAAATCCTCGATAAAATGGTCAAGGAATACCCAAAATTACGATATAAAGTCGCGGTCATTGAAGGTGGCCTCGTCGATAAAGTAGATATCCCCAAATACGTAGATCTTCCACCCAGAGAGATCCTTCTCGGGAAATTATTGGGAACCGCCCAAGCTCCAGTTGCTGGATTCATGCGCGTTTTATCCGGTACTCTTACCGGTTTGTTAAATGTTATGAATGGAATTAAGGAATCAAAATCAGAATAACGATTCCTTTTATTGTATCGAGATCATCTTATTCAAGTTCGGAGGAGATAGACAATGGCAGCGATTACAAAAGAACAATTCCTTGAATTTATAGATAATTTGACAGTATTGGAGCTGTCCCAGATCATTAAGGAAATGGAAACCCGTTATGGTGTGTCTGCAGCAGCTGCTCCAGTTGCCGTCGCTGCGATGCCAGGCTCTGCTGCAGTTGAAGCTGTTGCAGAGGAACAGACGGAATTTACCGTTCATCTGATCGGCCATGGAGATAAAAAAATTCAGGTTATCAAAGTCGTTCGGGAATTGACTGGATTAGGTCTCAAAGAAGCCAAGGATCTGGTTGATAATGTTCCCAAAGTTGTCAAAGAGGGTGTCAGTAAAGATGAAGCCCAAAAATTAAAGGAAAAACTGGAAGAATCTGGCGCTCAGGTTGAAATTAAATAATTGTATTGTTTTACGAAACAAATGTGTAAAGAGACTGCCGTACATAGTTCGGTAGTTAAACATGGAATTCATTCCAAGGAAGGGATTGCATGGCTGATACTAAAAGTGTCTCCCAACCTTTGAATGCGCCAAGAATCCGTCGCGATTTTTCTAAAATTGGATCTGTCATCGATGTTCCTAATTTGCTGGCCGTTCAGCAAGAATCATTCGAACGGTTTTTGCAGATGGACATGCTACCCGATGACAGATCTAATGTTGGTATGCAGGAGGTCTTTAGCGACGTTTTCCCCATCGAAAACTTCAATAAAACCGCTTCACTCGAATTTGTATCTTACGAAATTGGATCCTGGGAATGTAGTTGCGGGAAAATCAAAGGGATGCAAAATCGATATCGATGGCGGTGTGATTGTGGTTATCATGAGGGAATCGGAGATCTTCTGAAACTACGCGAAGAAGGTAACGATCCTGGCGCATGTGACCGATGTGGTGGTATTCCCAAATATATTACATGTGATCATTGTGAAAAACGTGTTGAACTGAAATTAAAGTATGATGTTGTCGAATGTCGACAGCGTGGAAATACGTTCGCAGCATCGCTTAAAGTCATTGTTCGACTGGTTGTATGGGATGAAGATGCTGAATCGGACGTCCGTTCCATCCGAGATATTAAGGAGCAAGAGGTGTATCTCGGTGAAATGCCTTTGATGACAGATGTAACTCTCGACCGTCAAGGCCGAATTCGTGTCGGAGATAAAAGCACGTTTGTCATCAATGGAACGGAGCGGGTTATCGTGAGTCAGATGCATCGATCTCCTGGAGTATTTTTCAAGCATGACAAAGGTCGAGGGCATGCCAGTGGAAAATTGTTGTTCTCCGCACGGATAATTCCTTACCGCGGCTCCTGGATCGAATTCGAGTTTGATATCAATGACCTTCTATATGTCCGGATTGATCGAAAACGTAAGCTCCTTTGCACCGTTCTTCTGCGTGCATTGGGTTATGAAAGCGATGAAGAAATACTCAAGCTTTTCTACGAACCTGAAATTTTTGTTAAGAACGGTACACAATATCAGCGAAAAGTAACCCAGAGTCTGGTAGGCGAACGAATACCATGGGATATTGCTGATCCGACCAATCCTGAGAAAATCTTGTTCAAGATGGACAAGAAATTTACAAAACGATCTATCCGGGATCTTAAAAAAGCCGGTATAGAGATTCTGGATTATTCACTCAAAGATCTCATCGGAAAAATATCACTTTCGGATGTGGTCAACATGGAAACTGGCGAAATAATCGTAGAATGCAATGAAGAGATTACACTCGACAATATTCGAAAAATTGAAGCGTTAGCTCCAGGTGAACTCGAATTAGTTTCGGTCGATACCACACCCATTGGCACTTCTCTGCATGCCACTCTCGCAAAAGATAAAATCCCAACCCGCGAAGAAGCACAGGAAGAGATTTATCGCCGGCTCCGGCCAGGTGATCCATTAACCGCAGAGAGTGCGGCGAATCTGTTCGAGCGATTATTCTATAATCCCAAATATTATGATTTATCTGAGGTCGGCCGTCTCAAGTTAAATAAAAAAATTGGTGTTGAAGTGCCGATGGATCAGCGGACTCTACTCCCTGAAGACATTGTTGGTGTCATCCGGTATTTGCTCAATTTGAAAAACAGCCGTGGCTCCATCGATGATATCGATCATATGGGCAACCGGCGGGTTCGTGCGGTTGGCGAATTGCTCCAAAATCAATTCAGAATCGGACTTGTGCGAATGGAGAGAGCGATTCGTGAACGGATGAGTATTCCGGACCTGCAAGCGGTTATGCCACACGATCTCATCAATGCTAAACCTGTTTCTGCAGCCTTGAATGAATTTTTTGGTTCCAGTCAGCTCAGTCAGTTCATGGATCAAACGAATCCACTGGCAGAACTGACGCATAAACGCCGATTATCAGCTTTGGGGCCAGGAGGATTATCCAGAGAACGAGCAGGATTCGAAGTCAGGGATGTCCATTCGACACATTATGGCCGAATATGTCCCATTGAAACCCCTGAAGGTCCCAATGTCGGACTGATCGTTTCGCTTTCTACGTATGCCAGAGTGACACCCCATGGGTTTATCGAAACTCCATACCGCCGTGTGATCAATAGCAAAATTTCGGATGAGATCGTTTATCTCACAGCTCTGGACGAGGATCAGGAACATAATTTGCTGGGTGGCAGGAAATATTTTATTGCCCAAGCCAGCACGCCGATCGATGAAAATGGCTGCCTGCAAGACGAGCGCATCAACTGCCGATACGGCGGAGAACCAACCATGAATACTCCAGATAAAATGGATTTCATGGATATCAGTCCCAAACAGCTTGTTTCTGTTTCCACTGCACTCATTCCATTTCTGGAACATGACGATGCGAATAGAGCGCTCATGGGATCCAACATGCAGAGACAAGCCGTTCCATTGCTGAAGACGGAAGCACCTCTGGTGGGAACCGGAATGGAACACATTGCAGTCCGGGATTCAGGAGTCGTGGTTCGATCAAAACGATCTGGCATCGTTGAAGCCGTTAATGCTAATCGAATTATTGTCAGATCCGATGAATTACTGGATCCGAATGCTCCGATTCAAGACTCACCGGTTGATATCTACACACTCACCAAATTCCGACGTTCGAACCAGAATACGTGTATCAACCAAGTTCCTATCGTACGAAGAGGACAGAGGGTTCGAGCGGGTCAAATCATCGCCGATGGTCCAGCTACCGATAATGGCGAACTCGCTCTCGGAAGAAATATCCTCGTCGCTTTTATGCCATGGCATGGCTATAATTTCGAAGATGCGATTCTGATATCTGAAAAAGTTGTCAAGGAAGATTTGTATACATCAATTCATATTGAATCGTTTGAAATCGAAGCCAGGGATACCAAACTCGGCACAGAAGAAATCACTCGGGATATACCCAATGTTGCCGAAGAACAGCTACGGAATCTGGATGAAAGTGGCATTATTCGGATCGGAGCCGAGGTGAAGGCTAATGACGTCCTGGTCGGGAAAATAACTCCCAAGGGCGAAACCCAATTGACACCGGAAGAGAAGCTTCTCAGAGCGATATTTGGTGAGAAAGCAGGAGATGTCCGGGATGCTTCATTGACTGTCCCTCCTGGTATAGAAGGAACAGTTATCGATGTCATGGTATTTTCGCGTAAAGGTGTTGATAAAGATGAACGCTCCCGAATGATCGAAGAAGAGAATTTGAAGCGTTTGAGAAAAGATTATGAAGACGAGATTACCATCATTCGGGATGAGGAAATTAATAAAATCAGGAAAGTTTTCATCGGTAAAAAGGTCAGCGAAGATTTTTATGATCCGGTCAGCGGTGAACTCCTGTTTAAGAAAAACGATATTATCACTGGAAATTCCATCTCTCGTGTACCCGATATTCTTATCGAGCGGATTCCGATCGTCCAGCATAAAGAAATTATGCCGGAATTGCAGAAAATCAAACAGCGAACGGATGAGCAGGCTGATATTATCAAACTGATCTATGATGAACGCGTGCTTCGACAACAACGAGGGGATGAACTGGCACCGGGTGTCGTAAAATTGGTAAAGGTCTTCATCGCGGTCAAACGGAAATTACAGGTTGGCGATAAGATGGCCGGCCGCCACGGTAACAAAGGTGTTATTTCCAAAATCGTTCCGGAAGAGGATATGCCTTTTCTGCCAGATGGAACACCGGTAGAAATTGTTTTGAATCCATTGGGAGTTCCATCACGAATGAATGTTGGCCAGATTTTGGAAACACATTTGGGTTGGGCCGCCAAAGAGCTTGGCAAAGTTATCGTAGCACTGCTTGAGAAGTATCATGCTGAAAACATGAAAAAAATGCGGGAGTTATTGAAAAACGTCTTCAGAAATTCCGAACTCGCCAACACAATCACTGCGATGTCTGATGACGAAATTTTATCGTTGGCTAAGAATCTGACGAGTGGAATTCATATGGCAACTCCAGTGTTTGATGGTGCGACAGAAAGTGAGATCAGCGAGACCCTAAAACTGGCTGACTTACCAAGCGACGGCAAGGCAAAACTGTTTGATGGCAGAACAGGCGAACCATTTGATCAACCTGTAACGGTCGGATATATCTATATGCTGAAACTTGCTCATCTCGTTGATGACAAAATCCACGCCCGTTCCATTGGACCGTATTCCCTGGTCACGCAACAGCCATTGGGTGGTAAAGCGCAATTTGGCGGTCAGCGTTTTGGAGAAATGGAAGTATGGGCATTGGAAGGCTATGGAGCTGCTCATACATTACAGGAGATGTTAACTGTAAAATCAGACGATGTACTTGGCAGAACACGAATTTATCAAGCAATCGTAAAAGGCGAAAGCATGTTGGAACCTGGTGTTCCAGAATCATTCAATGTGTTAGTGAAAGAACTCCAGGCTCTTGGTCTTGATGTCGAACTGATCGATACTGAAAAATCCGAAGTAATCGATATGATGGCAAACAAGCCGATGTTAGACCGGGAAGAGCCAACCCTTGAAAATACTACAACAGAGGAATAACCCTTTGTCCTACGGAGGGATCGGCTTTGGAAGATATCTATACTCTGTTCGAAAAGCCAAAAGATACTACCAGGTGGGATGCAATTCGTATCCAATTGGCATCTCCGGAAAAGATACGTGCGTGGTCTTATGGTGAGGTAACGAAGCCTGAGACGATAAATTATCGGACATTTAAACCCGAACGCGGTGGATTATTCTGTGCAAAAATTTTCGGCCCCACAAAGGACTTCGAATGTAATTGCGGTAAATATAAACGAATGAAGCATCGTGGAGTTATCTGCGATAAGTGCGGGGTTGAAGTGATTCAGGCGAAAGTAAGGAGGGAGCGGCTCGGGCACATCGAACTCGCATGCCCGGTATCGCATGTCTGGTTTTTCAAAGGACTTCCATCTCGAATCGGTAATATTCTGGATATGACACTGAGGGAGTTGGAGCGAATCTTATATTTTGAATTTTATGTTGTGATTGATCCAGGTGATACCCCATTGAAAGAAAAGGAGTTACTGGACGAAGAAAAATATCAGAAGCTTCGTGATGACTATGGCCCTCGTTTTAAAGCTGGGATGGGAGCGGAAGCGATCCGCGAATTACTTAAAAAAATTGACTGTGAGGTCCTGGCTGTCGAGTTACGTCAAAAAATGCGGGATGAGCATGCGTCAGCACAGGCGAAAAAGAAAGCCGTAAAACGTCTGAAAGTCATTGAAGCCATCCGTCAATCAGGGAATCGGCCGGAATGGATGATCATGGAAGTCATTCCGGTCCTGCCGCCCGAATTGCGGCCTCTTGTCCCTCTCGATGGTGGCCGATTTGCAACTTCTGATCTTAATGATCTGTATCGGCGAGTTATCAATCGGAATAATCGATTAAAGCGACTTCAGGAGTTGAAAGCTCCCGATGTCATTGTCCGAAATGAAAAGCGAATGCTTCAAGAAGCCGTCGATGCATTGTTCGATAATGGAAGACGGGGACGAGCGCTGAAGGGTCCCAATAACCGATCACTACGGTCACTTTCTGATATGCTGAAAGGCAAACAAGGACGTTTCCGGCAAAATCTGCTTGGAAAGCGTGTGGATTATTCTGGACGATCGGTTATCGTCGTTGGTCCGGAACTTCGCCTGAATGAATGTGGCCTCCCTAAAAAAATGGCTTTGGAGTTATTCAAACCATTTATTTTTAATAAGTTAGAAGAAAAAGGTCTAGCTCCAACGATCAAGAACGCCAAGAAGATGGTTGAACAGGAGTCGCCGGAAGTATGGGATATCCTGGAGGAGGTCATCAAGGATCATCCGGTAATCTTGAATCGTGCGCCAACCCTCCATCGTCTGGGACTTCAAGCGTTTCAGCCGCTCCTCATCGAAGGAAAAGCCATTCGGATTCATCCACTCGTCTGTACCGCTTTTAATGCAGATTTTGATGGTGATCAGATGGCAGTTCATGTTCCATTATCCGTCGAAGCACAGCTCGAAGCACGTCTCCTGATGATGGCGAGTAACAACATTCTATCACCCGCGAATGGGAGTCCAATCGCTGTTCCAAGCCAGGATATCGTTTTGGGATGTTATTATTTGACACGTCTTCGAGAAAATGAGCCAGGTGAAGGGAAAATTTTTGCATCCACCGAAGAAGCGATAATGGCTTATGAAGCAGGCGAAGTTGCCTTACAGGCGGTTATTCAGGTTCGCGTGGATGGCCAGATGATGACAACATCTGTGGGCCGAGTGATTTTCAACGAGGCTTTGCCGGTTGGTTTCCCGTTCTACAACACGGTCGCAGGCAAAAAACAACTGACCAATATCATCTCACAAGTCTATCGCGATTTCGGACGTGCACGATGTGCGCAAACTTTGGATGCAATAAAAAATCTTGGATTTTCGCATGCATGTCGGGCAGGAATTTCAATAAATATCAATGACCTCTACATCCCCTCGAATAAAGAAATGCTGATAACTCAAGCCCGAACTGACGTAATCGAAGTTGAGCGGCAATATCAGGACGGAATCATTACAGATGGGGAGCGGTATAATAAAGTCATCGATACATGGTCGCATGTTACAGATAAAGTCGCTGATGAATTATTTAAGGAGTTGGAAAAATACCGATCTAAAGATGATGGACAGCCGATTCGAGAAAGTGGTGATTTCAATCCGGTTGCGATGATGTCGGAATCGGGAGCTAGAGGATCCAAAATGCAAATCCGGCAATTGGCTGGAATGCGTGGATTGATGGCCAAACCATCCGGAGAAATCATTGAAACACCAATTACCGCGAATTTTCGGGAAGGATTGACCGTATTACAATATTTCATTTCCACTCATGGCGCTCGAAAAGGACTCGCAGATACCGCTCTGAAAACAGCCGATTCCGGATATCTGACCAGACGACTCGTCGATGTCGCTCAAGATGTCATCGTAACAGAGGAAAACTGTGGAACCGATAGTGGCATTATCGTCAGTGCGATCGTTGAAGGTGGAGAGGTTATCGAACCATTATATGATCGTATTCTGGGTCGGATCGCTGCCAGTCACATCAAAGATCCTTTTACAGGAGAAGTGTTGTGCCCGGAACAGGAGGAAATCGATGAGGTTCGGGCGATGCGGATCACCAATGCCGGAATCGAGACCGTTACGATCCGATCTGTTCTAACCTGTGAATGCCGATATGGAGTATGCCGGAAGTGTTATGGAAGAGACTTGGCCGAAGGCAAGCTCGTGGCTTTGGGAGCTGCGGTTGGCGTCATTGCGGCTCAATCCATTGGCGAACCCGGTACACAACTCACCATGCGTACCTTCCACATTGGAGGCACAGCCAAAGCGATCGAAGAAGATGTTACAGCAGAAACAGAGATCTCAGGACGCGTCATCATCTCACAATCTCTGAGATCTGCTCAGAATTCAAAAGGAGAAATCGTTGTTCTTTCCCGCAAGGAAGGCAGGATCATCATTGCCCAACCTCATATCCGGGCTGCATTTGATGGCGTACTGAGCATTGCCGATGATCGGCAGGAGAACCAGCCGGGAATTCGGATCACCCTTCGAAGCGAGAACCGAGAAGAATCCTATTTTCTGAAAACAGATGACCTGTATGATGATAAAATCAAGCAGTTTGAAGGAAAACTGCAGATTCTCAGAGGAAATGACGAGAAAATTGAGTCCGGGGAGATTCTTGTCGAGAAGATGCGGCAACAATGGACAGTTCCAGATAAGATTCCATACGGCGCTAAGCTGCGGGTTGGTGAAGGACAGATCGTTCAGCCAGCAATCTTCGCCAAGATCAGTGCTCTAGTAAAATTTTATCATCTAGAAGGTGATCGGCTGATCGAATCCGAATCCGTTCTTAAAAGTATTGAAGGTGGTATATTCGAGATCATTGACCGTGCATGCTTTATGAAGCTTTTCCTGGAAGAAGATGATGAAAAATCGCTGGAAACTTACTACATCGCCAGAGGTGCGAAGGTTCGAGTAAAAAATGGCGATCGCGTAAAACGAGATCAGTTGATCGTGGAATCTACGATGCTTGACAAACCGGACCGTCGCACATTCTTGCTTGCTGACTGGGATCCGTTTGCGATCCCATTGCTTGCTGAGCAATCCGGTGAGGTATTGTTGGATGACGTGATTGACGAAGTGACAATCAAGGAGGAACTGGATGTAGTCACCGCTCAGTCACGACGAGTTATCGGCGTTTTCAGAGAAGAATTGAAATGCCCAATCCTCAAATGTGGGCATCGGGAGTTAAAACGTCGTGAAGGCAAAAAGCAATATTGCCCAGTACATGATAATGAACTCCAACCCCTGCACCCAAATTTTACAATCAAAGGAACAAAGATCAGAGTTGCATTGCCAACCGGCGCACATCTTTTTGTTGAACCGAAGCAGAAGGTGAATGCGGGTGATGTCGTAGCATTGATACTCAGAGAGAGTCAGAAAACAAAGGATATTACTGGAGGTTTACCGAGAGTCGTCGAATTATTTGAAGCGCGGAAGCCGAAGGAATTGGCGGTAATCGCAGAAATCGACGGTGAAATTGTTTATGGACCCATCGAAAAAGGTATGCAAAAAATTCTGATCAAGGGTTCGAGTGGTGCTCAAGCAGAATACTCAATCCCTCGTGGAACCCATATCAATGTTCAGGAGGGAGACTATGTGAAAGCCGGCGAACCACTCATGGATGGTTCCTCAAATCCGCATGATATTTTAGCGGTTTTGGGTGAAAAAGAGCTGCAAAAATATCTCGTCAATGAAGTCCAGGCAGTATATCGGCTCCAAGGTGTTACAATCAATGACAAGCATATTGAAGTGATCATTCGTCAGATGTTGAAAATGATTCGCGTTGACGACGTAGGAGATACAGATTTCTTGTTGGAGGAACAGGTGGATCGTTGGCGGTTCAACGAAGAAAACGAGCGTGTAAAAGCACTCTCAGGGCGACCTGCACGTGGAAGTCTCTTGCTCCAGGGAATCACGAAAGCCTCTCTTTCGACTGAGAGTTTTATCTCAGCAGCATCGTTTCAGGAAACAACACGCGTTCTTACTGAAGCAGCGGTTTCTGGAAAAATCGATAACCTGAGAGGATTGAAAGAAAATGTTGTTGTTGGCAGATTAATTCCGGCTGGATCAGGTTTCAAACTCTACCGCGACACTGCGATCAGAATAATCCCGAAAAAAGATATTTCCGCCGACAATTCCAGCTCAAATGGACAGGATAGCCATGAAATTGCGTCAGCGCCGTAAAAATTTGGAGCTACTTTGCGGTAATAGCATCTTTTAACTTGACAATTACAGAACTCAAAAGTAATCTCACACAGTTTTTGCTAGTAACTTTCAGAGGAGAATGTCGTGCCAACTATTAATCAGTTAGTCAGAAAAGGAAGAACGAAGATCAAAGACAAATCAAACACTCCAGCTCTATTGTCTTGTCCACAGCGGAAAGGTGTTTGCACAAAAGTATCAACTACAACTCCCAAAAAGCCCAATTCAGCATTGCGGAAAGTGGCTCGAGTCAGGTTGACTAATGGGATTGAAGTAACATCTTATATCCCGGGCGAAGGACACAATCTTCAGGAACATTCCACAGTACTGGTTCGAGGTGGTCGAGTGAAGGATCTACCTGGAGTGAGGTATCATATTGTCAGAGGAACACTCGAAAGTTCTGGCGTTGATGCAAGACGAAAAGGAAGATCAAAATACGGAGCGAAAAGACCGAAGGCGTAGATTTCGGGGTAGATGTCCCTGAGAACTCGATATTGCGGATATATGGTAAAAGGAGGTTCGAATGCCACGAAGAAAAGTGGTTGAAAAAAGAGAATTATACCCCGATCCGAAATTCGGAAGTATTATCGTAGCAAAATTTGTCAATAATTTGATGTATGATGGCAAGAAAAGTGTTTCGGAGCGAATTTTTTATAAAGCATTGGATCTGATTGAAATTAAATCGAAACAGGACCCCTTAAAAGTTTTTAAAAAAGCTCTGGATAATGTTAAACCGCTTCTTGAAGTCAAATCTCGCCGGGTTGGTGGAGCTACATATCAGGTCCCTGTGGAGGTCGCTCCAGACCGCCGATTGGCACTGAGCTTTCGATGGATTATTACCTATGCGCGTTCTCGATCTGAAAAAACCATGTCAGATCGATTGGCAAACGAAATCATTGATGCCGCAAATAGCCGAGGAAATTCAATTAAAAAACGTGAAGATACTCACAAAATGGCCGAGGCTAATAAGGCATTTGCGCATTATCGATGGTAATCAAAAGGAGATTATTATGGCAAAGGCGAAATTTGAAAGGACGAAACCTCACGTAAATATAGGTACAATCGGTCACGTAGATCACGGAAAGACGACGTTGACATCAGCGATCACGAAGGTATTGGCGCAGAAGAATCCGAAGGTGGAATATCGGGATTTTTGGTCGATCGATAATGCACCGGAAGAGAAGGAGCGAGGCATAACGATCGCGACGGCGCATGTTGAGTATGAGACAGGGAATCGGCATTATGCGCACGTAGATTGTCCTGGACATGCTGACTATATCAAGAACATGATCACGGGAGCGGCGCAGATGGATGGAGCGATCCTTGTGGTGTCAGCGGCGGATGGTCCGATGCCCCAGACGCGGGAACATGTGTTGCTTGCGCGGCAAGTGAATGTACCGTCATTGGTGGTGTTTTTGAATAAAGTGGATCAGGTGGATGATCCGGAGTTATTGGAATTGGTGGAATTGGAAGTCCGGGAGCTGTTGACCAAGTATGAATTTCCTGGAGATGATACGCCGATAATCAAAGGATCAGCGTTGAAAGCGATGGAAGTAGATCCTGGGGACCCGGAATGGGCATCGGTGACGAAACCGATATTGGATCTGATGGACGCAGCGGATAGTTTTATCCCGGAGCCGAAGCGAGAGACGGAGAAACCGTTTTTGATGCCGATGGAAGATGTTTTTTCGATATCGGGACGAGGAACGGTCGTGACGGGTCGAATTGAGCGAGGCATCGTGCGGGTAAACGATGAGGTAGAGATCGTAGGTATCACGGAGACGCGGAAGACAGTGGTAACAGGAGTGGAGATGTTCCGGAAGCTGCTGGATGAAGGGCAGGCGGGTGACAATGTGGGCTGTCTGTTGCGCGGAATCAAGCGAGAAGAAGTAGAGAGAGGGATGGTATTGGCGAAGCCGAACAGTGTGAAGCCGCATACGAAGTTTGAGGCGGAAGTCTATATATTGTCGAAGGAAGAAGGAGGGCGCCATACGCCGTTTTTCAAAGGGTATCGGCCGCAGTTCTACTTTCGGACAACAGATGTGACGGGATCGGTGGAGTTGCCTGAAGGAGTGGAGATGGTCATGCCGGGAGATAATATCAAGCTGGTCGGTCAGTTGATCATGCCCATCGCAATGGAAGAAGGTCTTCGCTTCGCAATTCGTGAGGGTGGCAAAACGGTCGGCGCTGGAGTAGTCGCAAAAATTCTGGAATAATAATTTGCTATACAGATAACTCATGGCCTGTCCTCTATCATCGAAGAGGCGGCCTTTTTTAACAGTATTGTTAGGGTGAATGCGGAGGAAATGATGGCCGAACAAAAGATTCGGATTCGATTGAAAGCCTATGATTATCGGTTATTAGATCAATCTGCAAGTGAAATAGCGACAACCTCAAGGCGGACAGGCGCAAGAGTAATTGGTCCGATTCCGTTGCCCACAAAGCTTAATAAATTTTGTGTTTTGCGAGGTCCGCATGTTGATAAAAAGAGCCGAGAACAATTCGAAATCAGAACACATAAACGCCTCATAGATATTCTAAGCCCGACTCCACAGACCGTTGATGCATTGATGCGGCTGGAGCTGCCGGCTGGCGTGGATGTGGAAATAAAATTGTAAGAGTATAGGGGAGACGGAGTATGGCCGTTGGAATTATTGGAAAAAAATTAGGTATGACTCAATTATTTGATATCAAGGGTCATCTTGTTCCAATTACTGTGATTCAGGCCGGTCCTTGCCCGGTTGTTCAAAAGAAAACATTAGAGACTGATGGCTATACCGCAGTCCAAATTGGTTTTCAAGAAATAGATAGAAAAAAAATTCGAAATAAACCGATCGCAGGACATTTTAAGCGTGCAGGAGTCAAACCGACAAAAGTATTAAAAGAGTTTCGTGTTTCAGATACGACGCCATACGAAGTCGGACAGAAGTTGGATATAGACTTCTTTAAACCAACCGAACGCGTAACAATTACGGGAATTTCCAAAGGACGGGGCTATGCGGGAGTAATCAAACGGCATGGATTTGCAGGAAAAGATCTTGGCCATGGATCCCATGAAGCTTTCCGGCATGGCGGCTCTATAGGTTGCCGAACTCCTAAACATACAATCCGCGGAATGAAAATGGCCGGACGAATGGGTGGTCAAAAATTTACGATTAAAAACTTAAAGGTTGTATTTGTTGATAAAGATAATAACTTACTGTTGATAAAAGGTTCAGTTCCAGGCTGGAAAGGTGGATATGTTTTCGTCAGGAAAGCCGAAGGGAGATAGAAGAAACTATGCCAAAAATTGATGTAAAATCGATAGAAGGTCAGAAAGTCGGAGAAGTAGAACTCCCGGATGATATTTTTTCCGTACCTTTCAACCCATTTCCGATTCAAGAAGTTGTTCGGATGCAACTCGCAAATCGGAGAAGAGGAACGCATAAAACAAAAGAACGGTCTGAAGTGTCTGGCTCGACAAGAAAACTTTACCGTCAAAAAGGAACCGGACATGCTCGTGCGGGAAGCATCAAATCACCTCTTAGACGCGGTGGTGGAACTATTTTCGGTCCCCAACCACGAGATTACTCATTTTTACCGCCTAAAAAAGTTCGACGTAAGGCCTTATGCATTGCATTAACCCAGAAATTAGACAAAAAGCAGATCGAAATCGTAAGAGAATTTCCAGTCGATGAACCGAAAACGAAGCGAATGCTGGCAAAATTGGATCCACAGAATCTCCATAAAAAAACATTAATTATTTTAAGCGAGTTGGATGAACCGCATCGGACAAATCTAAAATTGTCATTGCATAATGTGCCATTCTGCAAAATTTTAAAACCAGAAGGTCTCAATGTTTTGGATTTGCTCTATCACCAAAGAGTTATATTCCTGGAAAAAAGTATCCCTATGATCACACAGAGGCTAGGATCATGAGAAGTCCATATGATTTTATTAGAAGTCCGTTGATTACAGAGAAAACAACTGCACAAAAGGCGATGAGCAATGCAGTTTCATTCAAGGTTGATATTCGCGCTACCAAAGTGCAGATCCGAAACGCGGTATCCAAGATTTTTGGTGTAAAGGTCTTGGATGTAAAAACGATGAAAATAAAAGGAAAAATGAAACGATTGGGGCGCTATTCCGGGAAAAGACCCGACTGGAAGAAAGCGATCGTGAAGTTAGAGCCCGGTGCAAAAATCGAATACTTTGAGGGTGTATAAATTTTTAGAAATTGATAAGAGGGAATCATGTCGGTAAAAAGTTTTAATCCAACATCCCCAGCACGGCGATATATGACAGTGTTGGGATTTGATGAGATAACGAAACAGAGTCCTGAAAAATCACTGAGTAAAGGATTAAAGAAAAAAGCAGGCAGGAATAACACTGGAAGCGTGATGGTAAGGCGGCGTGGTGGTGGACATAAAAGGCGGTATAGACAAATTGATTTCTTTCGAGCTAAAAACGCGATACCCGCCACAGTGAAAGCCATCGAGTACGATCCAAATCGATCGGCCAATATTGCATTGCTGTCATATGTGGATGGTGAGAAGCGGTACATTATTGCTCCCCATGGTCTCAAAATTGGCGATACATTGGAATCCGGATCGCAATCCGATATCCGAGTCGGCAATGCACTCCCACTGAAAAACATACCAGTCGGAACATATGTCCATAATATCGAGTTGCGGATTGGAAAAGGTGGACAACTCGCACGAAGCGCGGGTTCCTTTGGGCAGATATTGGCAAAAGAAAATAATTTTGCTCAAATTCGACTTCCGTCAGGGGAAGTTCGCCTGGTCAATATTAATTGTGTTGCAACAATTGGACAGGTCGGAAATCAGGAATACGAAAATGTACAGATAGGCAAAGCTGGCCGGTCACGCTGGCTTGGAAAGCGGCCGAAAGTTCGTGGAGTCGCAATGAATCCAATTGATCACCCCCATGGTGGTGGTGAAGGACGAACATCGGGAGGGCGCCATCCAGTTACACCTTGGGGTGTATCAACCAAGGGCCATAAAACACGCGGAAAGAAAATTTCCGATAAGTATATTTTGAAACGTCGAACAAAATAACCGGAGGACTAGACAGTGGCTCGTTCAAGAAAAAAAGGACCTTATGTTGATCCGAAGTTATTAAAAAAAGTAGAGCAAACCCAGAACTCCGGAGAACGACGGATGATAAAAACATGGTCGAGAAGTTCCATGATCACTCCGGAATTTATCGGATTGACAATTGCTGTTCATAATGGAAAAAAGCATATGCCGGTTTACATAACAGAAAATATGATCGGCCACAGATTGGGAGAGTTTTCACCGACGCGGACATTCCGAGGGCATTCGGGAACAAAAAGTGAAAAAGCTTCCCGGGTAAAATAAGGGAAGGGTTGATCCATGGATTTTACAGCAACATTACGATTTACGAGAATATCAGCATTTAAAGCGAGGAAAGTCGCTGATCTAGTTCGTGGGAAAAAAGCGCAAGATGCGCTTGTTATCCTTAAATTCATGCCGCAAAAGGCGTCGAGTATTTTAGGGAATTTAATAAAGTCAGCCGTGGCAAACGCTGAACAGGCTGAAAGTCAGATAGATATTGAAGAACTTAAAATTCAAAAGATTTTGGTAGACGAAGGTCCAACCATGAAGCGATTTCAGTTTAGAGCCCAAGGAAGAGTATATAAGATTCGCAAACGAACCAGTCATATAACACTCGTTATTGGGGAATAAGCTTTTAACGTAATTGCTTGGCAGTTTCGATATACGGCAATAGGTTAGGAGGTGTGTGTTGGGGCAGAAAGTAAACCCAATTGGACTGAGATTAGGTATTGTTAAAACATGGTACTCAAAATGGTATTCGGACAAGGAATATGCAAAAGCGCTGCATGAAGATTTGAGTATTCGAAATTATATTCGCAAAAATATGAATCATGCGGGTATTGCAAGCGTCGAGATCGAACGAGCTGCGGATCAAGTTCGGGTCAACATTCATACTGCACGCCCTGGTATTATCATTGGCCCGAGAGGCACCGAAGTTGATAAAATTAAAAAATCAATTCAAAGTATGACCGAGAAACAAGTTTTTTTAAATATTCGTGAAGTAAAAACCCCGGAAGCAGATGCTCAGCTTGTTTCAGAAACGATCGCAATTCAATTGGAACGAAAAGTTTCTTTTCGACGAGCCATGAAAAAAGCCTTGGCAGGTGCTCTTCGGTTTGGCGCGAAAGGCATTCGCATCAGTTGTTCGGGTCGTTTGGGTGGAGCAGAGATGTCGAGGCAAGAACAATATCGGGAAGGTCGTGTTCCCTTGCATACGCTAAGAGCAGATATTGATTATGGATTTTCAATTGCGAATACCACATACGGTTGTATTGGAGTCAAGGTGTGGATTTTCAAGGGCGAGATTATTCAGGGTAGAGAAGATATTGAAAATAAAAAACCGATGAAAGGAACTACCCAGCGCCGTGGAGATCGCACGAATCAAATGAGTCCCCGAGATCAGCTAGGAAGACCGACTCGGAGACGAGTGGAGAAAATCTGATGTTGCAGCCTAAAAAAGTAAAATTCAGAAAAATGCACAAAGGCAGAATGCGCGGAACTGCTTCACGGGCATCAACCTTGGCTTTTGGGAGTTATGGACTTCAGGTAATCGAACCAGGTTGGATTTCCGATCGGCAAATCGAAGCCGCACGTATCGCTATGACACGACACATCAAAAGAGGCGGCCGGATTTGGATTCGCATTTTTCCCGATAAACCGATCACATCAAAACCCGCTGAAACGCGAATGGGGAAAGGAAAAGGTAATCCAGAATATTGGGTTACAGTTGTAAAACCTGGCAGGATTTTGTATGAAATGGAAGGCGTTGAGCCGGAAATCGCACGCGAAGCATTACGTCTTGCGTCCCATAAATTACCACTTAAGACGCGTATGGTGGAGCAAAAAAAGGAGGCTTTTGAAGTATGAAACCTCAACAGCTTCGCGAATTAACACTGGATGAATTAAAAATCAAACTGAAAGAGATGCAAGAAATGCTATTTCGATATCGCTTTCAAAAAGCACTGGGACAATTAAGTAATCCGATCATGATCCGAATTCTCAGACGTGATATCGCTCGCGTTAAAACAACTATCAATCAAAAGATATAATTTGGGTGTCGTCTATGGAACAGTCACAAAAGTTTCGGAAACACAGAGTAGGCGTCGTGGTGAGCGACAAAATGAATAAAACGGTAAATGTTTTAGTCCAACGATCCATTATTCATCCGATTTTCCAGAAAGTCGTTCTTCGCCGCAAAAAATTCATGGCTCATGATGAAGAAAACCAATGTAAGATTGGCGATAAAGTAATGATCGAGGAAACTCGGCCATTATCTAAGAATAAACGATGGAAAATTATAGAAATAATCGAACGCGCAAAATAAGTTCGATTAAGCTTTACTGAAGGGAGACTGATAATGATTCAGTTGCGCACAACGCTGGACGTAGCTGATAACTCAGGTGCAAAAAAGATTCAATGCATAAAAGTAATCGGCGGTTCTGGAAAAAAATATGCAACAGTCGGTGATATAATCATCGTTTCGATCAAAGAAACCATCCCAGGTTCCGAATTAAAAAAAGGCTCGGTGGCACGAGCTGTTGTGGTCAGGACAAAAAAGGAATTACGACGATCCGATGGGAGTTATATCCGGTTCGATCGGAATTCTGCGGTGATCATCAATAATCAAAATGAGCCAGTCGGAACACGCGTGTTTGGTCCTATCGCTCGGGAGCTTAGAGATAAAGCGTTTATGAAAATCATATCGCTAGCTCCTGAAGTAATTTAAGGAAACACCTGCAATGAAACCCAAAATGTTGGATCAACCCAAAATAAAACTGACCTTGAAAAAGAATGATCAGGTATTGGTGGTCGCTGGAGACGAACGAGGGAAAAAGGGCAAAGTGCTAAAGGTTTTCCCGGAAGAGTATCGAGCCATTGTTGAAGGTGTGAATTTTATCAAGAAAGCGCAACGCCCTAATCAGAGATCCCAGAAGGGTGGTATCATTGAGAAAGAAGCTCCTGTTCAGATTTCCAACTTGAAAGTCATCTGTAGACACTGTCAGAAGCCAACACGATTAGGACGTTCAAGACTTGAAAGCGGCCAACGGATTAGAGTGTGCAAAAAGTGTGGCGAAATTATCGAAAAATAGATGAAATCGATTTGGTGAGGTAAGATGATTGTGAAAAAAATACCCAATTTAAAACGCTTTTATAAAGAAGAAGTCGTTACACGTCTCCAAAAAGACTTTAACTATACAAACATAATGGAAGTGCCGAAACTCGTAAAAGTTGTATGTAATTCTGGTTTGGGAGAAGCTATTCAAAACCATAGAATTATGGAAACCGCGTCGAAAGAGATGGAATTGATTACAGGACAGAAACCTGTTATTACCAAAGCTCGGAAATCGATCGCAGGTTTTAAAATCCGCCAAGGAATGCCCATTGGATGTCGTGTGACCTTACGCGGAAACCTGATGTATGAATTTCTCGATCGCCTGCTGAATATCTCATTGCCACGCGTTCGAGATTTCCGAGGTATCGCTCCAAAAGGATTTGACGGACGAGGTAATTTTACACTTGGCATAACAGAACAATTAATTTTTCCCGAAATCGTCTATGATTCTGTCGAGCGCGTGAATGGGTTTTCAATAACGATCGTCACGACAGCAAAAACAGATGAAGAAAGCAAACGGCTGTTACAGTTATTGGGGATGCCTTTTAAAGGCTAATTTTTAGAGGAGATTTCGTTTTGGCTAAAAAATCAATGATCATTAAATGGCAAAGGAAGCCAAAATTTAAAGTGAGAGCCTATAATCGATGTCGACGATGTGGTCGTCCGCGGGGATATTTACGGAAATTTGAATTATGCCGAATTTGTTTTAGAGAACTCGCTTCACATGGCGAAATTCCAGGAGTTACTAAATCAAGTTGGTAGAATTCTATCATAATTTTTAGGGAGATGGTTTTTTATGATGACGGACCCAATTGCTGATATGCTGACTCGAATCCGTAATGCAAACATGATTAAAATGGAAACAGTAGATATTCCTGCGTCAAAGCTTAAAATGTCTATTGCACAAATACTTGAAAAAACAGGATTTATTCAAGGATTTGTTAAAAATGAAAATGGAAAGCAAGGAATATTACGCATTTCGATGAAATATTCTCCGAAAGGTGAAACCGTAATCCATCAACTGAAACGGATCAGTGTGCCGAGTCGTAGAATCTATGTTAAAGCAGAAGACATTACTGAATCGTGTGGTGGATTGGGGATTTCTATTGTTTCTACATCACAAGGTCTTATGACGGGTCAAGACGCAAAACGAAAAAATATTGGTGGCGAGCTCATCTGTGAAGTATGGTAAGACCCCAAGGTCGATCACAGCGTGAAAGGAAAATAGCCAATGTCAAGAGTAGGCAATAAAATAATCAAAATACCTCCTGAAGTAACAGTGAAAATAAAAGATCGTCAAATCGATGTAAAAGGTCCACAGGGTGCGCTGACCTATGAGATTCCAAAAGGGATTTTAATGGAATTGAACGATCGGGATCTGAGAATCAAGCGAGAATCAGACGAACGAAATTTTCGAGCTTTGCATGGGCTGGCACGTGCGTTAATTTCGAATATGATTGTTGGTGTTTCAGTCGGTTTTACTCGCAACCTCGTTGTTGATGGTGTCGGTTATCGTGTCCAGTCCAAAGGATCAACAATCACCATGAGCCTTGGTTATTCACATCCAATTGAATATACCGTACCAGAAGGCATCACCGTGGCAGTTGATAAAAATAAAATAATCCTGCGTGGGTATGATAAGCAATTGCTGGGTCAGGTTGCCGCGAATGTCAGAAGTTTTCGAGAAGTGGAACCTTACAAAGGAAAAGGGATTCGCTATGAAAACGAAGTTGTCCGACGGAAAGAAGGAAAAGTCGGAACATAATATCGGATAAGGAGTTCTTCAACGTGAGTCAAAATTACGAAAAGATAAAAAAAATGCGCCAGAATAGAGAACGGCGTACACGCCTTAAAATCAAACGTTTTACGTTACGTCCAAGATTAGTTGTGTTCCGGTCATCAAAACATATTTATGCTCAGATCGTTGACGACTCAAACGGGAATACCATTGCAAGCGCTTCAACACTCGTCAAAGAATTCCAGGAGTTGCAGCCATCACTTCGCGGAATCGATGCCGCAAAATGGGTGGGCAAATTGATTGCGAAGAAAGCAATCGCTACTGGAATTCACAAAGTTGTTTTTGATCGAGGGAGATTTTTGTATCACGGACGTGTAAAAGCATTAGCTGAATCCGCTAGAGAGACTGGATTGGATTTTTAACAGGAGTGTTCCATGGAGCCTATTATTAATGATGAATTCGAATTTATTGATAAAGTAGTCCACATCAATCGCGTCGCGAAAGTTTCAAAAGGTGGACGCCGCTTCAATTTTAGCGTTATTGTTGTTGTTGGCGATGGTAATGGACGTGTTGGTGTTGGTCTTGGGAAAGCAAAAGAAGTCCCTGAAGCGATCCGTAAGGGCATTGAAAAAGCCAAGAAGTCAATGATCTCAATCCCATTGAAGGGACGAACTATCCCCCATAAAGTCACAGGTGTTTTCGGTGCAGGAAAAGTCATTCTGCGACCTGCTGGGAAAGGAACCGGCGTTATTGCCGGAGGCCCCGTTCGTGCAGTTTTGGAAGCGGTGGGAATCGAAGATATTTTAACAAAATCATTAGGCTCCAATAATCCCGGAAATGTTGTAAAAGCAACAATCGCAGGATTGAAGAACTTATTGAGCCAGCAGAAAGTCGAGGAGCTCAGAGGAATTACACTCTAGACTCCACGAGAATGCTATTCCGTGTAAAAAGGAAAAAAACATGACAGATAAACTGAAAATTACCTGGATGAAAAGCAATATCGGTGGCCCTCATAAGTTAATGGACACGATACGGGGACTTGGCTTGAGACGATTACACCATACTGTCATTCGTTCTGATCGACCTGAAATTCGTGGGATGGTAAAAAAAGTCATTCACCTCGTGCGAGTTGAGGAATTTCAAGATTAATCATGCTGAACTATAAGGAAAAGGATAATTATGGAATTGCATAATTTAGAAATTGCTCCAGGTGCTCGACAAGCACGAAAGCGAGTTGGAAGAGGTTCTGGTTCAGGATTAGGCACTACAGCGGGCCGAGGAACAAAAGGACAAAAAGCACGCTCGGGCTGTAAAATTCGTCGAGGTTTTGAAGGTGGGCAGATGCCCTTATACCGCCGACTGCCCAAACGAGGGTTTAAAAATGTCAACCGGAAAGAATACGCAGTAGTAAATATAAAAGATTTAGCAGAGCATTTCGACGCTGGGTCAACGGTTTCTATCCAGGATTTGATGGAAAAGAATTTATTAAAGAAAACATTCGATGGCATCAAAATTTTAGGGGAAGGAGACCTCTCCAAACCTCTGCATATTGAAGCGCACCGGTTTTCAAAAGTCGCTGTTCAAAAAATTCAAGAGGCGGGTGGAACCGTTAAGGAGTTGAAATAGTGCTCGAATCAGTTGCAAATATCTTCAAAATCCCCGAATTAAAGCGCCGCATTCTATTTACATTAGCTCTTTTAGCAGTATATAGAATGGGTGCATATATCCCAACTCCCGGCATCGATGGCGTTCAACTGAAGAAAATCATGGAACAGAACGCGGAAGGCATTTTGGGATTTTTAGATATGTTTTCCGGCGGAGCTTTCGCTCAGTTGACAGTCTTTGCGCTTGGGATAATGCCCTATATCAGTGCTGCAATTATTCTTCAATTGCTCGCAGTCGTTGTTCCATACCTCGAACGACTCTCAAAAGAAGGCGAAGCAGGTCGGAAAAAGATAACACAATACACACGCTATGGAACGGTCGGCTTATCACTGATTCAGTCGCTCGGAATTGCGCTTGGCTTAGAAGGTATGATGGGTGGATCATTGGTTATTGGCGGAGGCGGCTGGACATTCCGTTTTATGACAATGATTACATTAACTGCAGGCACCGCTTTTATTATGTGGCTTGGAGAGCAGATAACTGAACGTGGTATCGGAAATGGTATTTCATTGATCATTTTTGCAGGTATTGTAGCTCGATTGCCTTCTGCTGTAGTCGTTACGATTCAAGATTTGTTTCGAAATCAGATGAAGCCATACACATTGATATTTATTCTGCTCGTGATCATTTTAGTTACAGCAGGTACTGTAGTAATGCAACAAGCGCAACGGCGAATTCCCGTTCAATATGCGAAACGAGTCGTAGGCCGTCGCATGATGGGTGGAGCAAGCACACATATCCCATTACGGATCAATACTGCCGGAGTAATGCCGGTTATTTTTGCATCATCAATTTTGATGTTCCCAATTACGATTTTAAAATTTGCAGCCAATAATGACCGCCCAATCATTCAGTGGCTCCTCGATAATTTTCAACCCGGTTCATTTTTATATATGTTCCTCTATGTTGCCTGCACGATTTTCTTCACATACTTTTATACAGCTATTATTTTTAACCCGGTCGATCTAGCGGATAATATGAAAAAATATGGTGGATTTATCCCTGGAATACGACCTGGTCGCAATACAGCAGAATTCATAGATCGGACATTGACGAAAGTTACTCTGGTTGGAGCTGTCTTTTTATCCGGTATCGCCTTGCTCCCTACAATGTTATATACATGGTTCAATGTTCAGTTCTATTTTGGAGGGACAGCGTTGCTCATTGTCGTCGGTGTCGGCTTGGATACTATTCAACAGATCGAATCTCATCTCCTTATGCGTCATTACGACGGATTTATGAAAAAAGGAAGAATTCGAGGACGAAAATAACTTTGCAACGATGATGAAATGCGCGGTGTAATGAAGAATTATCGAGTTATATTTCTGGGTCCTCCTGGATCAGGGAAAGGAACACAATCACTTCAGCTTGCCAAGCAACTCAAAGTTCCACAGATCTCAACAGGCGATATTCTGCGGAATGAAATCAAGCGTGTCTCGCCGATCGGTCGTCAAGCGGAAATCTACATGACTGAAGGATTGTTAGTCCCTGATGATATAATTTTAGCGATTGTTGGATCCAGGTTGAAAGAAGTGGATTGTAAGAATGGATTCATACTCGATGGGTTCCCGCGGACAGTGTCTCAGGCACGTTCACTGAAACATGATCTCGGTGTCGATGTTGATTATGTTCTTTTTTTGGATATCCCTGACGATGTGCTTCTTAAACGACTGTCTGGACGAAGAATCTGTTCGAATTGCCAAAAAATGTTCCATATTGACCTAAATCCATCTGCAAAAATGGAGTATTGCGATTTTTGTGGCGGTCAGTTGATTATTCGCGATGATGATTCAGAGTACACGGTCGCTCAAAGAATTAATGTATTCAGGGAGCAGACTCAACCAGTTATTGAATTTTATCAAAATACTGAAGGTATCCGATATTTTGCTATTTCCGGAGGACAAGACGGCAACGATCCCCCGGCAGCGATAGCCGAGAGAATTAGAATTGCATTGCAAATTGAGTATCACACATGATTTTTCTCAAATCGGATTCAGAGCTATCCCTTCTTCGATCAGCAAATCAAATTGTGGCGGATACGCTTATTTTGCTAGAAGGCTACATAAAACCCGATGTTACTACCGAATTTTTGGATGCGAAATGTGAAGAATTCATTCTCAAGAACAAAGCAAAACCAGCATTCAAAGGCTATCGAGGTTTTCCAAATGCATTATGTGTCTCTGTAAATAATGAGGTTGTTCATGGGATCCCTGGTTCTAGAAAACTAGCTGACGGTGATATTGTCAGTTGTGATGTCGGTGTTTTATACAAGGATTTTTTTGGTGATGCTGCCATGACCTTTCCGGTAGGGAAAATATCTGAAGTTGCGAAAAAACTCATCAATATCACTGAGCAATCATTGTATTTAGGCATTGAACAGGCATTGGCCGGAAATCGATTATATGATATAAGTCATGCGATACAGACTCATGTAGAGCGTAATGGATTCTCTGTAGTTCGCATATTCGTAGGGCATGGCATCGGGCGACATCTTCATGAGGAACCACAAATCCCAAACTATGGGTCACCGGGCAGAGGAGTGCGGTTGAAGGAAGGTATGGTCTTGGCTCTGGAGCCAATGGTTAATGTCGGATATAGTGGAGTGAAGTTTTTAAAAGATGGATGGACAGCCGTCACAGAAGATGGTAGCCTCTCTGCTCATTTCGAACATTCGATTGTTGTTCGAAAACAAACTCCCGAGATTCTAAGTCTGCAACGAAATCGCAAACCGATGAACATGAAATTGTAATAATCGGAGTGGAGAAAAATAATGAAAGTCAAGGCTTCGGTAAAAAAAATTTGTGATAAATGCAAAATCATAAAAAGGCATGGAGTTGTTAGAGTTATTTGTGTAAACCCGAAACATAAACAACGTCAGGGCTGATAGCATTTCAGGTTGATCTGATAGGAGGATGTGATGGCACGTATAGCGGGTGTTGATTTAAATAAAAATAAAAGAGTAGAAATCGCTCTGACCGGTATTTTTGGTATCGGAGTAGCCAGTTCACAGAAAATACTAAAAACTGCGAATGTGAATCCTGATACACGAGTTAAAGATCTGACCGAAGCAGAGGTAAGACGGTTACGTCAGATTATTGAAAAAGATTACCGCGTAGAGGGTGCGCTCCGTCAGGAAGTGTCTTTTAACATAAAACGGATGATGGATCTCGGAACATATCGGGGACTCCGACATCGCAGAGGCCTTCCTGTGCGTGGACAGCGGACGAATACAAACGCACGAACACGAAAAGGAAGAAAACATCGGATCGGTTCTGCTAAACGAGAGAAGTGAGATTAGGCTTTTAATAAAGGGAGCACAGAATGGCGAAACAAAAAAAGAGAGTTACAAAAAAGGTACAAAAGAAAGAAGTACGGCAAGGAATTGCTCATATTCAATCGACCTTTAACAACACAATTGTGACAATTACAGATCTTCAAGGAAATACGCTTTCATGGGCTTCTGCTGGCACAATAGGGCAAAAGGGATCACGAAAAAGTACGCCGTTTGCAGCACAGATCGTTGCAAAGGAAGCTGCGGTCAAGGCGATGGAATTTGGATTGAAATTTGTTGAAGTTCATGTGAAAGGACCTGGTGCTGGAAGAGAATCAGCAATCCGTTCGTTACAGGCCAGCGGTCTGGAAGTGAAAGCAATCAGAGATGTTACACCTATTCCACATAATGGATGTCGACCTCCCAAACGTCGACGAGTTTAATTATCTATAAGAAGGAGATTGAACCTTGGCGAGATATACCCAATCTGTTTGTCGGCTCTGTCGAAGAGAAGGTGAGAAATTATTCTTAAAAGGAAATCGCTGCTCAACAGAAAAATGTGCTTTCGACAGACGAAATTACGCTCCAGGTCAACACGGTCAGCGACGACCCAGAGTATCTAATTTCGGAATCCAACTCCGCGAAAAACAAAAAGTTAGAAGATCCTATGGCTTGATGGAAAAGCAATTCAAAAACCTGTTCAAACGTGCCGAGAGAATGAAAGGTGTTACTGGGAACAATTTTATTATTCTTTTGGAATCCCGAATGGACAATGTGATCTATCGTGCCGGTTTTGCTTTGTCACGAAAACAGGCTCGTCAATTAGTCAACCATGGCCATTTTACTTTAAATGGTAAAAGTGTCGATATTCCATCATACTCCGTAAAGCCTGGGGATATCATCGAAGCAAAAGAAAAGAGCAAGCTTATTGTTCCAATCATGGAAGCCATCAATGCTGCTCCACAGATACCAGAGTGGCTTAAGGTTGATTCTGCAACAGTCAAAGTTGAAGTTCTCTCTTCTCCAATGAGAGAATTGGTACAGAATATTCAAGAACAGCTCATCGTTGAGTTCTTCTCTCGATAAAGTGATTTCTATAGAAGCTGAGAAGGAGGCAGTGTCCGATGCAATGGAAAGGGTTACCAAAACCGAAACGGCTTAATGTTGATTTTGATACATTAACCACGCACTATGGAAAATTTTGGGCAGAACCATTTGAAAGAGGATTTGGTATCACAATCGGCAATTCACTCCGACGCGTTATCCTTTCTTCGATCCCAGGAGCTGCGGTCACAGATGTAAAAATTGATGGAGTTCTCCATGAATTTTCAACAATTCCTGATGTCGTTGAAGATGTCACAAATATCATCCTCAATGTGAAAGAACTTCTCGTAAAACTGCACGTTGACCATCCCAAAAAAATCGTCTTGGATAAAAAAGGTCCGGGCGATGCAACGGCCGGAGATATCCAGACCGATGCTGATGTCGAGATATTAAACAAAGATCTGCATATCGCAACACTCGACAGAGGCGGACGGCTTCGAATGGAAATGACTGTGAAGAAAGGCCGTGGATATCAGTCGGCAGAAAAGAATTTTGATGATGAACAACCTATCGGCGTGATACCCATTGATGCTGTTTTTTCACCAGTGAAAAAAGTGAACTTCAAAGTCGAAGCTGCACGATTGGGTCGTGAAACCGATTATGATAAACTCATCCTGGAAGTTTATACAGACGGAACAGTGACACCCGACGAAACGGTTTCTCATGCTGCACAAATATTACGAGAACATTTTTCTTTGTTTATTACATTTGATGATGTTCAATCCGAAGAAGAAGAAAAAGTAGATCTTCAGTATGAAGAGATGTATCGAAATCTGACAAGGAGCGTTGATGAGTTAGAACTTTCTGTTCGATCCCAAAATTGTCTGAGTCGAGCAAATATTCGTGTAATCTCTGATCTTGTTCAACGAACAGAGAGTGAAATGTTGAAAACCAGAAATTTCGGACGTAAATCCCTCAATGAGATCAAAGAAGTTCTGGATTCAATGGGTCTTTCGTTCGGAATGGATATCAGCCAGTTCGGGTTCACCCCCAGACCTGCTCCATCGGTACTTGATGATGAAGATGATCTCGATGATGATATTGATGATGATTATGATGACAATGATTTCGATGATGACGAAGATGATATATTAATGTAATAACTGCCAATCAACAACATTTTGCCATACATGTAAAAGGTGGTCCTTATGAGACATCGTAAAATAAAGCGAAAACTCGGTAGAAATTCGAGTCATCGCAGTGCAATGTTGAAGAATATGACTGCATCTTTGATTGAACTTGAGCGGATTCAAACAACTCTTCCCAAGGCCAAAGAAGTTCAAAAGATGATAGATCATGTCATTACCTTAGCAAAAATGGAACATCTCCATGCACGACGACAAGTGCTGTCGTTAATCCCGCAAAAAACAACTGTTGGAAAGTTGTTTAAAACCCTGGCATCTCGTTATTCTGACAGAAATGGGGGATTTACTCGGATCTATAAACTCGGCTTTCGACGTGGTGATGCTGCAGAAATGGCCATCATTGAACTTGTAGATGCCGAACTTCCAAAAACAAGCGAAAAGCCAGAAAAAAAGTAGACCGCTACGCACCATTTCCCAATGGAAAAGGAAAGATACCCCACCACAACAGAATCAGTAGACAACAGAAAAATATTGATTATTGACGATGATGCGCTGGTGATCGAAGCATTAACAGCGATTCTTGAATTCCAGGGGTATAATGTAACATATGCAATCACTGGAACCGAAGGACTTGCCAACATGAAAGCAAGCTCTTTCGGTTTGCTGATTCTGGATCTAAAAATTCCAGATATCAGTGGATTCGATATACTACAGACGGTTCAAAAGGAATATCCTCTTCTAAAAGTCATTATCATCACTGGATATGGAACAATGGATAACGCAAAAAAATCCATTTTATATGGTGCGTCAGCTTATTTTGATAAACCGATAGATATTCAGCGATTTGTGAGGAAGGTCAAAGACATTCTACCGCTGGGGACTTGGCCCCATCTGCCGTTTTAAGTTCCTGGAAAATGGCATTTAAAAATAAAAAACAGATCATACCATTTCGTTGGTTTCTTTTCACTCATTTTTCTGCATGTGAGTTCTTTAGATGATTCAGTATTTTTTTTGCCGTAATGACACCCACCCCAGAGATACTGATAAGATCTTTCAATGTAGCGTTTCGGATGTTTTCAATAGACCCGAATTTTTGAAGTAACTTACCTCTTGTTTCTTTATTGAGTCGTGGAATATCGAGCAATGTCGATTGTATTTGAGCTTTCTCCTTTAATTCCCGATGATAAGTTATCGCAAACCGGTGTGCTTCGTCTCGTATTCGGTCCAAAACCAGTAACTCCTTTGAGTCTGTATCAAGATTTATCTCTATTCCCGATTTTAAGAAAATGCCTTCAATGCTGCGATTATTGCGTATCTTCGCAATCGAAATTAATGGGATATCCAATTCTTGCTCATCAAGGATTTCTTTCGCAGCCCGTAATTGGTGATATCCCCCATCGATTAATAGCAAATCCGGCAATCCCCAGAAACTGCGATGGCCAATCCGTCTCCGTAATACTTCCTTGATTCGTTCAGGATCGCTTTGTGCCTTCGCATTGGCTAATTTGAATCGACGGTAGTTACTCTTATCCGGTTCGCCTTTTAAAAATGTGACGATACAACCCACCGGATACTTCCCCTGATTTTCAGAGATATCGATCGCTTCTATCCGTGCGGGATAGACAGGGAGCTTCAATGCTACCATCAATGAGTGTAATACATCGCTTTCATGTTTGACCGAATGAAGCTCCATCGTACGGCGGCGGTTTTCCAGATTAGCTGTAGCCATGCGAATCAGCGCATTTTTTATGCCTTTCTTCGGAACAGAAATAGTTACCTTTTGGTCTCTCTTTTGGCTTAAAAACATTTCAACAATGGACGAGGATTCAGGTTCAATATCGATTAAAATTTCAGATGGTATGGGTGATCCTTTCTCGTAATGATACAGCAGAACTTTTTGAGCAATTTCGGAGCGATTGAACAGTTCGGTATTCTCAATCGTTACATAGGAATTACCGGTGATGATCCCTCCTCGGACATAAAGAACTTCAGCGATCGGTATCTCATTATATATTGAACAGGCAAACACATCCAGGTCAATCGCATTGGGTAAAATCAATTTTCGTCCACCAGAAATGTATTTTAAAGATGCGATTTGATCTCTAATCTGAGCTGCTGCCTCAAAATTTAAATTGAGTGAGAATTGTTCCATCATCGGAAGTAGCTGAGCGATTAGTTCATGTGTCTTTCCTGACAGAAGCAGCCGGACCTGATCGACAGTCTTTTGATAAACGTCTCGAGATATCTGATTGATACAAATACCTGGACATCGATTCATCTGATAATTTAAGCATGCGCGGGATGATTTGTTTTGAAGATTGCCTTGGCAACGGCGCAAAGGGAAATATCGTTGGATGATGTGTAAAATTGAACGCATCGTACGCGATGATGTATACGGTCCGTAATATAGAGAACCATCTTTTGCCGATTTTCTTACGACAGTCAGAGTTGGGAAAGGATCCGTAATATCCAGGCGAAGCATGGGATATCGTTTATCGTCTCGGAATCGGATATTGTAATTCGGATGGTGTTGTTTGATTAATGAATCTTCCAGTATCAAGGCTTCAACCTCGTTGGGAACCAAAATCCAGTCAACAAATTGTGCTTCATTTATCATTAGATGATGGCGAGTGGAGATGTCGACTTCTGTTAGATGAGATCTAAGCCGTGCTCGGATATTTTTGGCTTTCCCTACATACAACACCCTGTGTTTTCCATCCCAGAATCGATACGCACCTGGTAGTTGTGGAGCGAGCCGGATGGCATCTTGGATAGGTATTTTCAGAATCTGTGAGTTAGGAGACTGAGCCGGATCTCTTGAATCCGATCCCGGATACGGGCAGCCTCCTCGAATTTCAATTCCTTCGCACATTTGAACATATCCTTTTCTAATTGTTCAATATGGGAGTCATATTCCTCCAGACTCCAGGACTTCGGATCCGTGTGGTCTCCCAGTGGGATTGTGACATAATCGGCATCCGAAATGGTAAACATTGTATCTTCGATATCTCTATATACGGATCGTGGAGTAATGTGGTGCTCTATGTTGTAGGCACGTTGGATCTCACGTCGGCGATTTGTCTCATGGATGGCCTCTTGCATGGATCGAGTGATTCGGTCAGCATATAGAATGACTTGTCCTGAGACGTGACGAGCGCACCGGCCAATTGTCTGGATGAGGGAAGTGGTGGATCGCAAAAAGCCTTCCTGGTCTGCATCCAGAATCGCGACAAGCGATACTTCAGGAAGATCAAGTCCTTCTCGAAGTAAATTTATACCGATTAAGGCAGAATATTTACCGATTCGCAACTCCCTAATGAGTTTTACACGTTCCAATGTTTTTACGTCGGAGTGAAGGTAACAGACTTTTAACCCCATCTCAATGTAAAATTCACTGAGATTTTCTGCCATTTTTTTTGTCAGGGTAGTTACTAATGTACGTTCCCCTCGATCCGCACGTGCTTTGATTTCCTCATAAAGGTCATCAATTTGACCGTGTGCAGGCCGAATAATGATTTGAGGATCCAGAAGTCCTGTCGGCCGGATGATTTGTTCAACGATCGCGTCTCCACTCTTCTCAAGTTCATAGTTGCTTGGAGTAGCTGATATGAAGAGCGTCTGATGGGTTCTCCTTGTGAACTCCTCAAATGTCAGAGGACGATTATCCAATGCAGACGATAAACGAAAACCGTGTCTGCATAATACGTCTTTTCTTGAACGATCACCCCGATACATCGCTCGTAACTGGGGTAGCGTTACATGACTTTCATCGATGAAAATGATCGCATCCTGCGGCAGGTAATCCAGTAATGTGGGAGGGGGTTCTCCAGGATTCCGACCGGTTAGGTGACGTGAGTAGTTCTCAATACCGGTACAATATCCTGTAAGTTCCAGCATTTCGAGATCGAATTCAGTTCGTTGCAGCAAGCGCTGCCTTTCCAGAAGTTTCCCTTCTGCTGCCAACTCTTCCAATCTTTGCTGGAGCTCTTGCCGGATTTTTGTCAGGATTACAGGCCATCGATCAGATGCCGTAGCATAGTGGCTCGCTGGGAAAATTTGTACTTTATCCAATATTTCAATAACAGTTCCACGAAGAGCATCAATTCGGCACAGCTTTTCGATTTCATCCCCAAATAATTCGATTCGCAAAGCATGCTCATCGCCAGCACCGAAAATTTCGATACAGTCCCCTTTCACTCGAAATGAACTCCTCAGCAAAACAAGGTCGTTTCGATTGAAGTTCAATTCGACCAAGCTATGCAAGAGTTTATGGCGGGGTATGGTCTGTCCATGATGAAGGTGCAGCGCTAATCCATTGTAATCGATTGGAGAACCCAGTCCGTAGATACAGGACACTGAAGCAACGATAATAACATCACGTCGTTCAAAAAGTGACTGAGTGGCGGCATGCCTCATTCTGTCAAGGTCTTCATTTATCGCAGCGTCTTTTTCAATATAGGTATCTGTAGCTGGGAGATAGGCTTCAGGTTGATAATAATCGTAGTAGCTAACAAAATAATGGACTGCGTTATTTGGGAAAAAACGCTTGAATTCTCTATATAATTGTGCTGCCAATGTTTTGTTGTGGGCAATGATCAGACTCGGTCTTCCGGTTTTCTCAATGATCTTCGCCATCGTATATGTTTTGCCAGATCCGGTTACCCCCAATAACGTCTGATATGGTTTATTATTCATGATACCTTGTGATATAAAATCGATAGCTTTAGGTTGGTCACCGCAAGGCTCGAAATTCGATGTTATTTCAAAGCGCATATAATTACCTCCTATCAGGATCGTCCGCTGCTGATGTAATGTAGAAGGTTGTAAAAGGAATTACAAACTGATCTGTAATGGAGATTAATCAAAGCACGATTCATGAATTATAGTAATATGCATTTAAAAATGATCTTGTTTTTGGGTCTTCTGTTTGGTTTGGGAATTGGAGCGTTGTTAGGACTGTGGAATAAGGATTTACCCCGTGTCGAATCCCTGTCACATTATCATCCCAATGTTGTTACTCAGGTTTTCGATATCGACAACCGCATTATCGGTGAATTTTACACAGAAAGACGGCAGGTTCTCAAACGGAATGAAATTCCACAACATGTAATAGATTCATTGCTGGCCGCGGAGGATCTGGATTTCTATTCGCATTCCGGCTTTGATTTTCTCGGAATACTTCGAGCTGCCATTAAAAATATGGCATCGTTCAAAATATCTCAGGGCGGAAGCACATTGACACAACAGATGGCACGGATGCTGTTTTTGTCGAATGAGAGGACATTCAATCGCAAAATCAAAGAAGCACTCCTCACGATAAAGATAGAGCGTTCTTATTCCAAAGATGAAATTTTAACGTTGTATCTGAATCAAAGTTATTTTGGCCATGGCGCTTATGGCATTGAATCTGCGGCTCGTACCTTTTTCAATTGTTCAGCAAAGGATCTCACGACTGCTCAATCAGCGGCCTTGATGGGACTACTGAAGAATCCATCGTACTTCAGTCCAATTAATCACCCAGACCGAACGGTAGCCAGCCGAAATCTGGTATTGGATCGAATGTGCAGAGGCGGATTTATAACGGAAACAGAGCGTGATGCTTTTCAATCCGAACCGATCGGAATATCCATTCAGTCAGAATCTGGTAAGGTCGCGCCGTATTTTGTGGAGGATGTCAGAAAACAGTTGTTTGAGTTGCTGGGCAATGAACGGCTATTGAATGGAGGATTTCAAGTTTTCACGACTCTGAACAGTGTTCATCAGCAAGCAGCGGACCGGGCGATTGTGAAAGGATTGACGGAATTCAAAACTCGCCATGAAGGATCAGGTGAGATTCAAGCCGCATTGATTGCGATAACGCCGGGCACTGGTGAAGTGAGTGCGATGGTAGGAGGTTCTGATTTTGCTATAAGCAAGTTCAATCGTGCCACGCAGGCAAAACGGCAGGCAGGATCATCCATAAAACCTTTTATCTTTTTAACCGCTTTATTAAAGGGTTTTAAGCCATCAGACATTATCGTCGATGAACCGACAACATTTATCGATCCTAAAACCCGGAAGCAATGGTCACCCAGGAATTACGATTTGAAATATCGTGGCCCCACCACATTGCGGATGGCATTGGAGCAATCGAATAACATTGTTACGACAAGACTTCTGGATAATGTTGGCATAGATAGTGCCATGCAAGTGATGCGAGATGCGGGGATTGAAAGCCAACTTCCACCCTACCTTTCATTAGGATTGGGATCTGGTGAAGTCAGCTTGATAGAACTGACGAATGCGTATGCAACGCTCGCGGCAAATGGAATTCGGTCAACCCCTCATCTGATACGGAGTATTAAAGATGAGAATGGGAATCTCATAAAGGAATACCTGCCTGAAGTAAAAGAAGTATTCGATATGGATCATTGCTTTCAATTAACTCATATGCTTCGAGGTGTTGTCGATTACGGTACTGGTTGGCGAGCCAAGCAGATTGGGAGACCGATTGCGGCAAAAACAGGCACAACCAATGATTACTCCGATGCATGGTTCATGGGATACACTCCTTCACTGACCGTGGGAGTCTGGATTGGGTATGATCTCAGAAGATCAATGGGGCACGGTGAAACCGGCTCCCGAGCGGCTGGTCCGATATTTACTGATTTTATGATGCAGACACTTTCTGGAATGCCTGTGGAAGAGTTTGAAAAAACGAAGGAAATTGAGATGTCTACGATCTGTCATGAATCGGGCTTATTGGCAGGAACAGGCTGTCCAAGCAAGATACCCGAAGCATTTATATCGGGAACCGTTCCGTTTTCAACTTGTCCCTTGCATGAATCCGAGTGAAGAAGAGAAAAGGATGCCTGATATTAAGGATATGAGACATTGTTTCATGAGTTATGTTGTGAGACACGAAATAAAAACCAGGAAGTGATTATTAAGAATAAAAAATTACATATCCAGGCAGCGAGAAAAGGTGATAGGCGGCTGGCTTGTCCCAATTCCAAACCAATTCGAAAAACAATAAAATAAATAGCTCCAATGAAGATCGCCATCCCGATCCCAACGATCCCTCCACTGGATCGATTGTTTTGAGCGGAAAAGGCGATTCCGATCAATACCATAATAAACGATAGAAATGGGATGGAAAACTTGGAGTGCCAATCGACTTCATAACCAATTGTATCAAAACCACTGCTTTTCAGAACCGCAATGTATTCCTCCAATTCCCGGATGTTCATCTCTTCCGACTCTTTATATTCTTTTGAAAAATCATCCGGTGTTTCGGGAATTTGATTGAAAAATACATCAAACATTTTATCTTCCAGCACCATCTGATTGATATCAATGGTCACAATTCTTCCATTGATACATTTCCACTGATTGTTTTCCCATATCATATTGGCGGCTTCGAGGCGGTAAGTGATATTCATGTTTCGATCAATTTTGAACTGAGAAAAGCCCGTAATGCGGTGGTGTTCGGGATCATAGTTCTGAAAATAATACAGATCTCCAGATTTCCCACGGTACCAGCGATGGTATCGAACAAACCGTGTTCGCTCCCGATTTTTTATTCGGTCCCAGGATTGTTCTACCTGTCGGTTACAGGCAGGGATGATGGACTCATCCAAAAAAAAGGCGATCGTCGTTATTAAGAATCCGAGGATGATTAATGGAGCAGTCACTCTCAAGTAGCTGATACCGCTGGCTTTCATTGCTGTCAGTTCTGAGCTTTTCGTAAAAACGCCAATTGTCAGTAATGTGGCAACCAAGGCAGCAAACGGAAGAGCCAGATACCCGAAATATGGCATTTTGAGTCCAATGGCAATTATGGAATCGGTGATCGAAGCGTTATGTTCCACTAATGTATCGATTCGTTCAAAAATATGAACAATCAGGCTGATGGTGATAAGAGCCATGAGCGTATAAGCAAAGAATTGCAGAAATTGAATCGATATATACCGATCCAGTATTCGTCCGAGCATAAAACTCCAGGTTTGACGGGATGTTGAATGATCAGATTTTTTTCTGTAATGCGATATCAGGTTATATATGGAATCAGTGATAAACTCCCGCACAGAAGCCCACCATTGGAATGGTGCGTCATTCGTTTCACGGAGATATAAAAGCAAGGCAAATATCCCAAGTAAAAAATTAGGCGTCCATGTAGCAATAAATGGATTCAGTCTCCCTTCTTCCGATAGGCCGGTACCACCTGTCAAAAGAATATAATAGATGAGGATGAGTCCGATGGCGGATGCGAATGAGCCTGATTTGCCTCCTCTTTTCGTTGTGATCCCCAAGGGTACACCCAAGACCGCAAAAACAAAACAGGCAAATGGGAGAGATGTTTTTTTCCAGATTTCCACCCATTGACGATTTGAATTTCTGCCTTCTGCTTCATTCTTTTTTGCTTTTTCATAGAGTTCTGAGATGGTCATCTCTCGGTCGGATTTTGTAACCGAGGCCGGTTTGAACTGGCTCATGTCCAGCGTGAGATCCATTGTGTCAAAGGGTGTCATGGAGTATCGATTCTGGTCTAATTTAAAGAGCTCGTGGGTACATCCATTTGCCAGCCGAAGCGTTACATAATTCATATCCGGATGTAGTAATTCCTGGCAATTCTCGGCTACAATCACCAGAGGTTGCTCAGAATCCCTGTTGTCTGCGATGAATATGCCTTGCATTCGACTTTCATGATGTATCACTTCATTGACATATATGACGAGATTTATGAAATCCGTATAAAAGACATGAGGTTTGATTCCCATATTGGCTTTGGTGCGGAGTGTGTCATATTTGAGCTGCTTGATCATCAGATTTGTTTGAGGTAATGCGTTTATGTAAACGATAGATGTGATGATATAGGCGAAGGTTGCGAAAAGAAGAACGGGTGGCATCATTCGATGAATACTGATGCCACTTGCTTTCATAGCTGTAATCTCGCTGTCGTGGGAAAATCTGCCGAATGTGACGAGCACAGCGAGAAGCACGCTCATTGGGATTGTCATCACGAGCAGATATGGCAGACTGAGAATCAACAGATATAGAGTCTCTTTTAAACTAACGCCTTTGGTAATGAACCAATCCATCAAACGTATAATAATGTTGGTCAACATTACAAAAGTGAAAACAAAAAGCCCCAAGCAGAAGGGCGGGATTAACTCCTTGAAGATGTAACGATGAAGTATTTTCACGTTAACCGGATTTTATAATTGTGCGGGATTTCATTCGGGATCAGTCCGCCAATAATGTTTCTGAATCTATTTTTTCCCAAGCGACTCATCTGAAATTGAAACGGGAAGATTTCTCAATGTATTCAATTCCTTTTCATGCTCCAAATTGATCCGAGCCATTTCTTTGAGTTTCCGTTTCTGAATGCGGATAGTATTTAAACCAATTGCCCAAGCCAGAATAAATCCAACTCCAAAAGCACCATAAACAATTAAGAACACTGAAACTTCACGAGGTTGACTCACCGTGTTGCCTTGCTCCGATGAGATTCGTTCTTCCCCGAGAAGCGAGTTCCCTTCAAAAAGGAAATTCAATCGCACTTTTTGCATATTGGCTGTAGCAAATAATGTAAAAAGGACAACAATAAGAAAACCAGAGAATACTTTTAGTAGTTTCATTCGCTATCCTCCGCTAAGCGTTTGAGCCGCTGTCGGATATTTTTTTGAAAGTTGACGCCATCATCATTCTTTTTCCGGTAATCAGCACCTTTAATCAAAACGGTTTTACACATCTCGAACAGCCGGGACCGTAACCGAATACCAATTCGATCTTCAAGTGATTCCTCTCGTGAATATTTGTGATCCCTATATGTCGTGCTTTTTTTTGATTTCCGGTCGTTTTTCTTTTCATCATTTGGAGAGGATGTCTCAATAGGCACTGTGCCTGTTCGGGAGTTTGCAGTTGATGCGTCTGCTTGGGGATCATTGTTCTTTACAGGGAAATCATCCGGATCATCATAAAAATTGGTCGTGATGATGGTTGGAAATAACCGATTATATCGATAGTTGAGTATATACATCAGAATATCACGTACCCAGTCCGTTGTCTTCTCTGCGCCAAGTTCATCGAGAACCAGCAGTTCAGTATCGAGCAATGGCCGAATCACATGTTGTTCGGTCATTTGAGAATCGGCGTCGTAGGTTGCGCGGATATCCGTTAGCAATTCTCGAAAATCATAAAAAACACATCTGATTTTTTTATCTTCGATCAAGTAATTGATAATACCGACCGCAAGATGTGTCTTCCCCACCCCGGGGGGACCAACGAGCAGTAATCCTTTGTGATCCCCAGGAAATTCAATGAAGAATTTGCGGATTTCGTCTGTGATTCGCGTTAATTCCGGATTCCCGAGTGTTTTAAAATTGCCGATGGAACAATGTTTGTAACGAGCAGGAATTCGGGCCGCGAGGAGTAGCCTGTTTTTTTCCTCATTGACATAACAGATACAGCGCCGACATTTTTTATGACCGTCAACCGTTGTGGTAATCCACGTCGTACCTTTACACTCCGGACACTCCCTATGCACCGTGCTGCTCCTTGGCTGAATCATGCAATAAATATGACCGGTTGTCTTTCCAAGGTCCCGTTTCGACCGCAGGAAGTCCAATCTATCATCTCCTTGAAAATAGAAAAACTAAAAATATTACCATGTTACGCATGAGGGATCGCAATTCTGATTGAGGTAAAAAAGTTGTTCCAGTCCGATTAAGATCAATTCAGGTTCGAAATGATGGATCGTTTTCAAAAACGGAACAATCTGATATCCGATTCCACCGGTTGCTACAAGGACTGGGTTTCCTGAAATCATGTGTTGGATACGTGTAACGAGTCCCTCAATCAACGCACAATATCCCCAAAAAACACCAGACTGAATACAGGAAACAGTTGAGTGCCCGATCAGATGTTCCGGTTGCGAAAAAGGTAGCCGGGGAAGGAGGGAGGTCGAATGATGCAACGTATCATACATGGCTTTCACCCCCGGACATATCATGCCACCCTGAAAATGACCTTCTCCATCTATCACGGAAATTGTTGTAGCAGTCCCCATATCGATAACGATTACCGGGAATCCATAACGCTTTTTAGCCGCATACGCATTAACTAAACGATCAGCGCCGAGGTTTTGGGGCTTATCATAATGTATCTTCATATCGATACGGATGCCGGGTCTGACGATGAAGGGTTCTTTTCCGCACAACATACGGGTCGATATATTCACTGGTTCTGATTGATCGGGAACAACGGATGATATCGCTATTCCATGAAGATCAGCAGCGGATATTTGGATGGAATGAATCAATTGATCGAAAACAAGAAAAAATTCATCTGCTGTTCGATTAGCCGCAGTAGACAATCGCCATGAGTGGATAACATGGCTGTCGTGGATGAGTCCAAAAGTGATGTTCGTGTTTCCAATATCAACCGCACCGATCACGTTATCGCTCTCCTATAGCAAGAATATCACCGGATATGAATGCAGATTGAGATCGCTCTGTATCGATAAGCAGTCGCCCGTCAGAATCGATTCCTCTGCAATACCCGGTAATCGTCGATTGAGACGTCTGAAACGTTATCCGACGGTTTGTGATGATCGATCGTTTCGTCCATTGCGCGATCACGAATGTGGGCTGAGCCTCCCATTTCAGAAAATACTCAAATAATCGGTATCGGCACCAGTATGCAAGGTTTTGAATTTCTGGAGCTTGTGGTACCATAGAATTCAGTGTGGCTGCTGGAAAGATGGGTCGTTCAGGTATTCCGGAGAGATCCGAATTGACATTTATCCCTATTCCAGCCACTAATCGCGGATTTGTTCCGATGCTGCCTTGAACCAGAATTCCACCGACCTTTTGTTTGTCGATCAACAGATCATTCGGCCATTTCAAGCTTACGTGAGCAGCCGGACAGCAGTGTTCGATGGCATCTGCCGCTGCAAGACCGCATACAAAAGGGAAGAGATTCCAGTATTCTGTGGTACATAGTTTGAATAGAACACTCAGATATAATCCACCAACCGGGGAATGCCATTTCCGGTCATTCCTTCCATTTCCATGGGTTTGAATATTTGCCGAACAGGTCGTTCCGGATGGAGTCTGGCTGGAGTCAATCTCCAGGAGATACTGATTGGTAGATGGTATTTCATCCATATGATACCAGGGTGCAGTGATGAGTTCATTGAGTTTGAGGTCGTTCATTCAAGGTTCAGGGAGAGATCCAGGATACCTGCTGAGTGTGTAAGTGCACCCATGGAAATGAGATGAACTCCGGATTGCGCATAACGCAGGACAGATTGAGCGGTGATATTGCCGGAAGCTTCCAATAGAATTGTTGATCGAAATGCACGAATGATCGGTTCCATCTGCTCCAGAGACATGTTATCGAGTAACAAAGCATCCGCTCCTGCCTGAACAGCTTCCAGAGCTTCCTGATAACATGTGACTTCAATTTGCACGAGAAGAGGATGTCTGCGAAATTGCCGAGCTGTTGAAACGGCTCGGGATATGCTGCCACAAGCTCTGATATGATTATCTTTGATCAGAATTCCATCGCCGAGATTGATTCGATGATTATAACCACCCCCAACGCGGACTGCATATTTTTCCAATAGTCGTAATCCCGGGGTTGTCTTTCGTGTATCGACAATCCGGCATGGTGTGTCCTCGATTTGGTTGACGATGCGATGCGTAAAAGTGGCGATACCGGATAGATGCTGCAAAAAATTTAAAACTGTCCGTTCACCGGCAAGAATCGATCGAATTGGGCCTGAGATTCGAGCGATTATGTCTCTGGAGCCGACTGAGGATGTGTCTGGCTTCAGCGTTTCATAGCTAACGATGGGATCGATCCGCGCAAAAATCGACTCCGCTAACCGTTGCCCTGCAAGTATGCCTTGCTCTTTTGCAATGATGGTGCCTTCTCCGCATAACGTTTCCGGTATCAATAGCTCCGTGGTGACATCTCCAAGACACAGATCTTCGTCGATTGCACGTTCGATCAGAGCCAGTATTTGAGGTGATTGAAAAAGGTTCATGGGAAAACTCCGCTAACTCCCCAAAATTGACAATGCATGGCGGAGCTTGTCCTTTTTAGTCGTTAATTCTTCGGATATTCGCTTATTTTTGTCCAGAATTTCTTGTGGCGCTTTTTTCAAGAAGTCCTCATTGGATAGTTTTTGATTGATTTTTATCAATTCATTATCCACTTTCCTGATTTCCTTTTCCAATCGAGCAATCTCAGCCGGAACATCAACAATACCTTCCAGATTCAAAAAAACATCAATATTATCTGACGTAACGAAGGTTGCTCGGATTTCTGGGGGTATCGCTTCAATTTGAATCTCCAATCGGGAAAGACGGCACATGAACATGATCTGAGGTTTCATGAAACTCAATAAGTGCTGGAAAGTTGGAGTGGCTGTTGAGATTGTCGCCTCGATTTCTACGGATGGACCAATCTGCATCTCAGCTCGCATTGTTCGAATGGCGGTAATGACTCGAAAAACCACTTCCGCTTGATCGGCATCATCCTTGAGTGCCAGACAAGAGGAGTTATCGTCGATCGGAGTTACCATGATGCTATCTGCGTTATCGAATAGAGAGTGCCAGATTTCTTCGGTGATGAATGGCATGAATGGGTGCAGCAATTGGAGTGAGTCTGTGAAGCATTTGACGAGTATTTGATGAACGATTTCTTGATGCTGGTGGGATGTCTTACCATACAGGATTGGCTTGGCGATCTCTAAATACCAATCACAGAACTCATGCCAGATGAATCGATGGACTGCAATCGCAGCGTCATTGAACCGAAATTCTTCCAGATGATTTTTTATTTCATCAGCAGCCACGGCCAATCGATAGATGATCCATTTGTCAGGTATTGTCAAATGACAATCTTCCGGGAATCGCGACAGCCGTTGTCGATCCGGACAATGGCTCAGGATCAGTTTCGCCGCGTTCCAGATCTTATTTGAAAAATTGCGCCCAACGTTCAGGCTGTCTTCAGAGAATAAAATATCCGATCCGCGAGGAGAGATCATAATCATGCTGAAACGGAGCGCATCTGAGCCGACTTCGTCAATGATATCGAGCGGATCAGGAGAATTACCATATGATTTAGACATTTTTCGACCGGTATTATCTCGGACAGTACCATGTAAATATACTTTTTCGAATGGCACTCTCCCCATAAACTCCAAACCGGCCATGATCATTCTGGATACCCAGAAGAAGATAATTTCCGGCGCTGTTATGAGTGATTGGGTCGGATAGTACGTTTTAAGATCTTCGGTATTATCTGGCCACCCCAATGTGGAAAAAGGCCATAACCAACTTGAGAACCATGTATCCATAACATCAGGATCTTGTACCAGATGTGAACCTGAACATGTGGGGCAGACATGGGGATCATCCAGATAGGCTTGCACGTGGTGGCAGTCCACACATGTCCAGACCGGAATGCGATGCCCCCACCATAACTGACGGCTGATGCACCAATCCCGGATATTTTCCATCCAATGCAGATACACTTTGGTCCACCGTTCCGGATAGAAGGTGACCTGTTTGTCCTCAACCGCACGAATGGCGGGTTGAGCAAGTGGTTTCATCCGAACGAACCATTGTTCCGATAAAAATGGTTCGACCACTGTGTTACAGCGATAGCAATATCCCATCCCACTTTGATAGTCATCGATTTTGACAAGCAAACCAGCAGATTTGAGGTTATCAACAACCGCGTGTCGGCATTCAAAACGATCCATTCCTCGGTAAGGAGTTCCGGCAGCCTCAGTCATAGTTCCAGTATCATCTATCACTAGAATGGGAGTCAGATGGTGACGTTTCCCTGCTTCGAAATCATTGGCGTCGTGGGCGGGAGTGATCTTTACTGCTCCAGTCCCAAATTCACGATCCACCATCTCGTCAGCAATAATCGGAATGGGACGATTTTGAAGCGGGAGTATGACCATTTTTCCGATAAGATGTTTATAGCGAATGTCTTCCGGGTGGACGGCAACTGCAACATCTCCAAGCATTGTTTCGGGGCGTGTTGTTGCAACACAGATATCACCTGGTTCATCCATTAAGGGATATCTGACATACCAAAGTTTGCCATTGGTTGTCCGATGCTCGACTTCTTCATCCGAAATCGCAGTCCGGCAGCGAGGACACTGATTGACAATGTATTGCCCTTTATATATCAGATTTTTATCAAACAACCGTACAAAAACCTCCCGAACCGCACGAGATAAACCCGGATCCATGGTAAATCGTTCTCGATCCCAATCACATGAACAACCCAATTTTTTTAACTGCTGTATAATGATTCCACCATGCTTCTCTTTCCATTCCCAGGCTTTTTGGAGAAAGCCCACCCTCCCCAGTTGTTCCTTGGTCAATCCCTGTTGAGCGAGAAGCTGTTCCACCTTGTTTTGAGTGGCAATTCCCGCATGATCAGTTCCGGGTACCCATAACGTTTTATATCCTTGCATTCTTTTATAACGGATCAGAATGTCCTGAAGCGTATTATTCAGAACATGTCCGATATGAAGGATACCAGTCACATTGGGCGGAGGTATCATGATGGTATACGTTTGATTCGATTCCCCCCTCGGTTTGAACATTCCTTGAGACATCCAGGACTCATACCATTTACGTTCCGCAGATTGAAAATCATATGAAGCCAACATTCGCATTCCCTCGCTCAAATTCATTTGTTAATTTCGTGTGAATCCACCGAGTTGATTTTGTCAGTATGTTTCATTCACGGTTTATGTCGGAGTAAGCCAAACCCTGTATCCATTGTGTGATGTATGAGATGAACCGCTAGATTCAGATCAGATATTTATATAAAGATGTCAATCCTCAGATTGCTCATCTCTGGAGATCAGATGGGCGGCTTCTTCTTTGATCATATCGATCTCACGTTGTATTAGTGTTTCTGCCAGTTGTGGTACTAAGTCCTGAATGACACCTTCAATAATCGTGGCCACCTGTGAAGGCAATGAAGAAAAATCGATGGATTCCAGGATTTTTCCCGCAACATCAGAAGCGATCCGTGGTGCCATATGTTTGGCCAGAGCATCGGTCAATAGGATTACATTTTCGTTCAGATAACTTTCAAAGATATCCATCAGAACACGGGCACGCTGTTCAGGTGTTCCGGTTTGAGATTCATTGACTGCGGGTGTAACGATCTTGAGAGGTTCATTGGGTGGAGTCTGTTTTGGTTTTTCTTTGGATTTAGGTGGCGTTTTGTGAGCTGTTTCTGAAGGTTGAGTCGATGGCAGGGAACTGCGCAGAATGTGATCAACCGCTCGTTTTAACTCTCGATTATCCAAGGGTTTGTACAAGATTCCATCGGCACCGAGTCCCTGTCCGTATGTGGAGTCAATGCTTTCGCCTCGATTGGCCATTAAGACAACAGGAATCGGATTTTTTCCGGGAAGTTCGGACATGGTTTTCACATCAGTCTGCAAATCAATTCCTGGAAAATTGACAGAGAGTAAGATAACATCCGGATTCAGCGTCTTGGCAAGTGATAGGAGTTCCATACGGTTTCCGGCGGTAGAAACTTCGGTATTCGTATTCCGAAATATGATCTGTACGACCTTACGGATTGTAATACTCTCGTCCGCCAAAAGCAGCCGGGTTGGCATGTCATTCCTCCTATTCACAGCGATTCTATGCTCGTGCGATTAAAACGTTTCGATCATGCCGATGGTTCTTCTTTGGGAGCAGGATGATTCCGATCAAGAGATTGGAGCCGCTTCTGACTATATCCCTTCCATGAACTATCCGGAAACTGATCCATTACTTCCTTATAAAGTTGCCGAGCTTTCTCCCATTGTTCCATCGCCTCATGCCGTTTGGCCATTTCATATTTCAATACATCTTTCAATTGAAAATCGGCATATTGGGTTTCTATTTTCTGAAGAGTGGTCAAGGATTCAGAATGTTTCCCCATGTTGGCCTGTGCCGTTGAAATAGCGAGCAGTGCAGATGGAACCAGAGGGTTCGTTGTGTTTCCGGCAATAAAATTCTCCAATGTTTTTTGAGCTTCTTCAGATTGGCCGTCATTTAGAAGCGCTGTCCCGATCAGATACTGGGAATTGTCGCTTGCGGAAGTGCTTGGGAAATTATCAGTGACTTCTTTCAGCGCATCAATCGCATTGGCAAGTGTTTTTGGATTGGTCTCTGGTTCTGCAGGCTCCTGTGATTGAGCAACATCAGATGAAAAGGCATTTTTATATATCTGAATTGCATTCCGGAATTTTCCGGATGCTTCTTCTTCTTTGGCTCGATTGTTCATCGTTACGAGCATGATAACTGCTCCGACAACCACTACTCCGATACCAACATAACTCATAAAATCGCGGTATCTGTTAAAAAAAGCTGTAATTTTTCCGATTAAATCACTCGGTTCGTCCGTCGAAAGTTGGGTGTTGTTTTCTTTTTCCGGTTTAGATTTTGCCATTCCATCCTCCAAACATCATTTACACATGCCAAGCAACAAGTTATGTAATCCATGCATTTTTATCGGACTGAGACAGATCTCTGTTTCAATATTACGTGGTCCGAATTGCCAATTCATCTGTTGGTCGGTTCTGTATCCGTAACATCAAATCGGTTGTCATCCTAGAGGAGCATTTCTTAAAAATCAAGACTTTAATATACTACTCTTCGCTTTAGATCAGATGTTACCGAAGATGATAAAGGGTATGATAATCGATCCCGGCAGCATTCGCAGCAAGTCAGAATCGAATTATATTGCCTGGGAAGTGTCGGATTGAACCTTTCCTAGATTCCCCATCCGAATTCGAATACCCACCATGTTCCGAAGATTTCGGAGAGATCCTCGTTGGTCATTGCGGCATACCATTTGATGCCTGTCGCTGTACCTACATTTTCGGGCCAGACAAATGCTGCTAACACACGTACCGTAATTTCACCAGGAGTAACATCCATAATGTAATAGTCAAAGTCGGTATATGTGGGAGCAAAAAATAGTTGGCCGTACACATCCAGAACGGCAAAAACCGGTACGCGTTCATAGGTTACCGGATCGGGATTGCAGACAACCATATCACAATAAGCAATATCACCTGGAGTGAAATAATTGGATGGCATCGAAATTCGACAACCCGGAATGGTGCACCAGGGTGTTGGCGTTGGCGTGATCGTTGGGGTTGGTGTGAATGTCGGGGTCGGTGTCAGCGTGGGTGTCAGAGTGGGTGTGTTTGTTGGAGTTGGACTGGGAGATGGCGTTTCTGTCGGAGTGGGAGTGGGTGTGTGGGGCACGCGTGCATAATGATAACCCATGTCAACGACGTCTGAATCAATTTCCGAATCAATTCGGGTGGAAAGATCTGACATGCAAAAAGTGCCATTTGGTGAATTAAAGCATATGTTGGTAGCGAGATCACTTCCGGTGTTAATACAGGGACTTTCTGAGTCTTGCCCAGCGGCACGGTGACTGAGATAAAAATCTCCGAGCGGTCCGGCAACGAAGAACGGATCTGTTGTCAAAATTGACGCTCCCCATGTCAATGATCCCGGATCTTCTATGTAAATCTGAGAATCTCCACCATGGATATCACTATATGAAATAGTCAGGTTGCCAGATAGCGCGATTTCCGGACCGGTTGGAGCAGAGTCATTCCAGAAAATAGAATTGATGATGATGTTTTCCTGAGCTTTTGAATAGAAGGCTCCACCCATCGTCGAACTCGTATTGGCAGAAAAGGTACAACTGGCAATGATACCATGGCTGAGTGCATCAAAATAAATTCCCCCCCCGCCGGACGACAACGCATCGGTGTGGTTTTCAACGATGATACAATTCGACAGATTTACTGTCCCACCATTCTGACAGTAAATACCGCCTGCAAGTCCCGTTGTTGAATTATCTGAAATGACAGTATTCGTAATGGAGGTAAATGCCGTTGATAGTATCTGAAGCCCCCCACCTTTCTCTCCCGCACTATTATTTACAATCGTACAGTGATCGATATAGGCAGGATTGTTCTTGAGACTGATGCCTCCTCCGGCCGTCAGAGCTGTGTTATCTGTTATGATACAGTTTTTATAAGTGCCACTCCCAGAAATCGCTCCACCGGTGGCCGCATAGTTATTCGTGAAAATACAGTTTTCAATTGTTGGATATGTGGTATCACAAAAAACAGCACCTCCTTCACCAGGAGCTGATACATATCCGTTACGAACAGTGAATCCGCGAATGACTGTATTCTGATTTTCTCCTTTGATCAGAAAAAATCCGCGATGATTGGATTCCGCAGATCCCTCACAATCGATTATACATGCATCCGGTCCATTTTCGGAAGTCAGCAAAATGGAGCGTCCTCCAAGTATCAGATCTCGGTTTCCTGAGCCACGATAGACGCCATCTGCGACCACAACTGTATCGCCATCGTTGGATTCAAAAATACCTGCCTGTATGGTCCCATAATCACCGGGAACATGGATGATCGCTCCCATTACGGTTATCGGTGAGAGTAAGCACCAGAACATAAAAACAAGAGATTTTTTCATGCGACAACCTCCCATGTATCCATTATTATTATAAAAATAGGTTTATATAGCAATAAAATTATAGGCTTTTCTCGATGAGGAAGCATCGGTGACCAAGAAGAGGGTTTTCTTCTGGAAAAATTCAGGGCATAAACGATGAGAGGATATCTATACTTCTGAACTTCTGATCCAATCCGAATCCCCTGTATGGTCCTCCGCTATCCTCAGTATCATTTCAGCCTTCGCAATCAGTATCGGGCCGCATATCAAGGAATGAACGCCATGGTTCTCAAAGAGGCTCTTGTCGTGTCTGATTACAAGCCTGAAAACCCCTCGAGATGCATAATGACGTCCAGTCCGATCATCGAATCGCTGGGATGCGCCCGGCAGGATTTGAACCTGCGGCACCCGGATTAGGAATCCGGTGCTCTATCCCCTGAGCTACGGGCGCGATTTATCAGTCTGAGTCATGCCGTTAAAATTGGATCAAGGAGAACACCTGATAATTGTTGATTTTTTCTCTCCCTTTCAAAAACGCCAGCTCTATTAAAAAGGAAATTCCAGCGACTGTTCCCTGTAATTTTTCAACTAATTTACATGCCGCCTGCATTGTTCCACCCGTTGCTAATAAATCATCAACAATCAAAATCCGTTCATTGGGTAAAACTGCATCATCATGGATTTCGATCGTGTCCGTGCCATATTCGAGATCATAGGTATAGGATACTGTTTGATAAGGAAGTTTGCCGGGTTTTCTGACTGGAATTAATCCTGCTCCAATTTCCAATGCGATTGCTGAAGCGAACAGGAATCCCCGTGCTTCGATGCCGATGACTTTTTGAATCCCTTTATTTTTAAACGGAGCTGCCATTTGTGCGATTGCCTGACTAAAAGCGTGATGTGATGCAAGAATCGGAGTGATATCTTTGAATTGAATTCCTGGTTTTGGAAAATCAGGGATATTCCGTACGAGTTTTTCCAGATCGATCATCCATTCCCTCCCGGTAGTGTGTTCATGCTTATTCGACTACACAAATCATCTTCACAAGAGACAACACTAATTTAGATAATCCGATCATCATTGTAAAGCAATACACGATCCAGTTCCCTCGTTCAGCGATGGATGGTATAACGCAAATATGATTTGATTGATCAGGAAAGATCGTTAATCTGAAAAAATTTTGTTTCGTTCAGGTCAGGATTCTGAAATCTGAAAGAAGAGAGGAACTGTCAGGCGGAATGGGTTTTTCGCAAATATCTGATACAATAGCGAATCGAGGACCTTCCAGCAGGGCATCATATAGTTGCTGGAGTCTGTCGGGGTCGCCCGAGGCAATGACTTCAACCCGGCCATCATCCAGATTTCGAACGATTCCAGTCAATCCCAGATCAACCGCTTTTTTGCGCGTATAGTATCTGTACCCCACTCCTTGAACGCGACCAGAAACAATCCATCGTTTTTTCAACCCGATCCCCTCCATATTGATCAAGCGATTCTTCCATCAGCTTTTTCGATCCGGCTCCAACACACGGATTTAGATTAATCATCCGAAAATGAATCATTTCATCCGTTTGACAAACCCGAGTGGAATTTTTATCAGGAGTCTATGTGTTATTCTTCGTTTTTCCCTTCCGCGTCCTTTTCTTCGGCTTTCTGTGGTTTGATTCCTTCCTTTGCCAAAGCCAGTAACTCGGTTTTGACTCGTGCATGATCCGGATTCCACTTTAGAATTTCCTGATACCGATTTGCAGCCTCCTGTTTCATCCCCACAGATTTCAAGTAATTCGCCAGGGTCATTTTCAGTTCATTGTTACCGGGATCTATATCAATGGCCATTTCATAGTTTTTGATAGCATCCAAACGTGTTTCTGCTTGACTCGCTTGGATTTCTGCAAGCTTAATATGAAATGCCGCCTGTCCCGGCGATAAAGAAATGGCCTTTTTGATCAATTGAATTGCTCGACCGGCATCGTTTTTTTGTTTGAAGGCAATCAATCCTGACTGGAAAAATTTCGTCGCATTATTCAATCGTTCTTCCTTGGAAATATCCTCTAAGATAGAATAATACACCGGACTGTTGGGATCATATTCGATGGCCTGCCTGAAAATCTTTCGGGCGTTATCATAATTTCCCGCCTTCATCTCTGCCATTCCTTTGTTGAAGAGACCCATTGCCAAGGATTTCTTGCGATCGATATCCTCCCGTGTTTCACGGAGCGATCCGAGATATTGACGCCGCAATTTAGGATCCATCAGAGTTGTATAGGCTTTTTTGAGGGTTTCCCGGACCTGCACTGCTTTGTCTAAAATTCCCTTGTCATAGTCTTCAATATGGATGCCTTTCGGATTGATTTTATGGATGGCTTTCACAAATGCTTTATGAATAGCTTTCCGGTCCGCGTTTGCTGACACCTCCAGAATATCAAAATAGTTCAGACTTTTCAGATTCATTCTGTTATGCGCCATTGTCACGTTCGACACAAATTTTCGATACCGAACTTTGGCCTCAACTTTTTCCTCCAATGTTTCCAGTCGTTCATCTTCGATGTCTTCCTCTTCTTTCTTCGGGGGAGCAGGTTTGGGTGGTATTTTGTGCGTGGGTGTCGGAATTGATTTGGGCTTTGGTGATTGGTCCAGCGATGGACGAACATCTTTTGGTAGCGGGGATTCAATAGAAGATTCCCGGAGAGACCGGAGAGGTTGCTCCATCAATTTTTGATCGGACAGATCCATTTCATGATCATCCTGAATTCCCAGTTCTTTGAGATCCCCGAGTTCAAGAAATGATTCAATCGTGGATGTGATCGTAGACAGATCATCCATCCCTTCTGAAAGATCCGAGGAGGAAGATTTGCTCATAACAGGTTGCATCGGCATCTGGTCCAACGTTTGCTTGAAATTTTGGAGGATCGTGAGGAGATCTCCATCTTTGCCGATCAGTTTTTGAATAGTAAAAATTTTATCGACCAACTCCGAAACGATCAGTCGGAGGAATGGCCGAGTATTAAAAAGCGTTTGAGTCTGGGGTTGAATAATTGAAAATATTTCCAGCCGGCCCAGATTGAGGAGAGATCGCATCAGAGGAGTCGGGGAGTCATCCCAATGCTGCCAAAATTTTCGAACTGTCGTTTGTGGAGCATACAATGAAAGAGCTTTGATATCCCATAAGTCCAGTTTTTTCATCGTCTCTTCGAGCATTTCAACTGGACCAATCCAGTAGATACGAAGATCAAAATCAGGATATATCGCTCTGAATTCTTTAAGAAATTTTACATCAGAAATTAATTCCCGGACTGCTTTTGAAAAATAGTCATCCAAGGTGAGGAGATTTGCCGGCGGCTTTTCCTGTAACTCAAAGGACCCTTCTTCCTCCGATAACAGGTTAAAAAAAATCGTTTCGGCTTGATGAAATCGAGCCTGTTCCAACTGCTCTGCATTGATAATCTCCAGGCTGAGCAATGAATCTTCTACGTCTTTGAGGGTTTTTGCAGTAGCAGATAATTCTTTCAGTTTTGCAGCGGGGGCTAACTTTCGCTGGATGAAAATGTTAAATATTGATGAAACCTGAGGAGTGCTGTTGATTGCGGTAAGCATTCCCGCCTGACCACTTATCTGATAAGTGGTCTTATGTGCTTGAATGATCAAATGCCGAGGCTTTGAATCAGCCGTCGCCATGTGTAACAACTCGGCAATGGTCAATGCACCAGTGTTGCCTTCAAACGCCATGAATATTCCTGCCTTTTGGAAGGGCAAAGCCCAGTTAAAAAAACATGGTGATAGGCGATATAGTTTATTTGAGGGAGTAAAAAAAATACCTGCGTGGAACTCATAAGTTTTAAAATCGGGGCGAGAGGATTTGAACCTCCGGCCTCCTGCTCCCGAAGCAGGCGCGCTACCAAACTGCGCTACGCCCCGTTTATAATGCCTTTGCCGTCAAGCAAGGTGAAAGATAATGGAAAGAGAAAAAATGTGCAAGTAAAAACTCCTGCTCATTTCCGACATATATCAGAAACGACCAGTTTCACCGACCAGATCATCATCCATCCTGGTATCAGCATCTTGTTTGCCATCCATTTTTGCCGATCAGATCGACAAACTCACAATTTGATTCCTCCTCAACATGAAAGGTCTCTCCAAGACGGGTTACAATCGTTATTTTTTGCGCTTTTCGTTCACCCACCGGAATAATCAGTCGGCCGTTCGTATTCAATTGCCGGCATAATGATTCCGGAATTTCAGGCGATCCAGCCGATACGACGATACGATCAAATGGAGCAGCATCCGGCCATCCCTGAGAGCCATCCCCCCATTCAATTCGAACCGAGTAAAAACCCAGTTGTGCCAATGTTCTTTTGGCCTTTTTTACAAATGATTCAATCCGCTCGACGGAATAGACCTTTCCCGAGAGTTCGGACAGGATTGCGGTTTGATACCCTGATCCGGTTCCAATCTCCAACACCCGATGCTGTGGACCGACTTGCAGGAGTTCTATCATCCTGGCAACAGTGGATGGGTGCGAGATCGTCTGATCGAAACCAATGGGAAGCGGCTGATCGCGATAGGCCAGAGAGTTGAAGGCTTCATCTACAAATAAATGACGTGGAATCTTTCTGAAAGCATTGATAATACGCTGATCTGTGAGGATTTTAAATTTGACAAACTGGTCAATCAATTGGTCGCGTGCAATTTTATACTTCAATGTTTCCGAAAATTGTAAGACTGTCATTATTGCACATATTAAAAAATGGTCGGGGCGAGAGGATTCGAACCTCCGGCCACTTGCACCCCATGCAAGTGCGCTACCAGGCTGCGCTACGCCCCGACAACTGGCGATTCATTATCGTAATGCAGAGAGGATTTCTTGTAAACTGTTTTTTAGTTCGCGCAGAGACTTTTTGACATCGTCTGTCAGCCCATCCGTCTGAGATTGCTGTAACCGATTCTTAGCTCCCGGTAATGTCAACTTTTCGCTATACCGAAAATGAGCGATTTTTTTTACGATCGCAATATCATCTTCCGTATATAAACGTTGACCGGTCGAGCTCTTCGTCGGTTTCAATTCCGGAAACTCCGTTTCCCAATACCTCAAGACATAAGTTGGAATGTTTAGCATCCGTCCAACTTCGCCGATCCGATATGTACGTTTGGATTGATTCGCCATTATTAGCGGATACCTCCATCCCACTGGCTGGACCCGCACATCATCGGGTTTTCATCATTCATGAATCCGTCACTCCTTCGAACAGCTCTCCGTTATCTGATTGCTCTCGATTTCAAATATATGGATAAGTGTCTCCAATTTCATCAAAAATTCAGATTATCCGCGTTTTGAAGATGAGTAAGTGGGCGAATAGGTTAATCTTTTTGTCGTTTTGACCGGTCGTTTGTCCCTTGTAACAAGCGTTTTCTTTTCCCATTCTAAAAGAGCACGAATCTCTTTTGGATGGAGATACCGAAACTGGCCGGGTTCCAGATTACCCAGATCGATGGATCCGATGGAAGTTCGGATGAGTTTGACAACCGGATGACCTGTCGCTTCGCCCATCCGCCTCACTTGCCGGTTGACTCCGCCTGTCAGAGTAATTTCAATCCATGCATTTTTGCGCGTTGTTTCGGTAATTCTTGCGGAGACAGCCTTCAGGAGTTTTCCATGATCGAATACTCCTTTTTTCCATTTCAGGAGCATTTCCGGTGATGGAATGTTCCTCACTTTGGCCAGATATGTTTTCGGAACCCGGTTACTCGGGTGAGCGATCCGGTTTGCCCAGATTCCATCATTGGTATAGAGAATCGCTCCTTCCGTCTGAAAATCCAGTCGACCAACCGGAAATAACCGCATTCGGAAATCAGGCAGAAGCGTTTTAGCCAGAGGACGGCCTTCCGGATCTTCATCACTGACCAGATAACCTCTGGGTTTATATAACAAGATGTAAATGTATTCAGGCGCTGGCTCAACAGGGATGTTATCTACTATGATCTTGTCGATACCTTCCACAATCCGGGTTCCCAGTCTGGCACATTCACCATTGACAGTAACGCGGCTCTCCTTTATCAACTGATCACAGTATCTCCTGGATCCGATTCCTGAGCCTGAAAGAAATCGAACTAATGGGATTTCATCTGCACTCATATTTCACCTTGAACTCTTTCTGAATCTCGTTTTGTATGATTGTTGTCTGTCAATTGTTGAATAGTTCCCGTTGATTGCTCATTGCCTGAGGCCGAAGACGGTATGTCTTCATCCAATTTTTTATCAGTGAGGAGTTTTTCAAATTCCTTCAAAGAGGGTAATGATCTGAGATCCGACAATCCGAAATCGATTAAAAATTTAGGTGTTGTTCCATAGAGTATCGGATTGCCGGGTCCTTTGCGCCGACCCAGGATCGAGATAAGATTCTTTTCGAGTAGATTCCGCAGAACACCCCCACAATCCACTCCACGTATCTGCTCGACTTCCGGCAGAGTAATCGGTTGCTGATACGCAATGATGGCCAATGTTTCCAGCGCTGGTCTGGAAAGCCGGGCTTTTAGCTGGACGGTCTGTAGTCGTTTGATATTGGAGTAATATTCAGGTTTTGTTGCGAACTGGAATCCACCCGCTACTTCCAGAATCGTCATACCCATCGACCGTGATTCAAAATCCTTCCGAAACAAAGCGAATTTCTCCTCAATTTTCTTGCGATCGTCAATCGTATCTCCCAATGCCTTTACCAGAGATTCCATTGTCAGGGGTTCGATGGACACATACAGCAAAGCTTCACATAATCCGAAAAAGAAAGGATCTTCCATAATGACCATACTTCTATAATGATAACAAAGATATCCTGATATCTCCAAACTGCGTTTTCTGTCTTGCTCGAATCACCTGCATCCGCATCAATTCCAAGATTGCCAGGAACACCACGATCGCCTCCTGCCGAGTCACACATTGATCAAACAGTTTATTGGCCATGACTATTTTTGATTCCGTCAGTAATCGCATGAGTTCAGACATTTTCTCTCTTACGGAGATCCGGTTCGGGGTGATGAGATGCACCGGTGTCGACTGCTGGCGATGGATAACATTTTTTAACGCTCGCAATAAATCCACCACCGATGCATGGTAAATCCACTCTGTCTGAATGCTGGTTTCATCGATCGGCGGTTCCCGGGAAACAAACCGGCACCGTTGATCACTCATTCTCCCCAGAAAATCTCCCGCTTCGCGGAATAATTGATAGTGACGTAATCGATCGATCAATTGCTCCCGTATATCATCACCATGATCTGAGTCGGACTCGGATGACGCGTGTGCTGGTAATAAATATCGAGATTTGATGAACACCAATGTTGCCGCCATTACCAGATAGTCTCCTGCAATGTCCAGATCCATCTCTCGCATGATATGTAACATTTCAAGATAACGGGCAGTGATTTGAGAGATGGAGACGACCGTAATATCAATCCGCTGTTCCTGAATCAGATGGAGTAAAAGATCGAGTGGTCCTTCAAACAATGCCAATGATACCCGGATAGATTCTGTCGGTTGGCTGGACATAATTTATTGAGAGATCAATGCAATATCATACAAAATCAAAAAGAACAGATTTCCGAGTGGCTGGAGATAATATTTTTCCAATTGATTCTGAAAAACAAAGATGATGATGAATAATATCGGGAAACTATTTTGTTGGAGTTGCATGAATTTCAGGGAAGCTTGCGGAGACAGAAAAAGTTGTATGATGCTGGATCCATCGAGCGGAGGGATCGGTAACATGTTAAACAACATGAGAAACACATTAATGGAAATACTGATAGTCAGGATCCAGATGATGTATTGAAAAAAGAGCGCTCCAGACCCATCTCCGGCAACGGTCAGAAGCAACCGAATCAACAAAGCAGAAAAAAAAGCCAACAGGAGGTTTGACAAGGGACCAGCCAGTGCAATGATCGCATCGTCACGAACTGGATTTCGAAGATTTCGAATGTCCACCGGCACCGGTTTCGCCCATCCAAATGCACCGGCACCGGAAATAGTGAGCAAAATCGGCAGAAGGATTGTGCCAAAAAGGTCAATGTGCATGATCGGATTCAGCGACATCCGTCCCAATCGCCTGGCCGTCGGATCACCCAGGAAATTGGCGGTTGTTGCATGCGCCGCTTCGTGAAATGTCAGTGAGATCAGGATAACGATAATCGAAACAATGATAAATGCTGGATCCAATTCAAAAATCCCCCTCTGGACAGATCATACCCATTTCACATCCAACTTCAACCAAGAATATCCATTTCATTGTTTCTCACGTGTGCGAGGATGATGCGTAAAAACAACAGATTTTAAATGTTCCTTGGACAGGTGCGTGTAAATTTCCGTTGTTGTGATTGAAGAATGGCCTAACATTTCCTGGACCGATCTCAAATCCGCTCCGTTTGTAACCAGATGAGTGGCAAAGGTGTGGCGGATGGTATGAGGGGAAATCGTAATGGGTGCTCCAGCTTCCAAAGCATATTTTCTGACAATGGTCCAGACTGTGATCCGGCTTATTTTTTCACCGGACCGGTTCAGAAACAAATACGGTTGTGTTTCATTGTGTTTGATATAGAGCGGCCGGCTTTCTTTGATATAGCGCTGAATCCATTCAATCGCTGACTGCCCGACTGGAATCAGCCGTTCCTTTTTTCCTTTTCCCATACAACGGATAAACGCATGAGTCAGATGGAGATCGTGTAATTTGATGTTGGTGAGTTCGGACACACGCATGCCAGTGGCGTATAATGTTTCAAGGATGGTTCGATTCCGGATGCCATCGCGGGTAGACGTATCAGGGCATTGGAAAATGCGATCAACCCAATGAAGGCTAATCTGTTTTGGCAGTCGTGGTGGAGAGTAATGGATGGATATATCTTCGCTTGGATCATCCAGCAAGGCATTTTCTTCGATAAGAAACCGGCAAAAGGTTCGAATTGCGGAAAGTTTGCGTGCGATGCTGCGAGCTGACAACCCAGATTGTTGAAGATTTTTCAAGAATTCCCGGATACTCTCCGAGGTGAAATCATCGAGTGTTTTCAGATTGGGAGTGTTTTTGAGAAATGAATTCAGATCATTGGAATAGGAGCGTAGGGTATTGCGGGAAACACCACGCTCTACAATAAGATGATTGAGGAAATTCTGGAGATGCTTATTGAGATATATCAGCGTGATCTTCTGCCTCCACAGAATATTCTGTCATGATGTTTTCGACAACAAAACGGTCAGGATGATTTCTTGGTGCTGGGTTTGAGAAAAGGTAAGGGAAGGATTTCTTTCATCACTGGTTCCCCAATGATCTGACTGATAGCGCCACTTGTACCGAATTGCGTCAGTGTGAGGGTGTTTTCATATCGGACCGGTGGCTTCTGCTCCTGATCCGGTTTGGATTTATTAACTGAGGTTGTCAGACTGGTATGAACCACTTTGATGAGGCCACCGAATGGAATTTTCCCGTCAATATAATACTCCGTCGTACTTTCTGTCATGTCTTCCAGATTCAGAAATCCCAGATTTACTCCGGAAGAAAAAACACGGCTGCTCTTTATCCCTTTTCCGATCACTTCCTGCCCATTGAGGGTCATTCGTAATTCCGGGAGTTCGGTTGTCGTCGGCGCTGTCTGATCTTTAACATTTCCGAATCGACGGGATTTGGTGCTTTCAACAAATGTTGGCGCATATCGTTTGAGATGCTGAGCGGGGATTTCTTCGGGGGTCTGGGAGTTTTCCTGGATAATGATCCGTTTGATTTCTCCCCAAAATTGAAAGCCATCCTGAGCACTGAAATTTTTCTGTTCTTCGGCCAGAAATTTGGTAATCCGTATGAGTTCCGGACTGTCCTCCCGAATCTCAATCCAATAATACGGCTTATTATCAACCATTTCCTTGCCGACAGATGCAACTTTCAATATACCTGTAAATTCGTTTCCTTCAGAGTCTTTGCTGATTTTATCATAGAGCACCCATGAGCCATCCGGCCAGAGTGTTGCCTGAGGAACCTCCGATCTGCTGCAACCGATAAACGCTGACACTATGACACTTAGCAAAATCGCTATGTTTCGCTGAATCCGTTGCATGTAAACCTCCGGTTTCCTATCCAAAAACCAGCACTTTCTTACGATGAACGCCTACGAATTTTTTACAGCCAGAAATTGTATATTGCGATTGAGTCTTGATTTTGTCCGGGAAGCTGTATTTCGATGAATGATCCCTTTGGCGGCCATCCGGTCAACGATGGGCACCATGACCTGAAATTTGGCACGAGCTTCTTCGAGATTCCCTGAACTCAGAGCGTTTCGGACACCTTTTATGGCATTTCGAACACGTGTTCGTTTTGCCTTGTTCCGAAGAGTTCTTACTTTATCCTGTCGTATTCTTTTGATCGCTGATTTGTGATGCGCCATAAATTTTTTTCCTCCAGAAATCCAAAATGGCTAAGGTCCAGGCAGCTTATGTAGCACTGTCACGAAAGATATTCAAGTATAAAGATAATGATATTCGGAAATCCGGGATTATTTTGAGTCATAGAACGTTCTCCGCCGAATAGCCTCGTACAGAACAATCGAACATGAAACCGCCACATTCAAAGATCCTTTATATCCGAACATCGGAATTTCAACCGCATAATCACAGAGATCCAAAATTTCCTGGGAAATACCTTCGATTTCGTATCCAAAAACGAGACAAATGGGATATGCCATCGGGACATCCCAGAGCGACATACTTTCATCGGTATGCTCAACCGCCAGGATTGCAACTTGTTGTGATCGCAGCCTGCGGATTGTTTCTGCCGCATCCCCGGAATACTCCCATGGAACCGTGCTTTGTGAACCAAGCGCCGTCTTTGTGATCTCTTTCCGAGGTGGATACCCGGTGATACCACACAGATACAGCTTCGATACCCGGGCTGCATCCGCTGTCCGGAAAATCGCTCCCACATTATATAAACTCCGGACATTATCCAGAAGAATGTAGATCGGAAATCGTTCCACCTGACCGGTTCGCCATGTATCCGGTGGGTGCGTGCAGCGTGTCAGGATTTTTTTCATTCAGGAGTTGTTCTCACGTCCCATGATAACGGTCAGTCTGTCTGCGTAATGGAGTTCCATGGAATCAGAGAAAGCCGGCGTACGGCTTCCTGCAGAATATCCGATGGCTGAAAAATGGTGGCTCGCAGATATCCTTCCCCGGCAGGCCCAAACCCGATCCCCGGTGTGAGCATAATACGCGCCTGTTCCAGGATGATTTTGGCTGCTTTTCGTGAATCAGCGATCGGGCTTCTGAACCATGCATACGGAGTATTCTGTAAGCTCGTTACGCAGATGTTCATTTGTTTTAGTCCCGAAACCAGCACATCCCGTCGCTGGCCATAGATCTCCATATTGTTCCGGACTTCTCGTATGACTTCATCTGAAGTCAACGCCGCCAGTGCTCCTGCCTGGATATATTCCGAGACCCCTGAATCCCGATTGGAGCGAAACCGTTTCCATGCATCCCGAGCCGCTTTGTTCTTGATAATCACCCAACTGATCCTGTCGCCGGTCATGGAAAAAGGCTTGGAAAAGCTTCCGATCTCAATCCCTGCCGTTTCTCCGCCCGGTATGCTGAAAATGCTGAAAGCACCAGAGCCTGTATTGCCAGGAATGAAATCCGAATAAGCAATATCATGAACGACCATGGCTGATCGCCGGATGGCGGTTTCAATCATCGATGCGATGTAATCGGATGTTGCCAATGCTCCAGTTGGATTATTGGGATAGCACATATATATCAAAGCCAGCGATTCATTGCCGATATCCGATTCGTTCAAGACCGGGCGATAATTGTTTTCAGGAGTGCCGGTCAGGAAGTGAATCCGCTGACCTCGAAACACCGTTGCGTCACAATATACCGGATAAGCCGGATCGAGTATGGCGGCAACATCACCGGGATTGCCGAATACCGCACTGATATCAAACAAGTCCGTTTTCGCTCCCATACCAATGAAAATGTCATCCGGAGCGACGGGGACATGGAATCGTTGCCAGTAATAATCTGAAAGTGCTTCCCGCAGGGATAATCGTCCCATCACGGAAGGGTAACCATGATAATGGGTTCGATGTTCACTTCGGATGGCTTCACGGATTGCCTGCGGAGTGGGAATGTCAGGATCTCCGATGGCCAGAGAAATCACATCTCCGCGTACATCATCCGGTAAGTTTCGATACGTATCATCCAGATCCTGGAAAAGATAGGGTTTATTCCAGCTTAAAAAACCATTGTTAAGTTTCATCCGATACCGATGCTTCCTGATCGTGAATCATTATTTAAAACAACCCAGTTGACATACTCTGATTTTGATGTGCAGCGTATTCGCCGCCTGACCGATCTCCATCGGGGTTATGCCCAATTTTTCAGCCAATTTCAGGGCTGCCGAGCACGAAATCTCTCCATTTTGAGAGATCTGCTGAACCTGTTCCAATATCGATGACTGATCCTGTGGCATGCTGCCTCCTTTATTTTTTAAGCAAATAGTTTTTTCCGGTTCGTCGGGATGCGGTTTCCAGCAGCCGCCCGGCAATGTGATCGAGATGGTTCCGGATCTCTGAGATGTTCAGAGAAGTGAACTGGCCGGCCTGCAGGACAACATGACCCTGGATGATCACGGAATGGGCTCGGTGAGAAGTGCCGGTAAGTATTAATCCGCCAACCAGATCATGAACTCCCCCAAAATCAATGCCGTCTGTCGAAAACAATGCGATATCCGCGGGCCGTCCCGGTGCCAGAACGCCGATATTGTCGAATCCCAACACAGCGGCTCCACCTTCTGTACCTAAAACGAAAGCATCCTCCACCGTCATGGAATCCGCGCCTTTGGTGACACGTTGCAAAAACAGAGCCTGCCGCAATTCTCCCAACATATCCGATGAGTCATTCGATGCGGAGCCATCGACGGCCAAACCGACAGGTGCTCCTGCGGCCATGAGTTCGATAATGGGAGCGATACCGGATCCCAATCGCATATTGGACGATGGGCAATGGGCGACTCCGGTACCCGTCTCTCCAAATAGCCGGATTTCCTGTTCGTTAAGGTGTACACAGTGGGCAAACCAGACATCGGAGCCGATCCAGCCCAGGCGTTCCATCAACGCCACCGGACGACATCCGAACCGGCGCAGGCAATACTGTTGCTCATCGATTGTTTCTGCCAGATGAGTATGCAAGCGGACGTTATAGGTTCGAGCCAATTCTGCGGTGGCTCGCATGGAATTCTCCGAAACCGAGAAGGGTGAGCAGGGAGCCAGTGCGATGCGCCTCATGGATCGAGGACCCGGATCATGGTATTTCTCGATCAGCCGCTGGCAGTCTTTCAGAATGACATCTTCGGACTGGACAACGGAATCCGGGGGCAGACCACCTTGGCTCTGCCCCAGAGACATGGATCCGCGTGTTGCAATAAATCGGATTCCGCTCTGAGCCGCAGCGGCGAACTGCAGATCAATCAATTCCGGATGCGATGCTTCCGGGAATAGGTAATGGTGATCCGTGGTACAGGTGCAACCGGTTTGGATCAGTTCAGCCATCGCCGCCAGAGAACTCCAGTAAACACCCTCCTCATCCAGACCCTGCCAGACCTGGTAGTGCTCCTTCAACCATGGAAAGAGTGCTGCATCCTGCATTCGTGGTATCGCTCGAGTTAGCATCTGATAGAAATGATGATGGGTGTTCACCAGACCCGGAATGGCAACACAGTTTGTTCCATCGATCACGTCCGCTTCAGGCTCATTCAGGCCATGCCCGATCTCCGATATGTCGGTATCGGTGATGAGAATGTCGACAGGAGCGGTTTCAGCCCCGTTGACAGTGGGCGCGTAAATCGCTTTCAGATTTTTAATCAGTATTTTGGCTTTCATTTCGATATGTCCACATTAATCATGATTGACTGAAACAATCTCCAGATCAGAAGGAATAATAATATTGCCTCCAAAAGCCGAAGATGCCTGGTCTGCATAATCCGTTGGCGTTACTCCCGATGAAAGTTCCAGATGGATGAGCGCCAGTGTTTGGGCTTCTGCGTCTTTGGCAATCATGCCGGCTTCGTGAGCAGTACTGTGGCAATACCGCTCCGCTCGCTCTCTCTCTGATTCCAGATAGGTCGCTTCGTGGATCAACATATCGGTTTGAAAGGCGAGTTGAGAAATGGTGCTGCAGGGACGGGTGTCACCGGAAAAAACGATGGAACGGGAACTGGGTAAATCATGGATGCGATACGCCCGTGATGCGCGGGTGTGCTCTCCAGGCGCAGCGGTTATCAGAAGATCTTCTGCGGACCAGACAGCAGTATGACACTCGGAACGAACTGGGATGCGCTTAATGGCAAAACTGCGCACATCGTTTTCGATGCCATGCGATAACAATTGGGCGTCCAGGTGATCAAATTCATCATCGGGCGCGGCAATGGAAATCGTTTGCGTTCTGCCTCCCAAAAACATATGAAACAGCAAAGCAGGCAACCCGTAACAATGATCGATATGGAGATGTGTCAGCAAGATGAGATCTAATTGATTGGGATCGAAACCAAGTCTCAGCAATTTGCCTGCAGTGTTCCCTGAGCAATCGATCAGAATGGATCGGCTGTGCGTCTGCACAAAGATCGACGTATTATCCCGATCGGATGTAACGAATGCGCTGGATGTTCCTAAAAATCCGATTTTCATGATCAAGGTTCTTTATTGAGAGATGCCAATCCGCGTTGCGCCAGATCGTTTTCAGAATCCAGTTTCAAGGCTTTCATGTATTCTTCTTTCGCTTTGGGAATATCGCCAAATGTATAGTGGATCAGACCGGCCAATGCCAGCAAGTGAGCATTCGTTCCAAATCGTTCCAGACAGTGTTCCTGAAGTAACCGGGACATGATTCGAAGCCGACGATTCTGGGTCATGGTATAGATCAGCTTATAGTGGTATTCGGGGAAATTGGAGTCCAGATAGATGGCGAATTTCAGATAGATGATCGCCAGTATCGGACGTTTGGTTTTCATGGCGTCCTGATATCGCTTGTGGCAGCTTGCGGCCATTTTCATTTTTTTCTCAACATCAATCAATGCCTGAATAGCATCGAACTGTTTTCGGATGGAGTCGTTTATCAGGATTGTCCGGCTTTCTTCCAGCATGGCCATATAGGAAGCCACATACTCACTGGTATATTTGGAGATAAAGGGTCTGAAGGCAGTGACCTGGTCGATTTTTTCACGATAGGATGATTCGATTTCATTTTTTGAACAATGATTGTCGACTTCCAAAATCAGGTATGGGTCCCAATGAAATCCTGATTTTATTTTTGCCAACAGAAAGTTTCGGGCTTCATCATCACTCTTGATTGATTTGGGTGATTTTTCAATGGATTCCTGGGAGAGCAGCTTTTCAACCTCCTCATTCAGCGCTTGGTCCAACTCCGAGAGTTCCGCGCTGACCTGGTTCTTTTGTTGAGGAGGTTCCGGAGACGGTTTTGGTGTTTCTGGTTTTGGAGTGTCGGGTTTTGGGGGCGGAATTTCCGCTTCCGTAATCTGTGGGGGCTTTTCCGGCGCAAAACCCTTTCGGCGATAATGTGCTCGTATCAGTCCAACCGATGTAAATCCCAGAATAATCCGAGCAGTCAACTCCAATCCAAGACCCTCATACATGATGATATCCCGAATGGGAATTTTTTTCCGGATGACCTTCAGAATGCGCTGCTCAATCGCGGTCAGTTGGATAACCTGACTCAGATGTTGGTTGACAGGAACCTGTTCTACCATGGTGTCTGGATCTTCCATCAACTCACGTAAACCAACCGGATCCGGACAGGTCTTCACTTCCCGTAAAATCATCTCGGGAATGGATCGCTGAACTTTCAGGGCGGGATCGAATTTGGGAACGTCGGAGAGTTCCATCACATAATCCCCATCGCGCCAGGACATGAGATCGTGAAGGATTCGGCGCACTCTGCGATGCATGAATTCTTCTATTTCGTTCGGCTGCATCGAACCCTTCTGTATCTGTTCCGACAGCAGACTGATTGTCGTCGTAGAAGATATATTTGCATTTTGCGACACTTTTTGGCCGTAATCTTCTTCCACAATCCCCATCTCATACAAGATCCATGCAGGGGAGTCATGTGGATCATTGGATTTCGCTGCAATCAATTTCCCCGCACGGAATTGGAGGCTTTTCACAACGCCTTTCAGACTGCATGTGATCATGCCATCCATGCCTGTTCTTGCACCAAAATATAGCAATTCTGCAAGCGTGATATCGGTCAATTTCCCCTGTTTGACACGTAGCTGATCGGTATCATCGGGAGGTGGGGTTCCTTCCGGTCGATGCTTCAGATTTGGATCCATTTTTTCGCTCATTTTTTCTTCTACTTTCAACATCAAGACGATTTCTCTTACTGACTGAAAGAATGATATGTAAGAAGTCAGTATAACACCATTTTGAGTAGAAATCTATGAAAATTGCAGAAGAACTTTCGGCCGTCTGGTAATGATCTCCTCGAACTTTTCCTGCTGATAATTGTCGATATGAACGATGGTATCATTCCCGCCAGCCAATATCACATCGATTATTTTCTGTTGAATGCCATTCTGCTGCGATTCCAGGAGATTTTTCGTGATGTACCATGTCCTGAAGATTTCTCGTCCAATCACACTATGGAGCGAAATTCCGTTTACAATCAGCCGGTCCATATCCTGAATGATGCTTTCACCGGATTTCAGTCCGAATAAAATGACATCTCCGCCCCGGCGCGTGGACTTGATCGCGTTATTCAGGGAGGAGTTGTAGCCGGACATTTCCATCGCAACGTCCACTCCGATGCCATCGGTTAGTTCCAGGATGGTATCGGTGACGGGCCGGTCGAACTGCCAGTCGTGCGTCTTTTTGGTGTTGATCTCCAGCGGTATCATTTCATCCGCACCCAGTTGCATGGCCATTTCACGATGCGATTCGAGCGGTTCAATACCAATGATCCGGCCTGCTCCCAATGCCCGAGCGATCAAAATCACGAACAATCCGATCGTGCCACATCCAAAGACAGCGATATTTTTGCCTCGAAGATCCACCTTGGTGCAACAGTGAACTGCGTTCCCGAATGGCTCCTGAATCGCTCCAACTTTTAACGAAATTTTATTCTTATCGGTCGGCCATAACACTCTGGCCGGAAGTTTGATATATTCGGCAAAACATCCATCACGGGAGATCCCGATGATAATATCGTCTGCACACACGTTCGTCTGGCCGACTCGGCATTGGTAACATTTTCCGCAGATAATATGGGATTCGGTCGACACAATGTCTTTGGGCTTGTAACCAAATCGCCTCCGGGCGACACTTCCCACCTGCACGATCTCGCCAATCAGTTCGTGTCCGATGATTCGCGTATCTTTTTTTTCTCTTTTCATGGAATCGAATATCGCGCCCTTAAATGAGTTCCTGAACCATATTCCTCGATCCGATCCACAAAAACCAGCATAGATAACCTTGATGATGACGTTTTCTGAATCATCCGGATCCGTATGCTCATCCAGCTTTGGCTTGGGGACCTCCAACTTCCGGAATCCCCGTGTCTGATCCCAGTCATCCATCTGTCTGTTAAAAACAAGCGCCCACATGGAATCTTCCATTGTATCGGAATCTCCTTTCTTCAATGTGTAGAAGACATGATATAGTGATGATCTCCAATCTGAATCTGATCGACGATACCGACGATGATGGTTCGGATTGGAGCTGATTTGGTGTTTAAAATGGATCGAGCGGAGCCACCTTCATCCAGAACAAGAACAACATCCCCGATCCCGGCATCGATTTTATCACATACTGCCATCAGGGTTTCTTTTCCCAATCGGGGTGGATCTCCGCTCATTTTCGTGACCAGCAGGAGCCGCTTCCCGTGAAGCCCCGGGGATTTCCGGGTTGCCCACATCCGCCCTGTAACTGTTGCGATGAACATCAGGCACTCACTTCCACATCATCGATGATGCCAACAACCGCAGCATCGATCGGTGGATTGGAATGAACTGCCATCGATGCATCCCGTGCCTCGACATAGATGATCCATTCCGCAGCACCCGCTCCCACCGTATCCGCTGCAATCATCGTCTCATCGAGCAACCGCCCCTTCCAGTCGGTACACTGGATCAATAAAAAGGTGATGCCTTCGAGAGATGGATCCTTCTGGGTCGCGACCACTCGGCCTACCACTTTCCCCGGTTTCATTGGATTTCTATCTCCCATTGGATTCAGTTCGCATCGCAATCATCCCTGATGATCGTTCGCCTTGTCGAAGATGATCCGGCCACCTCGTTCCACCTGATCGATGATGGCCATGATCACGCAGTCGCAAGGCGTGTTCTGTGTCACAGAAGTCTGCCGGGCGGATGAGCCGGATGCATACATGATCAATTCTCCGATCCCCGAACCGACTGCATCGACAGCGACAAGATACCCTCCGGACGGGCGAAAATCATCATCGAGAGGCTGAATGAGAAGCAGCTTCCGGTTGGCGATTCCCTGGTCTTTCTGCGTTGCAACAACTGTTCCAATCACCCGAGCGAATTTCATTCTCCACCTCCCACGTTTGCCATACCGAATTCGTTATCTAATCCGATATGCGGCAATAATGCAAGCAGTCCCGGAGGCATTGACAGTGAAAATCAGAACCGCAGATTAACCAGATGAATCGGATTCCGCTGATGGCGGATTATCGTTACAAAGCGGATATCAAGATACCGGTCGCGGGATGATGTGGGACGGTCGCGGGATGATATGGGACGGTCGCGGGATGATATGGGACGGTCACGGGATGATGTGGGACGGTCACGGGATGATATGGGACGGTCACGGGATGATGTGGGACGGTCACGGGATGATGTGGGACGGTCGCGGGATGATATGGGACGGTCACGGGATGATGTGGGACGGTCACGGGATGATATGGGACGGTCACGGGATGATGTGGGACGGTCACGGGATGATGTGGGACGGTCGCGGGATGATATGGGACAGTCGCGGGATGATATGGGACGGTCATGGGATGATGTGGGACGGTCACGGGATGATGGGTGTCGCTCTCCAGATCATCGGTCCCATGGGTGTGGTCGTTTCTGCTCAGGGTTCCTGGTTCCATCCTCGGCTATTCTGCAAATCGCAATTCAGTCAAATGTTGAGAGATTCCAAATTGCCAAAGATGTGGTGTTTGATGGTCCGGTATCATACCACGCGGGAGTCCCTCTGGAAGCTTTGTTTTGATTCGCCATTAAAATGGACCGGGAAATCGGATTCATAACGAGTGACTTGCGAACCCAATTTCGCTATTCTGAATACAGGGTGAACCAACTCAGGCCGTTGACAACCGAGCGCTCCAGAACACCTGCATCCTATCGATGAATTGGAATGTCAGATCTGTTTCAATCAAACGATTGTCATCCTGCCCAGGTAACCCAATGTGCTTGCGGTTCTCATAAAAATTCGCATAATACTACCCGCAGCACCTGGAATTGGCCGATTGACAGACCAGCAACCGATCAGGAAAAAAAAATGATATCACCATCCGATAGACAGTCTCATCATGAACAGCAACCTCCCAGTGAATCCTCCCGTGTCGCCTTCCCATCTTTCACATCAGATTTAAAAATGAGCTGTTTGATCGCTGTCGAAACCGCAACCAAATGGGGCGGTGTGTCGGTTGCAAAGGACGGGATCATTCTGCAGACAATTCGGTTTACACCCGATACCCCTGCATCAGAAAAACTGATCCCGTCGATACAAACATTGCTGGCGCAGAATCATCTGACCCCAGATATCGTTGATGCCTATGCGGTCAGCATTGGTCCCGGTTCCTTTACCGGGCTCCGGGTCGGTCTGACCGCTGTGAAGACGCTTGCTTATTTTTCTGAAAGGCCGGTTATCACCATTCCCTCTCTCGATGTACTGGCCAGCCAATCCGTAAAATCGATGATGGGTTCCGGAGCGTATCTGGCGACACTCATGGATGCAACGAAAGGCGATGTGTTTGGGGCAGTTTATGAAGTATCGCATCGATTGCATCTGCAAGGCAATTATCAGGCTGCTTCCGTCGAGCAGATTCTTGGACCTTACCGTAATCGGGAGGTATGGATCACCGGAGATGCTTTGTTGAAATACCGAGAACGGATTCTCGATTTCTCTCCTGGTTTTCATATCATGCCCTCCGCCGACTGGCACCCGAATCCCGAAGCGGTCGTGACGCTGGCATTATCCGGAAACTATCCACAAATGACTGGGACCGAATTATATTCGTTAAGTCCCCTTTACATCCGACGATCAGAAGCGGAGATACAATGGGAGAAAAAATACGGTTCTGCTTAGAAACACACGCCGTCTCCCGGTGCAATCCGGAGTGGATGCATTTCATGGCAACGGTTCGGGATGTCTTGAGCCGGGGGGGGCTTGCCATTCTGCCGACGGAGACCAGCTATATGCTGGCCGCGGACGCCTCCAATGAGCAAGCCATCAGACGATTGCGCAGCGTCAAGCAGCGGCCGGATGATCAGGCTCTGTCCGTCGCATTCGCCACGGTTGAACTGGCTCGGAAGTGGACACATTGGGATTCCAGAGCCATGCTCCTGGCAAATCGCTTTTTGCCGGGTCCTCTGACGCTCATTCTTCCGATCCGGGATGATGTGGCTCCGTTGTATGTCTCGAAAGGAGGCTGGATTGGCGTCCGGATTCCACTTCTGGAGCCACTCCTGGATATTCTGTCGCTCATCGATTTCCCCGTCACCGCAACGTCAGCCAATCCCCATGGCATGCCCGAACCCTTCACGATCGGTCAATGTGTCTCTGATGGCGATGTGATCTGGGACGCAGGTGTTCTGCCTCCAAACAGACCGTCCACGATTGTTAGCCTGGCTGGGCATCCACCGGAATGCATCCGGACAGGAGCAATTTCGGAGCGATGTATTCTGGAAGCGTTAGAACTTCAATAACCGCAGAATATCATTATACGAAAGCAGCAACGCCAGACCGATCAGTGCGAAGAAGAACACATAATTCAGCACAATCATGACATTATCGCTGAGTGGTCTGCGCCGGATCGCTTCGATCAGGAGAAACAGGATGAGGCCGCCATCCAGGAGAGGGATGGGCAATACATTCAGAATGGCAAGATTGAGGCTGATCAGTGCGGTGAGTTGTGCGAGGGAGCGTAACCCGGAATCTGCTGCGTTTTTGGCCATTACGCCAATCATGATCGGTCCGCCCAGATTTTTTACTGACAACTGCCCGGTTACCAGCATTCCAAGAAACTGAAACATGCTCCGGCCCATTTCATAATTTTTGACAAACCCCAGCTTGACGGATTCCAGAAATGGGTATTTTTTTAACACCCGGTCATCCGAAAATGTGATGCCGATCAGATAGCGATTGAGTTCGGTATTGAGCTGGGGAGTTACGGATTTTTCCAGGATTTCGGAATTCCGATGCACCGTGAACATGAGCGCATCACCCGCAGATTCATTCACGAGATACTGCATTTCCTGAATCGTCGAGATGGGTGATCCATTGACGGCAGAGATCTCATCACCCATCTGAAATCCGGCTTCGGAGGCTGGTGATTGAGCATTGACTCCACCGACGATAATTTTTCGGGGGAAATCGATCCCATTCAGGACAAACTCGTCCGAGTTTCCCGGTGGAAGCGTGAAATCCAATATCGAATCATCCCGTCGGACTTTCAGGGCAATGCTGCGTTCCGAGTGGATCATGATTGATTCCAGAGCGGTTTGCCAGTTTTCGATATCCTTGCCATTCACGGATCGGATCAGATCATTCTTTTTGATTCCGATGGTATCGGCTGGGGAGCCGGGAACGACATATCCGACCCGGGGTTCTCGGAGGAGACTGACATCTTCGAGAATACCGGTGTAAGCGAGTCCAGCTACCAGGATGATGGCAACCAGTGCATTCATGAGCACCCCGGAAATATAGACCAGAAATCGTTCGGGAATCGATTTGGAGGTGATTTCATCGGGATTGGGAGATTGCCGGGTATCGGTTTCAGTGGGTTTGACTGTGGATGTTGGCATCTGAGCGTTCTGGATGGGTTCTTCTCCTGCCATTTTGACATACCCACCCAATGGAATGAGTGATATCCGATAATCTGTTTCGCCGCGTTTGAATCCGACCAGTCGCGGACCAAATCCAAGTGAAAAAATGTCCACGCGTGCTTTGACTTTTCGTGCGGCCAGAAAATGACCGAGTTCGTGTATAAAGATCAGAAAACCCAGCACAATGATGGCCGGAAGCCAGCTTCCAATCTTGATCAACAAGTCTGTAATATGGGTGAAAAGATCGATAGTCATTCTGGTTTGCTCTTAATCATTCGAATAGGTTGCGATTTGAGTGGACCCATTTGTGCAATAATGCAATCCCCTCTGCCGGGGTTTTTTCGGGTTTCCATTGGAATTCCTTTGCCGCTTTCCGGATATCGCTGACGTACACTTTCTGATCGCCGGGCCGCCAGTCATCAAATTGAAATGGGAGGGGTAATTTGAGGTCATGGCGGATAAAATCAATAAATTCCAGCAACGATAATGTGCGTTCCGGCCCGCCACCGATATTGTAAATTTGTCCTGAAGTGACATCCCGGTGATCATAGGCTGCAATAAAGGCGTTGACGAGATCATCGACATAGAGAACATCACGGATCTGTTTGCCATCTCCATAAATGGTGATTGGCTTTCCAAGAACAGACTGAATGAGAAAGAATGCCACCCATCCTTGATCCTCACATCCCATCTGACGAGGGCCATAGATGCAGGACATCCGGAAAACAACGGCCGGGATCCCATAAATTCGGCCATAGTCATGAATATACTGGTCTGCTCCACCTTTGGAACAGCCATAAGGGGAGTAGAAATCCAGGGGTGTGGTTTCCGGATTGCCGAAGGATACGGTTTCATATTCCCATCGTCCATTCCGCTCACAAATGGCGATATCATCCATTTTGCCATAAACCTTGTTCGTCGAAGTAAAAATAACCATCGGAGGGGTTTTCAGGCGGCGGATGCTTTCGAGCAGGTTGAGAGTGCCCAGAAGATTCACTTCGAAATCATGCCGGGGATCGACAACAGAAGTCGTGACCGCCACCTGAGCGGCCAGGTGACATACCAGGTCCAGGTCAAGGTCCCCGACGGCACGGTTCATCGCCTCTGCATCGCGGATATCCACATGCATGAATTCGAGGTTGCCTCCCAAGGACTGAATCCAGTGGAGATTGGACTCTGTTCCTTTTCGGGACAGGTTGTCGATGATGAACACATCATCGCCGCGAGACAAGAATCGGCTCGCCAGATTGGAACCAATAAAACCCGCTCCACCCGTAATCAAAACCTTCACGATCATCCCTCCTCATGTGCTAAATATATAGTAATTCAATCTTGTAATATGCCTTTGGATTTAGCAAGTTCGAGTGCTGCCGGAGTGATGCGTTGGTGCCTGCCGATCGTCAGCACTTTTCCCTGCCGTATCAGCGTCATAATATCTTCCACGCAGATATAAGTGGAATCATTGTGATCAGTTGCATTAACTTCCGGACGGATCACATCTCCTTTGTCACCGGTTACCACATCCGCAGCATTCGCCTCATCGGTATCAATATGAAATTCCAATGTCGCCGTGTCAGATACTCGAACGACAACCTCATCAAATATCATTCGACGACTTTTCCCGCAAACAATCCGTATTTTCTGGCCAGGTACCAGTCCATATCGAGCAGATTCCATTGGAGCGATATGCAGGTGACGAGCGGCAATAATCACGCCTTCCAGAAGCTGAACGGATCCCTTGGGACCCACCAATGTGAGTCCTGGAGTTCCGGAAATGTCTCCGGATAACCGAACCGGAACCGGTAATCCCAATACCATACTGTCCGTTCTGGATATTTCCACCTGTGTCTGATTTCTTGGCGGTCCCAGTATTCGCACACGATGTAATGCCCCCGATGTTGTCACGAGGCTGACCCGTTCGTGTGCCGCAAATTCACCTGTTTGAGTCAGGTGCCGGTCTGGGTGCAGATCTGATGCAAATAAAATCCGGATATGTTCACGGCTCAGATGAACATGCCGTGCGGATACGCCAATTGGAACTGTAAAAAAGGTCGAAAGTTTCACACGGGTATCCTAATCGGAGGACTGCTGGATGTCCAGTGAATAAATGACAAAATGCTTCCACTGAATCGGAAACCACTGAGAGGGGTGTTGATAATTGTCCGTCTGGTTCTCTTCACGCAGTAACAAGATGTTCCATCGTGATTTGCGTCTAATGAAGTGAAGATGATTCCGTACTTTTTGACTTCACCCTCAATCCTATGAGTGGTGAAGGGCATATATGCAGGATCCTTTTCTTTAGATGCCGACCTCCTCCCCAATCCCTTCTCCCGGAAGGCGAACGGAGAAGTGGTGGGATCCTTATTTGCCCTCTCCCGTCGGGAGAGGGTCGCCGGCAGATCCGGTAGGGATGAAAACAGTAACCGGGCCGGCGGGGTGAGGGTATCGCGACAAATACAAGGTCGGTGGAGTGAGGATATCACGACAAATACAAGGTTCGGATTTGTTTTTGGAATCATGGTCGGTGGAGTGAGGATATCACGACAAATACAAGGTTCGGATTTGTTTTTGGAATCATGGTCGGTGGAGTGAGGGTATCACGACAAATACAAGGTTCGGGTTTGTTTTTGGAATCATGGCAGGTGGAGTGAGGGTATCACGACAAATACAAGGTTCGGGTTTGTTTTTGGAATCATGGCAGGTGGAGTGAGGGTATCACGACAAATACAAGGTTCGGGTTTATTTTTGTAATCATGGCCGTCTGAGTGAGGGGCTCACGACAGATACGAGGTTCGGGTTTGTTTTTGTAATCATGGCCGTCTGGGTGAGGGAGATACGACCAATGCCTCGTTCTGCGCCGATGAAATTGCGTCACCGTATTCAGTTCAAACAGGCTTTTTTGTTTTTGAGGGGCACTTGAACTCATGCCAACCCCTCTGTGAACCGATATGGGAGTTGTGGATCTCCTTACAGTGAAACCGGAGTCCGATTCTCCGGTCGGGGGTACGACGCCGTTTTCGGATAAGCCTGCTCGTGTTTGATAAAACGTATTTGCAAATCAGACCTGATCGAATTATCATCCGACTGCCATGGTGAAAAAGCGCCGATTTTACATAGAGACCTTTGGCTGTCAGATGAATGTGCATGATTCGGAGATGCTGGCGGATATTTTATGCATGAGCCATTTTGTCCCGGTCGATTCTCCGGAGCAAGCTGATATTGTGATACTCAATACATGTTCCGTGAGAGCGAAAGCCGAGCAGAAAGTATTTTCACGGTTTGGTGTATTGAGAAGCCTGAAACAGGGCAATGAGAATCTGTGTTTTGTGCTGGCGGGATGTATGGCGAAAGCATGGGGAGCTAAACTTTTTCATCGGGTGCCAGGACTGGATATGATCATCGGTCCCGGCGCATTGCAGAACCTGCCGGGTTATCTCGATGAAATCGTATCTGAGCCTCGGCCGGTGATGGATCTGTCCCAATCCGACGATGTTTTTCAGGTTCCATCAGAACACCGTCGCATCGCTGATGCCCATCATGCATGGGTAACGATCATGGAGGGATGCAATAATTTTTGTTCGTACTGCATCGTGCCGTATGTGAGAGGACCGGAGAAAAGTCGAGCGGGAGTGGAAATTGTGGATGAGGTGGAGCACTTGTCCCGCCATGGAGTCAGAGAAATCACACTTCTTGGACAGAACGTGAATTCATATCAGGGGTTATCGGATGGTTTCCCGGGTCTTCTTCGAAGATTGAATGATATCCCAGGGCTGTACCGCATTCGGTTTACAACCTCTCATCCCAAAGATATGTCTCCTGCCTTGATCACTGCGGTGGCGGAGTTGCCGAAGGTCTGTGAATTTCTACATTTTCCTGTTCAATCCGGCTCCACAAAAATACTTCAGAAGATGAATCGGGGATATACCCGGGAAGATTATCTGCGAAAGGTTGAGTTGATTAAAAAAACAATTCCGGATGTTGCGTTGAGTTCGGATATCATCGTTGGATTTCCCGGAGAAACGGAACAAGATTTTCTGGAAACCGTGTCATTGGTCAGAGAGGTTGAATTCGAAAATCTGTTTCTTTTCAACTACTCCATTCGTTCAGGAACCCGCGCAGCGGAACTGGATGATGATGTGCCTGACCGAACGAAAAACGAACGATTGGAACTGCTCCTGGAAATGCACCGAGCATATTCCTTAAAACGTAACAGCGATCTGATCGGCTGTCATGTTGAGGTGCTGGTGGATGGTTCTGCTAAACGGGGTGGCATAAAATGGAAGGGCCGAACCCGGCATAACAGGGTTGTCAATTTTGAAGGGATGGGAGTTCCTGGACAATTGCAGGATGTTTACATTGAGAGCGTGAGTCCCAATTGTCTGTATGGCACAGCACTTGCTGCTCAAGCAATACGAACTGAATGATGTGGATGTAAAATCTGATGGTTTTGTTTATGAAAAATAATTGATTTTTTCGGTGAGTGTCCAGTTGTTGTGCAGAGTGGTCTGTTGAGGACATTCCAGGAATTCCGGAAGGCGTCAATTTCAGTTTTAATCAGACTGGTGCAATTGCATTTTAGGCAATGATATTATCGGGAGGAAATCTGGAAGATGAATTTCAATGAACTTTCCCGCCGTTTAGCTCAGGAATTCGGAATGACACAGGATGTGTCCCGAAAAGTTCTAAAATTTGCGCTGGATGAGATTGCAAAGGAAGTGAGTGATTGTAAACGGGTGTATTTTCGAGGTTTCGGGAGTTTTGCAAAGGAGTTGAAGCCTGCGAGAAAGTATCGGGATCCAATCAGTGGTGAGATGAAACTGAGCCCTGAGGATTTACGCGTTCGGTTTCGCGCTTTTTTTAAATTTTAGATCCGGTTTCAGGGACCCGCATATGGTGTGAGATGATCATTGTGGTATTTCGAATCGCTGAAAATACCAGCCGGATGATGGATCAGAATAAGTCAAATTGATTTGCGGTTTGCGCATTTCTGAAGCCTAATGCATCGGAAATACTGCAAAAATAAGGATATCCCAGAGGATATGGCTGATAATGCCCGGAATGATACTTCGTCGCATCCACAATAAGATACTCCAGAAAGCGCCACAGATTCCGGCAGCAAGCACCAATATGGGATTCCCGGCAGGGATATGAACCGCAGCATAAAATAATACTGAGAGGATAATTCCTGTCCGGCTGGAATAAACTCGACTCCATTCTCGCTGGACGAATCCCCGCCAGAAAATTTCTTCACCCGGTCCGATCGGAAAGATCAAGGTCAGGATGATGATCCATTCGGGAGTGCTGCCTTTGAGTTGATAGACATGGTCAACTCCGGCCCCTCCAGCGGGAATCAGTGCTCTGATCATCAGGTTCCCAACTGCAAAAACGGCATAAAGGATGAACGCAGACGCGACTCCCCAGAGAATATTTGCCCAATTCCATTCCGATTTTTCCCAGAGAGTCCTCGTATAAAAAAGTGGAATAATGATCAGGATGGCGGTGCTCATCGTGATGGATATCCAAAAGGGAAGAATCTGGAGAGAAAACATCTGATACCACAACAACGTTGCCAGAAACAGTGGTAGAATCGTATGGAATGGAATCTTCATTTTCATCCAATTTGCTTTTTAATGCATTCCCTTATAATTTTAAAGCGGAGGGTACTGCCGATGGAGGACCCGCATGAGGGAGGATACCTAAATGTTCGTCAAAATGACAGTGTATAACCTTGCGATGGACCCATTCAGTAATGTGCCGATCGTTCTTTTAAGAGATGAGTCAGGGGAGTTAATCGTTCCGATCTGGGTCGGAGGTTTTGAAGCGAATGCGATTGCTTTGGAATTGCAGAAAATTCAACCAGTTCGACCCATCACCCATGATCTTCTGAAAAGCATTTTAAAGAAGCTGAATATAGTCGTGACGCGAGTTCTCATTACAGATCTCAAAGAAGGGACCTATTATGCGATTCTGGAATTGAAAGGTCCATCGGGAGCGTTATCTATGGATTCCAGACCATCTGACGCGATTGCCATGGCATTGCGGTTTGATGCTCCCATCTTTGTCAGTCAGACCGTGATCGAAAAAAGTAAAGCTGCGGATCATGGTTCGGAGCCTGAGAAGGATGAAACGGAAAAACTGAAAGATTGGCTGAAATCGCTGCGCCCCGAAGATTTTGGGAAATATGGCATGTAGCGATTTCGATCCGAAAACATGGCTGACCATACACAATCAACAATTTCGAACAATGTATCCGCCACATTTTTCAGGAACTTCTGTGTATAATAAACGTTATATCATTGATTACCCGATCGGAGTACAGAGAGGAGGATTCATTGACTGTAATACTCCCTGAAATCAGTTTTACTCAACATTTACTTCAAACCGGAACCGTAAGTCAGGAAGACCTGGAAATCGCAAAAAAGCATGCGATGCGTTCCGGAAAACGAGTTCAGGATGCATTACTGGAGTTTGGCTTGTTATCGACTCGAAAATATGCAGAGAATCTCAGTCTTTTTTTCCATCTGTCTTTTATCGATCTTTCGGATTTAGAGATAACTCCGATCCAGGACTTGCCGGTTACCGTTCAATTTTTAAGACAATATCGGATACTTCCCATCACCATGAATGATTCTGCGCTCCAGTTAGTCATCGCGGATCCGATGAATCTCGCTGCATTGGACAACTTAAAAAGTGTCGTAAATCGAAGTATCGAAGTGTTTGTTGCGGATTCGATCGAGATCGAGCGCCGGATTGAGGAGGTCTATGGGAGCGGCGCTTCTGTCATGACAACGATTTTGGAGGGCATGCAGGAGGAAGATCTCGAGATTTTAGGGAGAGATGAAGACCAGAACATCGATGCATTGCGGGATATGGCTTCCGAAGCACCGGTAATCAAACTGGTAAACCTGATCTTTTCCCAGGCGGTTGAAATTGGAGCGAGTGATATACACATCGAACCATTTGAAGGGGATTTAAAGATTCGATATCGGGTTGATGGCGTTTTATATGACCAGGAATCGCCTCCCAAACGGTTTCAGTCTGCTATTATCTCCCGAGTGAAAATTCTGAGCCGGCTGAATATCGCGGAACATCGATTGCCACAGGATGGACGTATTCGGCTGAGGATCATGGGTCAGGTGATCGATGTTCGTGTCAGCACTGTTCCGACAATGTATGGAGAAAGTGTCGTGATGCGTCTTCTCGATCAGTCCAGTATGTTTATTCAACTGGAACAGCTCGGGTTCCCTGGAGATCTCCTCGATGTATTCAAAGGATTGATTCAGCATCCGCATGGAATGATTCTGGTCACGGGACCAACCGGATCCGGAAAAACAACGACACTTTATGCCGCTCTGGATAAGATCAACCGGCCCGACAAGAAGATCATTACAATAGAGGAGCCGGTGGAATATCAGTTGAAAGGCGTCAATCAGATACAAGTGAACAGCAAGATTGGACTGACATTTGCGTCCGGCCTCCGTTCCATCGTCCGTCAGGATCCCGACGTGATCATGGTCGGTGAAATCCGGGATGTCGAAACCGCTGAGATTGCGATTCAGTCTGCATTGACGGGGCACCTTGTGTTTTCCACGGTACATACCAACGATGCCTGCGGTGCGATTACGCGATTACAGGATATGGGAGTGGAAAATTATCTCACGGCATCCTGTCTCGATGGTGTACTGGCGCAGCGTCTGGTCCGAAAGATATGCCAGGAATGCAAACGGCCGACAACCGTCGATCCGAAAGCGCTAAAGGAACTGGAAGTGGAAAATGGCGATGTCGGGAAATTGATTGCGTACCATGGAAGCGGCTGCAAACGATGCAACAATTCAGGATATCGGGGTCGTCTCGGTATTTATGAGTTATTTATTGTGACGGATCGATTCAAAGACCTGATCATCGAGAAAGCCGGCTCCAATATCCTGAAAAGAGAAGCTCGGCGCAGCGGTATGCGAACACTGCGGGAAGACGGATGGCAGAAAGTCAAAGCTGGATTGACGACGATCGAGGAAGTGATGCGGGTTACTCAAGAGGAAGAGAAATATACGCATGCATGAAAGCATAAAATGTGAGGCGTAACGATGGCAAAATTTTCCTATAAAGCAGCCGAGAAAAACGGGCAATACAAAACAGGGGTCATCGAAGCGTCCAGTGAAATTGCGGTCGTTCAAAAACTCCGGGAACAGAATCTTCGCCCCATCCTCATTAATCCCTTGACGATAAAAGAATCAAAACAAACCACAGCGTTAAATCTGTCGGCCTTTTTTGCACGTGTCAGGCGAACCGATGTCATGGATTTTACTTCCAAATTGTCGATTCTGATTGAAGCAGGCATTCCATTGGATCGATGCCTGGCAATCACAACGGATTTGACAGAAAATCCTAAGATGAAAGAAATCATCCGGGAGTTGCGCCGGAAGGTTCAGGGTGGCGCTTCATTCGGGGATTCTTTAAGTCAGCATCCGAAAATCTTCAATCGTCTGTATGTTAATATGGTACGTTCCGGAGAAACCGGAGGTGTTTTGGAGTCCATTCTCCAGAGATTGGCCGGATTTCTGGAAAGTTCCCAGGAATTGCGTCAGGAGATTGTATCCGCCAGTATTTATCCGATATTGCTGTCTACCGTGGGCGGCCTGGTGGTTGGATTCATGGTGACCTATGTGCTGCCCAAATTTACGGTGATTTTTGAAAATATGGGAGCAGACTTGCCGTTGCCCACTAAAATCCTGGTACAGAGTACCGAGTTTGTGAAAAGCAGTTGGTTTTTTATCATCGGTGCCATTATCATTCTGTCAATCATCGTGAAACAATATATCAAAACGAAGGAAGGCCGTATGAAATGGGATGACCTGAAGCTGAAATTGCCTCTTCTGGGTAATCTGCTTCAAAAAATAGAAGTGGCACGATTCGCACGAACACTGGGAACACTCGTTCGGTCCGGAGTGCCTATCCTGCAAGCGCTTTCCATCGTGAAGGAAACTCTGACCAATGAAGTGATGGCCACTTCGCTGATATCGGTATATGGCAGATTGAAAGAAGGTGGAGGTTTGGCGAATCCCCTGAAGGATACCGGGCGATTCCCGCCTCTGGCAGTACATATGATAGCGGTTGGTGAAGAAACAGGTTCCTTCGAATCCATGCTGCTCAAAGTGGCTGATACCTATGAAAATGATGTCAGAGTTACAGTGAAACGGGTGATGTCTCTGGTAGAGCCATTGCTGATATTGACAATGGGTGTTGTTGTCGGATTTATCGTTATTTCCATGCTGATGGCTGTTTTCAGCGTGTCAGACATGCCGATGTAAAAAAAGATATTTTTTGGAGGTATCGTGATGAAAAAAACCACGGTAATGTGGCATCAGAAGAAGCGCGAAAGAGGATTTACTCTGGTTGAAATCATGGTGGTCGTGGTCATTATCGGACTTCTGGCAGGTCTGGTGGGTCCCCGCATTTTTAATCGGCTCGAAAAAGCCAAGTTCGAGACCGCAAAGACTCAAATGAGTCAAATCAAAACCTCACTGGCTACATACCGTCTGGACGTCGGACGTTATCCCGATCGTCTGGATTGCCTGATTCAGCCTTGTGGAGACGGATGGTCGGGTCCCTATCTGGACAGCGAAGAAGTCCCGCTTGATCCATGGAACAATGATTATCAATATGAAGTCAAAGACAATGGAAAAGCCTTTTCCATTTCCAGTACCGCCGGGGGAGGTGAACAACCCATCACGGTCAAGGGATGAGCCACGAGCCACGGCATAAAACCCATCAGCCGGGTTACACACTTCTGGAACTCATGGCAGTGCTTGCCATAATCTCCATTGCAATTGCCATTTCCGCTCCCAAAATCGGCAATGGATTTCACCACATGCAGTTGAAGACAAGTGTCAAACGGTTCGCTTCATCACTTCGTGCAGCTCGAAGTATCGCCGTATCGCAGCGTGCGCGAGTTGTCGCAGAACTCGACTGGGAATCCAACACATGTACATTTTCCATGCACCGGGTCCAGAAACGAGTCACTCAAAGTAGTGCTGCTATGGTGGAGCAAGGCGGGGAGACAAGCGGTCAATATGTACCCGAGATCATTCAGGAACCGTTTACACTCACAGATGATATCTTTTTTGATTCATTTCTCATCAATGATTCGTCCTCTGAGAATCATGCACGGGGTGTTATCGCTTTTTTCCCTCATGGTAATTCCACGGGTGGGACCGTAATTATCAGCTCGAATGAAGGGTATCAATATGCGGTATCCGTTGACCGATTGACCGGCCGGGTTAAAGTCGAATCATTGACATGACACGCTTTCATCACATGCCTGTGAAATGCATGACCGGGTTTACCCTTATGGAGATCATGGTTGCACTGGCCATTCTCAGCATTGCGCTTGTAGGCGTGATGCATGTGTTCACCAGTTCGTTGACAGGAATTGGAAAATCAGAATTGTACACAGAAGCTGCCCTGGTGGCTCGCCAGGTAATGGAAGCCAAGCTGATCGATCCCAATCTGGCGGAAGGTACGGAGGTTGGGACATATTTGGATATTTTCGACTGGGAACTGGATGTCGTGAGACAACCCGTGGTCACTGGAGACGATATGGATAGTCTTCCCTCTGATCAACCCATGCCTGTCATTGACTGGCTGGAGGAGGAGTCTCCCGTTGTTTTATATGAGCTGACAGTGACCGTGTCCTGGCCGAATGCCGGGTATCCCGGACAATTCACACTGAAAACACTCTCCACCCGTGTCGAACCGGAGGAAGAAGCAGAGGGCGAACCGTCCGAATGAAAACGCAGCGATTCCATCAATCTCAAGGATTTACACTGCTGGAACTCATGCTGTCTCTTGCCATTCTGGCATTGATCAGTCTCGGCATTGCCTCCGGATTAACCGCTGGCATTCGAGCCTGGGAGTCCGGAGAACGAAATCTGTCCAAATACCAACGCAAACGGATCGTCTGTGAACGACTGTATCGGGAAATTGGAGGTGCATTGAATTTAAAGGGAAAATTGGAGGATGAAGAACAGGCCAAGATGATCTTCAGAGGAGAAACCGATTCTCTGACATTCATCACAACAGCAGGTGCTATGATTTCGCCGGGATTACCTATGGCCCTCAAGGAATCTTCCATCTATGTTGCACCGGGATCGGGTCTCGTAATACGCGAATCCATGTTTTCCCGGTCTGATTTTTTCGATCAGAATCGGGGACAGGAATACATCCTGGATCCGGATGTGACAGCGCTTAAATTTCGATACTATTATGTTCCCAAAGCCGCTCGTATCATCAGTGATGAACCGATAGAGGGAGAGTGGTTATCAACGTGGGGACCCGATCATCTTGAAATAGAAGAAACGGTCGTTGAAGAAGAAGATCAGATGAAGGAAATCCGGGATCGGGAGATCAAAATGAATCTGCCGGTCTGTGTTGAAGTCATCGTAATGGTGACAGAACCGGACACCGGTGCTTCCGAAGAATGGGCTCCAATCATGATCCCGCTGAAAGAATCCCGAACATTAGGCGTTTCTGCCAGACGGAGATAATGATGTGATCCGCACCCAGCCACATTTCCGTCATACCATAAATCATCATGAGCGAGGTATTGCTCTGTTGATGGTTCTCTTTATCGTGAGCCTTCTGATTATCATTGCGGCAGAGTTTACGTATACAACCAGGATGGAATTGGAGGCTGCGGAAAACTTCAAGGAAGATGTTGAAGGTTATTACTATGCACATGCCGGTTTCCAATATGCGCTGACAGAAATAATTTCGGAGTTTGACTCCAATTACTTGTCTACGGACGGCCAGGTTGGATTCTATCGGAATTGGAAAGACGAAAATGCCGAAAATCAGAACCAGGAGAGCGACGAGGAGACGATCGCATGGCCTCCGATCCCCAACCGGTCGGGAGTTCCGTTGGGTGATGGTGCATTTGATTATATCATCACAGATGAAGAAGGACGGATTAATCTCAATTATCTGGAGACGCGCATTTCAGGAACTTCAAAAACAGCACGTGAAGTCTTTCGGGAATTATTGGTAGAAACGGGAGTTGAAGAAGGGGAACCGGCGGATATCATTATTGATTCCATACTGGATTGGATCGATCGGGGGGATGAACATCGATTGAATGGTGCTGAAGATGACTGGTATGACAAAAATTTTCGAGAACAGGGGTTTGAAGAAGCGTATCACTGTAAGAACGGGAAATTGGACACGATCGAAGAGCTTCTGATGATTCGTGGTATGACACCGGACATTCTGTATGGGTCCAATTCCATTTACGCAAGCAGCAATTCCGATGAAACTCAGTACTCCGGTATATTACCCTATATTACTGTCTATGGATACAACCGCAGAATCAATCTGAATACAGCCCCTCCTTTACTTCTGAGAATTATTGATCCCGACAGTGCAGATGAACGGATCGAAAAACGCGAAAATCCGGCGGAGAAAACCGGACGGAAACCATCTCGTACGTTTCGCGTTGAAGTCCGGGGGTATCGCAAAACAAGCTTGGTAAGTCATTATATATTGGCAGTTGTCCGGAGATCGTATTCAAAAGGCAATGGAGGAGGAGCTGAAATCTACTATTGGAACGATGATGCATTGTCTTTTGGCTCTGATCTTTCTAGTTATCTTGAAGAGGATGTTGTAGACATTGAGTGATTTTTGGAGAAAATGATGTTGTATACCCAGGGAGTAGATCGTTGATGGCGCAGACAGGAGTTGGAATTTATAAAGAAGGGAAAATCCTTTCTATAGCAGCAATTCAGAAAGGATATCGGCAATATTCACTCAAAGGGTGTCGTTCATTCGTGATTCAGAGCCAGGAAGCCGACGAGCTTTCTCTGAAAAATGAAATCACCGGATTCATCGAGACGTTTTTAAGCGAGCTAAAACTGAAGCCATCCTCCATTTCGTTCGGGTTATCACGAATTGATTTTCTCTGGAATCTGATTGAGATGCCGCCTGAACCTCGAAGTGATTTGCGGCAGATGCTGAAATTTGAGTTGGACCAGTATATCCCAATAAATCCGGAATCCGTCTATTTCGATCTGTTGCCCATGCCCTATTCCGGCCAGGAAACAACGAGTGTACTCCTGATCACAACCCCGCATAGCAAAGTAAACGCATGCCTGGCAATATTGGGCAATCATGGATTGAAACTCTCATCCATCGAACCTGCAGTACTGTCACGACTCCGATTAGTAAAACTGATGTATGGAAGAGGTCCATTTCCGGAATATCTGATCGTTATATCTTTCGGGGAGCATTCATCAGAACTCCTGATTCTTGACAAAGGCTTTCCGCTTCTGATTCGAACCATATCCAATCTCGATCCATGGGGACGAAATCTGATCCGGGAAGATGCCGAAGACCTGAATAAACAGACGGATATTCTGGCGGAATTAATACTGAATGAGCTGAAAATTTCTCATATCAGCATCGGACGCTCCCCCAATCTCGATGATCTGGATGAAATTATCACCATCGGATCGGTTCAGGATGAGCTGATCCAGAAATTAGAAACAGCGTACAAGCATATTCGATTCCGGAGAATGGAACTGCCGGGATTAATTGCTGCAGATCAGAACCTGTGCGAAATCAACGCCGTATCACTGGCGTTTTTTGATGACGACGATGACGAGGAGATGATCAACCTGTTGCCCCAGGAATATCGACCCATACAGAAACATATCGGATCTATGGTCACTGGCGTAACATCTGGTATATTTTTGTCACTGATGATGATTGTGGCGGCAGATAATTTCTGGAAAACCGACCTGACATTATTGCAGACGAATGCACGAATCGCTTCACTGGACGAAAAAGTAAACCGAATCATGGACATCAATCGAGACTATGACTCGGTACGAAAGGATTTTGATTATTTTCTGGCTCGAAGCAGTTATTACCCGAGTGAGCTACAGATTCTGAAGGAGCTAACGACATTGTTGCCGGCAGAGGATAGTGACACACAGAAGAAGGTATGGCTGGAGTCTTACGAGAACAAAGATAATCAGATCATCATCAAAGGACAATCGGATTCGCCCGAAGGACTGATCAATCTACTCGAAGATTCACTTTTGTTTGAAAAAGTCCGATTTGAGGGGACCGTTACCGGGAGAAAATTCACGATAAAGGCCAGTCTTTCGAAAATTCAACAGGCTGAAGACATCCTGGATGATGAGGAAGATAAAGAGAAGGATCAATCTTCCGGCGTGGAGTCGACTCCGTTACCGACTCCAAATGGAAGTACCCCCGACAGTGCCAAACCCGAAGAAACAAAGCTCCCTGATATACAATCAGATCCCAAAGATCAGAAAGATGAAAATATTCAACGGGGTCCCGCGTTTCCGCGGAAGAAACAGGATCCGGAAGTTCCAGAAAAGGAAGCCATCAATCAAGAATCTCCTCCCAATCAAATGGGAGAGGCTCCCGATATGGAGATGCCGGTTGAAAACATCAACGAGGGAATACCGCAAGAAAATTTGAATAATCCCTCAGAAAATAGCCAGATTCCGGAACTCCCTCTCAATGAGGAAAATACTGATCCATCGAAAGATATTCTGCTTGATGCGATTCAACAACAAGATGAGCAGCGTTTATCTGAAAACAGCGAACCGATTCCACCACCGCCAGACCATCCTCCAGATGATGCCGCAGAGAATTTTATAGAATTTTTAAGGACAAATACGGATGAACGGAATGAAGAAGCTCATCGGGAGGATCACTAACTCATGGCAAAATTGTCTCGCTTCTGGCAACAACTCTCTTCCAGAGAACGAGTGATTATTTCGATCGGCATCGTCATCGGAATAATATTTTTGACTGTAAATTACGTTTTTGATCCCATTTATGCAGCCTATCAACGCATGCAGGATGATCTGGAAGCACAACAGAATTTGCTCAAACGGTATGAACATCTGGTGGAGACGTCCGATAAGGCTCGAGATAAGCTCCTGAAAATGAAAACGATCGAACAGGGTATCAGTCAGATATTGTTGGATAGTGAGACCTCGGATCTTGCCAATGCCGAACTCCAGGGTCTGGTAAAAACCATCGCTCAGAAAGCGGATATCTCCTTCAGCCGGATTACTCCCAATAAAAGTATCGAAGAAAACGGATTCATCGAAGTAGGGTTGAAGGTTCCGTTCAAAGGGACAATCCGCCAGATTGAATTACTTTTGTTCGAATTGGAGCAGGCTCCCAAATTTATTCAGGTGAAAAAGCTGTTCGTCAGAAACCAGAGAAGTAATCAAACGGAGTTGGATGTTGATTTGGAATTGGCTGCTTTCATCCGGGGAGGTGCTGAATCGACGCCGCCCACAACAGAACCAGAAAAAGAAAAATCCGAAGAATCGTGAACATCGCGCATTGTGATAAATGGTGTTTTTATAATGGAGAGTATCAGCAGAAGCATCTTGGTAAAATCCAGTATTTTCTCTCAATGCCACACAGTTAGAGGTCATTGCACTGTTTGAAGGAGGATTTAATGTCTCGCCGTTGGATAGGAATTCTGATTTTTATAATGGTCGTTCAAAGTGGATGCCTTTTCATCACCCGAAACGATCAACCAACAGACGTCATTCCCCAAGAGGGGTTAACCGAGGGTGAACCTGTAACGCCCGTGGATACTCCGGTCGTGGAATCGACCGCCACACCAATCCCAACAGCTACTCCTCAATTATCTTCTGAGCCTGCTGAAACCCCATCACCCATACCTACGAATACACCGGAACCAAGTCCGACCCTGTCTCCCGGAGATCTCGAACTGATCCAGATGAACTTTGAAGATGCTTCCCTGCGCGAAATTCTGATCTATCTGGCTGAGTTGGCAGGCTGGGACTATCTGATCAGTCCGGAAGTCGGATCGGGTTCTGTAACCCTTCGAACAACAAAACCATTCCGAAAAGTGGATGTTGAGAAAGTGTTATACAGCATTCTTGATATGAATAATCTGGCGATTGTCAATGGACCTGAAACATCAGAAGGAAAACCGGCGTTTAAGAAAATCATCCCGAAACCAGATGCCAAACATAGTCCGATTACCACACGGAAAGGAAAAGATCTCTCCAGAATTCCGCAAGAAGATGTACTGGTCACTCAGATCGTAGCCACTGAATTTGTCTCTCCAGACGATATCCTGAATGTGATCCGTCCATTGATCTCCCCGGATGCCACTATTATTACCCATTCCGGCGCCAATATGATGATCATTACCGATACGTCTTCCAATATCCGCCGGCTTCTGGATATTGTCCAATTGCTGGATCAGGAAACGGCGTTATATGAGCTGGAAATTTATCAGATCAAATATGGCGATGTGCAGGACATCCAATCGGTGTTGGATCGTGTGCTGGGCGCCCGTGTGTCGCTTGGTGGAGCAGCCGGTATCCAGGCAGCCGGCGGTGCAAAAGCCAAGAAACCACCCGGAGTTCCAGCGAAAACGGGAGGAGCAGAAGTCAATGCGATCATGATTCCGGATACACGGTCGAATTCATTGATCGTGTTTGCGTTACGGAAAGATCTGGAGTTCATCCGGGAAATTATTTCGATTCTGGATGTGGATATTTACGTCAACAAAAAGGCGTACATCTATTATGTCGAGAATGCGATCGCTTCTGAGTTGTCCGGGCTGCTGGAAGCGGTGTTTACCGGGAGAGACGATAGCCCAGGCGGTTCCACACGCCGCACTACCGCTCCAGGCCGGAAAACAACCCAACCCGCAGCCAATCCTGCTGGCGTCACAACGATTGGAGGCGCTGCTGATTTGCAGGGGGATGTCAGTATTGTCGCTGATGAACGTACGAATGCGCTTATTATCGTGACCGCTCCCGTAAATTATCCTTATATTGTCGAAACAATCAAAATGCTTGATATCATGCCCAAACAAGTATTGATCGAGGTATTGATTGCCGATGTGACACTGGATCAAAATTCCGAGTTTGGAATCACATGGGATCTTCGCAGCGAAGGATCACTGGATATCGGCGGCGATCGATATAATTTTGATGCCATCTCCAGCCAGACGGTTGGAGGACCGGGAAGCGGTTTCGTATACGAGTTGTTTGAAGCCGATCGGTTCAAGGCGTTGATTTCAGCAAAAGCCAATGAAAACAAACTGGAAATTTTGTCCAGTCCGCATGTTGTCGTGGCGAATAACCAGGAAGCGACCATTGATGTCGGCTCAGATGTACCGGTTGTGACATCTGAAGCTGATGCAGGTACCGATGCATCCGGACGCCGTCAATACAACCGGACGATCGAATACCGTAAAACCGGAATCCTTCTCCGTGTCGTTCCTCATATCAATTCCGCACACTTTGTGAATCTCGAAATATCTCAGGAAGTCTCCAACATTTCCGAAACAGCACTCGAAGGAATCAACTCACCAATCATCGAAACCCGTAAAGCAACGACCGCGGTCATGGTTGGAGACAGTCAAACGCTCGTGATCGGCGGACTGATACAGCGCTCGAAGAATCCATCCCGTGAAGGTGTTCCGTGGTTCTATCGCATTCCCATATTGAAATACCTCTTTGGTAAACACAAATATTCGGAACGCGCTTCGGAATTATTGATCTTCTTGACCCCATACGTCGTAAACTCACCGGAAGATGCTTATGATTTATCGGAACAGTTAAAAAATAAAATCAACATCAATAAAAGTTTCTATGAAGATTTCATCGGTATGGAACCCCAGAAAGAACAAAGGAGATCCAAAGAATGAACCCGTTTAATCGTATTACCGTGTGGAGTCTTTTCACCGGAGGCATTGTCATCGCAGTGTTCTTGCTGGGAGTCTGGTCATGCGATGCTCCGGATCCAACAGGGCCGGCAGCGACCGCACGAATCAAACTGACCACAACGGATGATACACTGCCGGCAGATGGCACTTCCACCGCATTGATTACGGCTTATATCAAAGATCCGCGAGGCAACCCTGCGGAAGGACCCATTTACTGGTCGACATCCTGTGGACGCCTGGATAAATCCGGTGAGACGATGAGCGGGGGAGTATCCTCGGTAACCCTGACAGCTCCCAATTTCCCCTGTACCGCAGTCATTACAGCAGACGCAGTTCATGCAAAGACATCCATCGAGATTGTTTGCTATTCTGTCGAAGCCCAGTCGATCACATTGTCTGCCAATCCGGATGACATTCCTTCGGACGGTGTATCTAAATCCACAATCTCCGCTTACGTGATCGATGATCGGGGTCTTCCGGTTCCGGATGGCACCACGATTCAATTTACATCGACCGGGGGGACATTATCTTCGAATTCTGCGACAACCGATGGCGGCCGGACACAGATCACGTTGACCAGCGAAACCATCCCCAAGGATGTGACGGTGTTCGGAACATCTGGAAATTCCGTTGGAGATGTGCGGGTACGTTTCTATTCGACGGCCGTCGGGCGGATTGAATTGCGTGCCAATCCGAGCAGTGGTATTCCTGCGGATGGAAACTCCTCGTCCATCATCACCGCTTCGGTGTACGATGTATATAACAATCCCGTTCCGGACGGAACCGTGGTACGCTTTACCACAACATGGGGTAGTCTGGAAGCGATGCAAGTGACAACCCTGAAAGGAATTGGGACTGTCCGTTTATTCAGTTATTATGATTCTGATTTGAACCATTCAGCCAGGGTTACAGCGGTGAGTGGAGATAAATCAGCGACAATTGTTGTTGGCTTTGAGCGCTACTCTGGACCACCTCGTACACCCAACACCCCATTACCAACCAGCACCCCCACTCAGTCGATTGTTCCTACGAATACGCCCTCACCTTCTCCAGTCAAAACCCAGACTCCATCACCAACTCCGGCTTCCACTTCGACTTCCACTCCCCATCCGACAACGACACCGTCTCCGCTGCCGGCACTTCCCACCCAATCAGTGAAACAATTGTAAATCACCAATAATCAGAGGTGGGAGTATTCATCAGATGGCATCATATCTAAAGCAGGGGATGATCGATCTGTCACGGATCTATTGCTTCTGTGCAATCCTGCTCATCGGGATATCGATATTACCGGAAGGCTCGGTAGCAGAGGAGCTTCATGTCCCATCGATGTATTCGACCATCCAATCCGCAGCAGATGCCGCACAGGATGGTGATGTCGTGTTGATAGACCGCGGGATTTATTCCGGCGAAGGCAATAAAAATATCGATCTGCATGGGAAATCCATCGCAGTCCGCTCCGTCTATGGACCTTATCAATGCATCATTGATTTGGAGCATAATGGCAGGGGATTTTATTTTCAGGGTGAGTCACAGGCAATCATTGACGGATTAACCATTCGGAATGGCTTGGAAGAGAATGGCGCTGCGATTTTCTGTTATCCCAATGCATCTCCATCGCTTACCAACTGCATCCTGGAGAACAATCAGGCGACTGGTGATGGCGGTGCGTTGTATTGTTTCTCGTTTTCATCTCCCACACTGACCAATTGCCTGATCGTCGAGAATTCGGCGTTCCGTGGAGGCGCATTATTTTCCAGTTTCGATTCATCTCCCTCCTGCGTCAATTGCACATTTGTGAATAACAGTGCTGATACCGGAGGAGCGGTCTTTTGCAGTGAACGATCCGATCTCACCATCAAAAATGCTATTTTGTGGCATAACCAACCATCCCCATTTTATATCGAAGAGAGCCATCCCTCCATCACATTTTGTGATATACAGGGTGGATTCCCTGGTGTTGGGAATATGGATATGGAGCCGATATTTATTCAGGGTTACTGGGGAGGGTATTATCTGAGCCAGGTTCAATCCGGAGAACCGATCGACAGCCCCTGTGTGAATGCGGGTGAAGAAGCCTCTGATATCATTTGCTACTCCATTCATGGAGGGCGGATCTGTATGAGCGATATGACGATGAGCAGTATGGATATTCCGGATACCGGGATTGTCGATATGGGATTTCATTATCTGCCGCGTGATTACGCAACACCAACACCAGCTCCGACCATGACACCATCGCCATCCGATACACCAACACCCATCGATACCCAATCACCAACGGGCACAGCCACGCCAACAGCATCACCAACTCCGACAATACCTGAAACCCCCACTATCACGCCAGAGCCGACACCCCTATATCAGATCGATCTGATTATGCCATCGGATTATTTCGCTCCCGGAGATCCATTTGACCTGATTCTGCATATCCATAATCATTTTGGTCTGCCGCTGATCGATGTTCCGGTTCTGGTTGTTCTGAACGTGCATGGTCATTATTGGTATTATCCGGAATGGTCCAGCGAACCGGGCGTTCGATATGTATCTTTCCCTAATGGTGAATCCGGTTTCTACGTGGTCGGGGCTATGGAGTGGCCGGAAACAGGATCATTTTCCATGAGCGGCATCCAATTCTGGGCAGCGCTCCTGAGTCAGGATTTTGAAGATGTCATCGGAGATGAAAACGGAATCGCGAGTGTATCGTTTGGTTTTGGCCCCCGGTGAGATCGTACAAAGGATTTATTCTGCCATCTGTTGCTGGCCCAACCGGCTGTCAGATTTTAGTTCTCCCATATGAGTATCAACACGTTCGTTTCAGGATCAACCGATGAGTGAACGAGAATCCAAATCGGCACATCGGTTCATTCTCTGGCGGAATCACGCGCAGAACCCTTCCTTGCCCTGACCCAGTTATTAAAAGTGGATCATTGTATTTGCAAATGAATATTGAATGGTACTGACCGATTGCCCATAAAAAACCCTCCCGCTATGGGGAGGGTTTTCAATATGAACCGTTGATGTTTCCCGAAATCCTATTCTTCCCATCCAAAGGAAACGTAATCGAAGTCTCCGACCAGTTCGGTAAGCCCTGGATTCAAAATGGCTCCGTAGAATAAGATGCCGCCTGCATTGCCTGCTACAACCGGCCATGGGAACCGCAGAAGATCATAATACTGGACACCAACATCGATGGTGATCGGTCTGTAATCGATGGCCTGCTGCCAGGATGGATACCAGAAATAAAACCCGTATGCATCCAGCAGAACAGCCAATGGATAATCGGTGTAGGTTTCCGGACCGGGATTGGAGATTGTGGCAGCCAAAATGAATTCTTCGCCTGCATGAATGATATCTTTCGATAATCCGATATCGATCCCGAGCGGTGGGATGGAAATGTCAGCACCGAGCCATGTCAGTGCCGTGCGCATGAACTCCGTTCGATCATAGGGTCCGGGTCCGTTCATCGGTATGCCCTGAACCGGTATGCTCATGAAGAAAATTTTGTAATTCGTTTCAATGGAGATGGCGCAGGCTTCGTTCCGGAGGATGTTCTCTTCATCGAGTGCATCTTCTCGTGATTCTTCAGAAGCGGCAGATGGGAATTCATGTAATCCGGCGCGGAGCCAGATATGCGGGGTACCATCTGTGGTGAATTCGTCGGGCCACCATTGGTATCCACCATCCGTAGCTCCCGTTGGATCCGCTGAAAACACATCTTCAAATCGATAGGTCAGACCTTCCAGATTCGTGCCGGTTTCTCCGGTTGCAGTGTAAATGTATTCGTCCTGCTCAATCGTGCGGACATGGAGGTAATCATAGGGGAATTCACCCGGCTGAGTGGTCACATTGTCTTCGCGATTGGGATATTTGTACAGACTGTAAAAGAACTCGTGACTGGACCAGAACATGTTTCCACCCTGATCAAGATATTCCCTGATCAGATCCAGTCTGCCGTTCTGGTCGGTGGGTGCGTTGTCCGCGTAGATCCCATCTTCCCAAATCACCAGGTCATACATCCGGAGAATGGAAATCGGAGGATAACTCATGGAATGGACATCCCAGGTTTCGTATGACAACGCCAGTTGATCCAAGGGTTCCTGGTAGAAAACTTCGACATTCCCCGGTTCTCCGGTCTCATCGACATCATCGTCAATGATCAATATCGATGAGGGATTGATCGGGAGAGTGAATGTCAGATCAGCGCTGTGGTAATTGGGTCCGGATGCGATGATCGTGAAGAATTCCAAAGAACTTGAATCGTTCGTTACATGGAACCGGAATGGCTGTTCTTGATTCGAAGCCGTTCCGCCATTCTTGGGAATCATTTCATATTCACAGCTTGATCGGTCAAATACGACATTCTGGGCGTCTGTCGAGATCACTGCTTCGATGGTTTCACCGTCCGCAGAAGACATGTTCTTCAGAACAACGTTGATGTCATACGTATTGTTCCCGGCAGGAATCAGTTCATAGGAATCCATGATGATCGTCGGATAAAGATTGACACGAAACGACATCGTTTCTCCCCGGTTGCCGATACTTGTGATATCGATGTTACTTGGTAACTCATATCCGTCTGTATTGGGATCCGTTGTCCGTGTAAATGATGGTCGATTTTCGTCAGCGGAAAATCCGGCGTCGGCAAGATCCCCCACTGTACCAGGTGTGGCATCCTCGAGGACTAATCGCCAATGCGGCAGATTACCGGAATTCGGGATTTCATACTCCTCAAAGGCGTGATAGATGAGCAATCCGCCGGTGAATCGGGAAGGGAGATGATCGAACTGAAGCGAATGAGCGGACCACCGGTTTTCAATGAAAAAATATTCTGCGGGATTATTGTTTATCGGGAGAATATAGGCACTGTCGTTGTTGTTCTGGATGTACCCGGCCTGATAAATTCCTTCAACTGAATCAATGGTGATTGGATTGACCCATCCGAGTTTATATTTTGCCCATCCACAAAAATGACTCGGCTTAGAACCATAGGGGCTGCCGATGGATGATCCTTCTGCCATCATGCACCATTTGCCGATGGGCGTCGGTTTAGTGGTATAGGCGGTATCGTACAGATCCGGGAGACCCATCATATGGCCGAACTCATGGCAGATCGTTCCGATCGTCTCCATGGAATTCCCTCCGCGGGTTTCAGGCTGGATGGAGTAGCGATTGATGATCACCCCGTCAAACTCCAATGGAGGATTGATAATGCCGACATGGGACCAGATCTGATTGGGTGATCCACCTTCACCACCTGCTCCCTGATGAATGATGATCAGTCCATCCACAACACCATCTCCGTCATTGTCAAATTGTGACCAATCGAGATCATACATCGCATCGGCCTTCAAACAGGCTTCCTGCGCCATTTCCGCAGCGCCGCCATTAAATCCATAATTATTTTGATGATAATGTTCGTAGTTGTAGTCGGCTGTTATCCAGCCCATCGGACCAATCGATCCACCATCCATGTCGAACTGATTATAGGAAACTTCTTTGTAATAATCGCGCATACTGCCAGTGGGATGTGTTCCGATAGTGAACAATTGGTCAGCCCATTCCGACACTTCGAATGTAGGTGGTTTATCCGCTGCATGGATGAAGATGACTGGACAGTGCCATAGTGTCCGGTAAGCGCTGGGTGCTCGCAGAGGAGCTGGATGGCAGGGTTCAACGGGAACCTGTAATCCGGAATCGTAAAAGGTCATGGTCTCCGGATTATAGGTTCCAGGAATGGGAGGCACAGCTCCAACAAGACTGGACAAACACAAACTACCGAGGCTGGTCAATGCTAAGATAAGGGCCAGCCGAAATGATTTTGACATGATCGTTCTCCTTTTATGCATGTGTGTTTCATAGTTTGAATAGAACAGATGTCTATCAGAAACATATAATCCGTCAACTATTCTAACAACGTTGAAGGTGATTCGCAAAATTTACAACAGTCCATGGATATTCCCGAGTTGCTGATATAATAGGTTAGAATTATCCATTCTGCCAATTCTGCGGGATGGAATTTCGGTTACTGGTAAGGATTCATAATGCGCATGGTTTGGAAGCGTATTGAAACTGAGTTTTGCATCAGGAGAAAAAAGCAGGACATGAGCGATTTGAATGAAAATGAATATGCAATTGGAGTTGACATGGGAGGGACCAATATCCGGGTTGCTTTAATCGGCGCAAATGGACTGGCAGCTCCTGTACATGGTGTTAAAACACACGCAAAGGAAGGGTCAGCGAACATTTTAATACGATTGCGTGGAACGATTCTTGACGCGTTTTCTGACATGCCATCTCAAGCTGAATTCAAAGGAATTGGATTCGGTGCGCCAGGTCCGCTGAATGCCAAGACTGGTGTTATTTTCACCATGCCCAATCTTCCGGGCTGGGAAGACTTCCCGTTGCGCAGTTATCTGGAAACTGAATTTTCCTGTCCGGTGGAACTCATGAATGATGCAGACGCGGCCGGGTGGGGAGAATTTTTCTGGGGAGCCGCAGCGGGTTGTCGAACATTTGTTCTGATCACGTTGGGAACTGGAATTGGATCATCATTGTTTCTCAATGGTGCTCCATGGATCGGCACATCCGGGATTTCCAGCGAATTCGGACATATCCCAATATCAATGACCGGACCGCGATGCAGTTGTGGATGTTTGGGTCACTTGGAATCATACCTCTCCTCTGAGAAAATGGTTCAGAGGATCATTCAGGCCATTCAAAATGGATCTGAGACATGTGTTCGCAAAGAATTGCTTCAGCAAGACGGATTCCAGGTGAAAGAAATCATAGAGAGTGCGATGAAAAATGATCCACTGGCTCTTCGCGAAATATGGCGATATGGCCGATACTTGGGCCGAGGGCTTGCTGTAATGGCAAATTTATTGGGAATCTCACAGGTAGTGCTAAGCGGTGGGTTGTCGAATGCCTGGCCATTAATGGAACCGATCGTTCGTTCGGAAGTGAGCCGAAATGCATTCCCCCAACAGGTCAGAGATCTGAATATCCAGTTGTCGATGCTGAATGGTTTCGGAGGGGTCATGGGGGCTGGTGGATATATGCTCCATCAGACGCGCCATTGATCGTATCCGTTTGTTGACGTGAAATATGTTTCTGAGGACTGTCTAATACAGGAAATCGATCGAATGGAGGAAGGAGGACAATGAACATGAAAATCAAGCAATGCACTATGTGGAATCAGCGGGGAGACAGCCCGGCAATGACCATTCTCATCATCGTCGTTCTTTTCAGTGTGGCTTTTTTCGGTTGGAAGCTCGGTGTTCCATATTTTAAATATGCTCAGCTTGCCCATTTCATCAAAATTGAAGTGAATTACGATCGGGAAAATTTCAAGGCGAATCCAACCTTGGTGCAAAGTGTATGGAATAAGGTGCTGCACCGTGCTCAAACACTCAAAATTCCTATCAATGAAAAAGAACTCAAAGCAGATTATGAAGAAGACAGAATCTGGGTGATTGCCGATTATGAGTATCCTGTCGATTTGATTATCACCAAATTTAATTGGCATTTTCACATTGAAAAAGAATCTGAAGGGATTGGATTCGTTAAAGATCTATGACGCCAATCGCTCCTAAGAAACGCCGGATTCCAGTTGGGTAATCGCAGTTCCTTCGATCACGAAAGCGCATCCGATGGGGAGGGTCAGATTATGAGGACCATGTCCAATCGGCAGATTCGTCACAATCGGAAAGTCGTAGTCACTCAGAATTTCTGAAATGATCTCGGGAATGGTAAATGATGGTTCCGAATCCTCAGGCCGCTGAAAGCATCGTGTGAAGTGGCCGATCATTACTCCGGAAACACCATCAAATGCGCCGGAATTCTTCAAATGGGAGAGGCACCGGTCAATTCGGTAAGGTGCCTCACCGATTTCTTCAATCAGAAGCAATGAATTCGTGAAATTTGGTGAGTCGGGTGTTCCGAGAAGGGTTGAGAGAATCGTGAGGCATCCTCCGAGAAAGATGCCATGGGCATTGCCGGGACGAAGAGTGTTTAAATGCGGGATGTCATCCGGGAGAGGCAAGGGTCGGGGAATATCAGTTTGCGTAATCTGACGAAACATCTGCTGATAGCTCCAGTGCGATACATTGCCACTCCCGATGAGCGGTCCATGAAAGGTAACAAGTCCGATACGATTCCAGAAACTCAGCAACAACGTTGTAACATCACTATAACCGATAATGATTTTGGGATCCTGTCGTGCGGCATCGTAATCCAGGTCGTTTACAATTCGCGAACACCCATATCCCCCTCGAGCGCAAAATATTGCGCGGATGGATGGATCCCGTAGTGCTTCATTGAAATCTTCCGCTCGCTGCTGATCCGTTCCTGCCAGATACGCAGTGCGTTCCCTGACATATTTGCCAATTTTGACATTGAAACCGAGGTCGCGAAGAAGGCGGTCCCCCATGATCAGAGCTTGCAGATCCGGGGGACTCGCCGGTGCGAGTATGGCCACTGTTTGACCGGGTTCGAGCTTGGGTGGGTGAAACTGGCTCACAATTTGGAGATGAGTGGTGATAAGTCGTTAATGAATGGCGGAATGATTCCGGACAAAATCACGGCCAGCCATGACTGCTTTTTCGTTTAATTCGAGCAGAGATGCCTTTTTGAGCATACCCTTGAGTGCCATCGTCAAAGTTTGCGGATCGACCAGCCCAGTCTTCTCCAGATACGCACCTAAAATGACCATGTTCTGAATCTGAAGGGATCCGAGTTGGGTGGCAATTTCTGTTGCCGGGATGGACAGAACTTCAATATCGGTTCGTTCGGGTTGAATATCAATCAGTGAAGTATTTCGGATGAGCAGACCGCCGGGGACAAGTTCCTTTTCGAATTTGACCTGGGATGGTTTGTTCATGGCAATACAGACCGTTGACTGACTGACGAGTGGGGAACCAATCGGATTTTCACTGATCGTAACGTGGCAATGAGCGGTTCCTCCACGCATTTCCGGGCCATACGATGGCAGCCATGCAACATTGTAATCTTCCAACATACCGCAACCAGCAAGCAGTATTCCCAGTGTCAGAACACCCTGTCCGCCAAAACCTGCGATTTTGAATCGGGGATTTCGATAGTTGGGTTTCATGGCATTCCGGTCAGCGCGAGCCCGGATGTCCAATTCGACCAATCCCAACTGTTTGATGATTGTTTCCGAGTCCCAGATTCGTTCCGGGGGAGTCCATTGGGGGGATTCACTTACGATGTCGCGTTTAACTCCCAATTCAAAATAGGGGATCATATTTTCTTCAATCCATTTCAGGGATGTGGGAGCGTCCAATTTCCATCCCGTGGGGCATTGAGCCAGAATTTCAACAAATGAAAAACCTTTTTTTTGAACTTGGGCTTCGAGTGCTTTGTAGATCGCTTTCCTGGCTTTGATTCGATTTTTGGCGTCATGCAATGACACCCGTTCGATATAGACTGGAGCTTTGAGTGTGGCGAGAAGTTCCGAAACTCGAATTGGGTGACCTTCATTGGCGATGCTTCGGCCTGTGGGGCAGGTTGTCGTTTTTTGGCCTTCAAGGGTTGTGGGAGCCATTTGCCCGCCGGTCATGCCATAAATCGCATTATTGATGAAGATCACCGTAATATTCTCGCCGCGATTGGCAGCATGAATGATTTCGGCCGTTCCGATGGCTGCCAGATCACCGTCGCCTTGATAGGAGATCACGATCGATTCCGGATGCGCTCGTTTCACGCCTGTCGCTAATGCCGGTGCTCTTCCGTGTGCAGCCTGTTCATTACCGACATCAAAATAGTAATAAGCAAAAACCGAGCATCCCACAGGACTGATAATGACCGTCTGGTCCTGTACGCCGAGTTTATCAAGTGCTTCAGCAATATATTTATGGACGATGCCATGTCCACATCCCGGGCAATAGTGTGTGACTTCCTTGTTCCCGTCTTTGCGATCATATCGTTCATAAAACGATCTTGGTTTTTCCAAATGTGTTGTGTATTCCATGACGTCCTCCTAATTCACTAACCGAGTCAGAACGTGAAAAATTTCTTCTGATGACGGGACTTCGCCACCCATTCTTCCATAAAACTCAACCGGTCGTTTTCCGTTCAAAGCCAATCGAACATCCTGAACCATCTGACCATTGGAGCATTCAACGGCCAGGAATCGTTTTGTTTCGTTTGCCAGATCCACAATTTTCTGCGAAGGAAAGGGGAAAAGAGTAATGGGCCGGAGTAATCCGACGTTCAATCCCTTATCGCGAGCCATTTCCACTGCGCTTCGGCAGACCCGGGAGGAGATTCCGTAAGAAATGACGACTAAGTCAGCTCCTTCACAATGAAGCGTTTCAAAAATGGTCTCTTCTTTTTCGATAGCGGCGTATTTCTGCTGTAATTTTTGATTGTGTTTTTCGAGATCGGAATGGGAGAGATAGATGGATGTAATGAGGTTTTTCCTGGACTCTTTATCCGCATACACCGCCCATGGTTTCCGGCTTGGTTTCTGAGGAGTCATTGGGAAATCGACTTGTTCCATCATCTGACCGGTGTAACCATCGGCGAGTAGAATCACGGGGGTTCGCCATTTATCAGCGAGAGCGAAGCCTTTAATTGTCAGATCGCACATTTCCTGACCACTATTGGGTGCGAGGACAATAACCCTGTAGTTTCCATGTCCGCCACCTTTTACGATTTGATTGTAATCGCTTTGTTCTGGTCCGATATTTCCCAATCCTGGACCACCCCGCATGATATCCGCGATGAGGCAGGGCAACTCAGCTCCCGCACAATATGAAATCCCTTCCTGCTTGAGGCTCAATCCGGGTCCCGAAGAAGCTGTCATACAACGAACTCCAGCGCCCGCAGCACCATAGACCATATTGATCGCCGCTACTTCACTCTCTGCTTGGATGAATGTTCTTCCAAGTTTTGGGAATAAAAGGCTGGCATATTCTGCAATTTCGCTCGCAGGTGTAATGGGATACCCAAAGTAGAGTTCACAACCCGCTAATAATGCGCCTTTTACAATAGCAACATTCCCTTTTACGAGTTCTTTTGCCATATATGACTCCTTCCTTCCTTACGAATTGACAAGACGTAAAATTTTGATCGCTCCAGGCTCTGGACACGAATAAAAACAAATGCCACATGCTGTGCATCCGGAACCACTGTATGAGGCGGGATGGTATCCTTGTTTATTGATTAGATCGAGACGGATCTGAATGACGTGACTCGGGCATGCTTCGATACATAACCCGCATCCCTTGCATTCGTCATGGTTAATTTCGAGTTTCCCTTTGTCTGGTTTATTCATTCGCTGGGTCCCCTTTCGCAAAAATTTTCGATGTCCGGACACTATTGCCGGATTTCGATCAAATCGCTGTATTTGTTGAGCCTTTGCATATTATTTGCAAAGGTTACCACTGTAACTGAAAGATAATAGCGAGTCAACTCGGGGGATGAACGGTAATAACTTAGTATGAATAAAATATTCTTTAATTATATTAAATTATCAGAAAAATTCTATGTAACTATGCGTATGAAAATGGAAAACGGGTAATCGCGCCGAGGGACTCAAAATTCTTTCCGTGCGGATGAATGCCATGGTATTGGTCCTTTTTTTGCGTGTCGGATTGATTGGGAGTGTCGCATCGGAGGCCGAAATTGCATGTATAAAATATAAGAACTCGCAATGATCTCCGGAAGGATCGGCCTGCCGGGGATTCCGGGTGAATGATTGGATGAACGAGGTTCTGAATGGAAAGATAAATAACCTTGACTCGAGAAAACATTAGGTTATTGGAGCGAAATGACTGCGAATATGCAGTAGACAAGAAAAAAAATCGTAATTTTTCTCATCTGAGGGGTTTGATACCGGACTGGAAAAAATAAAGACATGACCGGGGCGCAAGCGTGAAAGACACAGAAAAAATGAATGGGGAACTAGAATGACCGAAGTAAATGGATTGTGGATTTGACGCATATAAAATATAGATATATATTATATATATAGGCCAATGCAAACTGAGGAAGCGAGGCAGCCTAAAAAAAAATGTTGACACGGTGGGGGTAACGCCCTATAGTCCACCGAGTCGATGCGGGAAACGGATCGACACGAGAAACTCGGATGAGAATCTCAAACTCTTTGAAAGATTAATAGCGCGCTCATGTTCAAAGCGAATGCAATGAATATCAGCCTTGTGAGATCGCGAAAAGATTAAACTAAAGTCAATTTCGATAATACAAGGATCAACTTTACATTTTTAATTGGAGAGTTTGATCCTGGCTCAGAACAAACGCTGGCGGCATGCTTAACACATGCAAGTCGAACGAGAATGTTCCCTGCAAAGGGAGCTAGTAAAGTGGCGAACGGGTGAGTAACACGTAAGAACTTACCCCTGGGAGTGGGATAACGCCGCGAAAGTGGTGCTAATACCAAATAATATCTACGGATCAAAAGGAGGCTTATGGCTTCTGCCCAGGGAAAGGCTTGCGTCTCATTAGCTAGTTGGTGTGGGTAATGGCCCACCAAGGCGACGATGGGTAGCCGGCCTGAGAGGGTGTACGGCCACACTGGAACTTAGACACGGTCCAGACTCCTACGGGAGGCAGCAGTGGGGAATATTGGGCAATGGGCGAAAGCCTGACCCAGCAATGCCGTGTGGGTGATGAAGCTCGTTTGAGTGTAAAACCCTTTTATGTGAGAAGAAACGTATGTGAACGAATAATTCACTTACTTGACGGTATCACATGAATAAGCCCCGGCTAACTCCGTGCCAGCAGCCGCGGTAATACGGAGGGGGCAAGCGTTGTTCGGAATTACTGGGCGTAAAGGGCGTGTAGGCGGTCCTGTAGGTCAGATGTGAAAGCCCCAGGCTTAACCTGGGAATTGCGTTTGAAACCGCAGGGCTTGAGGCTGGGAGAGGAAAGCGGAATTCCTGGTGTAGCGGTGAAATGCGTAGATATCAGGAGGAACACCAGTGGCGAAGGCGGCTTTCTGGACCAGTACTGACGCTGAGGCGCGAAAGCGTGGGTAGCGAACGGGATTAGATACCCCGGTAGTCCATGCTGTAAACGATGAGCACTAGGTGTAGCGGGTATCGACCCCTGCTGTGCCGTAGCTAACGCATTAAGTGCTCCGCCTGGGGAGTACGGTTGCAAGACTGAAACTCAAAGGAATTGACGGGGGCCCGCACAAGCGGTGGAGTATGTGGTTTAATTCGATGCAACGCGAAAAACCTTACCGGGGTTTGACATGTTGGTAGTAGGAATCCGAAAGGTGACCGACTCTTCACGGAGAGCCTTCACAGGTGCTGCATGGCTGTCGTCAGCTCGTGTCGTGAGATGTTGGGTTAAGTCC